>NZ_CP059600.1:686121-1372242 GCF_022369475.1 Campylobacter sp. RM12651
ATTTTATCCAATCATAATTGTTAGCTAGAAATTCCATTTTTCTTCCTTTTCTTAAAAATTTCTTTTAAAATTATTATAATAACGCCAAGGTTAATACACACATCAGCAATATTAAAAACAGCGAAGTTAAACCAATAATGCCAAGCTATAAAATCAATAACTCCAGGATATAAAAACCTATCATAAACATTGCTTATGCCCCCGGCTAATATGAATGATAGGGCATAATAATTATCGTTTAGGAATTTTTTTTCTTTAATTAAAAGTATTCCAGCAATTATAAGCAACATTATTTGAATATATTTTAGATATTCTTGTAAAAAACTTAGCATTGAAAAAGCAACCCCATCATTAAAAACTAAATAAAAACTAATAGGGGTAAAATGCCATTCATAACCTGCTAAAAATATATTTTTACTAAGTCTATCTAAGATTATTACAATGGCTATTATAAGACTTGAGATAATAATTTTTTTTCTCATACTAGCACACTTTGAAAGTATTTTATACATTCATTTTCCATATTTTTTAAAGTTTTTTCACTTTCGCATTCAAGTAATATTCTCATTAAATTTTCAGTTCCTGAATATCTAAATAAATAATTCACATTATTTTTATTTAATTTTTCATATAAGTTATCTATGCCTTCTAATTTATCTAAAGGTTTTTTTTCTGTGATTTTTAGGTTTGTTAAGCTTTGTGGAAATAATTTAATTTCGCTAAAAATCTCGCTAGCTTTTTTATTTAATAATAATTTTGCTACTTGAAGTGCTGCTACTATACCATCGCCAGTTTTTGCGTAATCGCTAAAAATTATATGTCCGCTTTGCTCTCCACCAAAATTATAATTTTTATCTTGCATTGCGTGTAGAATATATTTATCTCCAACATCGGTTGTAACATAAGAAATATCGTGTTTTTTAAGATAATTTAAAAATCCCATATTGCTCATTTTGCTAATTGCAACACCGCTTAAATTATTATTATCTTTTAAAGCTTTTGCTAAAACCCCTAATAAAATATCTCCATTAATGATTTCTCCGTTTTCATCAACCACAACCAATCTATCAGCATCTCCATCAAAAGCAAACCCAACATCAGCTCTTAATCTTTTTACTTCTTTAGCTAACATATTTGGATGAAGTGCTCCACAATTATCATTAATATTTATTCCATTTGGCTCACAAGCTAATGTTATAACATCAGCTCCTAATTCAGAAAAGACAGCAGGCGCAACCTTATAAGCCGCTCCATTTGCACAATCTAATACAATTCTAAGGTTTTTTAAGGTTGTATCTTTTGGAAAAGAATTTTTAATATGAACTATATATCTACCTATTACATCATCAATTCTTTTTGCAGAGCCGATTTTATCCTTTATTACAAGATGCGAATTAATTAAATTATCATCATTAAATATTTTATCAATTTCAAATTCTTCGCTTTCGCTTAATTTAAATCCATTAGCATCAAATACTTTAATACCATTATCATAATAAGGATTATGAGAGGCACTTATCATAATAGCAAAATCACATCTTAAATCTTGACTTAAAAAAGCAACAGCAGGTGTAGGCATAGGGCCAATTTGCAATACATTAAAACCTACTGCATTAAGACCACTAACGATTGCATTTTCTATCATATAACCACTTCTTCTAGTATCTTTTCCAACTATTACTTTTTTTGTTAATGCTTTATTTTTAAAAAAAATTCCAATAGCCATAGCAGCTTTAAGAGCTTTAAAAGCACTTAAATCATTACCTGCAAAACCTCTAATTCCATCTGTTCCAAATATCATTTTTTTGCCTTTCAGTATGATTTTAATTTTGAATTAAGATTATTTTAACAAAACTTTACTAAAATCAGTCTTTTAAAAATTTTTACGAAGGAATTTTTTATGGCAAATCATAAATCATCAGAAAAAAGAGCTAGACAAACAATTAAAAAAACTATTAGAAACAGATTCTATAGAACAAGACTTAAAAACATTACTCGTGCAGTTCGTGAAGCAGCAGCAGCTAATGATAATGAAGCAGCAGCAGCAGCTTTAAAAGTAGCTAATAAAAAAATTCACGAAATGGTAAGCCGTGGTTTTATTAAAAAACAAACAGCTTCAAGAAAAGTAAGTCGTTTAGCACTTTTAGTAAATAAAATTGGTGCATAATTTTTAATGCTAGCAAGCAAACTTGAACCTTTCTTAAAACGCTATGAAGAAATTCAAGCGTTTTTAAGTAATATTGAAAATACTACAGATTTAGCAAAAGTTACAGCCTTATCAAAAGAACAAAAAAGTTTAGAAGATATAGTTGAGGTTGCTAAAAAATATTTAAATACGCTAGATTCAATTGAAGAAAATAAAACTTTATTGCAAGATCCTGATTTAGGTGATTTAGCTAAAGAAGAATTAAAAGAATTAGAAGAATTAAAACCTAAATTAGAAGAAGAAATAAAAATACTTTTATTACCAAAAGACCCAAATGATGATAAGAATATTTTCTTAGAAATTAGAGCTGGAACTGGTGGAGATGAAGCTGCTTTATTTGTCGGAGATTTATTTAAAGCTTATGCAAGATATGCTGAAGACAAAAATTATAAAATAGAAGTAGTTAGTCAAAGTGAAGGCAGTGCAGGTGGATTTAAGGAGATTATTTTATTAATTAAAGGTGATAAAGCTTATTCAAGATTAAAATACGAAGGTGGCACACACAGAGTTCAAAGAGTTCCTGCTACAGAATCTCAAGGCAGAGTTCATACAAGTGCTATAACCGTTGCAGTTATGCCTGAAGTAGAAGATAGTGATATTGAAATAAATCCAAATGATTTAAAAATTGATGTAATGAGAAGTAGTGGTCATGGTGGTCAGAGTGTAAATACTACTGATTCTGCAGTTAGAATTACACATATTCCAACAGGTTTAGTTGTTGTTAATCAAGATGGTAAAAGTCAGCATAAAAATAAAGAAAGTGCTTTAAAAGTTTTAAAAGCAAGGCTTTATGAAATGCAAGAGCAAGAAAGATTAGCAAAAGAGCGAGAGAGTAGAAAATCTCAAGTTGGAAGTGGAGATAGAAGTGAAAGAATTAGAACTTATAATTATCCACAAAATAGAATAAGTGATCACAGAATAAATCTTACTTTACACAGATTAGACATAATTATGCAAGATGGTTTATTAGATGAAATCATTGAACCACTAATAGCTCACTATCAATCAGAGGCTTTAAACGAAGCTAATTTATGAAAAAAATAATTTTAAGCATACTTGTTGTTGTATTAACAACTAGTGTGTTTTTGTATGATAATTATCAACAAGAACAAAGAAATATAATCAAGCAAAAACAAGAAATAGATTATCTAGTAAAATTACTTGAAAAATTATATATAGCAGCTAAGGTGGAATGTTCAAGTTATACTGAATGTTTTATAGAAAATGGAGTTTTTAAATATTTTAAATTCTCTAATATTTATATTAAAAACAGAGTTGCATTTTATAATTTTTTACAATTACTTGAAAAAGATTTTAAAGATTTAAAATACTCTTTTATAGAAAAGAATAATTTAGAATATTATTTTGATAAAAATAAATATTATTTTGATGATACTAGCTTGTTTAATATGAGTTCAGAATTTGAATTTAATGTTGATAATCTGAAGTTTAATGACAATGTAAAAGATGATTTAGCATTTTTATCTTGGTATTTAAATAAAACTGCTTATAAATCTGTTCTTGATATGTTAAATGATATTAGTATAGATTTTAGAGTAAAATATAGTGTTGTAAATAACGCAATTGATTATTCTAAAATAGCGACTAATTTACAAATTAATCTTTCAAATACAAGTAAAATTAGTTTTAAAATAAGAAATAAAAAAATTGAGTTTAAGATTGAAAATTTTGATTTAATTAAAATTATTTTTATAGAATTTAAAGAAATCATAAAACCATTTTTAAAAAATAATGAAAATATTATATTTTTTGAAAGTTTATTTACTCATTATGATGAAATAATTAACCCTAAAATTAAATCAGTAACTTTTTTGATTGACAATATTTACAATACTAAAAATGTCCTATTTTCTAGCACTTACAAACTTGAATCAAATTAACATTTATTTATAAGCTTTGAGTAAAATTGAAACACAAATTCTATAAAAAAGGAAAAAATTATGGCAAAAGTTATGAAAACAATGGATGGTAACGAAGCCGCTGCATATGCTGCCTATGCGTTCACAGAAGTCGCAGGAATTTATCCTATTACTCCAAGTTCACCTATGGCTGATTATACAGATATTTGGGCTTCTCAAGGAAAGAAAAATATTTTTGGAATGCCTGTAAAAATTGTTGAAATGCAAAGTGAAGCAGGTGCTGCTGGTAGCGTTCATGGTTCGTTACAAGCTGGTGCATTAACTACAACTTATACAGCTTCTCAAGGTTTATTACTCAAAATCCCAAATATGTATAAAATCGCAGGTCAAATGCTTCCTGGTGTTATACATGTTGCTGCTCGTGCAATTGCTGCCCAAGCTTTATCAATTTTTGGTGATCATCAAGATATTTACGCAGCTCGTCAAACAGGTTTTGCAATGCTATGTTCAAATAGTGTTCAGCAAGCTATGGATTTAGCTGGTGTTGCTCATCTTAGTGCTATTAAAGGAAGAGTTCCATTTATGCATTTCTTTGATGGATTTAGAACATCTCATGAAATTCAAAAAATTGAAGTAATGGACTATGAAGTATTTAAAAGATTAATTGATATGGATGCAGTTCAAGCATTCCGTGATACCTGTTTAAATCCTGAACATCCAAAAACTCGTGGAACTGCGCAAAACGATGATATATATTTTCAAACTCGTGAGTTAGCTAATAAATTTTATGATGCTTTACCTGATGTAGTAGCTGATTATATGAAAGAGATTTCAAAAGTTACAGGTAGAACTTATAAACCATTTGTATATTATGGTGCTGCTGATGCTACTCGTGTAATTGTTGCTATGGGTAGTGTAAATGAAGCTTTAACTGAAGTGGTTGATTATCTAAACAAAAAAGGCGAAAAAGTTGGTGTTATGATGGTTCATTTATATAGACCATTTAGCTTAAAATATTTCTTTGAAGAAATGCCAAAATCAGTTAAAAAGATTGCAGTTTTAGACAGAACAAAAGAACCAGGTAGTATAGGCGAGCCTTTATATCTTGATATAAAAGCTGCATATTATGATAAAGAAAATGCGCCTTTAATTGTAGGTGGTAGATATGGTCTTAGTTCAAAAGATGTTGACCCTGCACAATTACTTGCAGTATATGAGAATTTAAATCAAGAAAAACCAAAAAATAATTTTACAATTGGAATTAATGATGATGTAACTCATCTTTCATTACCACTAGGCAAAAAGATTTCATTAGGGGATGAAAGCACAACTGAATGTTTATTCTACGGACTTGGTGCTGATGGAACGGTAGGTGCAAATAAAAACTCAATTAAAATTATTGGAGATAAAACTGATTTATATGCACAAGCATATTTTGCTTATGATAGTAAAAAATCAGGTGGATATACAAGAAGCCATTTAAGATTTTCTAAAAAGCCAATAACTTCAACTTATTTAGTAAGCACCCCACATTTTATTGCTTGTAGTGTTGCTGCATATTTAGACATTTATGATGTTTTAGCAGGTATTAGAGAAAACGGAACTTTCTTACTAAACTCAATTTGGGACGAACAAACTACAATTGAAAAAATTCCTAATAAAGTTAAAAAAGTTCTAGCTGAAAAAAATGTGAATTTTTATATCATAAATGCTACAAAACTTGCTCGTGATATAGGACTAGGTAATAGAACAAATACAATTATGCAAAGTGCATTCTTTAAATTAGCAAAAATTATTGATTATGAAGATGCTCAAAAATATATGAAAGAATTTGCATATAAAAGCTATGTTAAAAAGGGCGAAGCAGTAGTTGAGATGAACTATAAAGCTATTGATATTGGAGCACAAGGTTTAGTAAAAGTTACTGTTGATCCAGCTTGGGCTAATTTAGTAATAGATGAGAAAAAAGCTGATGATAAATACATAGGAACTGCTTTTGTTGAAAATATAGTTAAACCTATGAACGCTGCAAAAGGTGATGATTTACCAGTGTCAGCATTTATTGGGTATGAAGATGGTAGTTTTGAGCATGGAACTACACAATACGAAAAGCGTGGTGTTGGTGTTATGGTTCCTAAATGGATTGAAGCAAATTGTATTCAATGTAACCAATGCGCATCAGTTTGCCCACATGCAGTAATACGCCCATTCTTAATTAATGATGAAGAAATGGCAAATGCTCCAGCAGGCGTGAAAGAGCATTCAATTGATGCTAAAGGTGTAAAAGGCGAAAGTCTTAAATTTAAAATTCAAGTTTCAACATTAGATTGTACAGGTTGTGAGTTATGTGTAACTGAATGTCCAAGTAAAGAAAAATCACTTGTTATGGTTCCACTTGAAGAAGAGCTAGAAAAAGGTGAACAAGATAATGCTGATTACTTATTCCATAAAGTTACTTATAAAGATAATTTTATAGCAAAAGATACTACAAAAGGTGCTCAATTTGCACAACCATTATTTGAATTCCACGGAGCATGTCCAGGTTGTGGTGAAACTCCATATATTACATTAGTTACTAGAATGTTTGGTGAGAGAATGATGATTGCGAATGCAACAGGTTGTAGCTCAATTTATGGTGGTTCAGCACCTTCTACTCCATATCGCAAAAATGATAAAGGTTTTGGACCTGCTTGGGGTAACTCATTATTTGAAGATAATGCTGAGTTTGGTATGGGTATGAGAGTTGCTACCGAGACAATTCGCCATAGAATTGAAGATATTATGATTAATACGAAAGATAAAGCTCCAAATGCAATTGCAGCTCTTTATGGCGAATGGTTGGCTAATAAGAAAAATGCTGATATAACAGCAGATGTTAGAGATAGACTAATTCCATTATTAGAACAACACGCAGAACTTGAAGGTGCTAAAGAAATTTTAGGTCTAAAAAGCTATGTAGCTAAAAAATCTCAATGGATTTTTGGTGGTGATGGCTGGGCTTATGATATTGGTTATGGTGGGCTTGACCATGTTTTAGCTAGTGGAGAAGATGTGAATGTATTAGTAATGGATACTGAAGTTTATTCAAATACAGGCGGACAAGCTTCAAAATCAACTAGAACAGGTGCAGTAGCACAATTTGCTGCAAGTGGTAAGCCAAGTCAGAAAAAAGACTTAGGACAAATTGCTATGACTTATGGAAATATTTTCGTAGCTCAAGTAAACTCAAACGCTAACTATGCTCATTTTATTAAAGCATTAATCGCAGCTGAAGCTTACGATGGACCAAGCTTAATCATTTGCTATAGCCCTTGTATAGCTCACGGAATTAAAGGTGGAATGGGTGCTAGTGGTGATCACGCAGAAATCGCAACTAAGTGTGGTTATTGGCCAATTTACACATTTGATCCAAGATTAGAAGCAGAGGGTAAAAATCCATTAAAAATTGCTTCAAAAGAACCTGATTGGAATTTATATGAAGAGTTCTTAATGGCAGAAGTTCGTTATAACTCACTAAAAAAAGGAAATCCAAAAGAAGCAGCAGAACTATATGCTCGCAACAAAGCAGATGCGCAAAGACGCTATAGACAATTAAAGCGTTTAGCAGCAGCTGATTATAGCGTTTCTGAATAATTTCAAGCCCTTTTTAGGGCTTGATTATTTTATTACTCAAATAGAATTTAAAACATTAATATAATTTTTTAATAACTAGTGAATTATTAATCATATTAATCTTTTTATGAAGAAATAAGAAACATTATTGACACTTATAAAAGCATTAAAACACTTTCATAGTTTTATACTCAAAAATTAAAATTATTTTTTAAGAATATATAAAAATATCATCTAATTATTATAAATTAAAGTAATTACTTAAATGGTGTTAATTTGCCTATTTAAAGCTTAATAGTATATATTCAAAATTAGCGTAAATAAAGGCAAATTAAATATTTAAAATATTAGTAAATTTATACTATAGATTTATAAGCAATGTGAAAAATTATTAATTATTAAAATACTAAAAAAGAATTTTTTTATAAGTTTATTACTAATAAATATTGATGATATTTTATTTTTTATATTAATTTTATTACAAATTCTCTAATTCAAAATACCATAAAATCGTGATTTTTTATATATTATAATTTTTATCTTATGAGATTATAAAAAAAATAATATTTGACTTATAATGTAATTTAGAATAATATTTTGCTATTAATTTTTTATTTTAAGAAAAAAATAAAGATTAATACCAAAATTCTTATTTAAAGGAGTTTTATATGAATGAAGAAAAATTCAATAGGCGAGATTTCATAAAATCAGCTACTATTGGTGTTGGTGCAGTAGCAGCTAGCACAAGCCCTGTATCAATTATGGCAAGTGAGCTTAAAAAAAGTGGTAAAAATACCTCACTACCAAGCGTAGATGTTTTAGTTATCGGCTCTGGTGGTGCTGGTCTTAGAGCTGCTGTTGCGGTTAGAAAAAATCATCCAAATTTAAATGTTGTAGTAGTTAATAAAGGTATGCCATCACGAAATGCAACCTGTATGGCTGAAGGTGGGATTAATGGTGTGATTGATTTTGAAAATGGTGATTCAAACAAATTACACGCGTATGATACTGTTAAAGGTAGTGATTTTTTAGGCGATCAAGATGCAATTATTAAATTTGCACAAAAGGCTACCGAAGCAATTCACGAACTTGATTATGCAGGAATGCCTTTTAATAGACAACAAGATAAAACGGTTGCAAGACGTTTTGCTGGTGGTGCAAAATATGAACGCTGTAATTATGCAGCCGATAAAACAGGTTCTATTATGATGCACACCTGTCTTGATGAAGCTATTACAAATGGTGTTAATTTCTTGCTTGACCATTACTTACTTGACATTGCGATTGATAATAATGAGTGTGAAGGTGTAGTTCTTTTAAATATGCAAACAGGAGATGTAGTGCCTGTATTAGCAAAATCAGTAGTTCTAGCAACAGGTGGTTATACTCGTGTGTTTTATAACCGCACTTCAACCCCATTTAATGCTAGTGGAGATGGAATTGCTGCAGCACTTAGAGCTGGACTTGCGTTTAAAGACCCTGAAATGCTTCAATTTCACCCAACAGGAGTTAGAAATGGTGGTGCATTAATTACTGAAGCGGCAAGAGGTCTTGGTGGAAAATTAATTAATAATAAAGGCGAACGCTTTATGAGTAAATACTCAAATCGTCTTGAGCTTGCTCCAAGAGATATTGTTTCTCGTTCAATTGAAAGTGAAATTCGTTTGGGCAATGGATTTGGAGAAGGAATGGGCTCTTATGTTCTTTTAGATGTTACACATTTAGGTGAAGAACAAATTATGAATGAATTACCACAAATTCGTCATATTGGACTTTTATTTGAAGGTATAGATTTAGTAAAAGAACCAATTAAAATTCGTCCAACAGCACACTATTCAATGGGTGGTATAGAAATTGCAAAATTTGATGATATGAGTACTCATTTAGCAGGACTTTTTGCTGCAGGTGAGACAAGTTGTGCTTCAATTCACGGAGCAAATCGTCTAGGTGGAAATAGCTTAGCTGATGCGGCAGTTACAGGCAAACTTGCAGGTGAGGGTGCAGGTGAGTATGCAAATAAAAGACAAAATTATGGCTCTGGCAAACACGCTGAAGAATTAGCTCAAAAATGGAGAATTAAGCTAAAAGATATAACAAGTGGCAATTCAAAACCTAACGAGCTTTATGATTTAAGAGAAGAATTTGGACAATATAACTGGGATAATATGGGAATTTATAGAACAGGAGAAAAGCTTGAAAAACATATAAAAATCCTAGATGAGATTTGGGCTAAATATAATAATCTTAAAATTTCAAATCCAAATATGTTCTATAACACCGCTTTAATTGAGTATTTAGAATTTGGAAATCTCATTCTTTTAGCAAGATGTGCTTGTCTTGGTGCATTAAATAGAAAAGAAAGCCGTGGGGCTCATACTAGAGAAGATTATCCAACAAGAGATGATGAGAATTTCTTAAAACATAGCCTTGTTACTTTAAAAGATGACAAATTAAGCCTTAGTTATAAAGATGTAGTTATTACAGAATTTAAACCTGAAGAAAGGAAATACTAATGAAAATTTTAATTGACCGCTTTAATGGAGTTGATAAATTTGTTCAAGCATATGATTTAAGTATAGATGAAGTAAAGGGAAAAACGCTTTTAGCCTTATTACAACATATAAAACGCACTCAAGATATTTCACTAAATTTTACTTCGGCTTGTCGTATGGCGATTTGTGGTGCTTGTGGTGTGCGTGTGAATGGGCATTCATACCTTGCTTGTGATACTAAAATGGATGATTTATTAAAAGAATATGACAATCCTGAAAGCTTAAAAATCTCTCCTTTGGCAAATTTTAAAGTTCTTTCGGATTTGGTTGTAGATTGGGAGCCAAGTATTGAGAATTTAAGAAAAATAAAACCAACTATAACACCAAAAGAAGCCTTTTCTGATAAAAAAGGTTGCGTGCAAACTCAAGCTGAAGTTGATGCTATTAAAAAACAATGGGATTGTATTTTATGTGGTTGTTGTGCTAGTGAATGTAATAAACTTGAAGCTGATTCAAGTGATTATATGGAACCATTTGTATTTACTCACGCATTTCGTGCTGCTTATGATTCACGCTCAAAAGATGCTTTAAAACACTTAAAACCATCTATTGCAAATGGTCTTTGGATGTGCGTTCATTGTCAAGAGTGTGCCGACCGCTGTCCTAAAGGAATTAGTGCTGCTGATGATATAGCAATGCTAAGAGTAATGGCTATGAAAAAAGGTTTAAAAGATGGCACAGGACCAGCTCACGCAGAAGCATTCTTAAAAGACTTAGAAGATACAGGTAGATTAAATGAGATTTATTTAGCACTTCGCTCTGAAGGTGTTTTAGCAAATACTACAAAAATAGATATTGCATACAATCTAATGAAAGCAGGTAAGATGAATCCATTACATATTTTTGGTGATGAAGAAATTGAAGGTCATGAAGATTTAGTAAAAATGATTGAAGCAGCTAGAGCTGCTAATAAGGAGTAAGTTATGCAACAAAAAGATTTCGCTTTTTTCCCTGGCTGTGTTTTAAGTCAAGCAGCTAAAGAATCAAAAATGTCATTAGAAGCAATAGCTCCAATACTAGGTATAACTTTACACGAGATTAAGGGTTGGAGTTGCTGTGGTGCATCTCAAGCACAAGATGTAGACCCAATAGCAGCACTTGTAGCAAATGCTAGAAATATAGCATTAGCTGAGAATATGAATATGCCAATGCTAACAACCTGTAGCACTTGTATGCTAACTTTAACTCGTGCAAAAACTGCTTTAGATAAAGGTGCAAAAGACCGCATAAATGAATATTTAGCAAAAGGTAATATGAAATATCAAGGAAATAATGAAATAACAAGCCTTTTATGGATTTTGTATGAGAATTTAGATACCTTAAAATCAAAAGTTGTTAAGCCACTTTCTAATCTAAAAGTAGCTTTATTTTATGGTTGTCATAGTATTCGCCCTGAAAAATCATATAACGCAAAAGAAAGTTCAACTAATCCAAAAAGCTTTGAAGCTGTAGTTAGTGCGCTCGGTGCGACAATAGTTCCGTTTGAAAAACGCTTAGATTGCTGTGGTTTTCACGCTAGTTATCCAGCAGTAAAATCGGTGCAAAAAATGTCATCTCAAATTGTTGGTAGTGCTGATAAAAATGGTGCTGATTGCGTTGTTACACCTTGTCCGCTTTGCCAAATGCAGCTTGATATTTACCAAGAACGCTATCAAGATGCAATGGGTTCTGAAATTAGAAAGCCAATAATTCATCTTTCTCAATTAGTAGGATTAGCACTTGGTCTTAGCAACGAGCAATTAGGACTTGATTTAAATATAATTGATGCTACAAAATTAGCATAATTTTAGGGGCTAAGCCCCTAATTCTTTTGCCATTTTTATAAACTCAAGCTCTAAATGTGAGAGTTTTTTATCTTTTTTATAAGCTATAACTAATGTTTTAATTAAATTATTATCCTTTATATTAAATAATTTTATTTTATCTTTTTTATCATCTTTTATTAATTCGCTAATAGTAAAAGTAGCACCAACACCACTTGCTACTATTGAATTTGCAATATCAAAAGTCTCAGTTTCGCATAAAATTTTAGGAATAAATTCATTGTTTTTAAACATTAAATCAATATCTAATCTACTTCTTTGAGAAGATTTTGGCAGAATAAATTTCTCATTTTTTAGTTCTTTGATTGATATTTCTGGTAATTCTTTATTTTTATATTTTAAAGATAATTCGTGTAAAGATGGCAGTGCTAGAAAAACATTGCTGCTTTTTATTATTTCATATTTTAAATATTTTATATCAAGTGGTAAAACTAGCATTCCAAGGTCAATTTCATCATCATAAATCATTTGTTTGATTTTAAGCGTTGAAAAGATTTGAGAAATTTTAATATCAGCGTCGCTAAAACGCTTGCAAAATTGTGGCAAGAGATTTGGAATCATATTATAGCCATTTTGTAAGAATGCTATACGAATTTTGCCAGTTTTGGCATTGTTTAGTGCTGAAATTTCAGTATCAAGCTCTGCTATCATATCTTTTATTAGATTTGCTTTTTTTAAATATATTTCTCCTGCTTCGGTTAAAGATATTGGATTTGTGCTTCTATTAAAAAGCGTGGTTTTTAGCTCATTTTCTAATGCAAAAATACTTTGAGATAATGATGGTTGCGGTATTTTAAGCTCATTTGCAGCCTTTGTAAAGCTTTGTAATTTTGCTACTTTTAAAAATAGTTGCATATGTCTAAAATTCATCTTTTATCCTAATTTAAATTCTTTATTTTTCATATAAATATTTTATATGTTATTTGGTAATAAAATAAAAAATAGCTTTATAAAATTTTTTACTTTTAAAATTTAAATAGATAATATTTATTATTAAGATTTTAAAACAAGGTAAAAATGATTATTCTAGCGTGGGTAATACCTGAATTATAAGTAAAATAGCAAAAATAATATGCTAAATAATATTGACATTACAACAAATTCTACTTTAGATTAATATATCTTGTAAGAATATTTTAAAGCAAATTGAAGCTGTATTTTATGGTTTTCATATTATATAAATTTATATAATTTTTAAAGATTAATTACTAAGTAAAGCAATGATTTTAAATTCTTATTTTGTAAAAATCAAAATAAGAATTTAAACAAGCATTATAAACCTAATTGAATTTCTTTAGAATATAAATATCCTAAATGATTGGTGTTATTTAAGGTTATTATTTTTGCTAAATCATTAGATATTTCAAGGACATTAATGCAGGTATTATCTTGAGTAATGTTCCAAAATGAGCTAAGTGGTGCATTTAATAAATGAGAAATGATTACCTTATTTACTGCATCGTGAGCGAAAACTGCAATTGTTTTTCCATCGTATTTTGTAATATAATCGTTTATTGCAAGTTTTACTCTATTTAAAATATCTTCTAAGCTTTCTCCATTAGGCATTTTTACTAAATGTGGGGTTTGCTTCCATTTTTTTAATAAATCTTGTTCTATTTCACTTGATAATCTACCTTCCCAAGTTCCGTGATTTATCTCTAATAATCTTTCATCTTTTAAAACTTCTTTATTGTGAAATTTAGCACTTTCACAAGCTGTTTCATAAGCTCTTTTTAAAGGACTTGCTATAAAAAAATCAATTTGTATATTTTTTAAAGCAAGGGCTAATTTCTTAGCTTGCTCCTTGCCTAAATCACTTAAATCAGTATCAATTTGACCTTGATATCTACCTTCTTTATTCCAATTAGTTTGCCCGTGTCTAAGTAGTATTAGATTAATCATCGCAAATCTCACTGCAATCAATTATCTTAACTCCATGAACTCCAGCTAATTCACAAAGTTTTTTATAATCTGTTTTTAATGGTTTTTTATTAATGCTAATTGCCATTATGTTTTCACCACTTGTATTTGTTTTGCTAACTTGCATACTTAAAATATTTATTCCTGCTTCGCCTAAAATAGTTCCAATTTGTCCTATCATACCAGGCACATTATCGTGTGGCACTAACAATAATACTCCACTTGGTTCAAATTTAATATCATATTCATCAATACCACTAACATAAGCACTCTTATCGCTCATTAAAGCTCCTCTTATTTCGTGCTCACCTAATTCGCTTACTATTTTTACTTTTATTTGATTATTTATTTCATCACTTTTTTGCTCAATTAAGCTTATTCCTCTATTTTGAGCTAGAATTGGTGCATTAACCATATTTACTTTTTCTTGCAATATAGAATTTAATAATCCACATAACATTACTTGGCTTAAAGCTCTAGTATCAAGCTCTTTAAAGGCATTTGAATATTCAATGAAAACTTGTTTAATTGCTGAATTGCTAACTTCACACGCAATAAATCCTAATGCTTTTACTAGATTAAAATAAGGCTTAATTTTATTTAGCATTTCAGGGCTAACTGGCACAGCATTTAAAGCACTAGCAACCATTTGACCATTTAACGCTTCTTTAATAGCAATTGCTACATCAACTGCAACTCCTTCTTGAGCTTCTATTGTAGACGCACCTAAATGCGGTGTTAAAACCACATTTTTTAAAGTTGTAATTTCGTGGTTTCCTAATGGCTCATTAGCAAAAACATCAAGAGCAGCTCCTGCAATATCTCCATTTTTTAAAGCATTTGTTAAATCATCAAGATTAATACATTCACCCCTTGCTGCATTTATAATTCTTACACCTTTTTTCATTTTAGCTATGCTATTTTTATTTATCATTTCTTTTGTTTCATCTGTTAATGGAAGGTGTAATGTAATAAAATCAGCTTCAGCATAAACTTCATCTAATTCACATTTTTTAACTTGTAAATGAATAGCTCTTTCGTTGCTAAGATATGGATCATACGCAATTACTTTCATACCAAATGCTTGTGCTCTACTAGCAACACCAGCACCAATTCTACCTAAACCTAAAACCCCTAAAGTTTTATCTTTTAATTCAAGTCCTAAAAAGCTTTTTCTATCCCAAATACCATTTACAACGCTAGCATGTGCGTTAGGTATCATTCTAGCAAGGCTTAACATTAGTGCAAAAGTATGTTCTGTAGCTGCGTTTGTATTACCATTTGGTGCATTTACTACTATTATTCCTTTTTTTGTAGCTGCTTTTATATCTATATTATCAACACCAACTCCAGCTCTACCAATTACTTTTAATCTATGAGCGTGTTCTAATACTTTTTCTGTAATTTTTGTAGCACTTCTTAAAATAACTGCATCATAATCACCAATTATTTTTAGCAATTCTTCTTCGCTAATTTTAGGATATTCACTTACTTTGCAATCTTTTTCTAAAATTTTAGTAGCTAAATCGCTAACTCCATCTAAAACTAAAATCTTGTTCATCTACTCTCCTTTAAATAAAAGCTTTATTCTAGCAATTATTTTAAAGGATTGATTAATTAATTTGTTTTAAGTCGGTATTTTTAATATCTTAATTCAAATTCTTTAGAATTTCTTGAGTATAAATAGCATCATCAACACTTGCTAAAAGCCCTAAATCATTTGTCTTGATATAATTAATAAACTCATCTTGCTCTTTTGCTAAGCTTGAATGAGCTTGAAGTGTTATTGTAGTTTCATCTTTAATTAATTTTGAGTTTAAAAAGTCTAATTCATAGCTTGATACATTTGTATTTATAAAGGCTTTTCTAATCCTACTATTAAATTCCCAAGAAGCTAAAATATCAAGATTATTAGAATTTAGCTTAATTTGCGTGCAAGGATTATTTGTGCGATTTATTTTAAAACTAGCCTTTATCCCAAAGAAATTTGCTAAATCCAAATCATGCACACAAAGGTCTAAATCAACCCCAACATCACTAATTCTAGCTGGTTTTTTAGACGCTCTTATAAAACTTGCATATTTTATTTCTTCGTTTTTGATATGTTTTAAAAACTCAAGACTTACAGGGTTAAATCTCTCGCAAAAGCCAACTGCTACATTTACTCCGCTATTTTTAATAGCTAAAGCTTCATCAAGGCTAAATGATAATGGTTTTTCTATTAGAATAAAATTGATTTTATCTTTAATCTTAGAAAATACTTCATAATGATATTTAGTCGGAACAACTATTATCGCTCCATCAATATCATTTTTTAATAATTCATCTAAATTAGAAAAATACTTATTATCATCAATCCAATCAGGTTTAATTAAATCAAAGCAATATAAATTTATATCCTTTTTACAAAGTTCGGTGTAGTGGTTTTTACCCATTACACCAAGACCTATTAATGCTATATTCATTAAAAGCCTTCTTTATCTAAAGTATTATTTAATTCATTTAAAAGTGCGATTTTTTCCCATTGAGTATTCATATCAATTTCATTGCCTTCTTCTGTAGAGCTAAAACCACATTGGGTGCTAAACTCAATTTGTTTTGTATCTAAGAAATTAGCTGCTTCTTTTGCTCTTTTAATTAGAGTTTGAATACTTGGATTTTCCTTAGTTTTAGTAGTTAAAAGTCCAATTACTACTATTTGATTTTTAATATATTTTAATGGTTCAAAATCTCCTGACCTATCATCATCAAATTCTAAAAAGAATTTATTTATATTAAGATTTGCAAATAATTCGCTAGCAACCTTGCTATATCCACCACTAGCACTAAAATGGCTTCTATAATTACCCCTGCATATATGTATTGCACTTGTGATTGTTTTTGGCATAGTTGCTAGGCTTTTATTTAAATACTCCACATATTCTTTAGTGCAATCATCGGCGTTATAGTTGTTTTTGATTAGATTTGCTCTAAAATCTTCATCACAAAACGAGCCAAAGCTAACATCATCAAGTTGTAAATAAACTCCGCCTAATTTTTCAAATTCTAAATAAAAATCAGCATAGGCTTTTAAAATATCTTCTTTTAATTTTGCATAATCTTTTCCGTAGTATTCAAATTCTACATTAAATCCACCACGGATAAATAACATATATAAAAGCATTGATGGGCTAGGAATTGTTAATTTTAAGCGATTTGTATCAATGCCTAATTCTTTTGCAATTTTTACTAAACTTGCAAAATCTTTTAAGAAAGGATGGTTTTTACACTCTATTTTATTAGTTATTTTAATACCTTCAGCTCTTGTTTCTATACCTTTAAAAACATAGCCTTTTTCTTTAATAATTTTGCTAATTCCACTAAATCCCCAATAAAAATCTAAATGCCACCAAGAGCGTCTAAATTCTCCATCACTTAGATAATAAACATTGTTTTTATCACACTCAATGAGTAGTTCTTTTATACACTCATCTTCAATAGCTCTTAATTCGTCTTTACTGATTTTTGCGTTTGCATAATCACTTCTTGCAGCTTTTAATTTAGCTGGTCTTAAGAATGAACCTACTTGATCTAATCTTCTCATTTATTCTCCTTTATTAAAAATTTCAATGATTTTTTCTTGGTCTAGTGTATCTAAAAATGCAGAAAATGGCAAAGATAAAATCTCATTCGTTACATTTTCGCATACTTTAAAATCACTTGCTTTATAATCTAAATATTTAAAGCAAGGTTGCGAATATAGTGCTATTGGATAATGAATTGCGGTTGGGATATTGTTTTCACTTAGTTTTTTTACTACTAAATCTCTATTTTTAACCCTTACGCTATATTGAGCCCAAACACTCTTATATCCTGGTTTTACCTTAGGTGTAATGCAGTTTTTAAGGTTTTTTGTATAAATGTTAGCAATTTCGTTTCTTTTAGCAATTTCTTCATCAAAATATTTTAATTTTACATTTAAAACTGCAGCTTGTATGCTATCAAGTCTTGCATTTAAGCCTATTATTTCGTGTTTATATCTCATTTCGCTTCCGTGATTTATAAGTAATTTTACTTTTTTTGCTAATTCATCGTTATTTGTAAAGATAGCCCCACCATCTCCATAACACCCAAGTGGTTTTGAAGGGAAAAAACTTGTCGTGCTAATATCAGCAATATTACAAGAGATATTGCCTAAATCATCTTTTGCACCAAAGCTTTGAGCTGCATCTTCAATCAAGTATAAATTATGTTTTTTACATATATTTTTTATGGAATTTAAATCAGGCATTTGACCAAAAATTGAAACTGCCAAAATAGCCTTAGTCTTAGGTGTAATTAGGCTTTCAATTTTGCTTATATCAAGGTTATAATCTACTTCGCTTATATCAACAAAAACAGGTTTAGCTTTAATTAAAGCTATCATTTCAGAACTTGCAATGAAAGTAAAAGGAGTTGTAATTATCTCATCACCTTCTTTAATCCCTAAAGCTTTTAATGCTACATATAAAGCCGTAGTTCCGTTTGAGCAAGAATATGCGTATTTTGCTTTTGTATAATTTGCTAGATTACTTTCAAGTAAAGCAACTTCATTACCACCGATAAAACTTGTATTATTTAATATATTTTGAATTCTTTCATCTATTTCGTTTTTGTATTTTAAATATTGAGATTTTAAATCACAGAATGCTAACATTGATTATCCTTAAAAAATAAAAGGCTAATTGTATTTGCTTTCATTTAATACATAATTATTTAAGGCTTTATTGTAATCTTTATAATAAGCTTTTTTAAAATATAAATTTATAAAAATTATTTAAAATGATATTGAATGTGATAAAATAGGATATTTAAAAGCTTTTATTTATAAACAAGTAGCAAATACTCAAAAACTATAGCTAGTAATAAATCTATTTATTAATAAAATATTTGAATTATTAAATAATCTTATTTTATAGTATTTTATTATTATTGGAATTTAGGTGCTAGAGTTTTAAAAGTTAGTCTATATAAAAGGATAAAAATGAATGAATTAGAAAAGGTGCAAATTAGTTTGCCAATAATTTTAGATTTTGTATTCTATAGCGTATTAATGCTAGGAATTGGGTTTTATTTTTGGAAGAAAAATAAAACTTCAGAAGATTATTTTATAGGCGATAAAGGTATGGGTCCTATAGTATCAGCACTTAGTGCTGGAGCGTCTGATATGAGCGGTTGGCTTCTTATGGGATTACCAGGGGCTGTTTTATTATATGGCTTAGGTAAAACTTATATAGCAATAGGGCTTAGTATTGGTGCTTTAATTAATTGGATGTTTGTTGCTAAAAGGCTTAGAATTTATACTGATGTTAGAAAAGATTGTATAACTATTCCTGATTATTTTGAGACTAGATTTAGCGATGATAGTCATACCTTAAGAATAATTTGTGCTATTGTGATTTTAATATTTTTTACTATTTATATATCTAGTGGTTTAGTAGCTGGTGGAAAGCTTTTTGAAGAATTATTTTCGGTTAAATACGAACAAGCAGTAATTACAGGAACTATATTAATAGTTGTTTATACTTTCGTTGGCGGATATAAGGCAGTTTGTTGGACTGATTTGATACAAGGCTTATTGATGATGGGAGCTTTAATTATTGTTCCATTGGTTATGATTAATGAAATAGGCGGATTTAGCGAAGCTATTAATATAATAATTAAGCTTGGAGAAGAAAGTCAAAAAGATTATATTTCTATGAGTAAAAATCTAACTTTAGTAGGGATAATTAGTTCTTTAGCTTGGGGACTTGGGTATTTTGGTCAGCCACACATAATAGTAAGGTTTATATCTATAAAAAGCACAAAAGACATTCCAATTGCTACTTTTGTAGGTATTTCTTGGATGGTAATTAGCTTAATTGGAGCTATTTTAATAGGATTTATTGGTATAGCTTATTTGTATAAGTTTAATATAGACTTATTAGATAAGGATAGAATTTTTATAGTAACTAGCCAATTATTATTTAATCCTTGGATTTCTGGAATTTTATTAAGTGCGATTTTAGCAGCGATTATGAGTACGGCAAGTTCGCAATTATTAGTATCTAGCTCAACTTTAGCAGAAGATTTTTATAGAAAAATTTTTAATAAAGGTGCTCCTGCTAAGATAGTAATGAGAGTTTCAAGACTTAGTGTTTTGGTTGTTGCTATTGTTGCTTTTATAATTTCTGCTGATAAAAATACTAGCATTATTGATATTGTTGGATATGCTTGGGCTGGTTTTGGTGCTTCTTTTGGTAGTGTGATAATTTTTTCTTTATTTTGGAAAAATATGAGTAGATTAGGTGCGATTTTAGGTATGAGTTTTGGTGCTTTAGGAGTGATTTTGTGGGAGCATATTGATTATTTTAATATTGCAAAAGAAGGTATATTTGAACTTTATTCAATAATACCAGGATTTTTACTAGCTTCAGTATTTATAATAATAGGCTCAATGATACAGCCAGTAAGACAAGGAACAAAAAAAGCTTATGATGATATGCTAACTAAATTAAAGCTCTAAAAATTAGAGCTTTATTATCTTTAGTTTAAAACCTTTTTGATATGATTTAAAAAATTTTCAAGGATATAAAAATGGATATAAGAAAAGAATTTTTAGAGTTTTTTGCTAGTAAAGGTCATGAAATTACCCCATCAAGCCCACTTGTGCCTGATGATGCGACTTTGCTTTTTGCAAATGCAGGAATGGTTCCTTTTAAGAGTATTTTTACAGGTGAAGTGCCACGCCCAAATCCACCTAGAAAAACAAGCTGTCAAACTTGTATTCGTGCAGGTGGAAAGCATAATGACTTAGATAATGTTGGTTATACTGCAAGACATCATACATTTTTTGAAATGTTAGGAAATTTCTCTTTTGGTGATTATTTTAAAGAACAAGCAATTGCTTATGCTTGGGAATTTGTAACTGAGGTTATAAAATTACCTAAAGATAGGCTTTATGTAACCGTTCATGAAAACGATGATGAAGCTTATAATATGTGGCAAAAACACATTGCAAAAGAACGCATTTATAAATTTGGAGATAAAGATAATTTCTGGCAAATGGGTGATACTGGCCCATGTGGTCCTTGTAGTGAGATTTTTTACGACCAAGGTGAAGAAAATTTTAAAAGCGATGAAGATTATATGGGTGGAGATGGAGATAGATTCCTTGAGATTTGGAATTTAGTTTTTATGCAGTTTGAAAAACACCCTGATGGAACTATGACAAAACTACCAAAACCTAGCATTGATACGGGTATGGGGCTTGAGCGTGTAAGTGCTATTAAAGAAGGTAAATTTAGCAATTTTGATAGCTCATTATTTATGCCAATAATTGAAAAAATCGCAAGTTTAGCAAACTTAAAATATGAATATAAAAGTGGTGCTAGCTTTAGAGTAATTGCTGATCATATTCGTTCAGCTACATTCTTACTAGCTCAAGGCGTAACATTTGATAAAGAAGGGCGTGGATATGTTTTACGCCGTATCGTAAGAAGAGCTTTAAGACACGGATATTTATTAGGATTTAAAAGTGCATTTATGTATAAATTAGTAGATATTGTTTGTGAATTAATGGGAGAGCATTATACATATTTAAACGAGAAAAAATCTTTTGTAAAAGAGCAATTATTAAGCGAAGAAGAGAGATTTTTAAATACTATTGAAAAAGGTATGCAAATCTTTAATGATGAATTAAACAATACTAAAGATATTTTTAGTGGAGAAGTTGCGTTTAAATTATATGATACTTATGGCTTTCCACTTGATTTAACTCTTGATATGTTAAGAGAAAAAAATCTTAAAATTGATGAAGACAAATTCAATGAACTAATGGCTAAGCAAAGAGAATTAGCTAAAGCAAATTGGAAAGGTAGTGGGGATAAAGCAACTCACGGAGATTTTAAAGAATTATTAGATAAATTCGGTCTAAATGAGTTCGTTGGATATGAAAACACTGAAATTAAAGCAAAATTATTAGCTGCTTTAGATGAAGAATTTAAAATTGGAATTAAAAGCAAAAAAGCTTGGCTAATGTTTGATAAAACTCCACTTTATGCAACAAGTGGTGGGCAAAATTACGATTTAGGTAGTATTTATAAAAATGATAAATTAGTTGCAAATGTGCTTGAAGTTGAGAAATTTTTTGATATTAATTTAGCTTTAGTTGAAATTCTAGGTGATTTTAATGTAAATGATGAATTATTAATCAAAATTGATACCGAAAGAAGAGCAGAAATCGCAAGACATCATAGTGCTACTCACTTGCTTCATTATGCGTTAAGAAAGGTTTTAGGAGAAAATGCAACTCAAGCAGGTTCATTTGTAGATTACAATAGAATTAGATTTGATTTTAATTTTACCCGTGCATTAAACGAAGATGAGCTAAAGCAAATTAGTGATATTGTAAATGATATGATTTATAAAGCTACAAATTCAAATATTCAAATAACTGATATTGAAAGTGCAAAAAAATGCGGTGCAATGGCGCTTTTTGATACAAAATATGGCGATAAAGTAAGGGTATTAACTTTAGGAGATAGCATTGAGCTTTGTGGTGGAACTCATGTTAGCAATACTTCAGTAATTGGCGATTTTATAATATTAAAAGAAAGCGGAGTAAGTGCTGGTGTTAGAAGAATTGAAGCAATAGCAAGTAAGGCTGCTAAAGAATACTCAAGGAATTTGATTGCGGAATTTGAAAATATCAAAAAAAGTCTAAAAACAAATGATATTTTAAAGAGTTTTGAGAATTTAAAAAATGAAATAAAAGAACTAAAAGACGCTTTAAAAAATGGTGCTAATAATTTAAATAGCGAGATTATTAACGGCGTTAATGTTTGCGTTAGTGAATATAACGGGCTTGATATTAAATCTGGTATAGATGAGTTTAAAAATAAATTTGATAAAGCTGTTATTGTTTTAATCACTTGCAAAGACGATAAAGTAAGCATTGCGGTTGGCTCAAAAAATACTAGCGTTAAGGCTGGAAATTTAGCTAAGATTGTAGCTCAATTTTTAGGCGGAAATGGCGGCGGTAGAGATGATTTTGCTACTGCTGGTGCAAAAGATATTAGTAAAATCAACGAAGCTTTAGCTTTAGCAAAAGACGAAATCAAGAAGGTAATATGCTAGGGCTTGATAGCTTAGTTTTACCTTATATACATTTATTAGCTGGTATTTGCTTTATTGGTCTTCATTTAGGCATTAGAGCAAATGCTGGTTTTTATTTATGTGAAGATGAAGAGAATTTACAAAAAGCACTAAGGATATTAAAAAAGCAGCTTTATGCGTTTTTTGTTTTAATGGCTGTTATGGCTTTTAGTGCTATATATGTAATGATTAATAATAGTTCTGACCCATTGTTTAATACTTTAGCATCTACGCAATGGTCGCTTTATGCTTTTGCTACTTTAAATTTATTATATATTTATTATCAATTTATTTTATGTGAGAAAGAAAAAGAAAATAAATTATTAGTTTGTAATGAAAAAATAGCTTTAATTGTTTATTATTTTATCCCGTTAAATATTTTGATTTCTTGTATTGGTGTGCTATTTGCTTTACTCATTAGCACTATGATTTAAGGAGATTTTTTGAAATACATTATTTATTTTATAGCTGTTTGTGGAATTTTAGGCTGTGTTGTTTTAGGATATTTTTTAAATGTTGTTGAAAATAAAGATATTGATTATAAGGAATTTGATTTAGACCTTACAACTCAATTTTATGATAGAAATGGCACTTTACTTGCAAATGTTTTTAACGAAAATAGAGCTTATGCTAGATTTGAAGAAATTCCACCAAGACTAATTGAAGCATTAATTGCTATTGAAGATACGAGTTTTTTTGAACACGAAGGAATTAATATTGATGCTATTTTTAGAGCAATTATCAAAGATATTCAAAAAGGTCGCTTAGCAGAAGGTGCTTCAACTCTTACTCAACAACTTGTGAAAAATCATTATTTAACAAGTGAAAAAAGTATTAAAAGAAAAATAAATGAAGCAATAATTAGTTATGAAATTGAAAAAAATCTAACAAAAGAACAAATATTAGAAAGATATTTAAACTTTATATTTTTAGGGCATGGATATTATGGGATTAAAACAGCTGCTGCTGGGTATTTTCATAAGGAATTAAACGAACTTAGCCTTAAAGAAATGGCTATGCTAGTTGGCTTACCAAAAGCTCCTAGCACATATGATCCTACAAAAAGAATTGATTTATCGCTTTCAAGAGCTAATGCGGTTTTAAAAAGAATGTATGATTTAGGCTGGATTAGTGAAGCTGAGTATAAACAAAATGTAGCTTTAAAACCAATTGTTTATGATGAGAGTTTAACTCAAAATAAAGCTCCTTATGTAATAGATGAAGCTATTAGACAATTACAAGCTATGGGAATTGAAGACATTAAAACAGGTGGTTATAGAGTTGAACTTAGTGTTGATTTGAATACTCAAAAAATAGCTGAAGAAGCTATTAAGTTCGGATATGATGAACTTATCAAAAGAGATAAAGATATAGATTTAAACCAAATCAATGGAGCTATGATAGTTACAGAGCCTAGTAGTGGGGATATTTTAGCTTTAGTTGGTGGGGTTGATTATTATAAAAGTAATTTTAATCGTGCTACTATGAGTAATCGTCAAGTGGGTTCAAGCTTTAAGCCATTTGTATATCTTACAGCTTTAAATCTTGGCTATTCACCTGCTAGTGAGATTGCTGATATTGCAAGAGTATTTGAAACTCGTGATGCACAGGGTAAGAAAATGATTTGGAAGCCTAAAAATTATGGAAAAGATTTTAATGGTTTAATCACTCTTAAAGAAGCACTTACAAAAAGTAGAAACCTAGCTACAATTAACTTATTACTTGATACTAGCCTTAGTTTTGTTCATCAAACAATTACTAAATTTGGTTTTACAAATGTTCCACAAGATTTATCAATAGGATTAGGTTCTTTTGGTGTTAGTCCTTATAATTACGCTGAACTTTATAGCATTATTTCAAATTATGGAACAAAACAACCTATTAGATTGATTACAAAAGTTACTGATAAATTTGGTAATGAAATTGAGTTAAAAACCAAAGAAGCAGAAGAATTTGTAAAACCTGAACAAGCTTATTTAATGATTGATATGATGAAAAATGTTGTCGCAGCCGGAACTGGTGGTGCAGCAAGAATTGCAGGACTTGAAGTAGCTGGAAAAACAGGGACATCAAATAAAAGTATAGATGCTTGGTTTGTAGGTTTTACGCCTAGTATTCAAGTAATAACTTGGTATGGTAATGATAATAATAAGCCTATGAAATATTATGAAGGTGGTGCTAGAACGGCTGCTCCTGTATTTAGATATTTTATGCAAAAATATTTAGCAGAAAATCCAAATATTAAAAGAACTTTTGATATACCAAAAGGCGTTGAAAAAAGAGTAATTGATGGTAAAACTTGGTTTTATACAGATAAATCACCTTTACCAAAAGCAAGCAGAAATGATATATTAAAACAACAAGAAGAAGATGGATTGATGTTTTAAGGAGATTAAATGAATATTTATAATAAACATATAAGAAGTTGCTTAAAAAGAAAGCATGAATTTTTATCATTATTTGAACCAAAGCCAAAGGATATAAATCCTTGGGCTTTTATAAGAGCATATAATGAAATAGAAACTATTAATATTACCTTAAATACAATAGTTGGGGGGGGGGGTATTACAAGAGGAATTCTAGGCTATCACTTAGATGAATTTGGTAAAGACGATGGAACTAGTGAAGTAATTAAACAATTTTGCAAAAATAATCCAAATTTTACTCCTTTAGAGTATCCTTATAAAGTAATTCCTGCAGGGAAAGAAAAATATAAACAAAAAATATCAAAAGAATTTAGACTTGATACTTATTATAATTTTGTGCTTAATAAAATTCCATTAAATGATTGGTTGATTAAAATTGATTGTGACCATATTTATAATGAGATTGCATTAAGTAAAGCCTTGTTACAGCCAAAAAACATTATTGATAGTATTTATTTGCCTGCTCTTAATATGCATTATAGCGATGGTAAATTATATTTTTTAAAGAATTTTTATAAAGTAGGAGATGATCATTGGGTATTAAACAAAGGTAAATATACTCATTTTTATATGGATTATAATCAAGGTTATGAGTCTTTGTATTCTTTAAATAAATGGAAAAAAGCAGAAAATATAATAAGTCTTCATTTTCCGTTAATGAAAAAATCTCGTATTCATTTAGCAACTAAAGATAATTTAATTCCTTATGATGAATTTGATTTTTCACAATTAAAAATGACAGAGATTGATAAAGAATTTATTTTAAACAAAGAAAAAATTTTAAGTTATTTTAATTTCTAAGTATTTTAAATTCTAATTCAATTTAAAATCTAGGATTAATTATGATATTACTATCAAATATATAGCTATATTTTATAAAGTTGAAATATTAAATTATTCACTTATTTTAAACTTTTATAATTTTTAAGAAAATATATCAAAATAGTAGCAAAACTAGGGATTAAAAATGCAAAATTTAAAAAAGTTAAAAAACTAATATAATCAATTCCGTATCCATATTTTATAAATTTTATATCAGGCGGGAATATAAATGCTATAAAAATTAAAAAGCAAATAGTTATAAGCCTAAAAATTAAAGATTTTTTATTTAATTTTATATTAAGATTTGTAGAATTTATATTAAAAATCATAATAATAACATATAAAATAAATATTAATATTATATAAAATACCCCAAAAAATACAAGTAAAACAAATAAAGGTATCAAAAATAAACCAGCACAAAATAACCAAGATTTACAAGAATTTGCCTTATAAATAATACTTAAAAATAATATGCTAAAAAATGGTAGTATCAATATATCTATAAAATATGCTTGAAAAGTAAAAATACTTTTAATTACTCCAATTTTAAACATTAAAAAACCAAAAAACATATAAGAGCTTAATATTAAAAGTAAAATGCCCCAAAATTTAAAAAAATCTGTTGTGCTTAAACTTGCATTATAATTTAATAAAAATATATTTAAAAGAGTTTTTAAAAATATATTTTTAAACATTTTTATCCTTTAGATTTGATATTTGTTATTAAATTGATATATAAAATATATGTTAATATGATATTAACTTACAAAATATCTTTAATAATTGAGCTAATTTCTATAAAGCCATCAACTTCTCTTAAAAACAAATACTCATTTGAAGGTTGTTTTAGTGCTAAATAATTTTTACCTAAAATTTCATTGCAATATAAATAACTAGCAAAACTCCCACTCCCACAAGCGCTCTCATAAAATAAAGTCTTAATATCTCTTACCCAGACAATAGGCTCAAGGCAATCACCTTGTAAATACATAAAACCACTTGCTTTTTTGTCTAAAAAATCATTATCTTTTAAATATGAATATGCAAATTCTTTTAAATTAATTTTAGATAAATTTAATTTTTTCGTATAAATAATATGAAAAATATCTCCTAAATCTACATAATATATATCATCATCAAGCTTATTTAATTTATATTCATTTTTAAATCTTAAATAATAAAAATTATCATCTTTATATAGTTTTTTAATATTATTATCTTTTATAAAATCACTGCTACTAATACCGCATAAATAATCTTTATCATTTAGTTTAATTTTTGTAGTTTTTAAATTATTAGTATCTAAAAAATACTTTCCCGCACATCTTAAAGCATTAAAACAAATCTCTCCACCTGCCATTTTTAATTCATAATCTTGCACAAAGCCAACTTGTTCAACATCTTTATGCTTAGATAAAATCTCATTATTTATACTTTTAAAATCTAAATTATTAATGCCAATAACCAAAGCTGTAGTATTTCCCGCTGGATAATATAAATTATATTTATACATTTTTTACTCCTTTAATTTTCTTTATCTTAAACAAGCTTAGTTAAAATGGCGTAAGAGTATGGTGGATAATCGCTTTTAATTAAGAGGAAAGTCCGGGCTGCAATAAGATGAGGTTCCATCTAACAGATGGCTAGAGCAATCTAAGGGAAAGTGTAACAGAAAATAAACTTCCTAATTTTAGGTAAAGGTGAAACGGCGGGGTAAGAGCCCACCAGTGATTATGCGAGTAAAAGCAATTCAGCTTATAAACCCAACCTGCAGCAAGAAGGGGTGGTTTTTATCTTATATTTTAAACCCTTCGCTAGAGTGCTATTGTGAAATAGTAAGTAGATAAATGATTATCCAAGACAAAACCCGGCTTATAGCCATACTCTTTTAAGGATTAGGATGCAAATTAGAGTTTATTATGAAGATACTGATTGTATGGGGATTGTCTATCATACAAATTATTTAAAATATTGTGAAAGAGCTAGGAGCGAATGGTTTTTCGCTAATGAAGGAAAAGATTTATTAAAAGAAAATCCTTTTGCATTAAGAGAAATTAAGGCTATTTATAAAGCACCTGCTAAATTAGGAGATATTTTAGAAGTTAAAAATATTCTTGTAGGATTTGATAAATATTGTTTAGAATTAAAGCAAATAATTTATAAAGATGATAAAGCTATTTTTGAAGCTTTTATAAAATTAGTTCATATAAAAGATGGCAAACTATCCCCAATTAGCGAAGAATTAAAAAAAATATTTGAGTAAATAATTTATATAAATTCTTTAAAATTTTCGTGATTAGCTAGTATTAGTCTTTTATCATTTAAAGCTAGGAGTTTTTTACTAAAGCCGTTTTTACTAAAAAGTATAAAATAATCAGGCTCAAACCCTAAATATCTAGCCTTTTGAATGAGTTTTGAATACGAGCTAATGCACATTTTTTTGCCATTAAATTTCACTTCGCCTAATAAAGATATTTCGTAATTATCATAAAAAATATCACATTCATAATCTTTGCCCCAAATACTCTTAATGCCTTTTATATTAAATCTCTTCTCGCACCATTCACAAGCAATTTGCTCGTAAATAAACGACTGATATTCATAAAATTTTTCATTAATTAATTTTAAGGCTAGTTCTTTATCTTTTAAAATGATTTTTTCCATTGCCTTTAAAAAATAAAAATAAAATCTAGTGTAATTAGAATTAAAAATAACTTTATTTTGTGGATAAAATCTCTTAAAACTCAATAAATCATTATTTAATTCAAGTCTTAAAAAACCACGATTAATCAACGAGTGAAAGCTCTTTCTAGCTTTAAATCTTGAGCCGTATTTGTTGATAGAAAACTCCAAGCGAGATTTTCTAGCGTAGTGAATTAGTGCCTTGCATTCGCTTTCATTTATTTCAAATTCGTAAGGATTATATGTATTTACTAGCTCGTATATATAATAATTAATATCATTTAAACTAGGTTTAAAACTCTTATCTCCAAACACAGAATAAAAGTCTAACGCTTCGTCTAAATAAAAATGTGGATATCTTTTAATAAAGTCTAAAAATTCTATAACTACCCCTTAATTTTTTTGTGCTAATTTTACTTTAATTATTTTTACAAAGGGCAAAAATGCAAATTAGTGAGCTAAAAAGCGACATAATTTTAGATGAAAATACAAAATATTTTGATTACACAGCAAGTGCTTTAGCACTAAAATCAATTGAATTAAAAATGCAAAATATTTTAAAAACATACGCCAACACTCATTCAGATAGTGCAAAAAATTCAAAAATAACAAGTAAATACTATAAAGACGCAAAAAGCTATATCAAAAAAAGCTTAGGATTAAATTCTAATTATAGCTTGATTGCTTGTGGGAGTGGCTCAACTGCGGCTATTAAAAAATTTCAAGAATTATTAGGAATATATGTTCCACCGCTTATTAAACAGCGTTATTTTAATGATATTGCTAAAAATACTTTGCCTTTAGTAATTGTTAGTGCGATTGAACACCATTCAAATGAGCTTAGTTTTAAAGAAGGTTTATGCGAGTGCATTAGGCTAAATCATAGGGATTTTAATAGTGATTTATACGAGCTTGAAAGAATTTGCAAAAAGAACGCTAATAGAAAAATAATAATGAGTTTTAATGCCGTTAGCAATATCACAGGAGTTAGAGCAAACCTTGCAAAAATCAGCGAAATTGCGAAAAAATATAAAGCGATTTTAGCAATTGATGCAAGTTCGGCTATACCTTATGAAAATATTGAAATTCCGTTTGATGCTTTGTTTTTTTCAGGACATAAAATGCTAGGTGGAGTTGGCACGAGTGGATTTTTAGCTATTAAAAATGAGCTTATTGGCAAAATTCCTACATTTGCAGCTGGTGGGACGGTTGGCTATGTTAGTAGGAGTAATTATGAGTTTTTAGACGATGCTGAAAGCCTTGAAGAGGGTGGAACCCCTGCGATTTTACAAGTTATTAAAAGTGAATTAGCTTTTAGACTTAGAGATGAAATAGGGCTTGGAGTGATTAAAGAAAAGGAAAATATCTTAAAAGAATATTTTTTAAACGCAATTAAAAAAGTGCAATTTAAATACAAAATCACACTATACGCTGCAAATATTAAGGATAGATTGCCTATATTTTCACTAAATTCTACAGGCGTTAGCCCTTATGATTTAGCTAGGGTCTTAAGCGATGATTATGGGATAGAAACTCGTGCTGGGTGTGCTTGTGCTGGTCCTTATGCGCATGATTTATTAAATTATGTGGATAATCAAAATTTCAATGCTAAGCCTGGATTTTTAAGAATAAGTTTGCATTATACTCACGAATTAAGCGATATTGATTATTTGATTAACTCACTTTGCAAAAGCATAGAAAAGCTAAATAAGAATTTAAAATAAGGAATATTTATTAGCAAAGTAATTATGAATTTAAAAGGACTTGGTGCTTTAAGTATTCCAAGAGTGTTTTTTAATATGCAATTAATTTCAAAATTAAATGCTTTAAAAAAGCTAAAAAATGATGAGATTTTATATATAAAAAATAGATTGAATTATTACAATAAAATTAATGATTTTTTTGAGCTAAAAAAGATAGAAAATGTAGAGCATTCTAAATTAGGCGAAAACTTATTAAAAAACACTTCATATTCTTTTGATTTTTACAATGTTAGCAAATATTTTCATAAAGATTTAAAGATAAATAAATTCTTTTATGATTGTTCTAGTGAGTTTTTAAATACCATAACAAAATCAAGACCAATTGATAGTAAAAATGTGATTTTAAAGCTTGATAGCAGAAGATATTTTTGTTTTTTAAATGATAAAAATGATTTTAAAGATAAAGTGGATTTGGCTGTTTTTAGGGGTGCTTGTGTTCAACAAAATAGAATAGATTTTATTAATAAATTTAAAGATTGTAAAAGACTAAATCTAGGTAATGTAAATAAGAAAAATAGGTCAGGTTATTTAAGCAAGGAAGAGCAGCTTAAATATAAATTTATAATCTCTCTTGAAGGTTGGGATGTTGCTACAAATCTTAAATGGATAATGAGTTCAAATTCTATCGCAATTACTCCAAGATTAAAATATGAAACTTGGTTTATGGAAGGAAAATTAATTCCTAATGAGCATTTTTTATTAATTCAAGATGATTTTAGCGATATTTTAGATGTAATGGATAATGCTTTAACTAATGATAAATTAGTAAAAAATATTATTAAAAATCAAAATGAATATATACAACAATTTTTAAATCCTAATATAGAAGAATTGCTTGGTATTTTGGTTTTAGCGAAGTATTTTTATTATTCAAATCAAGTGAAATTAGATAATTTTGTAATTGAATTATTTGATTGAATTTAAAATATATAAATTTTATTTTAAACTTTATTAATATTTAATATGAATTAAAGTAAAAATATTTTAATATTTATTAAATATTTTTAAAGGAGAGTTTATGAAAAAAATTGTATTTTTAGGTGCTGGGTATGCAAATTTAAGTCTAATTAAAAAGATTAAAAAGAAAAATCTAAGAAAAGCAGAATTTATACTAATTAACAATAATTCTTATCATTATAAAACGACAGAATTACACAAAATAGCAGCAAGAGAAAGCGAAAAAGACATAGTAATAAATCTAAAAAGCATACTGCCTAAAGATATAACTTTAATTTGTGATAATGTAAAAAGTATTGAAAATGGCAAAGTTATTTGCGAGAATGCAAATTATGATTATGATGAGCTTTATGTTGGGCTTGGTGCGAGTGTAAATACCTTTGGCATTGATGGACTTGATGAATGCTTAAATATTATAAATTATAAAAACGCTTTAAAAACTGCTGAAACACTTTATAAAAATCTTGAGCTTTATGAGAATAAAAATGTAATTATTTGTGGTGCGGGGCTTAGTGGAGTAGAACTTTGTGGCTCAATCGCTACAACTTGCAAAAATCTAGGAATTAGCATTAATTTATATTTGGTTGAAGCAATGGATGAGATTTTGCCTGTTTATACTAAAGATTTAGCTAAAAAAGCTAGAAATTATTTAGAAAATCTAGGCGTAAAAGTTCTAAGCTCTCATAAAATAATCAAAAAAGTTGATGATAAATTATTCTTAAACGATGAAAATAATTATATAAAAGCAAAAACTATAATTTTTACAGCTGGAGTTAAGGGTAGTGAAGTAATTGCAAATAGTGGCTTTAATCACAAAAATAATAGAGTTTTAGTGAATGAGTATTTAATGGCACCTAATTTTGATAATTGCTATGTTTTAGGAGATTTAGCGATTGTTTCAAATTTCGCACCTACTGCACAAATTGCTTGTAAGCAAGGAAAATACCTAGCAAAAAGACTAAATGCAAGACTTGAAGGAATTGAGTTTAATGAACCTTTTAAATACAATGATAAAGGTAGCATTTGTTCGGTTGGAAAAGACTATGCAATAGGCGTTATTTTAGGTAAAACTTATAGTGGTTTTATGGCAAAAAGTCTTAAAAAATTAACCGAAATAGAATGGAGTGAAACTCTAAAGTAAAACATTAAAACAATTTTAAGAATTTGAAATTCTCATTTCACATTCTTAAATCTCAAAATCTCTTTTATGCTATTTATTACATAATTTATCTCATCGTTATTGATTACATAAGGTGGCATAAAATAAATCGTATTGCCAAGTGGTCTTAAAAGTAACCCATATTCAAGTGCTTTTAGATATACTTCAAGCCCAAATCTAGGATTAAAATGCTCTATATCAAATGCAAACACCATTCCTTGATGCCTAACATTTCGCACACTCTTAAATTCAGCAAATCCTTGCCAAAGTGAGTTTATATACTCGCTTTTAATTTTATTTTGATTTATAACATTATCTTTAGTAAATATATCTAAAGTTGCATTCGCAGCAGCACAAGCAAGTGCATTTCCTGTATAGCTATGTGAATGCAAAAACGCCTTGTATTCGCTATATGGAGCATAAAATTCATTATAAATTTCATCATTTGTAATTACTACACTAATTGGCAAATACCCACCGCTAAGCCCTTTGCTAAGGCATAAAAAATCAGGCACAATTTCACACTGCTCTAAAGCAAACATAGTCCCGCTTCTTCCAAATCCAACGGCAATTTCATCAAAAATTATATCAATATCATAAGATTTTGCTAACCAACAAGCCTTTTTAATAAACTTAGCTGAATACATATTCATTGAACCTGCACACTGAATTAAAGGCTCAAGTATAAAGGCATTTATGTTTTTATGCTCTTTTTCAAGTAATTTTTCAAGCTCTTTTAATTCATTTTCATAATCTAGCCCACTTGGTGCAGGAGTGTTTAAGCATTCAAGCAAAAGTGGTTTATAAGTCTTTTTATAAAGCTCAACATCGCTTACGCTTAGTGCAGCTATCGTTTCTCCGTGATATGAATTACTAAGTGATAAAAATTTGTTTTTTAATTTTCCTTGCAAAAGATTTTTATGAAAACTCATCTTAAGTGCTACTTCAACAGCACTTGAGCCATTATCAGCATAAAAGCATTTATTAAGCTTAGTTGGTAGTAAATCAGTAAGTCTTTTTGATAATCTTATAATGCTTTCGTGAGAAAATCCAGCCATTATGATATGCTCTAAAGTGTTTAATTGCTCGTAAATTTTACTATTTATATAATCATTGCTATGTCCGAAAAGATTTACCCACCAAGAGCTAACGCAATCAATATATGATTTATCATTAAAATCATATAAATACACACCTTTTGCCCTTTTTATAGGGATTAATGGCACAAATTCGTGCTCTTTCATTTGCGTGCAAGGGTGCCAAATATGTGCTAAATCAAGTTTTACTAATTCTTCTTGCATTTATAACTCCTTTATAAATTTTAATTAAAATTATTATAAAGGATAAAAATGCAAAACTTATTAAATGAATTAAAAAAAGAAAATAATTTTAGAGAACTAAAAAGATTTAAAAATGATGGTAAATTTGTGATTTTCAATGATAAAAGACTGCTTAATTTTGCTAGTAATGATTATTTAGGAATTGCAAGTAGCGGTGAACTTGAACGAGAGTTTTTAAAAAATCATTTTGCACTTAGCTCAAGCGCTAGTAGAAGTCTTGGTGGCGGTGGAGATGAATACTTTTTGTTTGAAGAATACTTATCGTCTTTATATAAAAATGAAGCGCTTTTATTTAGCAGTGGGTTTTTGCTAAATTATAGTTGTTTAAGTGCTTTAGCTACTTTAAAAAATACGCTTTTTTTAGCTGATAAAAAAGTTCATGCAAGTATCATTGATGGCATAAAGCATTCTAATTTTAAACGCTTTAAACACAATGATATAAATGATTTAGAAAAATTATTGCAAACGAATTTAAATTATGAAAAAATCATAATAATTTGCGAGAGTTTATATAGTATGGATGCAGATTTTGCACCACTTGATAAGCTTTTAGAACTTAAGAAAAAATATAAAAACATTATGCTTTATGTTGATGAAGCACATAGTATTGGCTCACTAGGTATTAATGGGCTTGGACTTGGACACTTAAAAGACATTGATTTTTTAGTTCTTACATTTGGCAAAAGCATTGCTAGTATGGGTGCTGCGATGATTTGCTCAAAAGAAGCAAAAGATTTTTTTATAAACAAGGCTAGGGGGTTAATTTATTCAACCGCTTTACCGCCTATTAATGTAGCTTATTCGCATTTTGTGTTTTCAAAATTGGCTAATTTTGATAAATTAAGAGAGCATTTACAAAATCTTAGCTCATATTTAAATGAATTGCTAAAAGATAAAATAAAGGGCGTTAGTTATATAAAAATGATAGTTTTAGGAGATAATGAAAAAGCTAATTTTTACTCGGCAAGACTTATGCAAAAAGGCTTTTTTGCTCCAAGTATAAAAACTCCAACCGTAGCTATTAAAGATACAGGAATAAGACTATCAATAAATGCTAGTATGGATTTTAGCGATTTAGATAATTTTGCTAAGGCTTTTTATGAAATTTGAGTTTTTACATAAAAATAATTCTAGTGATTTGGTGCTATTTTTCGGTGGTTTTGGATTTTTACCGAGTGCTTATAATTTAGCTTCTAAAAATGATGTTTTAATGGTTTATGATTATTTGGAATTTGATTTAGGATTTTTAGAGATTTGTAAAACTTATAAAAACATTAAACTAATCGCTTTTTCAATGGGTGTTATGGTGTCTTGCAAGTGTGATTTAAGTTCGCTTAATATCGTGCAAAAAATAGCGATAAATGGCACTATAAAAGGTATTGATGATGAGTTGGGAATTAGCGAAAAGCTTTTTAAAATTACGGCTAAAAGATTTGATAAAGAAAGCTTTTTAAATAATTGTGGCGGGATAAATAAGGCATTTAATCAAAATCCTAAAGATGAGCTTTTAAGTATTATAGAAATTTCTAAAAAGCCTTGTATTTGGCAAGATTATGATTTGGCATACTCATCAAATGATGATAAAATTTTCCCACAAAATGCACTTTTAAAAAGCTTTAAAAATATTAATAAAATCAATGCTTCTCATTTTTGCTTTGATGAGTTTTTAAGCTGGGATGAAATATGAAAAGTTTTTTAAGAGCAAAAGATACTTATTTTAAAAATGCTATCGTGCAAAATGATATGAGAGAAGTTTTGCTTAGCGAAATAAATGGGCGTTTTGATAGGGTGCTTGAGCTTGGCTCAAATAGGGGTGAGTTTAGTAAAATGGTAGCTAAAAAGATAGAATTTAGTGAGTTTTATTGCGTGGATATTAATGATTTTAGCTGTGATTATGGTAAGGAATTTATTTTCGTAAAGCACGATTTAAGAGATTTTGAAAACTCATTTTTAGCTAAAATGGATTTTGATTTAGTTATTTCAAATGCGTGTTTTCAGTGGCTTGATTTAGCAAAATTAATAAATGAAATTTCTAAATCAAATTCTAAGCTAATTTTTAGCACTTTTGGAGTGAATAATCTTTGGCAAATTAATGAGCATTTTGGTGTGGGGCTTGAGTATTTAAATATTGATGAAATAGAGCAGATTTTAAAGCCACATTATAAAAATATAAAGATTTTTGAGAAAGATTATGAGTTAAATTTTAGCTCAAGTATTGAGCTTTTTAGGCATTTAAAGCTTAGTGGAGTAAATGCCTTTAGCGGGGTATTTTTAGGTAAAAATGATTTAAAAATCTTTAATGATAAATATCACAATACCTTAAACTACCACGCTATTTTCGTTAGTGCTAATAATTAAAAAAATAATGTAGAATTAAATAAAAATATCAAGAAAGAAGAATATGAGTAGAAAAATAATATCTTTATTTTCAGGTGCTGGTGGTCTTGATTTGGGGTTTTTAAAAGCTGGATTTGAGATACTTGTAGCTAATGAATATGATAAAAGTATATGGGAAACCTATGAAAAAAATCATAAAGTAAAGCTTATAAAAAAGGATATTAAAGATGTAAAAATTGATGAACTTCCAAAATGTGATGGTATTATCGGTGGACCTCCGTGCCAATCTTGGAGTGAAGCAGGAACATTGAAGGGTATTGATGATCCTAGAGGACAGCTTTTTTATGAATATATTAGAATTTTAAAAGCCTTAAAGCCTAAATTTTTTTTAGCTGAAAATGTAAAAGGTATGATGTCAAAAAGACATAGTGAAGCTGTGAAAAATATAATTTATGAGTTTGAAAATGCTGGTTACGATGTATTTGTAAATGTTGTAAATGCAAGTGATTATGGAGTAGCTCAAGATAGGTTAAGGGTTTTTTACGTAGGTTTTAGGAAAGATTTGAATTTAAGATTTATTACACCATTACCATATAAAAACAAAATAACTTTTAAAGATGTAATATATGATTTAAAAGATAGTGCCATACCTGCTTTAGATAACAATAAATCGAATAGTGATAAATGTAAAATACCGAATCATGAATATTTTATAGGTTCTTATTCTAGTATTTTTATGAGTAGAAATAGGGTTCGAACTTGGAACGAGCCAGCATTTACCGTTCAAGCTTCTGGAAGACAAGCTCAATTACACCCACAAGCTCCAAAAATGCCAAAAGTGGATAAAAATAAACATATCTTCAAAGAAGGTTTTGAGAGTTTATATAGAAGACTTAGTGTTAGAGAGTGTGCTAGAGTTCAAGGTTTTGATGATAATTTTAAATTTTATTACGATAAACTTGAAGATGGTTATAAAATGATAGGTAATGCTGTTCCGATTAATTTAGCTTATGAAATGGCAAAAGCTATCAATAATTTGCTAAAAGGAGTTTAATGAGTAATAAAAGTAATAATCAAGGAAGAGCTTATGAATTTGCTTATTTAATTAATTTAGAGTATGAAATAGGCAAACATAGAAAAGTAAAAGTGATTGAAAATAGCAGTTACAAAGCAGCTAAAAAAGCTTGGGATAGTTTAAATGATATTGAAAAAGATATGTATAAAACTAGCGCCTTAGCTGGAATAGGCAAAATTTTTGAACTAGAACCATTGATTTTAGAAAATAGTAATGATGAGGTGGAGCTTTCAATTCAATCAGATGATAAAGGTAAGGATGCTGATGTAAGAGATGTTTTAATAAAAAGAAATGATATTAGTTGGGAAATTGGACTGAGTATTAAGCATAATCATTTTGCTGTAAAACATTCAAGATTATCAAAAAAATTAGATTTTGGTCAAAAATGGTACGGGTTTAAATGTTCTGATAATTACTGGAATGAGATTAAACCAATTTTTGATTTTTTAGATAATAGCAAAGGCTTAAAATGGAGCGAATTGCATAATAAAGATGATGTATATATTTCATTATTAAATGCTTTTAGAAACGAGATATTACAACAATACGCTTTAAATCAAGGAAAAGTTGCAAAATCTATGGTGGAATATTTATTAGGAGAATTTGACTTTTATAAATTAATAAGTATTGATAAGAAACAAACAACTCAAATACAAGCTTATAATATGCACGGAGATTTAGGCAAGAAAAGTCAAGTTGAAGTTCCTTTGGTATGCTTGCCAAATCAAATCATTTATTTAGATTTCAAAAAAGATAGTAAAAACACACTAGAGCTTTATTTAAATAATGGGTGGCAATTTTCATTTAGAATTCATAATGCTTCTACTATGGTTGAAAGTAGTTTAAAGTTTGATGTTCAAATTATAGGAATGCCAGTTAGTGTTCTTACAATAAATTGTATTTGGCTTTAATACCCCATTAATGGGGTATTTTTACAACTCTTAGCTACTTCATAGCCACTTTTTAAGATTAGTTCTACATTCTTTATATTTTCTTCGCCTTTTGTGGTTAGATAATCTTCTAACACGATTTCAAATATAGCTTTACTAACCTTTGATTTAGATATTTTGTTAATTTTATTATAATGGTATTATTTAAAATATATAAATATTTATTTTAAGTTGAGCTTTTTAGGCATTTAAAACTTAGTGGAGTAAATGCCTTTAGCGGGGTATTTTTAGGTAAAAATGATTTAAAAATCTTTAATGATAAATATCACAATACCTTAAACTACCACGCCATTTTCGTTAGTGCTAGCAAATGATTTACTCAAGTTCTAAATTCATTTAGTTTTGAGTTTAATTTTTCTGTAATATTGCTAAGATGATTTGCTGCCCCTGCTATTTCTTCTACGCTTCTTGCGTTTTCGTGAGTTATTTTATTGATATTATTAACTCCTGATAATATATCATCCATAACCTTGCTAGTGATTATATAATCATCTACGGTTTGATTTGAAATTCCTATTACATTATTCATAGCTTCATTCATATCGTTCATAGTTTTTTGAGTATTATCAGCTAATTTTGTCAGTTCCCCAATGCTTTTTGCATTTAGGCTCATTTGACCACTTGCATCTTCTATACCTTGCGTTATAACACTTATTGTTGCGTTTATTTCTACTAATGAATGCTGGGTTCTTTCTGCTAATTTTCTTACTTCATCAGCTACTACGGCAAATCCACGCCCATGCTCTCCTGCTCTTGCTGCTTCAATTGCAGCGTTTAGTGCAAGTAGATTAGTCTGGTCTGCTACATCATTTATCATTTCTAAAATAGATTTAACATTATCAGCATCTTGACTAAGTCTTACTATCTTATCTGATACTTCAGCTTCTAAATTCGCACTTTGCATAATTTTTGTATTTAATTCTGAAATAGATTTATTTACATCATTTATATATTTTAGAGCATTTACTAATTGGTTTTTGCCATCTTCTGCAGCTTTAACTCCGATTGCTAGAGTAGAGTTTGCACTATCTCCTTTATTAGCTACATCTCTTACTATCACAGAGCTTTGCTCAACACTTTGACCTGTATTTAAAGAACTTTGAGAAAGCTCATTTGCTACACTAGCATTTTCGCTACTTATATTTTTAGCATCTACGATTAATAATCTAACTTTTTCTATAAAATCATTAATAGCTTTACTTGTTGCTGCTATTTCATCTTTACCATTTATAGGTAGTTTTTGAGTTAAATCTCCATCTCCACTACTTAATTCAGTAGCTCTACTTGTAAGATAATTAAGTGGTTTAGAGATTTGAAATAATACAAAAAATATCAATATCGCAAGTATTATTATCCCAATAATCACTGCGTATGTTATGAATTTGATTCCAAATTCATTTATGTGAGAGTTCATATCGTCGTTGATTTTTTGTATTTCTTTCATTCCTTCATCTAAATCCACGGTGCAAGCATAGATAATTCCCATGCCTATATCTTTTTGAGCGTATATTAATACATTTCTTTCTTTGTTAATCATAGAATCAAAAAACTTAGTTTTAACATATCCACCATCTGGGTTTGCTGATGATTTGATTAAATCTTGAATAAAGTATTTTCCATAAATATCTTTGTCATTTATATGATTTTTACCAATTCTTGCTTGAACATAATGAACTAGGTAGGTTCCATCTTCATCCATTGCGAAAAAATTCACTAATTTATTATGTAAATCCATATTGCTTAAGTATTTTATGGTGTTATTGTATGATACTTCTTTACTAATGCCTTTACTTTTTAAATCTAAATATAACTGGTCTGTCATATGATTTACACTATATACAACGCTTTGAGCAGTTTTTAAAGCATCGTCTAAGACTAATTTTTCAATAGATACATCAGTATCATCACTAATTGATTTCATCGCACTATTTGATAAATAAATCATACTAGAGCATAAAATCACTAAAGACACAGCAATTATAATTGCTAATTTTTGAGATATTTTCATTCTCATTCTCCTATTGATAATAATTTCTAAATTAAGCTCCGTATATTAGCATAAAATTTACTTTTTATTCTTAAGCCTTTAAATATCTATATAGCAATGATTTAATATGTGTCAATGGGGGGGGGGTATCTTAAGTTGTAACAAATAAAATAAATATTAATTTAATAGTATTTTGAATTTTTTAAAAAAAATATAAAAATTTTTATATAAATTATTTATGGAATTTGGATTTAAAATTCAAATTCCATAAAATTTTTAACAACTCTTAGCTACTTCATAGCCACTTTTTAAGATGAGTTCTACATCTTTATGTTTTTCTTCGCCTTTTGTAGTTAGATAATCTCCTAGCACGATAGCGTTTATCCCTGCTTCAAACATAGCTTTAAAATCATCTTTAAATGCAAATTCTCTACCACCTGCAGCCATTAGTCTTGTATTTGGTAGTTTTTCTTTTGCAAGTTTTATTATATTAATAGCTTCTTCTTTGGTGATTTCTTTAGCCTTGATTTTTAAAGCTTCATTTTTTATATAAAAATTAATTGGACTTGTGTGCGGCTTTAAAGTCGCAAGAGCGTCAAGTAATTCAGCTCTTTGCTCATCGCTTTCGCCTAAGCCAAAAATCCCACCACAGCAAATGCCAAGCCCAGCATTTATAGCGTTTTGATTAGTTTCATATCTTTCTTCATAAGTATGAGTTGTGCAGATATTTTTAAAATTGCTTTTGGCGCTCTCTAGGTTGTGATTATAACTATCTATTCCATGCTCTTTTAAAAATACTAAATCCTTATAACTAGCTCTTCCATTGCAGCCAATTAGGTGTAAATGCAAGCCACTTTCTTTAATAGCACTTGCTGCTCTTGCAATAAAATCTAGCTTTTTACTGTCAATTCCACGACCAGAAGTAACAAGGCAAAATCCTAAAGCACCAGCTTCACTAGCTATTTTTGCTTCGTTTAAAATAGTATTAATATCCTTATAATCATATACATTAATATTTGTATTATAATGCTTACTTTGGGTGCAATACGCACAATCTTCGCTACAATTTCCACTTTTTACATTGCAAATTGAACATAAAAATATTTCTTTCATTTTATATCCTTTACTTGTTAAAATACAATTTATTCTAACTAAAAAGGATAAAAATGTATATATGTGGCATTCATACTGACGCTGGTAAAACTCATTTATGTGTTGCTTTGTGTAAAGCTTTTAATTATTCTTATTTTAAAATAGTTCAAGCAGGTTGTAATAAAGATAGCGATATTTTAAAGCGTTTTGTAAAGAATGTAAAAGTTCATAAAGAAGGGATATTTTTAAATACTCCTGCATCACCACACATAGCAAAAAAGGTTGATAATATTGAATATTCTATAAATGATTTAATCTTGCCTGATGATGATAAAATGATCATTGAATTAGCTGGGGGTCTTTTTTGTCCTATTGATGATAATTTAACTATGATTGATTTTATGAAAAAACATAAGCGTAAAGTGATTTTAGCTGCTAGGAATTATTTGGGTATGATAAATCATACGATTTTAAGTATAAAAGCATTGCAAGATAATGGTTTTGATATTGTTTGTGTCGTGATGATTGGCGAGATTGATACTAGACTTGATGAGTTTATTTATAATTATACGGGCGTAAATATAGCTCATTTAGAGTATTTTGATGAGTTTAACATAGATGAAAAGATACAAGAATTTAAAAATGAAATTGAAAAATATTTAAGGAGTTAGTTTTGGAAATAATTTATGTGATTTTGGCTATTTTGTTTTTAGTAATTATTATGGTTATTTTTACTTATAATTCTTTAATAGCAAGAAGAAATGATGTAAAAAATACTTATTCAAGTATTGATGTTGAGCTTCAGCAAAGATATGATTTAATACCTAATTTAATAGCTTCTATAAAAGCTTATTTTGAATACGAAAAAGATACTTTAGAAAATATTGTAAAACTTAGAGAAAATGCTATGTATTCAAATAATACTAAAGAAAAATTTGCTTTAAATAACGAACTAAGTAAAGCTTTAGGGAATTTAAATATCAAACTTGAAAATTACCCTGATTTAAAGGCAAACTCAAGTGTTAATAATCTTTTAAATGCTTTAAAAGATTGTGAAGAGCAAATTAGTGCTGCTAGAAGAGCTTATAATTCAGCAGTTACAAGTTATAACAATTATTGTGAGAGTTTTCCAAATAATTTAATAGCTAACGCTTTTAATTTTATAAAAGCTGATTTTTATGAAGTAAAAGATGAAATTAAAAGCAATCCTAATGTAAAAGATTTATTTAAATGATTAAAACATTAAAACTTATTTTTATAGTTTTAGTTGTTTTTGCATTTTATAAATTATGTTTAGCAATAGATGATTATTATATTAGCAAGGATATGAATTTAACTCATTTTAGTCATTTTTTATATTTAATGGTATCTTTAATATTACTTGCTTTATTAATTTATACTCTTAATCTTTTTTTATATGTATTGCCGTTTTTTTATAAACATAATTTCGTTTTGATTGAAGATAAGGAAAAATATAAAGATACATTAATAGCTTCTGATAGGGCTTATATTTTTAATGCTTATAGAAAAAATGGTTTAGATATTTTGTTTTGTTCTTTTTTAAAAGTTGATAGTATAGGTATGTTTGATGTTAAGATTAAGTATTTAAGCATTGATTTTTTTGGAACTTATATAAGGGTTAAGAAGAAAATTCATAATAATTTTGGTATTTTTGCTAATAGGAGATTGTTATTTTTGTATTTTAATAATGGAATTTTATTTAATCAAAAGATTAGTTATTTGAGTGATAATGTAGAATTTAATAAAAAATTTATTTTATATCCTAGCGATATGGTTAAGGATTTTAAATTTTTAAATCCTAAAAAATTAAGAAATATCGTAACAGCTGCAAAATACATAAATCATAGATTTAGTGTGATTTATGGCGATGAATATTTAGAAATTTATATTCATAATTTTTTATTTTCTTCTAATATTGAGAATGAATTTAAAAGTGTTTTAAGAATTATAAAAGAATTTAATGAGGCAAAATGATAGAGTTTTTAAAAGTTTTTAGAATAATTTGTATTGTGTGTTTGGCAATATATTTAATTTGGGGTATTACTAGGCAATTTCAAAATATTTATATAATGTTTATTTTGATAGTATTTATTATAATTTCATCATTTTTTATTAGCTATATTCAGTATAAAAATATAATCAAACCATTTTTTATTAGCAATAATTTTAATGAAATATCAAATATAAGCGATATTAAAAAAGGCATAATTAATAGTGAAAGTTTAAATATAGAATTTGCTTATAATAAAGATGATTTAGATATTTTAAAGGTTAATATTAAAAACACTTATTACACACAAAAAGATAAAAAAAGAGAAAAAGATATTTTTAAAGGAATTTATATTCGTAAAAAAAATATAAAAATGAAAGATTTTATAATAGTTAGTAATAGCGATATTAAGGATATTTTAGGAGTTAAAGAGCCTTTAATTTTACTTGATAATGTAGATTTTAATAAATATTTTAAATTGTATTCTAATAATAATTTAGAAGTTTTTAAATTCTTAAATCCTAAGAAATTAGATATTATTAGTAATAATGCAAAACTTATTAATCACAAAATAAGTCTTTTTTATAAAGATAATTATTTGCATATTTATATTCATAATTTTTCTTTTAGTGAAAATATTGAAAAAGAATTTAAAAGCATAATAAATATTGTTAATGAGTTTTAAAAAATGTGAGAATTTGAAACACGAAATTAAAAGTATATGCTATTATAAGTTATAATTTTATTTTTGTTATATTTATAACATTAAAATTGTCAGAATTTTATATCAGGAGAGAAAATGAAAAGAGAAGAAATAAAAGAATTAATAGATATGTTTGCTCAAGCAAATATAGGCAAAATCAAAATCAAAGAAGGCGATTTTGAAATTAGCTTAGAAAAGCAAGGAACGGTTGTTGAATGCGCACCAATTCCTGCAGTAATGCCACAAAGTGCTCCAGCACCAATTAATGTAAATGTAGTAAATGAAGCACAACCTGCTAAAAACACTCATCCAGCAATTACAAGCCCAATGGTAGGAACATTTTATCAAGCACCAAGTCCAGGTGCAGCTAGTTTCGTAAAAGTTGGTCAAACAGTGAGAAAAGGCGATACAATTTGCATTATTGAAGCTATGAAAATTATGAATGAAATTGAAGCTGAATTTGATTGCAAAATCGTAAGCGCTTTAGTAGAAGATGGACAACCTGTGGAGTATGGAACAGAATTATTTGCAGTTGAAAAACTATAAGTAGGTTGCAATGAGAGAGATTAAAAAGATTTTAATTGCTAATCGTGGAGAAATAGCTCTAAGAGCTATTAGAACGATTAAAGAAATGGGTAAAGAAGCTATTTGTATATATTCTAGTGCTGATAAAGACGCTTTATATTTAAAATATTGTGATGCTAGTATTTGCGTTGGTGGTCCAAAATCAAGCGAGAGTTATTTAAATATCCCATCAATTATTAGTGCTGCTGAATTATGCGGTGCTGATGCGATTTTTCCTGGATATGGCTTTTTGAGTGAAAATCAAAATTTCGTAGAAATTTGTGAGCGTCATAATATTAAATTCATAGGTCCTAGCGTAGAAGCTATGAATACTATGAGTGATAAAAGTAAAGCTAAACAAGTTATGAAAAGAGCAGGTGTTCCAGTAATCCCAGGTAGTGATGGGGCTATTAGTGGAGTAGAAGTTGCAAAAGAATTAGCTGAAGAAATGGGCTATCCTGTTATTTTAAAAGCTGCTGCAGGTGGTGGTGGTCGTGGTATGCGTGTGGTTGAAAAGGCTGCTGATTTAGAAAAAGCATATTGGTCTGCTGAAAGCGAAGCTACAAGTGCATTTGGTGATGGTAGAATGTATATTGAAAAATACATTAAAAATCCACGCCATATTGAAGTGCAAATCATAGGAGATAGTTTTGGAAATGTTATTCATATAGGTGAGCGTGATTGTTCTATGCAAAGAAGACATCAAAAGCTAATAGAAGAAAGTCCAGCTAGAATTTTAGAGCCAGCTACTAGAGAAAAATTATTAGAAACTGCTATAAGAGCAGCTAAAGCTATTGGATATGAAGGTGCAGGGACATTTGAGTTTTTATTAGATGATTATCAAAATTTTTATTTTATTGAAATGAATACAAGGTTACAGGTTGAGCATTGCGTAAGTGAAATGTGTAGTGGAGAAGACATTATTCGTCATATGATAAATGTAGCTGAAGGAAAAGCTCTACCTAAACAAGAAGAGATAAATTTCAAAGGTCATTCAATTGAGTGCAGAATTACTGCAGAAGACCCTAAAACATTTACACCTTGTCCTGGGACAATTAGTAGATATACAGCTCCTGCAGGTGCAAATGTGAGAATGGAAAGCCATGTTTATCAAGGATACAGCGTTCCTCCATTTTATGATAGTATGATAGGTAAGCTTGTTGTTTGGGCTCCTACAAGAGAGATGGCAATTCATAAGATGAAATGTGCTTTACAAGAATTAATAGTAAGTGGTATTAAAACTACAAAAGATTTTCATATTTCTATGATGGAAAATCCTGATTTTATAAACAATAAATTTGATACAAACTATTTATCAAGAAGATAATTCCTAAATGAAATTCTTTAAGAATTTCATTTAGTCCTAAGTAATGCTATGAAAGAAATTAATTTTTATAAATTATCTTTAAATATTTATTTAGAAATGCTACTTCGTTTTAGCTCTATTGTCATAAATACTATTATGATTAGTAGATACAATGTGTTTTTAATCGGAGCTATGAGTAGTGCAAATCAGATTTTTATAATAGCTACAACTATATTTTCATTCCTTTCAATTGGCTCAAGTGTATTAATATCTCAAGCTTTAGGTGCTAATAACAAAAACTTAGCAATAAGGTCAGCTCATATTAGTATATCTTTTAATATGGTTTTAGGTATTTTGATATTTTTTATAATTAATTTTTTTGATGGCAATATGCTTAAGTTGTTAAATGTTCCTAATGATATATTTGATTATTCATTAATATATTTACAAACTATAGCTTATGTAATATTGTTAGATTGCTTAAATATAGCTTTATCATCTGTAATTAGAACTTATGCTAAGGCTAAGGAATTAATGATTGTATCGCTTATTATGAATGCAGTTAATATCGTTTTTAATGCTATATTTTTGTATAAATATGATTTAGGCTTATTTGGAGTGGGAATTTCAAGTGTAATTTCTAGGATAGTAAGCCTTGCAATGTTAGTTTATATATATTTTAAGATTGCAAAACTTAAGATTTATTTTGAGCTATTTTTTAAAATTAATAAAAAAATATTAAAAAATATTTTGACAATAGGTGGCTTTAGTGCAGGAGAAAATCTACTATGGTCAGCACAATATATGGTTATTTTTGCTTTTGTTGGATTATTAGGAAAAGATGCTTTAAGTATTCAAAGTATATTTTTTCAAATTTCAATGTTTATATTTACTACTAGCTCTGCTTTAAGTGTGGCTAATGAGATAATCATCGGTAGGCTAGTTGGTGCAAAAGAATTTGAAAAAGCGTATAAACAAAGTTTTAAAGTATTAAAAATTGCAATAATTTGTAGTTTAGTATATGCTAGTTTTGTTTTTTTAATTCAAGATTATATATTTCAAGCACTTAGTTTAAGCAATGAATTAATAAATATTATAAAACCGCTTTTTATAATAAGTTTTTTCTTAGAAAGCTCAAGAGCTTTAAATATAGTAATGGTTAATTCTTTAAGGGCTAGTGGGGATGCTGCTTTTCCTTTTTATGCTGGAATTGTTTTTATGTGGGGAGTTAGTGTTCCTTTAGCTTATATTTTAGGGATACATTTACATTTTGCTATGGTTGGAATATGGAGTGCTTTTGTAGTTGATGAACTTTTAAGAGGACTTGCTAATACATATCGTTGGAAAAGTAAAAAATGGCAAAGCAAATCAGCTGTATAAATATCTTTTAAAAGATATTTATATTTTATGATTTAGTGTTGTTGTACTTTTAAATTCTTGTTTGTATCCGTTAGTTTCTATGCTATCTTTTAACATTTCTTCAAGTAAAGAATCATAAAATTCTTTAACACTTAGCACATATTTTGCATATTCTTTGTTTTTTGCTAATAAGTAATTTAAATTAAATTTTAATTGTTGTAATAAATCGCTTGATTTTTCACTTAATAAATCTGATAAATTACCATTATTTTTAGTAGCTAATTCAAGTAAGGCATTATCTAAAGCTTGCTTTTCTTTTAAAAAAGCATTAAGTGCTTCTACTTTTTCCTTATTTTGAGTATCAAGTCTGTCCTTTCTAGCTTCTTTGATATCACTTATTCCTTGTTCTGTTATGCTAATAATTTTTAATAAAAGATTATTAGCAGTAGCTAGTCTTTTTTCTATCATTAGCATAACTCATTTGCAATTGCATTTGCGGTAGATTTTAAATCAATTTTATAAGTTCCATTTGCAATTTGCTCAGCTATAGCAGCTGCTTTTGGGCTTAAAGAACTTTTGGTTTCTTTAACTTCAGTTTTATCAACATTTTCACTTTTTGTAGCTTTTGGCTTCATAATATCTTGGCTTGAATATACCATAGATGAACTAAGTGAGTTTAACATTTTTCAACCTTTTTATAATATTTGCATACTATATCGGAATTAGTTTAAAAAACTTTATAGCCTTTCTTTTAAAAAATTAAATAGCATTTCAGAAAATCCAAGCCCACCACTTAAAGCCTTACTCATAGCATCATTATACATTGAGCCATAAATATCATCTCCAGCATCTTTTCCAAATAGTGGATTTTCTAATTTAAGACTAATATCAAGGACACTTTTTATCATAAATGCTTCAAAAGCATCTGTTTGTTCTTTTAACAATTTTTCATCTACTTTTGCAGTATTTGGCTGGTTTATTAAATTAGAATTTAAAATTTCATGAGATTTTTTATTTTCTATTTTATTAATTTCTTTTTCTAATAAATTAGAAAAATTATTTTTACTATCTTCGCTTAATTTTATTAAGGTATTTGTATTTGGTAGAGTATTTTTATATGTATTTTCATAAATTTTTGATATATCCATTATAAAATCTCCAATTCAGCATTAATTGCCCCAGCTTGTTTTAAATTTTTAATAATCGTTATTACATCAGCAGGGCTTGCACCTAGTTTATTTAAGGCTCTAGTGATATTTGCTAAAGTTATTTTATCGTTAGTAATTCTTAAAATATTTGAGCTAGTATCAATTACACTACCATCTTTTAAATCAACTTCATTGTCTTTTAGTTCATAAGGTCTTTTAGGTTCAATTTTAATTGTTATATTTCCATGAGATATTAAAACAGGACTAACTTCTACATCAATTCCACTTATTATCGTTCCTGTTTTTTCATTTATTATGATTTTACTATTTGCGTTTATTTCTCCAGCATCTAGCGATAATACTTTTGCTATAAAATCAACTGCACTTTCTTCTTCTGGTCTTTCTATTATTATTGTTTTACCATCTGTAGCTTTTGCTATATCTAAATCATAAGCTTTATTTATTGCGTTTTTTATTTTACTCGCTAGTGCAAAATCATTTTGCTTTAGACTTAGAGTAATTCTTTCTTGATTGTTAAAATCAAAATTAACTTCTCTTTCTATACTAGCTCCATTTGTTATTTTTGCATTTGTCATACTAGCACCTTTGCCACTACTATCTATACTAAGCGCTCCTTGAGCTAATGCGTAAATATTCCCATCAACACCTTTTAAAGCACTTAATAAAAGTGTTCCACCTTTTAAACTTTTAGCATCACCTAATGAAGCTACATTTACATCAATTTTATCCCCACTTTTTGCAAAGGCAGGTAATTTTGCACTAATCATAACTGCTGCGGTATTTTTACTTTTAATATCATCAGGGCTTATTTTGATATTCATAGAGCCTAGCATATTTGCAATTGATTGAATAGTAAATTCGCTACTAGAACCATCTCCACTACCATTTAGACCAACAACTAAACCATATCCGATTAATTCATTATCCCTAACTCCAACAATATTTGCAATATCTTTTATTTGTGAAGCCATTAAGGAATTTAATATAAATATCAAAAATATCATAAATCTCATTATTTTTCCTTATTTTAAATATGTTTAAATTAAGCAAATCATATTCCATATTTTTTACAAAAACATTAACCAAATACTAAATTAGCTTTTGTAAAATCAGCAGATTACTTTCAAATTTTAAGGATAATAAATGCACAATTTATTTTTATTTAGTGATTTTATAGCTGATGACAATAAAGCGATTACTTATTTAATTCATTTCGTTTTAGTTATTGCAATTATTTTGGTTTTAGCAAAATTAGCAACTTCTAAAATGCAATTAGTTCCAAAAGGTATTCAAAATATTATGGAAATGTTTTTAGATGGTGTTTTATCTATGGGTAAAGATACTTTAGGCTCAAAGGAAGCAGCTTTAAAATATGTTCCTTTAATCGCTACTCTTGGATTAGTTGTTTTTGTAAGCAATATAATAGGTATAATTCCTGGATTTGAAGCTCCTAGTGCTAGTTTAAATTTAACACTTCCTTTAGCAATAATTGTTTTTATATACTATCATTACGAAGGCATAAAAACTCAAGGATTTTTTAAGTATTTCAAGCATTTTTTTGGTCCTGTTAAAGTGATTGCTCCACTTATGTTTGTTGTTGAAGTGATATCACATTTTTCTCGTATAGTTTCTTTATCTTTCCGTCTTTTTGGAAATATTAAAGGAGATGATTTATTTTTAGGTGTTATTTTAGCTTTAGTTCCAATCGTAGCTCCGCTTCCACCATATTTTCTTTTAACATTTATGGCATTTTTACAATCGTTTGTATTTATGATTTTAACTTATGTATATATAGCTAGTGCTATTGCAATTGATGAGGAGCATTAATGGAATTTGAAGTAGTTATTGGTTTAGAAGTTCATACTCAGCTTAATACAAAAACTAAGATTTTTTGTTCTTGTGCGACAAGTTTTGGTGAAGTTGCTAATACTAATGTTTGCCCTGTGTGTTTGGCATTGCCTGGAGCTTTACCTGTATTAAATAAAGAAGCTTTACAAAAGGCTATATATTTTGGTAAAGCAATTAACGCAAAAATTAATGAAGTAAGTATTTTTAATAGAAAAAACTATTTTTATCCTGATTTACCTAAAGCTTATCAAATATCACAATTTGATGTGGCAATAGTTGAAGGTGGAAAATTAGAAATTGAAGGTGATTTTGGTAAAAAAATAGTAGGAATTACTAGAGCTCACCTTGAAGAAGATGCAGGTAAAAATATTCACGAAAACGATAATTCTTTAGTAGATTTAAATCGTGCAGGAACTCCACTACTTGAGATTGTAAGTGAGCCAGATATTAGAAGCGCTGATGAAGCTGTAGCTTATCTTAAAAAACTTCATTCTATTATAAGATTTTTAGATATTAGTGATGCTAATATGCAAGAAGGCTCTTTTAGATGTGATGTTAATATATCTATTAGACCTAAAGGCGATAATAAATTTTATACAAGAGTAGAAATTAAGAATTTAAATAGTTTTAAATTTATTCAAAAAGCAATAGAGTATGAGAAAGAACGCCAAATAGCTGCTTGGATGGATGGTAAGTATGATAGTGAAGTAGTTCAAGAAACAAGATTATTTGATACTACAAGACTTGTTACAAAACCTATGAGAAGTAAAGAAGAAGCTGCTGAATATAGATATTTTGCAGACCCTGATTTATTACCTGTATTTGCTAGTTCTGATATGGTTAATGTTGTAATTCCTGAACTTGCAGATGAGAAAATATCTCGTTATGTTAGCGAGTATGGGCTAAAAGAAGATGATGCTAAGGTTTTAGTAAGCTCACTAGAAATGGCTATGTTTTTTGAATATTTAATAAAATCAGGTTGTTCTCCAAAACTTAGTACAACTTGGTTAAGTGTAGAATTAATGGGTTTATTAAAAGGTGAATTAAATATAACAAATTCTCCTGTGGGAAAAGAAAAATTAGCAGATTTGATAAAAGCTATTGAAAATAGTGAAATATCAAATAAAGCAGGCAAAGATGTTTTAGCTTATTTGTTTGAAAACGATATAAGTGTAAGCGATGCTATTGATAAACTAGGATTAAAACAAGTTAGTGATGATGGTGCTATTAATGCAATAATAGATGAAATATTATCTAAAAATGCAGATAAAGTAGCTGAATATAAGTCAGGTAAAGATAAATTGTTTGGATTTTTTGTAGGACAGACTATGAAAGAAGGCAAAGGAGCTTTTAATCCAAATAAAGTAAATGAGCTTTTAAAGGCTAAGCTTGGATGATTAGCGTAATTGGTTCTGGTAAGTGGGGTAGTGCAATAGCTCATGCTATCTCACTTAATAACAAAGTAAATATTTGTTCTTTTAGTAAAAAATCAGGTGAATATATTGATATAAACGAAGCTAAAAAAAGTAAATATTTAATATTTGCATTAAGTGCTCAAGGAACCTATGATTATCTTAGAGCTAACTTTAGTAATTTAAATGATAATTATGTATTAATCGCTTCAAAAGGTATTTATCAAGACTTGTTTTTACACGATGTATTTTCTAAGTTTTTTCCAATAGAAAATATTAGTGTTTTAACTGGCCCATCTTTTGCAGCAGAAGTTAGTAAAAATTTACCAACAGCACTTGTAATTAGTGGTGTTAATGATAAGTTAAATCAAGAATTTGCTAATTTTTTTCCTAGTTTTATAAAGACATACACCGATAATGATGTCGTTGGTGCTGAGATTTGTGGTGCATATAAAAATATTATTGCTATTGCTAGTGGAATTTGTGATGGATTAGAATTAGGTAATAATGCAAGAGCTGCTCTTATTTCTCGTGGTCTTATAGAAATTACTAGATTTGGTAAGTTTTTTGGTGCTAAAGATAATACTTTTCTAGGTTTAAGTGGGGCAGGTGATTTATTTTTAACTGCTAGTTCAACATTATCAAGAAATTACAGAGTGGGATTAATGCTTGCAAAGGGCTATAATCAAGATGAAATTAAGCAAGAATTAAATGAAGTTGCTGAAGGAATTGATACTACTAAATCAGTTTGTAAAATTGCAAAAACACATAATATATATTGTCCTATTGCTAATGAAATTTTATTAATTTTAAATGGCAAGAATGTAAAAACTAGCTTACAAGATTTATTAAAAAAATGAAAAAATTTTTAATTATATTATTTGTAAATATTGTATTGTATTCTCAAAATTTATCAAATATAAGCACCCAAAGACTAGCTGGTCAGATGATTATGATAGGTTTTAATGGAAAAGATATTAAAGAATACAATATAAGAAAATTAGGTCAAGAAGCTAGCCTTGGAAAAGTTGGTGGTATAGTTTTTAGGGCAAATAATTTCACAGATATTGAACAGGCAAAAAAATTAGTAAGTAGATTTAAAAATATAGCAATTGTAAATCCATTATTTTTAGGTATTGATTATAAAGATTTAGATAAAAATTATGATTTTTTATATTGTAAAGAACCTGATTTTATTAATCAGAATTTAAATATTAATGATGCTAGATTGAATTATCTAAAATCAGCTTTAAATTTAAAAGAATTAGGACTTAATTTAAATTTAACATTAGGGGTAAATACTAGTATAACTAATGATTTATTAGATAAACTTAGTATCTATGCTAGAGAATACTCTGATGCTTTTAGGCAAAGTAATATTTTAATAGCAGCTAAAACTTTTCCTGGAGATATGAATAATTCTTCAAGTTTTGTTAAAGATTATAGATTAAGTTTTTTAAAGCCATTTTATGATTTTACACAAACTAATAAAGTTGATATGATAATGGTTTCAAATAAAATTTATCCTATACTAGACAAAAAACCAGCAAATATGTCTAAGAAAATCATTAATATATTAAAAAATGATTTATCATTTAATGGGGTAATAGTAAGTGATGATATCTTAGGTGGTGATTTAGATGGCATAGATTTTAAAGATAGAATAATTGATAGTATAAATGCTGGAGTTGATATATTATATTTTGGATTATCTAGGATAAAGTATGGAGATACAGCAAGTTATGTTGTTGATATTATAAGTCAAGCAGTAGATGATGGCAAAATAAGTAGAAGTAGATTAGAAGAATCTTATATAAAAATTACTTCTTTAAAAGAGAGAATATGATAAAAAAATTATTAGATGAGCAAAGTGGTATTAAAAATACAATTGATAATTTATATTCACACCCTGACCCATTGCAAGTAGTATATGATAATATTAATAGCAAAGATATAGAATTTATTGCTTTAATATGCGCTTTATTTGCGTATGGAAATGCTGGTGCTATAGTAAAATTTTTAAAAAAACTTGATTTTACTTTACTTAATAAAAGTGATGAAGAAATAAGGCAAATAAATCACAAATATAGATTTCAAAACGAAAGAGACGTAGCAGAAATTTTTATTAGTCTAAAAAGATTTAAAGAAAAATCAAGTATAAAAGATTTTAGTCATAAAATTTATAAAACAAGCAAAAATAATAAAATATTAGAAGTTATTCAAGCTTTAATTGCTGAGATTTATTCATTGAATGATTATAGAAGTGATGGGTACGAATTCTTTTTTAGTAAAGTTAATAATACAAGTGCGTATAAAAGATATTGTATGTATTATCGCTGGATGGTAAGAAACGATAATTTAGATTTAGGTTTGTTTAATGAAATTAGTCCTGCTGATTTACTAATGCCACTTGATACACATACACATAAAATGGGGCTTATGTTAGGGCTTATTAAAAGAAAACAAGCCGATCAAAAATGTATGCTAGAGCTTAGTAAGGCTTTAAAAAATTTTTGCAATGAAGACCCTTTAAAATATGATTTTGCTTTATATAGAATATCTCAGACTAATGATGAAAATTCTTTACAAGAATTAATTAAAAATGCCAGAAATTAGTATTATCCAAGAAATTGTAGTTTTAATATCGGCACTATTTGCTGGCTTTATTGATGCAATTTGCGGCGGTGGAGGGCTTATTATAATACCTATGCTAATTGCTTTTGGTTTAGGAGAACAATTAGCCATTAGCACTCACAAATTTCAAGCAATGTTTGCGATGTGTTGTTCGTTTTCAACCCTTTTTAAATATATAGAATTTAAAAAAGTATTTATAGGAATGATTTTTAGCATAATAGGTGGTATTTTAGGTGCTAGGGTTCTTTTAATAATTAATCCTGAACCATTAAAACCCATTATATTATTTACTCTTTTATTGATTTTTATATATTCTATTTTCAATTCAAAACTAGGTAGTATTAAAGCTAAGCAAATAATGAGTGAAAAATTATTCTATCCGTTTTTTGGCTTATTAATAGGATTTTATGATGGATTTTTAGGGCCTGCTACAGGTTCATTTTGGATATTTGCTAGCATTAGTTTAATAGGTCAAGATATTAAACAAGCAAGTATTAATGCTAAAGCTTTATGTATGGCAAGTGGTATGATTTCTCTTATAATATTTATGATAGATTTTAAGATTTATTATTCACTTGGTCTAAAAATGGCTATGTGTGGTATATTTGGAGCATTTTTAGGTGCTAAATTTGTTTTAAAATACAAAAGTGATTCTATCAAAAAAATATTTTTAGTTATTGTTTTTATAACTTTACTTAAACTAACTTATGAATATTATTTAAAATAATTTTTATTACAAATTATAAAATTTATTTATATAAAAGACTTTTTATAAACTTATTTAGTCTTGTATAATTTAACTAAAATTATTATATAATTTCTTTATGGAATTTAGTTTATTAGAATATTTTATAGGCTTTTTAGCTTCATTTATTGGTGGTTTTATTGATGCTATTGTGGGTGGTGGCGGACTTGTTACATTGCCTGTGATTTTAGGACTTGGAGTGCCACCATCTTTAGCCATTGCAACTAGTAAGTTACAAGCTAGCATGGCTGCAGTTTCTGCTGTATTTAGTTTAAGAAAAGAAATAAAATTTAAAGAATTAAGACTTGGAATTTTAATAACAGCAATTTTTTCAATTCTTGGAAGTTATGTTTTGCTTTTAATATCTAATGAAGCTATTATGCCACTTATTTTAGTTATTTTAATATTAGTATTTATTTATACTATTTTTAAGCCAAATCTAGGGAATATAAACAAAAAAGCTATTTTAAGCACTACTTTATTTTTAATAATTTTTGGTGTTATTTTGGGATTTTATGATGGTTTTATAGGACCAGGAACTGGCTCATTTTGGATATTAGCATTTACTTCTTTATTAGGATTTAATCTAAAGCAAGCATCAATAAATACTAAATTATTAAACACTACAAGCAATGTTTGTTCTTTATGTTTCTTTTTGTGCTTTTATGATGTTTTAATTAAACTTGGTCTTATTATGGGAGTAGGTGGGATAATAGGTGCTTATTTGGGTGGTAAATGCCTTCTAAAAATTAATATAAATATAATTAGATGGGTTTTTATAATTATTGTTTTTTGCACTATTTGTAAATTAATATATTCAAATTTCTTTTAGCATTTTAAAATAGTTTTCAAATTCTTTACACTCATTTATTACTTTAAAACCATATCTTTCGTATATTTGTGAAGATTTGGTTATTAGTGTAATTTTGTTATAACCTTTATTTTTTGCTATATTAATTGCATATTCAAGCATTTCTTTTAATATCCCCATTTTTCTATAGCTAGGAATTATCGCTACACTATCTATATAAAATTCATCTTTATCGCATTCTTTTATAATCTCATAATTTGAGTTTATATTTTTTAAATATTGCTTTAAAGCGTCATCATTATATTCTCTATCGCCATAAGCACAACAAATTGAAATAATTTGATTGTCTTTTTCATATACAAATAAATTATCAAGACAAAATCTAGTTTTTTCCTTACCAAAAAAATCATAAAATTTTTCAATTTTCTTTTGATAATTTGTTTCGTTAAAAAAGTTTTCACTAAACTCAGCCATTGCTAAGTCTAAAATCTCGCAAGCCTTATAATCACTCATTCTAGCAGGTCTAATCATTAGTTATCCTTGTTTTTGTAAAATCTTAACCAAATTTTAATTATAAGAGGTGAATATGGGAAGAGCGTTTGAATACAGACGTGCAGCAAAAGAAGCTCGTTGGGATAAGATGAGTAAGATATTTCCAAAATTAGCAAAAGCTATTGAAGTTGCAGCAAAAGAAGGTGGAATTGACCCTGAAATGAACGCAAAACTTCGTTCAGCAATAGCAACAGCAAAAGCTCAAAATATGCCAAAAGATAATATTGACGCGGCATTAAAAAGAGCAGCAGGTAAAGATGGAAACGATATTAAAAGCCTTCATTATGAAGCTAAAGCTAATTACGGAGTGCAAATTATAGTTGAAGTTGCTACTGATAATACCAATAGAACCGCAGCTAATATAAAAGCTATTTTTAATAAAAACGGAGCTACTCCACTTGTAAATGGTAGTTTAGAATTTTTATTTTCAAGAAAAAGTGTTTTTGTATGTAAAAAACCTAATATGGATTTAGAAGAATTAGAATTAAGCCTAATTGATTTTGGTTTAGAAGAATTAGAAGATGAAGAAGAAAATGTAAGAATTATCGGAGCTTATGATAGCTTTAAAGAGCTTAGCACAGGAATTGATGAGCTTAAATTAGAGCTTGTTAGTGGAAGACTTGAATATGTTCCAAACAATCCAATAAGTCTTAGTGAAGAGCAAATCACTGAACTTGAAAAATTATTAGATAAGCTTGAAGAAGATGATGATGTTCAAGCAGTTTATACAAATATAGAATAAGGAAAAATTATGTTAAAAGTATATGACAATTTTGCAGATTTAGAAAATATTAATGAAGCTATTATTAAGACTAATAAAGGTGATATGAAATTAACTTTATTTAAAGATAGCCCGCAAGCTACTTTAAATTTTGTTCATTTAGCAAAAAATGGATTTTATAATGGTCTAAAATTTCATAGAGTAATTCCTAATTTCGTTATTCAAGGTGGTTGTCCTTTAGGCACAGGCACAGGTGGTCCTGGTTGGAATATTAAATGTGAATGTAAAAATCAAGAGCATAAGCATTTAAGAGGGACTTTATCTATGGCTCACGCTGGTCGTGATACTGGTGGCTCTCAATTTTTTGTTTGTCATTCAGCACAACCACACTTAGATGGAGTTCATACGATTTTTGGTCAAGTTAATAACGAAGATGGCTTAAAGATTCTTGATAGTATCCGCCAAGGCGATATTATTGAAAGTATTGAAATAAAATAATTTAAAATATCTAAGATATGATTCAAATTCTTTAATTTAGGTTAAAGAATTTGAAAATTAATTAAATTGATGATTATATTGCTTTTTACGAGGATATAAAAGTTTTTTGCAGATATTTTTTAAATATCTTTTTATTATATTTTTTTTACTTGTTCTAATACTATTAAATATCATATCAAGCTCTATTCTTTCCTTTTCGGTAATCACTTTTAGTCCTTTAATTGTTTTCTTATACGAGACATTAAAAATAATAACTCATCATCATCTAATTCACAAAGCATTGTAAATACAGCTTTTACTGCTTGTGGTTTAGAATTACCTAAACGCCAGTCTTGATAAGTTCGCATAGGTAATCCTAAACGCTGCGACATTGCTTGCAAAGAAATTTTCTTACCATTTTCTTTACTCTCTATCGCATTATGTAATAAATTAAATATATCGTTCGTCTCAATCATTTTTAAATTATACGATTTTAAAAATTAAACTTCGCTAAAACGGAGTTTATATTTGTAAAAAAATATAAAAAATACAAAATATCCTTAAATCAATACATTAAAAAATAAAATATATACGAAATAATGTATAAAATATATGGTTAAATAATTTTACTAAATTAAGTTGAGTGTATTAGACTAAATAGTTACTTGATAGTTAACAACTCAAGTGATATAATTCGTTTATCAATTTTAAGGTATGAGTGATAATGAGTAAAAAAACTGATTTTATACTAGAGCAAATGATTAAAGCTTATTTAAGCGAGCAAAATCCAATTGGCTCTATGTTATTGCAAGATAGTTTGAATGTTCCTGCAAGTACTATAAGAGTTTATTTTAAACAACTTGATAGTGATGGTTATATTTCAAAACTTCACGCAAGCGGTGGAAGAATTCCTACTCAAAAAGCTATGAAATATTATTGGAAGCAATTTTTTAATTATGAATTAAATTCTAAATTAGAATTAAACTCAACTTTAAATTTATTAAGAGTTGCTAACGAGAATGATTTGTTTTTCCTTATTGTTGATAACAAAAAAATATTTTTAAATGATATTTTAAACATTGAAAATAGATTTATTATTTTAGATTTTATAGAAAATAGGGTTTTGATTGATTTTAACGATGAATTAAATATACTTTTTAATCAGTTAAAAGGATACGAGATAAATGATATTAAGACTATTTTATATAGATTAAATTTAATAAATACTTTAAGTGATATTGAAAATTCTTTTAAAAATAAAATTAAATTTATATGTGGAGAAAAAATTTTTGCAAATATTGTAAAACTTTCTTCATTTAGTTCTATTATGAATTTAAAGTTACTTGATTATTTTACTAATAACTTGATTTATGATGAGCTATTTTTACCTGATTTTATGGGAGTTAAATTAGATTGTAATTATATGCAAAATAAAAGCTCTTTAATAATTGCAGGTAGTATTTTTACAGACTATGAAAATGTTTTAAATCAATTAAGGGAGGCGATATGAGCGAAAAAGCCACGCAAGAAGAAAATGTAGTAAATAACGAAGAAGTTTGCGAATGCAATGAAAATTGTGAATGCGAACAAAATGAGTTAAGTAATGAAGAAATTGCTTTAAGAGCAGAGCTTGATAAGGCAAATGAAGAATTTGCAAAATTAAAAGACGCTTATCTTAGAGCTAATGCAGATTTTGAAAATTATAAAAAACGCTTAGAAAAAGATAAGCAAAGTGCTGTGCTTTATGCACAAGAAGGCTTATTAAAGGATTTAATCCCTGTTTTAGACGCATTAGAAAATGCTAGTAATTTTGAAGCAGATGATGAGTTTTCAAAACAACTTAAACAAGGTATTGACAATACTTTAAGTTTATTTAAAAATATCCTAGCAAAACATGGAATTAAAGAAATCGTAGCTAATGAAGGTGATGAATTTGACCCTAGTTATCACGAAGCTATGATGCATGTTGAAGCAGAGCTTGAGCCAAATTGTGTTGCAGCTATGTTTCAAAAGGGTTATATGATAAATGACAGAATAATTAGAGCTTGTAAAGTAAGCGTATCAAAATAAAAGGAGAAAACTATGGGAAAAGCAATAGGTATAGATTTAGGAACAACAAATTCATGTGTAGCAATTTATGAGCGTGGAGAAAAAAAAGTAATTCCAAATAAAGAAGGAAAAAACACAACCCCTTCAATTGTAGCATTTACAGATAAAGGCGAAGTTTTAGTAGGTGATAGTGCAAAACGCCAAGCAGTAGCAAACCCAGAAAAAACAATTTATTCAATTAAAAGAATTATGGGTCTTATGATGAATGAAGACAATGCTAAAGAAGCGGCAAAACATTTACCTTATAAAATAGTAGATAGAAATGGTGCTTGTGCGATAGAAATTGCAGGTAAAACTTACACTCCACAAGAAATTTCTTCAAAAGTTTTAATGAAACTTAAAGAAGATGCTGAAAGCTATTTAGGAACATCTGTAACTGATGCAGTAATTACCGTTCCAGCATATTTTAACGATGCACAAAGAAAAGCTACTAAAGAAGCAGGTCAAATCGCAGGATTAAATGTATTAAGAATTATAAATGAACCAACTGCAGCAGCTCTAGCTTATGGTCTTGATAAAGTAAGTGCTGAAAAAATTGCAGTATATGACCTAGGTGGTGGGACATTTGACGTTACAATCTTAGAAACTGGTGATGGTGTTGTAGAAGTTTTAGCAACTGGTGGTAATGCGTTTTTAGGTGGAGATGATTTTGATAATAAATTAATTGATTTCTTAGCAACTGAGTTTAAAAATGAGCAAGGAATTGATTTAAGAAATGACAAAATGGCGTTACAAAGATTGAAAGAAGCAGCAGAAAACGCTAAAAAAGAGCTTTCAAGCACAAATCAAACTGAAGTGAATTTACCATTCATTACAGCTGATGCAACAGGTCCAAAACACCTTGTAAAAACAATCACAAAAGCTCAATTTGAAGGAATGATTGACTCACTTGTAGCTGAAACTATCACAAAAATCAATGAAGTTATAAGTGAAGCAGGAATTAGCAAAAACGAGATTAAAGAAGTAGTAATGGTTGGAGGTTCAACTCGTGTGCCTTTAGTTCAAGAAGAAGTTAAAAAAGTATTTGGAAAAGAACTAAATAAAAGCGTAAATCCTGATGAAGTTGTTGCAATGGGTGCTGCTACTCAAGCAGGAATTATTCAAGGTGATGTAAAAGATGTGCTTTTACTTGATGTTACTCCACTTAGTCTTGGAATTGAAACTTTAGGCGGAGTTATGAGTAAAATCATAGAAAAAGGTGCAACAATTCCTACTAAAAAAAGCCAAACATTCTCAACTGCAGAAGATAATCAAAGTGCAGTTACTATTAATGTTTTACAAGGTGAGCGTGAGTTTAGCCGTGATAATAAATCTCTTGGTAATTTTAATCTTGAAGGTATCCCAGCAGCTCCAAGAGGTGTGCCGCAAATTGAAGTTACATTTGATATTGACGCAAATGGTATTTTAACGGTAAGTGCATTAGATAAAGCAAGTGGTAAAGCTCAAAATATCACAATCACAGGCTCAAGTGGATTAAGTGATGAAGAGATTAAAAATATGATAAACGAAGCTGAGAAAAACAAAGAAGCTGACAAATTAAGAAGAGAAGTAGTAGATGCGAAAAATCAAGCTCAAAGCCTAGTTCATCAAGTTCAAAAAAGCCTAAATGATTTAGGAGATAAAGTTGAACCTGCAATTAAACAAGAGATTGAAGGTGCAATAAATGAGCTAAATGATGTAGTAAATAATGAAAACGCAACAAAAGCTCAAATAGATGAGAAAATGAAAAAACTAAGCGACGCAAGTCATAAATTAGCTGAAAATCTTTATAAAAAAGATGATAGCAAAGACGCTAAAAAAAGCGAAAAAGATGATGCAGTAGATGCAGAAGTAGAATAATAATTTATAAAAACTAGTCTTACAAGGATTTATCCTTAATTTTAGGAATTTCAATTTGAAATTCCTAATTTATCTTAATTCAAAATATCTTTTAATATTTATTTTTATTGATGGCAAAATTTAGTAAATATTATATTTTTACACAAAAATAGATTGCAAGCTCTGAATTAATTTTGTAAATTACAATTAAGTATGAAAAGTATATAAAATAAGAGTTCTTATATTTTATAAAATAATTTTTAAGAATTTAAATAAGTCATATAGTTTTTAAATAAGCATATATAAAAATTAAGTATTTTTAAAAACATTTGATAGCGATTTTAAACCCAAAATATAATTTATTTTTTATTACTGCAATATTTAAAGCATATATCAATTATTATAAAGTAAATTATTAAAATCATTTGAATTGTTTTTTTGATATAGTTTTTATACTAGTATTTAAGCTTTAATGGTTTTTAGCTCCTCTTATAATTTAGTGCAAAAGCTAAGGATAATATAGGTAAAAATACCTATATTATTGATTTTTATCTATTTGTTTTATTAAATCACTCATTTTTACATTTTGACCTAATATTTTTAGGTAGATATAATAGTTTGCTAAAACTTTTTTACCATACAATCTACTTTCTAAATAAGGCACAAGCTCCATTGATAAGAATGGTTCGTATGATTTTAATTTAGAATTTGGATTAAACATATAATCTTTTTTTAGCATTCTTTGAGTAAATCCTAAGCCCCCGTTATAAGCATAAGCTATAAATATAGGATGCTTAACTCCTTTTTTAAGAGTATTTAAATGAGCGTGTGCGAATTTATAAGCTATTTTTGGGTCAAACATTTGAGTAACATCAAAATCATTATCATTAAAATCAACTTTAGCAGTATGTCTTGCTACAAAAGGCATAAATTGCATCATACCTAAAGCATAAGAAGTGCTTACAGAAGCTGGTAAAAATCTGCTTTCTTGTTTAGCAATAGCTAAAATTAGTGCTTTTTGCTCTACGCTATAATTGGCTAATTCTTCAGGAAATGGTATTGGATAAATATTATCTTTAAAATTACTTAATTTATCGCTAATTACTAGATATTGTCCTTGAGTATTTTTGGTATTAAAATATTCTTGCATTTCGCTAAGCTTTTGAGTATCAGCGTTTTTAATGTCATTCATAAATCTAGCTTGAACTAAAGCATTATTTATAGGATAATCTATGCTTTTTGTAGGATTTGGTGTGATGATGGTCGGTAATGGTGTATTTGTTAGCTCTTTTGCTAAAATACTATAAATATTTAAATCATCACTATTTGCCAAAGTATCTAAATGTCTAGTTTTATTACTAGCTAAATAAGCAAAAAATAAAGCATTATCCTTTGGTCTTTTATATTTATAAGTTTTATTAGCTCTTAAAAAGTATTTTTCTGCTAAGGCATTTTTATTAAACATAAGTGCATTTAAACCTAATGCAAATGCTAAATCTTCTTTAGCGTCTTCTTTATCAAGACTTGCTAATTTTTCTTTTATTTTTGGATATTTATCATCTACTATAGCTGAGTTTAAAAATTTATAAGCATTAGGGTGTTCCATCATACTAGCACGAGTAAGTGGTCCTGGAGAAAAATCATCTAGCTTATATCCATCATAATAAAGCTTCATTAAGGTTTTTCCATCACCTTTTTTAATGCTTTCTGCCACAGGGTTTTTGTTAGCTAATATGCTTAATTGTGAGCTTAGATTTTTATCTTTTTGTTTATAAATATTTGCTAGTTTTATTAGGTTTTCTTTGCTTAATTTTTTTGCAAAATTTATTTCTTTTAGTCTAAATACCTGACATTTTTCATCTGCGTTCATTATAGAATTGATTGAATAATTATAGCAAGAATCAGCAGGTAATGTCTTTGGCTCTTCTTTAATATCTTTGCTTAGTTTTTCATATTCTTTTTTCATAACTCCAGCAAAACGGAAAATATGTGTTTTAAATTCTTTTAAATCTTCTTTTTTTATCTCATTATTTTTTAATAAATTATATAAAAAAAAGTCCTTAGCAAGTGAGTTCGGCTCATTTTTTAATTCTTCATAAGTATATGAAAATAAAGCTTGAGCAATTAATAATATACTAATTAATTTTTTCATAATAATCCTTTTACGATTTTTACTAATTCAAATAATCCGATTTGTAATAAATGTATTCCTACGAAAACAGCAATAGGAGCAAGACTTACCATGCCTATATTTAAAAATCTAGGCGGTATTATCATATATACTAAATCAAAGGCAGGTCTTACTAATTTATATACAATATTGTATATTTTATATCCGATAGGGCTTGTAAAAGCTTGTGGAAAAAACGAAAACAAACAATAGGCAATAACTAAATAAGAATAAATATTTAGTCCTCTTATTATTAATACAAGTAGTAAAACTACAATATCAGCAAAGCTCATCTTTTACCTTTAAAAACTCACTCATACAAGGTTGCATAATCTCATAAATTTGTGCTAATTCAGGGCCGTGAGCTGAACCGCTAAGCAATAATCTTAAGCTCATAAATAATTGTTTGCCTTTTAAATTAGCGTTGTGATTTAGTTTAAATTCTTCGTATTTGCTAGGTATGTTTGATTTTTCTAATTCAGCTTTTAATAATTTCGCACTCTCACTAAAATCTAAATTGTTAGCAAAAACTACATTAAATGGTAGAAAATATCCACTAAGTTTAGCTCTAATTTCATTTAAAGTGCTTGCTTCTTCTAAGTGAAGTTTTGCTAATTTTGCTAATACTTTTACATTACTAAACTTAGCTAAAAACTCATCTTTAAACAATAATCTAGCTAGAATTTCATCATCTAAAATCTTAATATGCTCTCTATTTATAAATCTTAATTTTGCCATACTAAATCTAGCCGGAGATTTAGAAATATTGCTTATTTCAAACCAAGAAATTGCATCATTCATCGTAAAAATTTCATTAGGAATTTTATTGCCTAAAGCTAGTAAATAATTAGCTATCGCATCAGGCAAAAAGCCTTCATTTAAAAGCCATTTTACGCTTGAATGCTCTTGTCTTTTACTCATTTTTTGACCGCTTTCTTCGTCTAAAATGATAGGTAAATGTGCATATTGCATACTCTCATTAAAGCCTAAAGACGCCTTTATATGTTCTTGTTTTGGAGTATTGCTTACATGGTCTTCTCCACGGATAATAAAGCTAACTCCTTCGCACATATCATCCATAGAGCATGCAAAATTATATGTAGGTGTCCCATCAGCTCTTAAAATCACAAAACTATCAACATCATTTGGCTCAAATGATAAAACGCCTTTTATTTCATCTTTAAAAGTAATTGTGTTTTTAGGCTTTTTAAGTCTTATTACGAATGGTTTATTTAAATCTTGTTTTAAATTCTCGCAAGTTCCATCGTATCTATAAGCTCTTTTTTCGTTTTTTGCTAATTCTTTTTTTTCTTCTAATTCAGCTTCGGTGCAATAGCATTTAAAAGCAGAACCATTTTCTAATAATTTTGCTGCTAATTTTTGATGAGTTGCTAGATGAGTGCTTTGCACATAGTATTCGTCCCAATTAATCCCAAATAAATTTAAAATACTCTTAATCTCTTCTTCTTTGCCTTGAATATTTCTAGCTGTGTCTGTGTCTTCTATCCTTAAAATAAACTTTTTATTATATTTTTTCGCACATACATAATTAATAACGGCAGTTCTTAAATTCCCTATATGCATATCGCCTGTAGGTGATGGGGCAAATCTAAACATTTGTAATTCCTTGATATGATTTTTCATAATTCTATTTTAAGAAAGTAAAAAGAGTGCCAATGAAAGAAGTATTAAAAAAAATTTCTTTTTTTAAAGATTTTAGCGAAAATGAGCTTGAAGAATTAGCAAAAATTTGTATTCTTAAAAGCTACGAAAAAGGCGAAATGCTATTTATGGAAGGTGAAAGTAGTAAGTATTTGCACTTATTAATTAAAGGAAATATTAAGGTTTATAAAACCAACCAAAAAGGAGCTGAAATTTTTATGCATAAATTAACTCCGATTTCTTTTGTAGCCGAATTAGCTAATTTTGAAAATATTCCTTTTCCTGCGAGTGCTAGTTTTTTAAATAGTGGGGAAGTGATTAAGATTGATTTTGAAGAGCTTAAAAATAAGTTTTTAACTAAGGTTGATTTTGTTCTAGCTTTATTAAGTGGAATTTCAAAAAAGTTAATTTATTTATCAGAATTCGTTCATAATGAAATGATTTTAAGTGCTGAAGCAAAGTTAGCTAAATTAGTTTGCGAGCAAAGCGAAGTATTTAAGAGCATAAAGCATATCCAATTAGCTTCATTTATAAATCTAGCTCCAGAGACTTTTTCTAGAATTTTAGCTAAGTTTAAAAATGATGGAATTATTAGTTTTGATGATGATAAAAACTTAATAATTCATGATGAAAAATATTTAAAATCACTTTACGAGAATTAATTATGAGCTTACACCATTTATTATTTGCTACTGCATTTTGCGTTGCTGTTTTTATTGCAAATGCTTATATTTATAGACAATTATTTAGAGTAATTTTCCCTAGATTTAAAAACTTTTTTTTAGTAGTTTGCATAGTTTTATTCATATCTAATGTTGTATTTTTGTTCTCTATGAGAGCTAATTTTTTGCCTGATTTTCTTTATACTACTTTATCAATTCTTTTGGGTTTTTCTTTCTTCTTCTTTTTAATCGCTTTAATTTATGATATTGTTAAATTTATAGCCTTTAAAAGCGTAAAGAATATAGACACAAATAGAAGAAAAACTTTAAAATTGATTTGTGATTTAGGCGTTTTATTTGTTGCATTTGGGTGTTTTTTACAAGGTATATTTAAGGCAATTAAAATTCCACCTATTAAATATGTAGATTTAAATGCTAATTTAGGAATAAAAATCGCAATGATAAGTGATGTGCATTTAGGCAAGAATTTGCACAAAGATTTTTTAGAAAAATTAATCGCAAAAATCAACGAACAAGAAGTTGATTATGTAGTAATTGTTGGGGATTTAATAGATACTAACATAGATGATATTGATTATTTGGATTTATTAAATACCTTTAATAAGCCTTGCTTTTATGTAACTGGCAATCACGAATACTACCACGACGCTACAAAAATCCTAGCAAAATTAAAACAAACCAATATAAAAGTATTAGAAAACGAAAGCATAGATTTAGGCAAAATAGTGCTTAGTGGCATAAATGATTTAAAGGGTGCAAAATATGGAATGCCAATGGATTTAGCCCCAATTTATAAAAATTTTAATGATACTAAATACAATATTTTATTAGCTCATCAACCTGTTGTAGCTAAGGAATTTGATTTGAGTAGATTTGATTTAGTTTTATCAGGACATACTCACGCAGGGCAGATTTTCCCATTTAGTATTTTTGTTTTAATGCAGCAAGGATTTTTGCACGGACTTTATGAAATCGGTAAAAAAACTAAATTATATGTTAGTAGTGGTGCTGGTTTTTGGGGTCCATCTATACGCTTTTTAGCACCTAGTGAAATAGTAATAATTAGACTTTAAGGAATATAATGAGAAAAACAATTTCAAGAATTTTTGGTAAATTAGTAAGCATAAAATATCCAAAAATTATGCAAAATTATATAAACAAAACTTATGTAAAGCATTTTAATATACCTTTAGATGAGTTTAAAGATTATAAAGAATACGATAGTTTATTAGCTCTTTTTACTAGAAGATTAATAAAGCCAAGAGAATTTGAAAGTGGCTTTATAAGTCCTTGTGATGGCACTATTTTAAGTTATGCAAAAAGCTCAAATTTAAAGGCGTTTAGTATAAAAGGTAAAGATTATGATATTAAAGAGCTTTTAGGTTTTACTCCTAAAAATGAGCTTGATTTTTTAAATATTTATCTTAGTCCAAGGGATTATCACAATTATCATAGTCCTTGTAATATGCAGGTTTTAAATCTAAAATATTTTTGTGCGGAGCTTTTTAGCGTTAATTTAAAAGCACTTAGTAAGCATGATAATTTGTATTCAAGAAATGAGCGTGTGGTTTTAACTTGCAAAAAAGATAATGGAGATATTTTTTATATGGTTTTTGTAGGGGCTGTAAATGTTGGCAAGATGGAATTTGATTTTGATACAAGCGTGCAAACTAATATGAAAAATGCAAGTGATTATGAGAAAAACTATGATAATGTAAGCTTAAAAAAAGGCGAAATGCTAGGAAGATTTTTGATGGGTTCTACTATTTTAATCTTAGGCGATGATTTAAAACTTGAATGCCAAGTTGGTGCGATTAAATTCGGACAGAGAATAGCAAATGATTAAAAAGACTAATGCAGCAAGGTTTTTAGATACTTTAAAAATAGATTATGAATTATTAAGCTATGAAGTAGATGATGATTTATCAGCAATTAGTGTAGCAAAAAAGACAGGAATTGATATTAAATATATTTACAAAACCATAGTTTGCGAGGGTAAAAATGCCTTGTATGTTGCTTGTATTCAAGGGGATTTAGAAATAGATTTAAAATCTTTTGCAAAGGCGGTAGGAGAAAAATCCTTAAGCCTTTTAAAACTTGATAAATTAAAGGATAAAACAGGATATATTAGGGGCGGTTGTTCGCCTTTTGGTATGAAAAAAGATTATGTTAGATTTATTGACGAAAGAGCTTTAGAGCTTGAGTATTTTGTGCTTAGTGCTGGGCTTCGTGGTCTTCAGCTAAAAATAAATGCAAAATATATTCAAAAGCTTTTTAATATTGCTAGTATAAGCAATTCATCTATCATTTAATTCTCCTTTTTTATACATTGGTTGAAATTTATTAACAATAACATTAAGCATTCTATATCTTATTTCTTTATCTTCTGGGCAATATTTATGTAAAGCATATAAATAATTAACCGGACCATCATAGATATTTTTTATATATACATTACTTTTATCTGTAAATAAAATAGCTTTTTTAAAGTATTCATTAATTTTTATTGTGTCTGTAGCATTACAAATATAATCAGGTAAAGGTATATCAGTAACATCTATTTTTGAAGTTCCATCGTAGTAATTGTTTTCACTATAATATTTAAATGCTGAAGTTCTTAAGATATCTATGACTACTTCTAGGTATAGTGCGTAATTAAATTTTTTCTCTGCTTGATATGAATAGTATTTATTAAAAGCTATATTTAAAAGCTCATAAATTTCACTTGCTTTATCATAATCTTTTATATAATATTCATATGACCTTTTATGTGGAGAATGAGACATATATAGCATAACCAAACCAAGCATATTAGATAGTCTATATTCTGTCATAATATCCACATCATAATAAATATTGCCATAAGGCACTCTTTTTATCATTTCATAGATTTCTTGATAATCATCGTAGCTTAGCTTGTCTAACATACTATAATCTTGTGTTTTTTTAGTTAAACCATACATGCGTTTATAATACAAAACCCACCACATAATATCTTCAATACTATCATCTGGCAAGAGCTTTTTACCTTCATCATAATAATTTTTAGCTATATTTAAAAAAGGTCTTACAATAAAGCTATCATATTTAAAAAATATATTTAATGTATTTGCAATATCAATAAATAAATATCCGGTTAAAAATTTTTCACTTGCTTCTGGATTTTTACTATATTTTTGTGGATTAAATTCTAATAAATATAAACTCATAATTAAAATATATAAAAGTGGAATTATTATAAAAACAATAAATAAAGCTTTGTATAAAATCTTTTTAAAATTAAATTTAAAATTAATTATTTGATTTATATTCATATTTAACCTTGTAAAAATAAGGTTTATTATAGCAAATAAATATTTAGGAATTTGATTTAAAAATTTATTTAAGTATTTAATTTTTCTTTTTTTTGAACTTCAAATTGACTTAAGTCAAAGTCAAAATTTTTAAACTTTTTTAGAATAGTGAGAAAAAAGGAGAAAAAATGTTTGATTTTAAATCTTGGAAAAAAGTTAGTTTAGCAAATGCTACGGTTGAGTTTTATGAGAATGATGAATATTTAGCTTTTGATAGTAGTCAGTGTATGCCACCTGAACCTATGATAAATGCTAGAGTTGGCTTAAATAATTTAAAGCCTAATCAAAAATTAATTATGCTAAATCATAAAAATCCTTTAGGCTTACTTCCTAGCGTGAAGCCATATTATGATATTCAAACTACACAAAAAGATGGACTTTTTTGGCTAGTATTTACTAAAATTAAAGAGCATAGCAATTTTGATGAAGCTTGTAAAGACCATCCATAAGGGCTAAGTTATGTTAAACGCATTCGCACCACCATTTAAAGTGGTGGCTATTTATTTTATATTTGCATTTTGCTATTTATTAGCTTTTATGTTTTTATTTTCTTATTCAAATTACGATTTTGAGAGTTATCAATTTAAAGCGTTTTTACATTGTTTTTTTGCTGGATTTGCTTTAAATATAATAATAGGTAGCCTTTATCAATTAAGCTCGGTAATTTATGAAAAAGCATTCTTTAGTATAAAAGGTGTATTTTTTGTGAGTTTTATTTGCAATATCTCTTTAGCCTTTATTATGTATTCGTTTTTAAATTATGATTTGGCATTACTAAAATATAGCGTATTTGCTATGATTTTAAGTGTTTTTTATTTTATTGTGCTGTTTTTAATATCATTTTTTGATTTTAATAATATTGCTAAAAGTGCTTTATTTTGTGGGGTTGTTTTTTTAGCATTAGGCTTAGTTTGTGCTGGTTTAATTGTGCTTATTTTAAACGGGCTTATATATTTAGATTATGAACTAATTCTTCATCTTCATATATATTTTATGTTAGGTTTTATTTTATTTATTTGTATAGGTGCTGCTAGTGTGTTATTGCCAATGTTTGCACTAACTCATAAGCATAAAAATTATTTATTATGGCTTAGTTTAGTGGCGTATTTTTTAGCATTTTTTCATAAAAGTATAGCTATTTTTTCCCTAGCTTGTTTTGTATTTTGGTGTTTATATATACTTAAAATACGAACAAGAAAGGCTAAAGATTATTGGAATTTAAATATTGTTTTTGCTTGTATTGGCTCGTTTTTAGCGATGAGAGAATTTTATGTTTTAGACTATGCTTTAGCTATTAAATTATTAATTTTTGCAACGATTTTACCTTTTATAATCGCACATATTTATAAAATTTTGCCATTTTTAATATGGTTTCATTTCATTTCAAAATTAATCGGAAAAATAAAAGTCCCTTTATTAGATGATATGGTGATTAAAAAAGCAGCTTTTTTTACTATGCTAATTAATATATGCTTAGTAATTTCTCTTTATTTTAGTTCATCAATTTATTTATATATAGCGTTAAATATAGGTCTTTTAATTAATGTAATCAATTTTTTTACTTATATAAATTACAAAGGAGCAAAGAATGAAAAAGCAAGTAATTAATGCAATTTCAAATGTAATTGACCCTGAAGTGGGTTTTGATATTTTAGCTTTAGGGCTTATTTATGATATACAAATTGATAATTCATATTGTAAAATCACTATGACCTTATCTACTAAATCTTGTCCTATGCACGATTTATTGATAACTTGGGTAAAAGACTCTATTTTAAGTGTAGATGGAATAGATAGTGTTGATATTGATTTAGTGTTTGAGCCTGCTTGGAGTATAGAAATGGCTAGCGATGAGGTCAAAAGTGCTTTAAGTTTTTGATTTACTATGAGAGATTTTCTCATAGTAAATTCTAATTATAATTTGATTTTTAATAAAGAATTATTAGCCATTTCAGGCACTAAAAGTGTGTTTGTAGAGTTATCATAAAACATATCAGCAGGTCCTTTAAGTGCTTTTAAATCTAGCTTTTCTAATTTATTTTGATTAAGTTTATAAATATAACCATTTAGCTCTTTACCCCAGCTAGATACTAAAATATCATCATTAATTTTAACAATTCCATCAAATTGCTCTAAATTATCACTTATTTTTTCTACATTTTTACTAGCTAAATCAATTTTTAAAATAGCTCCACCATCTTTTTCACTAGGATCATATCCTACAACATATAAAGAATTTTTATCAATCAATAAGCCATTAGGACCACCATAACTTTTGTCAATATTCATAAAAGTTTTATAATTTTTATCTTTTAAATTGATTTCAAAAATCGTATAAGTGCCAGTATCACTTACTAAAAGAGTATCATTGTCTAAGCTCTCAATTGCATTTAAAAATACCGAGCCTTTAATTTCTAGCTTAAATACTTCTTTTTTGCTTGTTATATCAAAGCCGTATAAAGTATCAATATCTACAACATAAAGTGTATTGTTAATAATCTTCATACCTTTTGGAGCATTTAAATTCTTTACAAATACATTGATTTTATCATCGGCTTTTGAGATTATAGTTATATAACCATCTAAATCCTTGTTTAAAGGCTCAATTTTTTGACCCACATTTGAGACAAATACATAATCTTTATTTGCCACAACACTCTCAGGCGAAGCAAAAGCATTGATTTCTTTAACTTCCATTGCATTCATACTAGCAAGTAATGCTATACTTAAAATATATTTTTTCATCTTTTCTCCTTAAATAATTTTTGAAAAATTATAAGGAAAAAAGAATTTTATTTCTAATAGTTTTAATGTAAAAAATATAAGTTTTTTGATTTTTGAAATTGTTTTGGGGTTTTATTATATCTTTTTTTATAGCGTGAAATAAACCAAGCAGGGGAGTTAAATCCTACTTCTAAACATATTTCTGTAATGTTTTTGTTTGAAAATTCTAATAAGAATTTTGCTTTTTCAAATTTTTTATTATCAAGCCATTCTTTAGGGCTAATTCCAAAACTTTGTTTGAAGTTTTTGCTAAAAGTAGTTAAGGACATATTAGATATTTTTGCCATATCATTTACGCTTTGAAAATCTTGTTCGCAATATGAAAATATCTGATATAAAGATAGTTTAAAATTGGTGATTATGGTCTTTAAAAATGATAAAAAACTTTGATTGTTTTTGCTATAAAGTAGGGCTAAAAATAATTCTTCAAATTTTAATTTTAAAATATCTTCATTGGTTTTATAGCTAAAACAAGGCAAAAATGATGTAAAAATTGAGCTTAATAATTCATTAGAATTTAGCTTAAAAATATGCTCATCGGTTGTAAAATTGCTATTTAAAAGGGCTTTATATTTATAAATTAGCTCTATTAAAATACTTTCTTTAAAACAAATTATAATTGAATTATAATAGTTATTTTCTACGCAGTCTTTTATCAGATATGAGCCTTTTGTAAAAAACAAAATCTCGTTTTTATTAATTGTAAAATCTTGCTTTTTAGTATGTATCATTTTATATCCATCGTTTATAAAAACAAGAGCATAATCATCAAATAATACTTCATAATAATCATCATTTTTTCTAGTTTCATATAAACAAAGATTAAGATAATTAGAACTTATAACATTTTTGCTGATTTTACTTAATTCATTAGGTAAATATATCATTTTTCGCCTTTAGTTTTAAAATTTATATATTTTACAAAAGAAAAATTTAATAAAAATTTTTTCGTATATACAAAATATAAATTTTAATTTACAAAAAGTAACACTTTTTCAAAAAAATTAATTTTATTTAATTTATTTTTCATAATTTTTATCATTTTTTGCATATTCTTTCTTAAATACAAAAAATAAAATTTAATTTTTTTGTATATACAAAATTAAGGAGAAATTATGGGAATTTTAAAAGGAACTTTACCAGCTTTATATACACCATATAAAGATGATGGAGGTATTAACGAAGTTGAGTTTTTAAAGATATGTGAATGGGGCATTGAAAAAGGACTTGATGGTTTATTTTGTAATGGTAGTGCGGGAGATTCTCAAGCAATGCCATACGAAATGAAAGTAAAAATGCTAGAGCTTTCAATTAAAGCTGCAAATAATAAAGTGCCTGTTATTTGTGGGATAGGAAGTTGTATTTATAAAGAGAGCTTAGACCTTGCAAACGAAGCTTATATAAAAGGGGCTAATGCGCTTTTACTTATGATGCCATATTATTATAAGTTTAACGATGATACGATTTATACTTATGTAAAAGACTTGCAAGCAAAAGTAAAACTCCCACTTTATATTTACAATATCCCACTTTTTGCACCTGCAATGAGTTTAAATCTAATTGAAAAATTAAGCAAATTACCAAATATTGTAGGTATTAAAGATAGCAGTGGAGATGCTTTGTTGCTAAACCATATTTTAGATGTTGTGCCAAGTGATTTTGATGTATTTGTGGGTCGTGAAGAGCATTATTTTGGAGCTTTAATGATGGGTGCAAAAGGTTCAATGACAAGTGCAGGATGTGTTTTCCCTGACGCTATGAGTGCGATTTATAAAGCATATAATGAGAAAAATTATGAAAGAGCAATCAAGCTTCAAAAAGCCTTGCTACCAGCTATTAGATTTGGAATGAGCTTATCATTTCCTATGGGATTTGCGCTTTTACTTAAAGCTCGTGGTTTTGCTTTTGCAAACAAAAGCATTCACCCACTAAGCGAAGAGACCTTAAAAGCACTTGATGAAAAATTCGAATATGCAAAAGAATTAGTTAAAAACATAGAGAGAATACTCTGAATAGAGGTTTAAAATGAAAATTAAGAAATTTTTAGAAAAGGTTCCAGGTGGTATGATGTTAGTTCCTATGTTATTAGGTGCTATTATACATACTTTTCTTCCTGATAAATTGGCTTATTTTGGACCTTTTACTAATGCCTTAGGAACAGGTGCAACAGTAATGCTTGCTGTTTGGTTTGTAGGTATTGGAGCAAGTATTAAACTTAAGGCTACTACAACAGTTTTAAAAAAATCTGGAGTATTGTTAGCAACTAAAATATTTGCCGCATTTATGGCGTGTATTATAGTTAAACAGCTTGTTCCTAACGGTATGATAACTGAAGGCTTTTTTGTTGGTTTTAGCACATTAGCAGTAGTTGCTGCAATGGATATGACTAATGCTGGTCTTTATACGGCTTTAACAAAACAATACGGAACTACAGAAGAAGCTGGTGCTAGTTTATTGTTAATGATAGAAAGTGGTCCTTTATTTACTATGTTAATTTTGGGGGTTAGTGGTTTAGCATCTTTTCCTATACAAAACTTTATAGGATTAATGATTCCATTTGTATTAGGTTTTGTATTGGGTAATTTAGATGAAGATTTTAGAGAATTTTTAACTAAATTAAATGAGCCAATGATAATTTTTGTTGGTTTTGCACTTGGAAGTACTATAAACTTAAGCTCGATTCTTGATGCTGGATTATCTGGATTGGTTTTAGCATTTATTGTAATCATATACACAGGAATATTATTAATATTTGCAGATATTTTTATTGCAAAAGGCAATGGAACTGCAGGTATAGCAGCATCAAGTACTGCAGGAGCAGCTGCGGCTACTCCGATGTTAGTTGCTGATTTTTATCCAGATTTTAAACCATTAGTAGAACATGCAACGATTTTAGTTAGCACTTGCGTTGTAGTAACAGCTTTTGTTGTGCCAATAATTACTGCTTATTATTCTAAATGGGCAAAAAATAAATTTAAGGTTAAATTATGAAAAATAGATTTTTAAAAGTTAGTGAAATTGACAATGTTGCAACTGCAATAAGTGATTTAAATAAAGGCGAAGTTTTTAATGAAGTTACCTTATTAAATGATATTAAAAGCGGACATAAATTCGCTTTAACTGATATTAAAAAAGGTGATTTTATTATTAAATACGGCGAAGTAATAGGAGCAGCTAGTATTGATATAAAAAAAGGCGAGTGGGTTCATACAAGCAACACCGAAGGCGTTCGTGGTAGGGGAGATAGCTGTGATAGTTCAAAATTAGAAAATGCTTTAAGATTAAGTCAAGAAAGTGCAAATAAGAAAAATCTAAATGCACAAGATTCAAAACACGAAAAAGTAATTTTGAAAGGCTATAGAAGAGAAGATGGCAAGTTTGGCTTAAGAAATAAGGTCTTAATAATTCCTAGCGTTGTATGTGCTAATAAGGTCGTAGAAAACATTGCTAAAGCGTGTCCTGAAGCTGTATATGTAACTCATCAGCACGGATGTAGTCAGCTTGATTTTGATGCAGAGCAAACAAGAATGCTAATGGCTGGAAATTGTGCAAATCCTAATGTATATGCAGCACTTGTAGTTGGGCTTGGTTGTGAGACTATTAGTTCAAATTCTGTTAAAGAATTAGCAAAAAGTTTAGCTCCTTATAAAGATATAAGAGCAATTAGTATTCAAGAGCTAGGTGGTATTACAAATACAACAAATGAAGGCATAAAAATAGTTAAAGATATGCTTGAAAATGCTAGTAAATGTGAATTAAGTGAAGGCGATTTTAGCGATATTATCTTAGGAACTGAATGTGGTGGAAGTGATGCTTATAGTGGGCTTAGTGCAAATCCATCTTTAGGAAGTTTAAGTGATTATGTAGTAGAGAATGGTGGAGCTGTAATTTTAGCTGAAACAACCGAGCTAATAGGAGCTGAAAATATCTTAGCAAGGCGTGCAATTAATGCTGATGTTGAGAAAAAAATATATGAAAAAATCTATGGCTTTGAAGAAAATGTAAAAAATAGTGGCTCAGATATTCGTGGTGCAAATCCAAGCCCAGGAAATATAGCAGGTGGGCTAACTACTATTGAAGAAAAAAGCCTTGGTTGTGTTTATAAAGCAGGGACGAGCAAAGTTGTAGATGTGATTGATTATGCAATGCCAGTTACTAAAAAAGGTCTTACATTTATGGATACTCCAGGAAATGATATAGAGCAGCTTAGTGCTATGGTAGCAGGTGGGGCGAACTTAGTTGTATTTACAACAGGTCGTGGAACTCCAACAGGAAGCCCTGTAACTCCAACGATTAAGCTAAGCACAAATAATTTTTGTGCGAAGAATATGGCTGATGTAATTGACTTAAATGCTGGTGAAATCGTAGATGGTAATAAGAGTAAAGAAGATATTAGAGACGAATTAATTGAATTAATTGTAAGAATAAGCGAAGGTAAATTAACAAAAGCAGAAATCAATAAACAAAATGATTTTAGCGTTTGGAGACTTGCAACAACTTGTTAAGTCGTAATCAAAGGAGGATTACATGGAAAAAATAGTAAATAAAATGTATTTAAAGATAATGCCTTTAATACTTTTAATGTTTTGTTTAGCAATGCTAGATAGATCAAATATTGCTTATGTAAAAGATTATATAGAAATAGACGCTGGTATTAGCAAGGCTGCATATGCTTTAGGTGCAGGGATATTTTTTATAGGCTATGCGATATTTGAAATTCCATCAAATTTATTATTGCATAAATTAGGGGCAAAAATTTGGCTAAGTAGAATTATGATAACTTGGGGACTTGTATGTATGGCTATGATTTACATAAAAGATGAAACAAGTTTTTATATTCTAAGATTTTTATTAGGGCTTAGCGAAGCAGGATTTAGCCCAGGGGTTATTTTATATCTTAGTTATTTTTTCCCTACTATTTATAGGTCAAAAGCTTATGGTTTTTATCAATTAGGAGCACCGCTTGCACTAATGCTTGGTGGCGTAATTACAGGGGCTATATTAGATTATGCACCTAGCATTTGGTTTAAAAATTGGCAATGGATGTTTATTATCCAAGGTGCTATTACTGTTATAGTTGGTTTTTATGCTTATTTTAAACTTGCAAGTAAACCTGAAGATGCTAAATGGTTAAGCGAAGAAGAAAAAGCAATTTTAATTGCTGAACTTGAAAAAGAACAAAATAATAAAGAAGAATTAAATTCTAGCAAAGCTTTATCATCAATTATTGTATGGAAATTCGTTTTAGTTTATTTTGCAATTCAGCTTAGTGTTTATGGGGTTTTATTTTATTTACCTACTCAAGTTTCACATTTTTTAGGGACAAATGTTGGATTAAAGGTTGGAATTATTAGTGCAATTCCTTGGGCTGTTGTATTAATTGCTCTACCTATTGTTACAAGTTATGCTGATAAATTAAGAGCTTGGAGTTCTTTTAGTATTGCATTATTGTTATTAGCTGTTGTTAGTATGTTTTTATCTGTATTTATAAATTCTTTAGCTTTATTTATTTTATTCATATCTTTAGCAGCTGTTGGTTTTATAGCGATTCAGCCTATTTTTTGGAATTTACCAACTCAAATCTTAAAAGGCACAGGAGCAGCAGCAGGAATAGCATTGATTGGGGCTTTAGGCAATCTTGGTGGTTTTGTAGCACCTAATTTAAAAAATTATGCCGAAAGTCAATTTAATAGTTCTTATGCAGGTTTAATTGCTCTATGTTTGGTTGCATTCTTAGGAGTGCTTATGTTAATACATTTAAAAAAATCTTACACAAATATTAAATAAGGAGAAATTATGGATTTAGGATTAAAAGGAAAAGTTGTAGTTGTTACAGGTGGTGGAAAAGGTATTGGTGGTGGCATTAGTATGTGTTTAGCTAATGAAGGTGCAATTCCTGTTATCGTATCTCGCTCTAAGCTTGATAGTGATTTTGAAAGCAAAATTAAAGCACTTTGCCCAAATTACGGCTTTTATCAATTAGATTTATCAAAATGGCAAGAAATTAGTGCAGTTGTAGAGCAAATTGTGGCTAAATATGGCTCAATTTACGCACTTGTTAATAATGCAGGTATGAATGATAATCTTCATATTGAAAGTGCTACAACTGAAGAGCTTATTAAAAGTTATGAGAGCAATTTATTTCATTATTATGAAATGACAAAGTGCTGCCTTCCATATATTAAAAAAGAGCAAGGAAGTATCTTAAATATCTCAAGTAAAACAGGTATCACAGGTCAAGGAAGAACAACAGCATACGCAAGTGCAAAAGGCGCTCAAATAGCAATGACAAGAGAGTGGGCTTGCGCTTTTGCACCTGATAATGTTAGAGTAAATTGTATTTGCCCTGCTGAAGTTTGGACTCCACTTTATGAAAAATGGATTAAAAATTTCTCTGACCCTGAAAAGCAATATCAAGAAATTGCAAAATTTATTCCACTAGGTCATCGCTTTACAACTTGCGAAGAGATAGCTGATACTGCAGTATTTACAATAAGCCCAAGAGCATCTCACACAACAGGGCAGATTTTAACTCCAGATGGTGGTTATATGCATCTTGATCGTGCATTAAACTGGGAAAATTAAGGAGAAAAAATGAATAAAAATGTAAAAATTGCAATTATTTTAGTAACTTCATTATTTTTCTTATGGGGTGTTAGCTATGGACTTGTTGATGTTATGAATAAAAACTTTCAAAATCATCTAGGCATTACTCAACAAAATAGTGGCTATTTGCAAATGGCTTATTTTGGGGCGTATTTTGTGATGGCACTTCCTGCTGGCTGGATTGCTTCAAGATTTTCTTATAAGGTTGGGATTATTACAGGACTAGCACTTTATGCGATTGGTTGCTTACTAATAATTCCTGCAACTAATATGGCTAGTTTTTCTATGTTTTTATTTGCATTTTTCGTTCTTGCGTGCGGGCTTGGAGCACTTGAGACTAATGCAAATCCTTATATGACAAAGCTAGGAGATGAGAAAAACGCTTCATTTAGAATTAATGCAGCTCAAAGCTTTAATGGTTTTGGACAATTTGTTGGACCTATTATTGGTGGAAGTTTGTTTTTATCAATTACTCATAGTGGCGAAAATGCAACTGATACAGAAAAAGAACAAGCATTACTTGAAAATATGTTTAATGTGCAAATGGTTTATGTAGGAATTGCTTTAGTAGTGTTTTTAATCTTACTTGCATTTGTGTTTAATAAAATTCCAGAAGGTAGCGAAGTAAGTGAAGAAGTAGAGTATAAAGACAACTCAAAATCAATTGATGTATTTAAACATAGACATTTTAACTTAGGCGTATTAGCTCAATTTTTATATGTTGCAGCTCAAGTTGGAGCGGGGGCGTTTTTTATAAATTACGCAGTAGAACATACAGCAAGTCTAGGAGAAAATGCTTTAAGCGATGAAAAATCAGCATATTTTTTCTCAGCTGCACTTGTTGCATTTATGATAGGAAGAATTGTTACAACTCCACTTATGAAAAAATTTAAAGGCGAGAGTATTTTGGGGCTTTATTCATTAATAAATGTTGCATTGTGCTTTTATTTATATATTGCTGATGGAATGATTAGTGTTTATGCTTTAATTTTGGTATTTTTCTTTATGAGTATTAGTTTTCCTACTATTTTTGCCGTTGCTACAAAGGATTTGCCATTAAATCAAGTAAAACTTGGTGGCTCAATCTTAGTAATGAGTATTTGTGGCGGTGCAATAATGCCTACAATTATGGGTTCAATAAATGATAGTTATGGCACAGGTGCGGGATTTTTAGCTTTAGCTCCTTGCTTTTTATATGTAGCATTATATAGCTTTTTATGGACTAAAAAGTCATGAAAATAATTGATACGCATTTTCATATATGGGATAAAAATGATATTAGTTGGGTGCAAAACGCCCCAACTAGATTGCAAAGAGATTTTTCTTTTGATGAATATTTAGATGAGTTTAGCAAAAGTGATTTTTTAGGTGGGGTTTATGTAGAAATAAATGCAAATAATCCTAGCCAAGAGAGTGCAAAAATGCTTAGCTTTAAACATAAAAAATTACTTGCTTTATGCCTTGCTACGATAGGTGGTGCTAGTTTTAGAGAAGTTTTACATACAAAGCCAAGTGGATATTGCTTAGGCAGTGAGTTTAAAAAGACTATTAATCTAGTAAATGCAAATGATTTAATGTTTGAAGTTTGTATAAACGAAGATGAGCTAAGTAATTTTAGTAAAATTGCAAAGGAATTTAAATCAGGAATTATCTTTAATCATTTTGCAAATATTAAGGATTTTAGCGGCGAAGATAGTTTAAGGCAAATTGCTAAAAAAGAAAATATTTATATGAAATTATCATGCCAAGATGATTTTATTTTAGGTAAGGATTATTCAAAATTACTTGATATGGCATTTAATATTTTTGGAGAAAGTAGAATTTGTTTTGGCTCAAACTATCCTGTAAGTGAGTTAAAACCAAATGAATGGATTAGAATAATTGAAAATCATTTTAAAAGTGATGATTTAAAAGAAAAGATTTTTTATTTAAATGCAAAAGAAATTTATAAGATAAAGGAGATTTAAAATGCAAAGATTTGGGCAAATTATAAAAGTTATTCCGGAAAAATTAGCTGAATACGAAAGACTTCACGCAAATCCTATGGAAGGTGTAAATGAGATGATAAAGGCTTGCAATATTCGTAATTATTCAATTTATAATTTTGGCGAATATCTATTCGCTTATTTTGAGTATGTAGGGAGTGATTATGAAGCTGATATGGCAAAAATGGCAGCCGATGAGAATACTCGTAAGTGGTGGGCTTGCACAGACCCTTGCCAAATATCACTTGGCTATGCAGGTCAAAAATGGCTTAATATGAAAGAAGTTTATCATTTAGATTAGACTTTTTATATTAAGTTTAAAATAATTCTTATTTAACTAAATTAAATAAGAATTAAAAATATTTATATAAAGAAAAGTTCTTTAGCATTATCTTGTAATATAATTTTAGCTTTATCATTAGTAACTTTTAAAAAATCATCTAAAGCTTTTTGATAATTTATTTTGCTTTCGTAATTTGTATGCGGCCAATCACTTCCATAAACAAAGCGTTTTATATCAAAAATATCGCTTAATTTATCAAATACATCTTTACTAAACGCTAAATCTTCATCTAATCTATAAAAGCCACTTACTTTAAAGTTAATATCTAAATTTTTATAATTATTAAACTCATCTAATAATTTAAAAGTATCTTTATTAGGTCTTGCAAGATGATCAATCATAATTTTTACATTATATTTGGCTAAATCATCAATGATAAATAATAATTTATCTAATTCTTTATGTAATTCTATGTGAAGATTAAATTCTTTAATATACTCTAAAGCTTCTTTATAATCATCAAAATTAGGCTTATCTTTTCCTATTAGATTAAGCCTTAATCCACAGACATTTTTTTCTTTTAAATCACTAATATTATTAGGGTCAATTACCACAATTCCCCTTAAATTAGAATGCTCTTTTAAAGCTTGTAATAAATATGAATTATCAAAACCTAAAAAGCTAGGCTGAACTAAAACACCATAAGAAAAATTAAATTCCTTTAAATTAGCCAAATATTGTTCGCAACTTGCATCATAATTTGGCACATATCTAACTACATTAGCCGAACTTATATTTGCTCTAAAAATGTGAGCGTGAGTATCTATATACATAATTCTTCCTTAAAAAATATTCATAACAATAATTCCAGCAATTAATGCTGCTATAAAACCTATAGGAATTGCTCTTACAATCAAGCCTTTAAATAAACTATCCTTATGCTCGTTTGCAATCGCTCCTAAAACCAATGAACCTCCAGAGCTAAATGGAGAAATAGCACTAGCTTGTGCTCCAATTACTATGCAAGTAAATAGCACAACTTCACTAAAACCACTTGCATTGCTTAATGTAGGCACAAGTGGGAAAAGTGCAGGAGTAACTACTCCTAAAGTGCTAGAAAATAGCGACATAATAGCTGCAATTATCATCATCATAATAGGGACAATTATTTTTGGCACATTGCTTTCTACAAAGCCTGATAATTGATTAATCACACCTGCTTTAGTAGCAATGCTAACAAGTATCCCAACTCCGCAAATCATAATCAAAGTCCCCCAAGGAATAAGTGCTATAACTTGCTTTTCATCTCCTAATTTTAAAAGCAATGATATAGCTACAAAAACAATAGCTATTAATCCTATATCTATTTTAGAATTTATAAAAGTTATAGTTTTTTCATTAGGAAATGCAATGTGTAATAAAGGAAATGCTAATACAAAAACCATCATAAGCGCCATTAAAATTAGTGTGGTTTTTTGTTTATCATTAAAAGTAATTTTTTCGCTTAATAATTCTATTTTTATATTAGATTTTTTTGCTTTAAATACAAAAAGACTGATTACAAAAATAGGCAAAATAAAAGTAAATAAAAATATCACAAAAGCATTAGAAAATGCAATATCAGGATTTATACTTGATTTTTCCATAAGAGAGCGAAATATTATTCCACTTTGAGAAGTTGGAAAATTTGCCCCGCCTAAAGCACCATAATTAATAGCCATAGCTCCACCAACTCTATCAAGACCTGTTTTTTCACAGAGTAAAAAAGTAATTGGAGCCATAAAAGCTAAAACACTATAAAATCCAGCACCCATTGCAGCAATTAAAGCCGATACTAAAAATATAGCATAAGGCAAAAAATACGGATAATTTTCAAATTTTTTAATCAAAAATGCAGCTAGTTTTTCTAATGTCCCATTAACACTTGCGAAATTATAAAATAACGAAACCGCAAAAATAACAAAAAATATAGAAACAGGCCAATAAGAAATAATTTCTTTAGGCTTTAAATCCATAAAAAACGCACCGATAATATAGGCAAATATAATTGCAAAAAATCCTATATTTAAACGAGTTTTATAGCCAATTAGAATTGATAAAACAATGGCTAAGATAATAAAACTTGTAAGCATATTAATCCTTTAATTAAAAATCTTTTTTTAAATTCTTTTTTAAATTCCAAATAATTTATGTAAAATAACATTAATTTGATTAACGAAGAAAAAAGGAGAAATAATATGAATAATTATGAATTATTTTATAATGAAGCTAAGAATATGTTTAAAGATAGGATATTTAATGACTATCTTAGATGTTTTGCTTATGGAATTGATGCGTCTTGTTATAAATATGTCCCTAAGATAGTAGTAATAGCAAGAAATGAGAGCGAAATACAAGAAATAATTAGACTAGCAAATAAATATAAAACTCCATTAAACTTTAGAGCAGCAGGAACTAGCTTAAGTGGTCAAAGCTCAACGGATAGTGTTTTAGTAGTAATTAAGTTTGCATTCAAAAAAATCGCTATAAATGATGATGCTAGTGAGATTAGTTTAGGTTGTGGTGTTGTTGGAATTAATGCTAATTTATCATTAGCTAAATTAAGTAAAAAAATTGGCCCAGACCCTGCTACGATTAATTCAGCTTTAATTGGTGGTATTGTTGCTAATAACTCAAGTGGTATGTGCTGTGGAACTAAGGATAATTCTTATAAAACTTTAAATAGTATTAGAGTGATATTAAATGATGGAACTATCTTAGATACTAAAGATAAAGCAAATGTGGAAGAATTTAAAAGAACTCACGCTAATTTAATTAATGAAATTAGAGCTATTAAAGAAGAGATTAAAAATGATAGCGAATTATATGAATTAATTAAACGCAAATTTAAAATCAAAAACACAACAGGCTATGCTATAAATTCTTTCATTGATTATGATGATGAAATAGATATTTTAGCTCATTTATTTGTAGGTAGCGAAGGGACTTTAGGTTTTGTTAGTGAAGCAAGACTTAAAACTATTGATGATTTACCTTATAAAGCCTGTGCTTTATTGTTTTTTAATGATATTAGTGATGCTGCAAATACTATTAGTGAATTTGCAAAATATGATTTTATAAATTCAGCTGAAATTATGGATTATGCTAGTTTAAAAGCTGCTAGTAGTTATGATGAATTAAAAGATTTATTAAGTGATATAAAAGACAATAATACCTGTGTATTAATTCAAACTGAAAGCGATAATGAAGAAGTTTTAAATGCAAATATAGTTAAAATTAAAGAGCTTTCAAGCAAAACTTTTAAATCATATTATTCTAAAGAAAAAAGCGAATATGATTTATGGTGGAAGATTAGAAAAGCGCTTTTACCAATAGCAGCTAGTAAAAGACCTGTTGGAGCTACTGTTATTACTGAAGATGTGTGTTTTGAGATAAAAGATTTAGCAAATGGTATTAGTGCTATTCAAGATTTATTTAAAGAATTTAATTTTGAAGGTATTATTTTTGGTCACGCATTAGCTGGAAATATTCACTTTATCATTACTCCTAATTTAAATGACAAAACCGAATTTGAAAATTTTGCAAAATTAGTAGAAAAAATGTCAAGTGTAGTAGCTAGTTTTGGTGGAAGTATTAAAGCAGAGCATGGCACAGGAAGAATGGTTGCACCTTTTGTTGAGATTGAGTGGGGTAAAAAAGCTTATGCTATAAACTGCAAGATAAAAGATATTCTTGATAAAGATAATATATTTAATCCTGATGTAATTATTACAAAAGATAAAGATATTTATAAGAAAAATATCAAAAACCAAAGCCCTGTTGATGAAGCTTTAAATTTATGTATGGAATGTGGATTTTGCGAGAGATTTTGTCCATCAAATGAAATCAGCCTAAGCCCTAGACAAAGAATTGCAGTGCTTAAAGAGATGAAGAGTTTAGAAGAATTAAACGACGAAGATAGCAAGAAAAAATTAAAAGATATGAAAAAGCTTTATAATTTTTATGTAGATACTACCTGTGCTGCTTGTGGGGTTTGTTCTATGGTATGTCCTTTAGGTATTAATTTTGCTGATTTTAGCTTAAAATATAGAAAAGCAAATCAAGGAGCTATTTCAAGAATTATCGGTAATTTTGCTTATAATCACCACGAAACTACTTTAGCTCTAGCAAAAACTTCTTTAAAAATTGCTAATAAATTTGATAATTACAAATTAAATAATTTACTAGCTACATTTAATTTACCACAAAGTAGAAATTACTTGCCTAGAGCAAATGATTATAAGTATTCAACAAATACTCAAGAAGAAAATGTTATATATTTTACAAGTTGTTTAAATAAAGCATTTAAGCCTAATGCAAAAATGAGTGATAAAAGAAGCATTCAAGAAGTATTTGAAAGTCTATGTAAAAAGGCAGGAATTGGAATAATCTACGCTCCAAATGATTTATGCTGCGGAAAGGCTTATGAGAATTATGAAAATATTCAAATTGCTAATGAAGCAAAATTAAATGAGTATTTATCTAATCAAAATTGCAGCGTTGTGATTGATCATTCTGCCTGTTCGGCTAAGGTAGTTAAAAATCATAAAGGTAAAGTTTATGATTTGAGTGAATATTTATACAAAGTAATTGCTCCAAGATTAAAAATCACAAAAGTAAATGAGCCAATAGGCTTATATATTATGTGTGCTGCTAGAAAAATGCATATAGAAGATAGCATAATGAGTTTAGCTAAATTATGTGCTGATGAAATAGTAATTGATAATGATACATACTGCTGTGGATTTGCTGGATATAAAGGCTTTTTAACTCCTAAGCTAAATATAAGTGCTACAAATAATTTTAAGAAATTTTACTCAAGCACTAATGTTAAAAGAGGCTTTAGTTCATCTAGCACTTGCGAAGTAGGACTTAGCGATGCTACTAATATGTCTTGGCAACATATTGCTTATTTATTAGACGAATGCAGTAATTAATCATTGAAAGAATTTGAAAATTAATTTTCAAATTCTTTAAGCTTGTGTTACTAAAAGTAATACAAGCTTTAATATTTTTCTTTTTTTCTATCTTTTTATCAATATATCTAGTATCCTAAAAACATAAGTTAATAAAGGAGTAAAATGAAAACTTATGTTTCTAAATTAGTATTAAAAGATACTATAGGTATTGGTGTTTTAGTTGTTAAAGAAGAGCTCTTTAGTAGAGTAGAATTATTTTTAGAAAAAGATTATCAAAAGAGCATAAAAGAATTAGCAAATATTTATGGTTTTAGTGAAGACGCAATTGATTTAAGAGATAAGATTATTTTTCCATCGGCTATTGATTCTCAAGTGCATTCTCGTTCTCAAGCAAATAATGAAGATTTTGAACTAGCAAGCAAACAAGCAAGTGCAGGTGGTGTTAGTGTAATGGTAGAAATGCCTTATGATGCAGGATTACTTATATCAAACGCAAATAATTTTAATAAAAAATTAAAAGATGGCTTAGAAAATTCTTATGTTGATTTTGCTCTTTATGCAACCATAAATCCAGAAGATGGTATAAAAAATATTGAAGAATTAATAAAATTAGGTGCTTGTGGCTTTAAATTATCTTTATTTGGAACAGACCCTGTTAGATTTCCTAGAATACCACCATATTTAATGTATGAAGTTATGCTTGAATGTGCAAAATATGATGTAATGGTAGGAGTGCATAATGAAGACCATGAAAGTGTTATTTATCTAACTGAAAAAATAAAACAAGAAAGAACAGACTATAAAGCACATAATTTATCTCGCCCTGAGTGGGTTGAAAATATAGCTGTAAATACTATATATGAATTAGGAGCTAGTGCAAGAGCAAAAGCTCATGTTGTTCATGCTTCTAATAAAAGAGCTTTAGAAATTGCTAATAATTATAAAAAAGATGGCTACAAAGCTAGTGTTGAATGCTGTTTGCATTATTTAATTTGCTCTGAAGAAGATGAGGTTAGAAGATTAAATGGTATTGCTAAAATCAACCCACCAATAAGAGATTTAGCCAACAAAGAAGCTATATGGGAATGTTTAAAAAATGGCTTAGTTGATGTAGTTTCAACAGACCATGTAAGATGGAGTAAAGATAGAAAGAGCAATGAGAATATATTTTTAAATTCTAGTGGAGCTGCCGGTCTTGAAGTGTTATTACCTTTATTTTTAAGTGAATGTAAAAAAAGAAATGTAGATTTAAGTTTAGCTTCTAAATTACTATCAACTAATCCAGCGAAATTGTTTAAATTGCCAAATAAAGGAGAATTAAAAGCTGGAAATGATGCTGATTTTGTTATTTTAAGTGAAGATACTTATAAGTATTATGCAAAAGATGGTTTTAGTAATCTTGATTATAGTTTGTATGAAGGCTATGAAATGCTTTATAAAATAAATGAACACTATGTTAGGGGTAATAAAGTATTTGATGGTAAAAATGTATATAAATTTAATGCAAAATTTATAAATCCTAACGAGAATTGATATGAAAATACTTGCAGATGATATTAAATTTCATATAAATAATTTAGCAAAAATTACAGAAACAAATCGTCCTTTTACTAGATTGGTATTTACTAATACTTATGAAGAAGGTAGAAAATATATTAAAAATCATTTTTTAAATTTAGGACTTAATGTTATATATGATGATTTTGCCAATATGTTAGCTATTAAAAAGGGCAAAAGTAATGAATGTATTATAATAGGTTCTCATAGCGATACCGTTGCTAGTGGTGGTAGATTTGATGGAGTTTTAGGTGTTGTATCTGCTATGGTAATTGCTACAGCTTTAAAAGATATACAATTAGATAAAACTTTAATTTTTTGTGATTATTTAGGAGAAGAGCCTAATTATTTTGGTTTATCTTGCGTAGGTTCTAGGGGAATGTCTGGTAATTTGAGTAAAGAACAACTTGATATTAAAGTTAATGATACTAAATTATCAGATATGATAATCAAATCAGGTGGTAATAAATCATTTAGAACTTTTAACGAATTAGGAATAGGTAAGCTTATTGAAAGTTATGAATTGCATATTGAACAAGGAAATATGTTAGAGAGTTTAAATACTAAGATTGGTATTGTAAATAAAATTGTAGGTATTTCAAGATTTAATGTGGAATTTAAAGGTTTAAGCAATCACGCAGGAACAACAGCTATGCATTTAAGAAAAGATGCTTTATTAAATTCTTCAAAATTTATTGTATGGTTAAATGATAAAGCTATTGAGTATTCTAAACAAGCTTATACGGTAGCAACCGTTGGGGCGTGTAGTGTAATGCCTAATGCTGCTAATGTTATTTCTAATAGTGTAAAAATAAGTATAGATTTAAGAAGTGAAGATGATTTAATAAGAATAAATTTTATTAAAGAGATTGAAGAAAAGTTAAAAGATTTAGACGCTAATTATAAATTAGTATCAGATTCTAATGCTACTCCTGCTGATGATTTAATTATTAAGAATTTAAAACAAACAGCAGATGAGCTACAAGTAAGTAACATTATTATGCCAAGTGGGGCAGGGCATGATAGTGCTTTTATGGCTAAGATAGCTTCTATGGGTATGATTTTTATACCTAGCAAAAATGGTTTATCTCATCATCCTGATGAAGAAAGCTCATTTGAAGATGCAGCTATTGGCACTCAAATTATTTTAAATAACATATTAAGGAGTGGTTATGAAAAATAGAACAAGAACCGTTATAGCAGCTTCTATGGGTAATGCTTTAGAATGGTATGATTTTTCTTTATTTGCATTTTTTGCAGTATATATTAGTGCTAATTTTTTTCCAAAAGAAGCAGACCCAATTACTAATATGATTAATACTTTTTTATTATTTGGGGTTGGTTTTATAGCAAGACCTATTGGTGCTATATTATGTGGTTATATAGGTGATAAATATGGTAGGAAAAAGTCTTTATTGCTAACTATTTCAACAATGGCTATAGGAATAATTATTATAGTATTAACTCCAAAATTTCAAGATATAGGATATTTAGCTCCTATTATGCTTTTAGTAGCAAGATTATTTCAAGGATTTAGTGCAGGTGGAGAAATCGGTGGAGCAACTAGTTATTTATTAGAAAATGCTGATAAAAAGCAAAGATTATTATATACTTCATTTTTGCAATCAACCATTGGAATTGCTAATATATTATCTGCATTAGCTGGAGTTATTATTACTACTATATTTACTACTCAAGATATTTATGATGGTGCTTGGAAATATGCTTTTGCTTTCGGGCTTTTGATTATTCCTGTTGGTGTATATATTCGTAATAAATCTAATGAAAGTGCAGTTTTTATTGAGCAACAAAAAGAGAACAAAAACAAAGCACCTTTAAAAGATTTATTAAAAGATTATAAAGGTAGAATTTTTACAGGTATGCTCTTTAGCACATTATGGACTGCTGGAGTTTATAGTTTAATTATTTTTATGCCTACTTTTTATCATAAATTCTTAGGCTATGATATGCAATTAGGCTATACTGCTAGTTTTTTAGGAAATATATTTTTGACATTAGGGTGTTTTTTTGCAGTGTTTATAGCACATAAAATTGGTCTTATAAAATCTCTTATGATTTCTATTGGGCTTTTATCTTTTATGCCATTTTTGGCTTTATATGTTTTATTAGGTAGTAGCAATGCTTTTTTATTATTTGCTATTCATATAATTTTATGTTTATTAATTAGCTTTTTTGTTGGATTAGCACCTGCTATTATGAGTTTATTATTTCCTGCTCATGTAAGAAGTAGTGGTTTGAGTATTTCTTATAATTTAGTTGCAATATTTTTTGCAGGATTTACTCCGGCAATTATTACATATTTAGCAAAATTTAGCTTATTTGCTCCTGCTGCTTGGACTTTATTGTCTTGTATTTTAGCGTTTTGGGGAGTTGTAAGAATGAAAAAATTAGGTCTTGATAATTGGCAAGAGTTTTAATTAAAAAGAATTTGAAAATTAATTTTCAAATTCTTTAATTGTTTTAGACTTGTCTTATTACATCAATTACACTGCCATCACGATATTCAACGACGGCTACTATTCTTTTATTTGATTTTTCATACTCACAAACTCCGCAAATATCATTTGCAATACTAGCTAAGTCTTTTATATCAAGTATTTTTAGCCTTGAGTTTTTTAAGGTTTTTGCCAAAGTTTTATCATTTAGCGCAATTCCGTATTCGCAAACAAGTGCATTAATGCTTTCTCCTGGAGTTGTAATTGAGTTTATTTTTTCTTTAACGATAGCTTTTCTAGTCCTAATTAAATTAGTAGTAATTATTGCTAGTTTTGCTCCTGCAGCAGCGTCGCTATGCCCACCACTTCCGCCCATAATATATCCATTTGAACTAGTCATTACATTGGTATTAAAATTAGTATCAACTTCAGTTGCTCCTAAAACAACGCAATCAAGTCTATTTACTATAGGAGAGCTTGTGTGAATGTTTGCATACAAACTTGAGCTAACTTCGTAATGATTAGGATTAGTTTGCAATGATTTTAAAGCTTCTAAATCAAATCCTTGAACATCAAAAATATTATTAAAATACCCTTCATTATATAAACTAACTAAATATGCAGTTATTCCGCCCATAATAAATGAGCCTTTGATATTTTTTTCTTTCATAATTTCTTTTACATAATGAGCACTTGCAAGGCTTATCCCACCAGCTCCTGTTTGAAATGAAAAACCATCTTTTAAAAGCCCACTTTCATCTATTAAATTAGCCGTTGTTTTAGCAATTTTTAGCTGAATTGGGTCTTTTGTAATATCAGTTGTGCCTGATTTAATACCATTTGGATCACCTATCTCATCAACCATTAAAATATAATCAATCTTATCTTGAGTAATACTAGGATTGCTTAATGGATAAGGATAAATTGTATCACTTACTGCAACGCTAACTTTAGCACAGTCTGCATCAGGCATAGCATAACCGATTGAGCCAAAGGCATTTTTACCCATTGTTCCATTGATATTCCCTGCATTATCGGTTGCACTTGCTGCAATAAATGCTACATCAATTTCTAAATCCCCCGCATAAATTGCTCTAGCACGACCGCCGTGGGTTCTAAAAATAGCTACTTTTTTAAATTCTCCACGAGAAATAGCATTTGCGACTTTTCCTGTGCAATAGTTTGTATCTATTTGAGTTATTATTCCTTTTTTTGCATATTCTACTAAAAAATCATGAGTTGGAAAAATTGCACTAATTGCTAGTTTTAAATCATTTATGCCTAGCTCTTCACAAGCTTGTAAGATAATTCCTACTACTTTATCTCCATTTCTTAGATGATGATGAAATGATATTGTATCTCCACTTTTTAAGCCTGTTTTTTTGATTAATTCTTTTACATTTGTATAGACTTTATTATCAGTTGGGTTTGATAGTTTTATATGCTTTTTAAGTGATTTTTCTTTAGGTTTTAGGCTAAATGCTCCGTTAAAAGCAATTACTTCTCCATAATCTTTAATATAATCAATATTCATAGAATTTCCTTTAAAATCTTTTTAGCACGACTAACAATAGGTGCATCAATCATTTTGCCGTTTAGTGAAATTACTCCACTTTTTTTAAGTTCGGCTTCTTTTATAGCGTTTAGGACTTGATTAGCCCAGATTATTTCTTTTTCACTAGGTTTAAAGCAATTATGAATAATATCAATATGCCTTGGGCTAATTACTAATTTGCCATCAAATCCTAGATTTTTAATATAAGTTGTATCGGCTATTAATCCATTTTCATCATTTATATTTGTATATGGAGTATCTATTGCATCTATTTTTGCAGCCTTACATACATTTAATAAATAATTTCTAGCAAAATCAATCTCAACTCCACTCTCACTTCTTCTTGCACCAATTTCGCTCGTATAATCTTCTGCACCAAAGCAAATAGCACTAACGCCATTTAAAAATGCTAATTCTTTAGCATTTAATAAGCCAAGTGGAGTTTCTATTAAAAGTAAAATTTCAATTTTTGGATTTAAATTCTTAGTGTATTTGATAAGTTCTTTAATCTCTTCTATATTTTCAGCTTTTGGGATTAATATGCTATTAATTTTAGTTTTTGATAGTGCTAAAATATCGTTTTTTGCATACTCTAAATTAATCCTAACTATTTTTTCACATTCATAATTTAGCATAGTTAAGGCATTGCAAACTAGATTTAAGGCACTATCTTTTTGCATAGGACTTACTGCATCTTCTAAGTCAAATATAATAGCATCAGCTCCAAATAATCCTGCGTTTTGAATATTTCCTGCATTATTTCCTGGTATAAATAGCAATGTTCTTCTCATTTTTCTAACCTTTCTAATGCTGTTTTTAGCCTTGCTAAGATACAAAAATCTAAAGCACCTTTATCATTTATCTCTATTAAAACATTTGTATTTTTGTGTTCTTTACAATAATTTTGAATTAAGTTCTTAATATGTTTTGCATAAGGATTTTCTTCTTCATTTATAAATACGATTTGAAATTCCTTATGTTTTTGAATATTAATTAAACAATCATTTGATTCAATAGTTCCAACGCTAATCATCTTAAACTCCAAATTGTGCAAATAAAAATGTAGCAGCTATAACCGTGCAAGCCCCACCAATTCTAGTTGAAATCTGTGCAAATGGCATAAGCTCCATTCTATTACAAGAGCCTAGAATTGCAACATCTCCTGTGCCACCAAGTCCTGAATGACAAACCATAACGCAAGAGCATTCAATCTCAAACATATTTAAAAACTTTGCACAAAAATACCCAGTAAGTGCCATAGTAGTAACTACGCTAAAGCAAATTATTATAAAAGCAATATTAATTGCAGCAATTACATCTTTCCAAGGTGTCCAAATAACTCCAACACCTACTAAAAGAGCCCAAGTTAGGTTTTTGCTTACAAATTGATATATGAAATTAGCTCCGTATTCTAGGCTTTTTGGCATTATGTTTAAAACTTTTGTAATAGCAGCCATAATAATCATAATAATTGGAGCAGGAATTGAAATTATCATATTTAATAATTTTCCTATTAAAAAATAGCATACCGCAACAAGCAAACCAGCACCCATTAATTTAATATCAAAAGGCAAGGTATCGTTATTTAAAGAATTGATATTTTCTTCTTTAGTTTTTACTAAAAGCCCGTTTCCACTTAAATGTGGCTTTTTTAGAGCTAGATTTTTTAAATATCCTGCATAAGCAATTGCAAATAGGTTTCCAAGCATTGCAGCAGGTGCTAGAAGTGCTATTATATTTGATGAATTGGCATTGCCTAAAATTTCTGAATAAGCAACACTTAGTGGGATAATTCCCTCTCCAACTCCGCCACTTAAGATAGGAATTGCTATATAAAATACAGCGTGAGCTCCGCCTATGCTAGTAATTGAACCTATTAAATATGCTACTATAATAGCTAAAAAAGTTCCTATAAATAAAGGTATAAACATTTTTAAAAACCCTGCAATTAAAATTGCTCGTTTCATACTTAATATACTTCCAACTACTAAAACGCTTATATAAAGATATAAGAAATTAGATTGTTTTATAAAAAATGTTATAGCATCTATTGAGTTTTGATTTAATAAACCATAATAAACCATACAAGATGGAACAAAAATGCTTAATATAGCTGGTCCGCCAATATTTTTTAAAATAGGCACTTTCATACCAATTTCGCCAAGCAGTATTCCTAAAATCATAGTAATAGCAAGTCCGCCTACCATATCTTTAGGAAGTTTTCCAAAATAGCAAGTGAAAAATACAATAAGTGCAAATACACAAAATGCGTATAAATTTACACCACCTATTTGTCTTTCTTTCATAAAAACTCCTTTAAAAATAATTTGAGTTTTCATTTTAAGAAGAATTAAGATTTTGTAAATTTAAGTAATTTAAAAAAGCTTTTAAATAATTAAAATAAGTAAATTAGTTTAATTTATAATATATTTGTGGTCTTCCTTTGGCTTTATATTCTAGTTTTGAAGTAATGTAATTAATTTGTTCTAAATAAGTAAGATATTTTCTAAGAGATATTTTAGAAATATTTGTTAGTTTTTCTAATTCATTGACATTAAACCAAGTATTAAATTCTTTTATTTTATCTTTTATAAGAGCTAAAGAATTTTTATCAATTCCTTTTGGTAATTCATCAATTTGTTTATAAAGAGCTTTATCAATATTTTCTTGATTGATTTTGCTATTTAATAGATTTCTTCTTAACTTATATTGATTTAGCGAGCTTTCAAGCCTATTTTGTTTAAATGGTTTTAGAATATAATCAATTACTCCTAGATTTAAGCTTTTTTGTAAGCTTAAGCTATCATTTCTAGCAGAAATTACAATAATATCAATCTTGCTAAACTCACTTTTAATTCTTCTAATAAGCTCAATTCCATCAGTATTTGGCAAGGTTAAATCAAGTAATATCAAATCTATTTCATTACTTAGCAAATAATTTATAGCATCATCTACTTTAGTAAAACAAGCTAGTAATTTAAACTCACTTACTGATAAAAGAATGTTTTTATTAATATCTTGCACCATCAAATCATCTTCAACTATTATTGTCTTAATCATTATTAATCCTTAAAATTACACTAAAAGAGCTTCCATTTTTTAATTTACTAACACTTATTGTTCCATCATAATTAGCAACAATTTTAGCACATAAATAAAGTCCATATCCTCTAAATTCACCCTTAGTAGAATAGCCTTTAGTAAATAAGTTTTCTTTATTTTGAATGCCGCAGCCATTGTCTTTACATTGAATTTTTAGGTAGTTTTTATTATTTTTTATAAATATTTCTATATTTTTATTTTCTGTATTGCTTAATGCGTCTATTGAATTATTTATTAAATTTGAAAGAATGCTAATAATATCATTTTGTAAATTACTATCATTTAAATTATCTAAAAATGATTTTTTATTAAGATTTATATTGATTTTTAATTCTTTTGCAAAAGCGAATTTGCTTTCGCAAAAAGCTAGGATTACTTTATCATTGATATTGCATAATAATTTATTTAAATTCTCTTTATTTTTTAAAATCAATTCATCACAATAATTTTTTGCTTCATTTATATTATTATTTTCTAATAAGGCATTTATTATGTGAAGTTTGTTTGAGAATTCGTGATGATTTGCTCTTAGGGCTTCGGCGTATTTTTTGACATCTATTAGCTCATTTGCTAATTTTTTAACTTCTTTTATATCTTTAAAAGACGCTACAACTCCTGCTATATTATTATCTATAAAGTATGGAATTCTATTTGTTAAAATTGTGATTTCGTTTAATATTTGCTCTTGATTTAATTCAGCTATTTTTGTATTTAATACTTTTTGCATATTTGAATGTGGGATAATATTGGCATTTTTTCCTATTAAATCATTATCTACTAAGGCTAGTTTAAAAATATCTTTAGCTTTATCATTTATTAAAGTAATGGTGTTTTTATCATCTACTGCAATTATCCCATCATTTAAAGATTGCAAGATAGCGTTTTGTCTTGCAACTAAACTAGCTATTTGTTTTGGTTCATAACCTAATAATATGTTTTTTATATTTTTATTTAGTATTTTTGCTAGTATTAAAATGATTATTATAAAAATAATTATCAAAACAAAATTATATTTATTTTCTTCTAAAATTATTTGATTTAGATAATCTACGAATACTCCAACTATTACAGCACCTATAATTTGATTATCTTTATAAATTGGACTAAAGCTTCTAATTGAGCGTTTTAAAGAACCTTTTGCTATTGATATATAATCCCCCCCCCCATTTAAGACTTGCTTAGCGTCCCCGCCTTCTACTAAAGTGCCTATTAAATCTTTATTAGGGTGGGTTAGTCGCTTTTGATTTTTATCTATTATTACTATGAAATCAAGATTTAATTCTTTACTTAATGTGTTTATATCTTCATTTAAATTAGGATTATTTATATTAATATTTTTTGCTAGAGTTTTTGATATTGCTTCTATTTTATGAGTAATTTCGTTTTCAATTAATTTTTTGCTTTGTATAAAAATAAAAATAGAAGTAATGCTTAAAACTATAAAAGAAATTAAAAAAAATGTTAAAGTAATTTTTGTAAATAATCTCATTTAAAATTCCTAATAGTTTTTTGGATACATTATATTAAAATCATTTAAGGAATTTGAAATTATGCAAAAAGATTTGCTTCAGCTAGTTTTAGAACAAAAAGAAAAGAGATTTAATGCAAGACTTGAATACGAAAATATTTATAAAACCCCTGTAATTTGCTTTAGTCTAAATCTTCCTTATATGTATAAAATAGCTAATATTAGTGAAGTTAAAGAGTTGTTTTTATTCGGAATTAACGAAGCGCTTAGTTTAGGAAATATCATAAATTATAGTGTTAATTTAGATGAATTATTTTGCTTATTTGCGATTGATGATGAAGCTTTAAATATAAAAAAACTCACTATATCTTTAGAAAATAAATATAATTTTTCAAGATTATTTGATTTTGATGTGTATTTTAATAACGAGACAATTAAGTTAAGAAATGCAGGTAGGAAGTGCTTTTTATGTGATGAATTAGCCATAGTTTGTCAAAGAAATAACACTCATACAAAATCTAGCATATATAAAAAACTTGATGAATTATTTGATGATTTTTATGTGCATATTTGCATAAATAAAAGTATTAAAAATAATTTTAGCAAAGCTGCTTTAAAGGCATTATTGTATGAAGTTAGCTTATCTCCTAAAATTGGCTTGGTTGATAGATTTAGTTCAAATTCTCATAATGATATGAACTTTTATACCTTTTTAGATAGCGTAAGTGAATTAAGAGAATATTTTGATAGCTTTTATACCTTAGCAAAATTATCAAAAAGAAATGATTTTATTAGGCTTAAAAAAATAGGTCAAATAGCAGAAAAATCTATGTTTAACGCTACAAATAATATAAATACTCATAAAGGTGCTTTATTTTTGTTTGCGATTATGATTTTTGCTTGTAGCAAAAGTGAAGATGAATTATCGCTTGAAAATATCTCAAAAATTACAAAAGATTTATGTGTAAATCTATGTCAAAATGAGTTAAACAACAATCTTAATTCAATCGGTGGGATTTGCTTTCAAAGATTTGGGATTAAGGGGGTAAGAGATGAGGTTGAGAAAGGATTTATAAATACTTTTAAGGCTTTTAAATTCTATCAAGCATTTGAGATTAAAAATGATATAAGTTTGTTAAAGACTTTATTTTATATCGTATATTTAATAGATGATACGAGTTTAATAAAAAGATTAAATTATAATTATGATAATTATTTACAAGTAAAAAATACTTGCTTAAAACTTAGTAAATATGATGATAGTAAAATAATAAAAATTATTAATAAATTAAACAATTTATACTCAAGTAAAAACATTAGTTTTGGTGGAAGTGCTGATGTTTTATCATTAATAATATTTTTAAATTTTATAAAAATAAAATAATTTTTTAATAATTACTTAAAAATTATATAAGATTAAAATTTTTTATAAAAAAAAGTAAAAAATCTATGGAAATATTAAGTTTAATTAATTAAAGTAATACCTTTAATTTATTTTTAAACTTAAGGAACAATGATGAAAAAAACATTAATCACATCTATTATTGCGGCTAGTTGCTTGCACGCAGCTGAATATAATATATTCATAGCCAGCTTTAAAAAAGACGATTATGCTACATTAAACAAAATAAAATCAAATATTGAAAAAGTTGTTAATAGTAGCAAATACGCTAATGAATTGGTGGTAAAAGCAAGAGCTAGTGACCCACAAAGTGCAAATAATAGCACATATCACACCGTAGTTGTTGAAACTGCTGATATGTCTAAATCAAAAGTAACAGAGATTAGAAACTATCTTCGCTCAAATTCTATCTATAAAGACGCTTATTTTACGACTAGAAAACCAAATGAACCTAAATTTGCTAAGGTTGATAGCGAAGTAGATACTAATTTAAACAATGACGAATTAACTAGCGAACCAGCTGTTGTAGATAATAATTCATCTGTTTCAAGTATGTTAGATAGTTTAGATGAAAAAAATGATAATGGTTTAAATATTCCTGCATTTAACAATGTTGAAGACGCTAATTCAATTACTTTAAATAAAATGATTGCTAGTGTTCTTGATACAAACCCAAGTGTAAATACTTATAAACAAGAATATTTAAAATCTTTAAAAGACTTAGATATAGCAAGTGCTGAATATTATCCAATGTTAAATGTATATGCAAATGGTGGATATGTTAATAAAAAGCATAAAGTTAATGTAAAACCTGAAGAAAAAGGAACAGGCACAACTCACGATGCTTCAATAGTTTTAACAGAAAACTTATTTAATGGTGGAAAAGATATGAATGGCAAGGCTCAACAAAGCCACATTACAAATTCTACAGCTTATAAAGTAATTCAAAATTCAAATGAAATCGTGTATGATAGCACTAAAGCATATTTAGATATGATAAAAACTAAACTATTACTTGAAATAGCACAAAAAAATGTAAAAGCTCACGAAGATATTTATGCTCTAATCAAAGATAGAACAAGTTCAGGTTTTGCAAGAGCTAGTGAAGAAAGACAAGCAGGAAGCCGTTTAGCACTTGCTAAAAATAACTTATTATCAGCAGAAAACGATTTTAAAGATGCTGAATCAAGATTTACAAGATTATTTGGTAAAAATGTAGATATTAATTCTCTTGTAATGCCAGAATTTACTTATGCAATTCCTAGTTCAGTTGAAGGCTTAAATGAAATTAGTAAAAAATGTAATCCAAGTGTGAGAATTCAAGCTGAAAATATCAATGTGCTTGAATATGAAACAAAGGTTAAAAAAGGAAATTATTTACCTAAATTAGACTTAGAATTAAGTGCAAACTATGCAAAAGATAAAATCTTTAGAGATTTACAAGCAGATACTAAAGATACTTCAGCAGGTGCTTATTTAAGATTTTCATACAACCTATTTAATAAAGGTCAAGATAAGCTAAATGTTGAAAAAAGTAAAATCGGAGCATTAGCAAGTCAAATGGATTATAATGCTACTTTAAGAGAATTAGAAGAAAGCAATTCATACGCATTTAATTCATATAAAATTAGTAATGATAAATTAAATTATTTAAATGATTATGTTGAATATGCTAAATCTACACTTTTAACTTATGAAGATGAATTTAAAATTGGTAAAAGAGATTTAATCAATGTATTAGATGCTCAAAGCGAATATTTTTCAGCTGCTAAAGAATTAATTAATACAAAGAGCAATATTTTATTAACCCAATACAAAATGCTTGATAATATGGGTGTAATTTCTGAAGGTTTTGTTAATGGTTATGCAAAACAATACATTAATAAAGCTTGCTCAATCTCTGATATTAAGTAATTGATGTATAGTAGAATTTTTAAAAGAGTGATTTTATTCACTCTTTTTATCGGTATTAGTTTATCTAGTTCTTCATTCATTAAACCACAAACTTATGTTAGAATGGAGAAGACTTACGGACAAGTTAGTGTTAAAAGACTTGAAAAACTAGATAAGTTAATGCAAGATATACAAAATACAAATGATGCAAATAAATTAGTAAAAGTTAATGAATTTTTTAATGACCCAAGTATTATAAAATGGCAAGATGATATGATAACTTGGGGTAAGACTGATTATTGGGCTAATAGATTTGAATCGCTTGGAAAGGGTTTTGGAGATTGCGAAGATTTCGTAATTGCAAAATATCTTACTTTACTTGATTTAGGAGTTAGTGAAGAAAAATTATTTTTTACATACGTATATGCTAATTTAAATGGTAAATGGATTTCTCATATGGTTTTAGCATATTATGAAAAACCTAACGATATTCCTTTTATTTTAGATAGTAATACAAATTCAATTAAAAGAGCAAACAAAAGAGTTGATTTAAAGCCTGTGTTATCGTTTAATGCTAAAGACTTATTTTTAGCACAACAAGCATCAAGCGGTAAATTATCGGCAAAATCTTCAAAATATACAAAAGATTGGTCTAGTTATTTAGAGAATTTAAAAAAGGGTGATTTATGACTTTATTTAAGCAAATTTTATTAGGTGCTATAGTTTTTATATTAATTATAATAGCTATTGTTGGTGTTAAAAACTATCAAACTACAAATGATTTTATAAACGAGCAATTAAGTGCAAATGCAAAGCATACAGCAACTTCGCTAGGATTATCAATTGCTACTTTAGATAATGTTGATAAAGATAGTGTTGAGCTTATGATTAATGCTATTTTTGATAGTGGATATTATCAAGAAATTAAATTCACTGACGCAAATGATGAGATAGTTTATGATAAAAGTAAAGAAAAAGTATTTTATGGAGTTAGTGATTTATTTGTAAAACTTGTAAATATTAGCACTCCTGTTGAGAGTTTTGAGATTAGACAATGGAATAAAATAGGCACTATTTATGTGCAAATTAGCCCTGCATTTGCTTACGAGCAACTTTATACAACCCTTAAAGAATTGTTTATTAATTTAGTGATTATTTTTATAGTTTCTATGATTTTAATTTATTTTTCACTAAAAGCGATTTTAGCACCACTAAATAAGGTTAGAAAACAAGCAGAAGCTATACTTGAACACGAGTTTATAATACAAAATAAACTACCATTTACCCAAGAAGTCAGAAAAATGGTAATGGCGATGAACTCAATGGTAGGTAAGGTTAAAGATATATTTGATAAAGAGAGCGAAACGCTAGATAAATATAATGATTTGCTTTATAAAGATGAAAGAACTAAGCTATTTAATAGAAGATATTTTATAAATAAATTTGAATCAATTAAAAGTAGGGAAGAATATTCAAATGGATATTGCTTTTTATTAAGTATTAAAGAAACTTATAATCTAAAAAAGATTTTAGGTTTTAATAAATCTATGGAATTTTTAGGAAGATTATCAGATATTTTAAGAGATAATGATAAGGTTTTTGATAGTGAATGTGTGTTTTCAATTAATGAAAATGATTTCGCTGTTTTAGGCGAGAATTCTTTAGGTTTTGAAGAAAACTGCGTAAATTATCTAAATAAAATAAAAGATTTATTTAAAGAATTTGGACTTGATGATAGTGAGTTTTTAATAAGCAGTTCTTTAAGTTCTTATGAAGGAAAAAAGCTAAATGAAATTCTTGCTGAACTAGACTTATTGTTAATTAAAAATAAGACTAATTATTCTTTAAACAAATCAAATAATTCTGATAATATTATCTTAGGTAAAGAGCAATTTAGAACATTTATTTATAACGCTATGAATAATAATGATTTTTGTTTTGCTAGCCAAGAAGTTTTAGATACTGATAATAATGTATATCATAAAGAATTATATTTGAGATTAAAATATAAAAATGAATTAAAAAATGCTTCTTATTTTATGCCTATTGTAAATGAGCTTAATTTATCAAAAGAATTAGATATTTATGTATTAAGTAAGGCTTTAAGTGAAGAATTTAAATCAGGAATTTCTGTAAATATTTCAAATGATTTAATAAAAGCAGAAAATTATCAAAAATTAGAAAAAATATTCAAAACTAGAAAAAATGAAAAAGTTTATTTAGAACTTGCTATGAGTAAGGAATTAAATATTAGAAATCTTATTGAGTTTTCAAGATTTGCTAAGACTTATGATATAGCTTTAGGGCTTGACCATTTTACTTTAAACAAAGAAAACTTAAGTATTTTAAATGAATTAAATATTTCTTATATTAAAGTTCAGGCAAGAACATTGCTTGATTTATTAGAAGATGTTAATGCTAGTGGGGCTAAAAATGCTTTAGAAATTATCTTAAATTCAAAAGGAATAAAAATAATTGCAATAGGTATAGAAGATGAAGAAACTTACAACAAAATAAAAGAATTAAATATTAATTTAGTTCAAGGAAATTACACAAGTAAAGTTAAGGAAGAAATATGATAAATACAAAAACAGATGAATTGCTAGATTGTCTAGTTATTCTTACTAAGCTTTATAACAATCCTTATAGTGCCGAAGCACTTACGGCTGGGTTGCCTTATGATAAAAATTTAGGCGGTATAGAGCTATTTTCAAAAAATAATAAAAAATCTCTTTTTAGTAGAGCTGCAAAAAGAGCTGGTTTTGCTAGCACATTAGTGAAAAAAGATTTAAAAGATATTCCTAATTTAGTATTGCCTTGTATTTTAATGCTAAAAGACCAAAAAGCATGTATTTTACAAAGTTTTCAAGATAATGATAAATTAAGTATTATTTTTCCAGGATTTGATGGTGCAGCTACATTGGTTAGCAAAGCAGAAATTGAAGAAGAATATTTAGGCTATGCTTTTTATTTAAAAAGAGAATTTGTTATTAAAAATGAAATAAATAATCTTAAAAATAACCCTAATGAGCATTGGTTTTGGGATACGCTTAAAAAATCAAAATCAATTTATGTAGATGTTTTACTAGCTTCATTTATCATAAACTTATTTGTTTTAGCAGGTCCGCTTTTTACAATGAATGTTTATGATAGGGTTGTGCCTAATAATGCAATTGAGACTTTATGGGTTTTAGCTTTAGGAGTATTTGTTGTTTATACAATTGATATGATTATTAAATTAGTTAGAGCTTATTTTTTAGAAACAGCTTCAAAAAAGAGCGATATTATTATGAGCTCATTAATTTATGAAAGAGTGTTGGATATTAAATTAAGTTCTAGACCTGCTAGTGTTGGTTCTTTTGCACAAAATCTAAAAGAATTTGATACGCTTAAAAGTTTTTTTGCAAATGCTAGTATTGCTGCTATTGTGGATTTGCCATTTTGTATAATATTTTTAGCAACAATTTATTTTCTAGCAGGGCATTTAGTAGTAGTTCCTGTTGTTGTGATGATACTTATTTTAATTTATACATTTAGTATTAGAAAACCTTTACAAACTTCAATAGAAAGCACATATCAAGCAAGTGCATTTAAAAATGGTGTTTTAATTGAGAGTTTAAATACACTTGAGACAATTAAGACTTTAGGTGCAGCATCTTCTTCTCAATGGATATACGAAGAAGCAACAGGAGAAATTGCTAATAAAAGTATAAAAAATAAATTATTATCTAGTTCTATTCCTATGGTTACAGGGTTTTTAGTTCAATTTAACACTATTGCTATTGTTGTATTAGGTGTTTATATGATTAAGGATATGGAGCTTAGTATGGGTGGTCTTGTTGCTAGTGTGATTTTAAGTTCTCGTGCAATATCTCCTATGGGTCAGGTAGCTTCTCTTATATCAAATTACGAGCAGACTAAAACAGCTTATAAGAGCCTTAATGATATTATGAATATGCCAGTAGAGCGTGAAAATGGCAAAAAATTCGTAAGAAGAAATAATTTCTTAGGTGGTATTGAGTTTAAAAATGTTTCATTTGCTTATCCAGAAGCTAAAAAAGAATCTTTAAGTGATGTTAGCTTTAAAATTAATGCTGGAGAAAAAGTTGCAATTATCGGTAAAAATGGTAGTGGAAAAACAACTATAGAAAAATTAATTATGGGACTTTATGAGCCAAGTAAAGGTAGTATTCATGTAGATGGTATTGATATTGAGCAAATTGACCCAGTGGATTTAAGAGAGCATATTGGCTATGTTTCTCAAGATATTATGCTATTTAAAGGCACTTTAAGAGAAAATATAGTTTATAAAGCACCTTATGCAAGTGATGAAGAAATTATAAAAGCTGCAAATATTTCTTGCGTTAGTGAATTTGTAAATTCTCACCCACTTGGATTTGATATGCCTGTTTATGAGCGTGGAGAAGGTATAAGTGGGGGTCAAAGACAAGCTATTGCAATATCAAGAGCGTTTATAACAAATACACCTATTATGCTACTAGATGAGCCAACAAATCAAATAGATACTCAAACAGAAGCAAAAGTTATAAATAATTTAAAAGAAGCTTGCAAAGATAAAACATTAATAGTAATTACTCATAAACAATCACTTCTTAATCTAGTTGATAGAATAATTGTAATTGATAATGCTAAGGTAGTTTTAGATGGAAGTAAAGAAGAAGTTTTAGCAAAGTTAGGAGCTAGTAAATGAAAAACTATACAAAAGATGATTTAGATTTTATGAATAGCTTATCACAAGCTGTATTATCAAAAAGCTCTCAAAAAACAAAAACTATGCTTTATATAATTATTACTTGTGTAATTGGTTTGATTGCTTGGATGAGTGTAGCAGAGATTGATGAGATTACAAGGGGGCAGGGCAAGGTAGTACCTAGTGGTCAAAACCAAGTAGTTCAAAACCTAGAAGGTGGTATAGTTCAAGAATTATTAGTAAGAGAAGGTGATGTTGTAAAAAAAGGTCAAGTATTACTTAAGATTGATAATAAAAGTTTTGAGAGTTCTTTAGGCGAGAGTGAAGTAAAAATTAGTGAGCTTTTGGCTAAAAAAATTAGGCTTTTTGCTCAAGCAAATAGTAAAGAATTTGATATTAGTATTTTAAGCGAAGATGAAGTAAATAAAATTTTCCCACAGACTTTAAAAAACGAACAAAGTTTATATGAGAGTAATATAGAGCAATTAAAAGAAAAAATTTCTCAAAAAGAAAGCGAAATAAAGGAACTAAAATCAAAAATCAACCATCTAAGCACGAGTTATAATTTAGTATCTAAACAAAATGATTTAACTTATAGTCTTTATAAAAAAGGTAGTGTAAGTGAAGTTGAATATTTACAAATTAGCAGACAATTAAATGATATTAGGGGAGAATTATCTCAAGCAAGATTATCGCTACCTAAATTAGAAGCTACATTAAATGAAATAAGATTAGGTTTTATTAATGATTCTAAAAAAGAATTAAATGAAACAAATGCTGAAATTGCTAGAATTAATAAAAGCCAAATAGGTCTTGATGATAGGGTTGATAGAACCTTAGTAAAAAGCCCTGTAAATGGTATAGTTTCAAAGCTTAATGTTCATACTGTTTCAGGAGTAATCAAGCCAGGTGAAAATATAGCTGAAATAGTTCCACTTGATGATAGATTGATTGCTGAAGTTAAGGTTAAACCTGCTGATGTGGCATTTTTAAGAGAAGGTTTAAGAGCTATTATTAAGGTAAGTGCTTATGATTTTAGTATTTATGGCGGACTTGAAGGACAAGTTATGCAAATTAGTGCCGATACAGAAACCAATGATAAAGGAGAGAGTTTTTATTTAGTAAAAATCGTAACAGAAAAAAATCATCTAGGAACAGATGAGCACCCACTAAATATTAAGGTGGGTATGATAGTAAATGCTGATATTGTTACTGGTAAAAAGACTATATTAGATTATTTATTAAAACCAATATTTAAAACCAAACAAAATGCTTTAAGGGAAAGATAATGCAAATAATTATAAATGTAGAAGATAAAGAGCTAAGAACTTATTTAGAAGAAATATTGAATGATTTTAATGTATATTCAACAAATTATTTAGATGTAATAATAGCTAAATACAAAGATGCTAATGTTATAATTTGCGATAATATTGATAGTATAAAAGAATTATCAAAATATAATTTTAAATGTCTAGCTATATCAAAAAATCCAAATTTTATAGAATCTCAAGCGTTTTTAAATGGCAATGCTAAAGGGTATGCAAACGCAAGAATGCAAAAAATTCACTTTATAGATGCAATTAATTGTATTAGTAATGGCGGTATATGGTTATTGCCTGATATTATTAGTAATATGATAAGTCTTATTAATCAAAGCTATAAACAAGATAATAATGATTTATATGAATTATTAACTGATAGAGAAAAAGTAGTTGCAAATTATATAAAAGATGGATTAAACAACGCACAAATTGCTAATATTTTGCAGCTTAGTGAAAGAACTATAAAGGCTATAACTTCAACTATTTATCAAAAAGTAGGGGTTAAGAATAGAATTCAATTCGTAATGGCTTTAAAAAATATTGATAAATAAATATAAAGTCCTATTTTAAATTCTTGTTTAAAATAGGATTAAAATTGTATTCTTTTAGTTAATATTTTTAATTAATAATTATTATTACTTAAGTTTTATTTAACTTTGTTTATTTATACTACGCCTTTTTAAATTATTACAAAAAAGGATTTAAATGAAACTATCACAAAAAATTTCCATATATCTTACCGCAGTTTTAATAATTGCATCAGTAATTTTAACTTCATACGAATTAAATAGAGTTAAAACTATTATTAATTCAAATTACAATGAATTAAATAGAAATGATATAACTTTAAAGAATTTGTATATAAATTCTTATATAGATGTAAAATTAAATAATATTAAAAAAATTGCTAAAAAATTTGAAGAAGCAAAAGATGTAAGCCCAAATTTTATTAAGCAAATAATAGAAGATGATAATAAGATTTTAGATTTTAAAGGTTTATTTGTAGGTTTAACAAATGGCGATGTTTATAAGGCTGAATCTGATTTAACTTTTAGATTAATCCCTAATTTTGATGGTAGAACTATAGCTTGGTATAAAGAAGCTTTAGAATTAAAACAAGCAAATTTATCTTCAGTATATCAAGATGTTTCAAGTAAAAAATCAGCTACAACTATTTTTGCACCTGTAGTAATTGATAATAAAATAGTAGCTGTTGTTGGTGGTAATATTTTAATTGATGATTTTAGCGATGAGATTACTAGAGCAAATTCTTTAAAAAATTCTAGCACTATAATTTTAGATAAAAATGATGAGATTATTTCAAGTTCTAATAAAGATGATTTAGGAAATCCTGAATGGAAAAAAGAATTTGTAAGTAAATTACAAAATTATTATAAAAATGATAATAGTGGTAATTTTATATTTAATAAAAACGATAAAGAATATATAGCTTATTGTTTAGAAGATAAATTAACAGGATATGATGTTTGCTCAATTATGCCAAAGGCAAATATTGATGATACTATTCACAATAGTATGATGAATTCAATTTATGAGTTTATAATATTTATTATTGTAGTTATAGGAATTTTATACTATTTAATCAAAAAATCTTTAAATCCTATGATTGCTATGCAAAATGGTTTAACTGAATTTTTTGAATTTTTAAATTATGAAAAAAATGATGCTAACAAAATCGCAATCACTTCTAAAGACGAATTTGGCTCTATGGCAAAAGCAATCAATGATAATATAGAAAAAACTAAATTATCTTTATTAAAAGATGAAGAAGCAGTAGAACAAAGCGTTCAAACAGCAGCAGCAATTGAAAGCGGAGATTTAAAAGCAAGAATTACTCTAAATCCTGCAAACCCACAATTAATTGAATTAAAAAATGTCTTAAATAAAATGCTTGATACTTTAGAAGAAAAAGTTGGAGCTAATACAAACTCAATTGAAAAGATATTTGATGAATATAGCCAAAACGACTTTAGAAATGAAATAAAAAATGCTAAAGGTAGAGTAGAACTTGCAACTAATATGTTAGGTAAGCAAATAAGAGATATGTTAAAAACAAATCTTGAAACTGCAAGAAACCTACAAGATAAATCTAAAATACTAAAAACAAGTGTTAGTGATATAAACGAAGGTGCAAGAAAGCAAGCAAGTAGCTTACAAGAAAGTGCAGCAGCAGTAGAAGAGATGAGTGCATCTATGCATGCAGTAAATCAAAAATCAAACGAAGTTATTAAAAACGGAGAAGATATTAAAAATGTTATTACTATGATTAAAGATATAGCAGAACAAATTAATCTACTTGCACTTAATGCTGCAATAGAAGCAGCACGTGCAGGTGAGCATGGGCGTGGGTTTGCTGTAGTTGCTGATGAAGTAAGAAAACTAGCTGAAAGCACTCAAAAATCACTAACAGAAATAGAAGCAAGTGTTAATGTATTAACTCAAGGTATAAATGATATGAGTGAAAGCATTAAAGAACAAACTCAAGCAATATCTCAAATAAATGAAGCAATAAGTAGTATAGATGAGCTAACACGTGCTAATGTAGTAGTAGCTGATAATACTAATAAAATATCAGATGAAGTAGATTTAATGGCTAGCATTGCTGTTGAAGCTGTTATGAAGAATAAGTTTGAGTAATAAAATTTATTTCACGATAATAAATTTACAAAAATATAATATCTCTATTTTACAATAATGAAGATATTATAAAATTATTTTTTGATACAAAAATATCTAAAAAAAGATTGGGGAAAAATGGAAAAGGAACTATTAGATAATGACTTTATAGTTAGTAAAACAGATATTAAAGGTAATATTACTTATGCTAATGAATCTTTTTTAAAAATTATAGGTTCAACAGAAAATGAAGTTTTAAATAAGCCACATAATGTTGTAAGACATAAAGATATGCCTAAAGCAGTTTTTAGATACTTGTGGCAACAATTAAAAGGAAGAAAAGAAGTTTATGCTTTCGTAAAAAATAGAACATTTGATGGTGGATATTATTGGGTATTTGCCAATATTAGCATATCTTATGATTTATCTGGTAATACGATAGGATATTATTCAGTTAGAAGAAAAATAGGTAAAAAAGCTAAAGAAGTTATTATTGCTTTATATGCTAAAATGCTTGAAGTTGAGAAAGCTCAAGGAGTTGATGCTTCTTGGAAAATTATAGAAGATATTTTGAAAAAAGAAAATAAAGGTTATAACGAATTTATGATAGGTATTCAGGGGCTAAAATGAGTATATTTAATAAAAATAATGATGAAGCATTCAATAAAATTATAGAAGTTTTAGAGCAAACTTCAAATGGATATTTAGAATCAAGAGTTACTGGTATAAAGGGCGAAAAATACACAATATTAGCAAATCATTTAAATAATTTGTTAGACCAAATAGAAGTGTGGCAAAGAGAAGTTGCTAGCTCTATTGAGGTTGCTTTTTCTGGTGCAACTTATAGAAATATTAATAGTGTAGGTTTAAAAGGTAGATTTAAAAGCACTGCTGATAATTTAGTAAGTGCTATTTTAGGAATTGCAAAAAGTATAGAAACTCAACGCTTAAATGAACTTAGTATTAAGGTTCAACAAAACAACAATGATTCAGGTATAATTGATATTTTAACAAATGGCTTAAGCACAAATCAAACTAATTTAAATAGCATTTTAAATTCTTCAAAGCAAATTGCAGATGATTCGCATACTACTCAAACTATGGTAAAAGAATTGTCAAAAAGCTCAAATGAATTACAAAATTACATAGGTTTATTTACTGATTTAATCAATGGTCTAAATGAAAAAACAAATGAAATATCAAAAATTATTGAAATGGTAAAAGACATTACAGACCAAACTCAATTATTATCATTAAATGCTGCAATTGAAGCAGCAAGAGCAGGAGAGCATGGTCGTGGATTTGCGGTAGTTGCTGATGAAGTAAGAAAATTAGCAAATAATACAGAAGAAGCTACTAATACTATTAATTTGAATATAAATTCTTTAAAAGAAAGTGTTAAAAAGTGTTTAGAATATTCAAATCAAGTTTCAGAAATTAGCAATAAAAATCAAGAAAAAACAAATCAGTTTTTTGATACTTTAAGTTCTTATGAAAAATTATCTGAAAATAACTTTAATAATGCTCAAAATAGTGGTAGATTGCAAAATAATTTATTTATACAAATACATTTATTACTTTATAAAGATGATGCGATTAGATGTTTGCTTAATAAGAATTTAAAACAAAATAAATCATTAGAAGAAAACATTGCAAAATCAATTAAAAAAGAGCAAGAAGGTATATTTAAAGATATTTTAGCTTTATACGAAGAGCTTTATAATTGTGAAGAATTAGACGAGCAAGTAAGACTTGTGAAAAGATTTGATGATTTAATCTTTAATATGTGTAAAAATTGCTAGTTTAAATAAGGAATTTAAAATAAATTTTTAAATTCCTTAAACCTTTAAATATATTCAATTTCGTTTTTAAAATAAATTATACTAAGAGTGATTTTATATAAATTCAAAATCATTTCATTTCTTTTGACATTCTATAAATGAATGAAAATACTTCGGCAACAACTTTTTATATATTTAAAAGCCTATTAATAGTCCTTAAAGTTATTTTAAAACCTAATAAACCACTAAGATATTTAAAAAAACACTCAAAAGGAATTTAAAAACAAACTTTTAAATTCCTTAATCTTTTTTAGTATTTACTTACACTTTTAAAACATACTCACTCATCATCGCCAGGAGCTACTCTTTGTAAGTATTTTACTACTTGATAGTATTCATTCTCATCTAAACTTGCATTATCTTGCATAGATTTAATTGTGCTTGGCCATACATTTTTACTAAACTCATCATAAGCATGTAAAGCATGGCATATACCACATCTTTCTTCAAATAATGCCTTACCATCTTCTATAATATCTTTATTTGTAATCTTAGTATTATCAACACTAGCTACTATCTCTACTACTTCCCAAGTATTATCATAATCATCTACTTTAGTTCCTATTACTTTAACAGCATTAGCATCATCAAGATTTACACTATTTGATAAGACACCTAAAGTATCATAAATAGCTTTTCCGCCTTTAGGACGATAGCCTGTAAGTTTTATCTCACTTTTATTATTATCATTTTTAACTATATCAAACTTAGTTCCTATAATAATTGTTCCTATTGTTTTATTATTAATACTTAAAGGAGTGTTTTCTAAAGCATAATTATTAGCTAATAATGAGCTTGTAATTAAACTTAATAATATTAGTTTTTTCATTTTTTATTATCCTTATAAATGTTTTTATACTTATTATTATTTGTTTTTATTACTTATCTTAATAAGTATTTTTAAAGCCTAAAATATACTTTTAGGCTTTATTTAATTTATGCTTTAAACTTTGGTTGTCTAAATAAATCAAGTGCTGGAATTTCTTTAGTATATTTTTCTATTTCTACTAAAGCAGTTGCTTGATTACCACAAGCAAGTTTACTACTTGGAATATCAGCTATAAGCACATTCACATCTCCGTGTAAGCATAAGCCTTTTTTATTAGGATTATACCAAGAGCCTTCTTGCATTCTAATTACACCAGGTTTAACATATTCAGTTACTAAAACACCACCTAGTATTTCTCCTCTATCATTAAATATACGAACTATATCTCCATTTTTAATACCACGAGCTTTTGCATCAATTGGATTCATCCATAAGCTTTCTTTTCCTTCTACTTCTTCAAAATCTCTTAAAAAAGTATTATTAAGTTGTGAGTGTAATCTATACTTTGGATGTGGAGTGATTAGATTTAATTTATATTTTTTAGCATTGCCTAAATATTCAGCTGGTTCATAAAATTGAACTAAGCCTTTGCAATCATCATAGCCAAACTTATCAATCTTTTTAGAAAATATTTCTATCTTACCACTTGGAGTTCCTAATCTATTAGTAATTGGGTCATCTCTAAAATCTTTCATTTTTACGAAATTCTTAGCTTCTTCAGGAGCTTTAAATTCTACATAGCCTTTAGCCCAGAACTCATCAAAGGTTGGCATTGATAGGCCTGTAGCACTTGCTTTATCGCGAGCTTCATTATAAAAATATTGCACCCAACCCATCATATCGCGACCTTCTGTAAAGGCATTTAATGCGTTATCTCCAAAATGCTTTAATATACCACAACAAATATCATAGTCATTTTTCGCATTGTAAAGTGGTTGTATGGCTTGTTTAATTGCAAATATATATCTGTTAGTATTTGCTTTAGTTATATCATTTCTTTCTATTTCAGTAGTAGCTGGTAGAACTAAATCAGCATGTCTTGCACTAGCAGTCCAAAAACAATCTTGAACTATAAAACTATCAACTTTTTCAAATGCTTTTAATTGTCTATTTCTATCTTGATGATGGTGCATTGGATTACCACCAGCCCAATAGATACATTTTATATTAGGAAATACTTTTTTCTTTCCATTAAAATCATATTCTTTGCCAGGATTTTCAAGCATATCTACTATTCTTGAAACAGGAATTACTTCGTTTTCTCTATTACTCCATTCTCCTTTAGTTGATGGGCTAACACTTATACCACCAATTCCTGGAAATCCAGCAAAATCCTTGCTCGTGTCAAATGTAGCTCCACTTCCAGCACCATTTAAAGTTAGAGAGCCTGGAATTGGTAACCCACCTGCATAATGATATGCAAACCCATATCCACCACCATCAAGTCCAATTTGTCCTAAAACAGATGCAAGAGTTATCATAGCCCAGTGAGCTTGTTCTCCGTGATGAGCCCTTTGAAAACCCCAACCTGCCATAATCATAGTTCTATTTTTAGCCATAAGTTCTGCTAATTCTTTTATTTTTTCTGCTTTTATACCTGTAATTTTTTCTGCTAATTCAGGAGTTTTTGGATTATTCTCATCAAATAATCTTTCTTTTAATTTAGCAAATCCTACTGTGTATTTTTTAAGGAATTTTTCATCGTGAAGATTGTTTTTAATTAGATGATAACACATTGCTTCTACTAAGGCAACATCGGTTGTAGATTAATAAATACTTGCTTAGCACCTAAAAATCTCGCTGTATCATTATATACTGGGTCAATATTAATTACTTTTATTTTTCCATCTTTAACTAATGCTTGTAATTTTTCTAAATAAGGGTAAGTTTCATGTAATGGCACACCCCAAGCAATTTGATTTGTATTAATCATATCATTTGACCATAAAACAACCACTTTTGAGTGTTCTAATACATTGTCCCAAGAAGTTTGCTTAGCACTTGATTCATCAACACCACTAATATAAGGAGTAATTGCACGAATACAATGAGTTGAGTATGTAAGAGTTCTAGTAGTGCAACCTCCAGCTATATTTAACATTCTTCCAAGTAAGCTTTGTGGGTTATTTATATTTCCAACACAATACCAACCATAACTACCGCCATAAACAGCATTAGAGCCATATTTTTCATAAACTCTTTTAAGCTCATTAGCTACTAATTCATAAGCTTTTTCCCAAGTAATCTCAACAAATTCTTCTTTACCCCTTAAGTTTTTAGGAGCTTTTTCAAATCCTTTTTCTAAAACACTTTTTCTAACGCTTGGGTTTTTAATTCTATCTGGAGCATAGGTTCTAGATAAAACTCCTTGTAATAATGTTGTAGGACACTCATCTTTTTCAAATGGTATTATGCTTTCTAATTTATTATTTTTAACAATAGGATAAAAAGCTCCAAAGTGCGTAGCACTAAATCCATCTACTGCACCTATTGGATCACCTGCTACAAAATCAACAGCACCTAAACTTGACGCACTAGCTGCTACTCCTGCTGCACCTTTTAAAAAGCTTCTACGAGATAACTTTTCCATAAATTCTCCTTTTAGTTTAAATAAAACTTAATTTTTTAAGTTATATAAAAATTATAATATTAAAATATGAAAATAAGTTAATGGAATAATTTTAAAAGCTTGATATTTATTAATTTAAATATTATTATAAATATTTAAAAAAATAATCATTTCATTTCTTTTGACATTCTATAAATGAATGAAAATACTTCTGCAACAGCCTTATACATTGCAGGTGGAATTTCTTCTCCTAATTCTAATTTGCTTAATACTTCACATAATTCTTCATCTTCTTTAATAGGAATATTATGCTCGTTAGCTAATTTTATAATTCTTTCGGCAATTTCTCCGCTACCTGTTGCCATTACTTTTGGAGCATTATTTTTATCTTTGTTATAGCCTAAGGCTAGGGCTTTTCTTATCTTACTCATACTTTTTTATTAAATCCTAAGTCTAATGTATATTCATCTTCGTATTTGCTCTCTCTTAATTTACTAATAAAGAAATTAGAAGTAATTAAACCAGCTTTTCTTAAATCTTTTTTAAAACCCCTTGCGTGATTGATTAAGATTTCTCTAAAATTATCATTTTCTATCATCATATTAATATCTAAATATTTATCTTGATTTAAACCAAGCATAATATTAATAGCTCCAAGTCTTTTAAATTTCAGCTTAATTTGTGCGTAAAATTTATCTTCGCTATCACTTTTAAAACTGATATTTGATTCATCTAAATCATCTAAAGAGTAGGGTAAGTATGTATTTACCTCATTATTTGCAACTGATATTATTTGATTTAATTCTATTTGATTTAATAGTTTTTGGCTCATATCATAGGCTATTTTATTATCTTTTGCTAAAGCTACTTTTGAAGTTTGAAGCAGTATTGATTTAGCATCATTTGAAATGGAGTTGTTTATATGTTCTGCAGTTCTAGTTACAACCTGATTTATATCTTTTTTGGCTTGATTTAAGTGAGTTTTTAGGCTTTTTATTTCTTGAGTATTTATATAATTTTTAAAACTTTCTTCATTTTTTAAATTAGCACTTAGTAATTTTGTCAAACTTTCAATTTTATTTTGCAAACTCAAATTCTCACTATTTAAAATAGAACTTATTGTATTGTTTTGATTGATTGCTTGTTTGATTTCTGGATTGTTTAACAACTTTAATTCTTGTTTAATATCTTGAGATTTTGTTATATCTTGTAAAGCTTTTAAATCACTTTTTATATCTTCACTTGATTTTTCTATAGGTTTTTCAGTAGCTTTTATTTTATCATCTGTGGTTTTAGAATTTAAATTATTGATTTTTTGATTTTCCTTATTTTCAAATTCTTTTGTTGTTTTTATTTCAATTTTATTAGTATCTTTAGTATAAATATCATTATTATTTTTTAGAATTTCTTTAATATTTTCAAGTTTGCTTAAAATATTATTCTCATTATTTGAAATTTTATAATTATTTTGCACATTTGATGGGTTGTTTATGATTTCTTTTGCTAGATTTTTTATGTTTTGAATATCAGCTTTTAAACTTGCTAATTTTGGTAATATACTTTTTACTTTATCGTTTTTAACTTCAATATTTATTAGGTTTTTTATTTCTTTATTGATTTTATCTTCTAACTTATTTGCTACTTCAATTAGTTTTAGTGGTTCGGTATTTTTTTGCAAATACGCTCTAGCGTTTTTTAATAATTCTAAAGTTTTTATAACAGGGGTAGTGGTTGATTTATTTTCTAATTTTTGATTTATAAAATTTTCTAATTTTTCAAGGGATTTTTCGGCACTCATTTGCTCTTGACCGAGTTTAAAAATCTCACTTTTTAAATCACTTGTTTTGATATTTTTCATAAATGAAATAAGCCTAAAAAAGCTTTGTGGTAAGGCTTGTTCGTTTAGATTAGCTCTTAGTTTGCTCTCTAAAAATACTCCTGAATTATTTAAAGCTTGAAATAAGGCTTTTGAATCTTGCATTTTGGTATTTAATAAATTATCAAGTTTATTTACAAATACTTCTAAATCCTTATCCTTGCTTAAAATTGCTTTTAATTCTTTAATATCTTGAGCGATATTTTTTGAAATATTTATGTTTTTTGCATTTTCGCCTAGTTGGTTTAAATCTTTACTTGATTTTATTCCATCAAGTAATTTATTTACGATTTTTTTAAGACCTAGTTCTAGTGTTTCATCTTCGCTTAAGGCTTCGTTTATTAATGAACTACCTTCTTTTAAGGGTTCTTTAATATCTTTTGTATCTTTTACATTGGGTTTTAAATTCCCTTGTTGCTTTAGCCCTAAATCACTATTTACTAAAGAATTTAAAGTCGTATTTATATTATTCATCGTTGCCTAAATGCACAAATTGACTTGGTTTTTGCTCAAATTCTATTCTATTTACAGCGTCAATTTTTGGTTGGGTAAGAGTAAAAATAGCTAAGAAAAACAATAAAACTATATAAATTAAAATATAAGCATTAGCTCCAAAATTACTTATCATAAATCCTAAAATTATAGGAGATAAAACAGAGCTTGATACATAAGCAAACATTAGCGTTCTTCCGATTTCAAGCATTTGCGAGCTTTCTTTTGCTCTATCACTAGCCCTTGCAAGTGCTAAAGCATATACACAAAAAAGACCCATTCCAAGGAAAAAGCATAAAATAAATATAGCAATTTTGTTACTTGCTAAAAAATATAGCCCTAAACTTGCAAAAAATGCAAGTATTACGCAAGATAAAATCGCTATTTTTCTACCATAAGTATCAGAAAATTTACCTATAAATAATTGTGCTATAAATCCGCCTAACATTGCTGTGAAAATTAGCAAAGATATATCTTGAATATTGTAATTTAATGCTAGAAAATATGTCTGAGACATAGAAAAAAATCCATTCATTAAAAAGCCACCAACAAATGCTGATATAAATGCTAGTTTTGATACATTAAAAATATTTGGGATACTGATTTTACGCCTTTCTTTAAGGATAGGTTGTTTGATTTTTAACAAATTAAGCGGTAACGAACATAATAAAATCACTATAACAGCTATTATAAATACATTATTGTAATCTGGTTCAAAATATAACAATAATACTCCTATGGCAAAACCAGAATAAAATACTATTTCATAAATTGAAAGCATTCGTGAGCGAATTTCGTTTTTTGATTTTTGATTTATCCAAGATTCAATAATTACTAATAATGTATAGTATGAAAATCCTATTGTAAATCTTAAAATAGCCCAAAAATATATTTCTTTTGTAAATATATGCAAAATTGCAGCTATAGCAAATAGTGAAGTAAAAAAACCAAAACTTCTAATATGTCCTACTTTTTGAATTAGACTATGAGAAAAAAATGTACTAATTAATGCACCAAAATATATGCTTGAACTTACTAATCCTACATAAAATTCATCATATCCAAGATTTTTTAGTAGTATAGAATTTGAGCTTAGTAAAAAAGAATTTCCTACAAACAATAGCAAAGATGCAAATAATAATGCTCTTAAAGAGTTGATTGTTTTTATCATTTAAATATCCTTACTAATAATAAGTTTAAAATTATTACAAAAGAACTTGCAAAAAAAGCAATTATATTAAAAAGCTTATTATTAATTAATATTAATACGAGTATTATAAAAAAAACATAGGCTAAAAATTTATATATATTTATAAATATTTTATAATGTTTAATTGCTTTAAAATTCTCTTTAATTCCTTTTTTTGGTATATAAATAGGGTTTGTATTTTGTATAAAAAATCTAGGTGTATTAGCAATTTGGAATTTAGGTAATGATTTTTTAAGGCTTAAATAGCTTAGAAATGGAATTATTAAATTAGCATAAAATGCTAGTTGGATACTATAAAAAGCATCTAAACTAGCAAAGTATAAACATAAAGCTATATTAAAAAATATTAAAGATATTACTAATTTATACATAAAACATTAACTTAGCACAAAGCACAATAAGAATAGCTAGAGTTAATGCTAGTGGGTGTATTATTTTGTTTAAAGGATTTGGTTTTTTGATTACGAATTTGAAAATTAAACTAATAGCTACCATTATAAAAATTAAGCTTGCAAAAGCAACTTTTAGCATAAAAATTTTCTGAAATGTAGTGTCAAAAAAGCCAATCTCGCTACCAACCCATCTACTCATCATCATACCGCCTGTAAGTATTAATAATACTACACAAATTGGCATAATCTTAATAGCTCTTTTAGTTATGCTTTCTTGAATTTGTTGTGCTAATTCTTGGCTTAGATTTTTCTTAGCACGACTAAATATAACAACATCAAAAAACAAATAACCAACAAAAATAATCGCACAAAAAATGTGAATAATAAGTGCAAATGGATATAAACTTTCCATAAAAATCCTTTCATAATATTTTTAAATGAGATTATATTTGTCTTTTTTGTTTGTTTTATTGATTTAGCTTAATTATTATAAAAGTTTATTAATAAATTGTTCTAGGGCAAAATGCCCTAGATTATTAATCTACTTTAAAGTTTTCAATTTCATTGAAGTTTAGATATTTGTAGATATTAGCTTTTTTGCTATCGCTTATTTTATCATTTACTAATTCTAAATATTCGCTTGGGTTTGGTAAGCGACCAAGTAAAGCACAAACAGCAGCTAATTCAGCGCTACCTAAATAAACTTGAGCGCCTATACCCATTCTGTTATCAAAGTTTCTTGTGCTTGTACTAAACACAACAGCTCCATCATTTACACGAGCTTGGTTACCCATACATAAGCTACATCCTGGAACTTCAATTCTAGCACCTGCTGCACCATAAATTGAATAATATCCTTCTTTTGTTAGTTGAGCTTTATCCATTTTTGTTGGAGGTGCTACCCATAGACGAGTTTTAAGCATACCTTTACCTTTAATAACTTCTCCTAAAGCTCTATAATGTCCTATATTTGTCATACAAGAACCAACAAATACTTCATCAATATTTTGTGGGCGTTTGCTATCTGCTAATACTTCACTAAGAGTTGCTACATCATCAGGGTCGTTTGGACAAGCTAGGATAGGCTCTTTTATAGTATTTAAATCTATTTCAAAAATATGCTCATAACTAGCGTCTTTATCAGCTCTTAATAATGTAGGATTATTAAGCCATTCTTGCATTCTAGCTTTTCTTCTTAAAAGTGTATTTTTATCTTCATATCCAGCTTCAATCATAGCATCAATTAAGCTTATGTTAGAATTTAAATATTCAGCTATGCTTTCTTTACTTAAATTAACACAACATGCAGCTGCGCTTCTTTCAGCACTTGCGTCGCTTAATTCAAATGCTTGTTCTACTTTTAGATTTTCTAAGCCTTCAATTTCTAAAACTTTACCAGCAAAAATATTCTTTTTGCCTTTTTTCTCAACCGTTAAATAACCTTCTTTTATAGCTACATAAGGAATTGCATTTACTAAATCTCTTAATGTAACACCAGGTTGTAATTCGCCTTTAAAACGAACTAAAATACTCTCAGGCACATTAAGTGGCATAGCACCTGTTACAGCAGCAAATGCTACAAGTCCTGAACCTGCAGGAAAACTAATACCTATTGGAAATCTTGTATGTGAATCAGCTCCAGTTCCAACTTCATCAGGCATAGCAAAACGATTTAGCCAACTATGAATTACCCCATCACCTGGTTTAAGTGAAACCCCACCTCTTGAACTCATAAAATGTGGTAATGTTGTGTGTGTTGTTACATCGCTTGATTTAGGATATGCTGCTGTATGGCAAAAACTTTGTAATACAAAATCAGCATTAAATCCTAAGCTAGCAAGTTCTTTAATCTCATCTCTTGTCATTGGTCCTGTTGTATCTTGACTACCAACTGTTGTAGTTTTTGGCTCTATATACATTCCAGGAACAACGCCTTCTAAACCACAAGCACGACCTAACATTTTTTGAGCTAATGTATAACCTTTAACTTTTACTTCAGGTTGAGATGGTTTTTTAAATATTTCTTCTTTTGGCATACCTAAAACATCTCTAGCTTTAGCACATAATCCACGACCTACGATTAGTGGAATTCTGCCACCTGCACGAACTTCGTCTAAAAGAGTATTTGGATTTATTTCAAAAGTTGAAACAACTTTACCATCTTTTTTAATTTGTCCGTTTGCAATATCAACAACAAATCTATCTCCCATTTCAAGATTTGTAACATCACAAACTATTGGTAAAGCACCACTATCTTGAGCGGTATTGAAAAAAATTGGAGCAATAGTTTGTCCTAAAATCACACCGCCTGTGCGTTTATTTGGAACTCCTTTTATATCTTCACCTATGTGCCATTGAACTGAATTTATTGCTGATTTACGGCTTGAGCCAGTTCCTACAACATCACCTACATAAGCTACTTGAATGCCAGATTTTTTAAGTTCTTCTATTTTTTCAATACTACCTGGTTGTCTTCTAACTAGCATTGCTTGTGCGTGTAAAGGAATATCACTTCTAGTAAATGCTTCACTTGCTGGACTTAAATCATCTGTATTTGTTTCTCCATTTACTTTAAAGCAAACGCATTCAATTTCAGATGCTACTTCAGGTCTTTTAATAAACCATTCTGCATTAGCCCAACTTGTTAGAACTTTGGTTGCGAATTTATTTCCTTTTTTATGTAATTCAGCAACTTTATCAAAACCATCATGAACGAAAATAATATTAGTTAAAGCATTTGCAGCAAGTTCTGCAATTTCATTGTTTTCTAAAGCTTTAAGTAATACTCTTACATTATAACCTCCAAGCATTGTGCTTAGCATTGATATTGCTTCAGATTTATTTATACAGGTGCATTTACTATTGTTAAATAGTATTTTTTCTAAGAAATCACATTTAATAAGCGCAGAATCATCAACACCAACACCAACACGATTAGCTAATAAATCTTTTAATTTTTCGCTATTTTTATCGTTGTTTTCTAAAAGCTCACATAATTGTTTTGTCTGAGCTACATTTAAAACCAATGCAGGGACATTAAGAGCAGCACGCTCTTCAACTAATTTTTGGTATTCTTCTAAAAATGCCATATTAACTCCTTTAAAATTTTTAAAAAGATTATAAATGCTTTAGATAATAAAAAAGTAGTTTTGTCAAGAAAAATGTATAGGGTCTATATCAATTGTTACTTTTTGTAACTGTTTGTAGTGCAAGGCTAGGTTACTTAGTAACATTTTTTTATTTGAACGGAGCAAAATATAATATCTATAATTATTGTTAATTTTTTCTATAGCACATTTTCCATAGCCTATTATTTCATAATCATTATCGTTTTCTTTGCTATTTTTTAAATGATTTGCCAAGTCTTCACATAAATTACTTGCTTCTATTTCATTTTTTGATGCAATAATTAATCTTAATAGTCTTTTGAATGGTGGATAATTAGTTCTAAAAAATTTCTCATCTTCTAAAAATTCATCATAATTTTGCAAGTATTTTTCAAAAAAATCTTTATTTTGAGTATTTATTAACACTTTAGCTTTTTTGCTTCTTCCTGCACGACCAGCTACTTGAATAGCAAGGGCAAGTGTATTTTCACGAGCTTTATAATCAGGGTAGAATAAATATTCATCAAGTCCTAAAATAGCACAAAATGTAACATTTTTATAATCGTGTCCTTTTGATATTAGTTGAGTTCCTACTAAAATATCTATATTTCCTAATTCAAATTCTTCTAGTATTTCTTTAAGTTTAGTTGCCGAGCTTAATTCATCGCTATCTAATTTTGCAATATTTGCATTAGGTAAAGCCTTTTTTAATTCTTCGCATAATTGAGCTGTTCCTATTATTTTACTTTCTAATATTTCGCTACCGCAGTTATCACAGGTATTTTTTAAATACTCTTTTTTACCACAATAATGGCATTTATATGTTTTATTATGTAAACTCATTGCCACAGAGCAATTAGGACAAACTTTTCTTGAATTACAATCCTTGCATACAACTTGACGATAATTACCACGCACTGGCAAAAATATCATACTTTGCTCTTTTTTATTTAAATTATCTTCTAATAAATCAAGTAAATTAGAGCTAGGTGTCTCAAGACTATCGTCAAAAAGAATTTCTTTTTCGCTTTGAAAATATGTGCCTTTTAATCTAAATTTATTTATATTTTGATTATAAAAACTTTGAAGGCTTGGTGTAGCAGAGCCTAAAATGATTTTTGCATTTGTAATACTTGCTAGATAAATTGCCAAATCTCTTGCGTTATAACATGGATATTTTGAAGATTTATACGAATTATCGTGTTCTTCATCTACGATAATTAACCCTAAATTACTAAAAGGTAAAAAAAGTGCCGACCTAGCACCAATTACTAAAGGCTTATTTCCTAATTCAAATTCTATTAAATCTTTTTGTTTGTTAGCCTTAGTAATTTTGCTATGCCAAGTAATGAATAAATCTTTAAAATATACTTTCATTCTTTTTTGCATTTGTGGAGTTAGGCTGATTTCTGGCATTAAAAACAATGCTTGTTTTCCTTCATTAAGGCATTCTTGAATTAATTTTGCATATATTTCAGTTTTTCCACTTCCTGTATCTCCAAAAACCAAATTCATTTTATTATTTTGTAAGCTATTTAGACACAAAAGTTGTTTTTCATTTAGTTTTAAATTTATATCTATATTCAAATTATTTTTAGTATTAGATATATTTTTGCTTAGTATAAAACTATCAAGACATAAAGATATATTAGCAGCGTAATATTTACTCATAAATTCTGCTAATTTCATTTGATTATCAGTTAGAAATTCATTGAAAATACTTATTATTTGTTTGGTGTTAAAAGTTGGCTTTTCACATTTATTAATAACAATTGCAAGACAATTTTTATTATGTAATTTTACTTCAACCTTTGAAAATGGTTTAATTTCCTCATCACTTTCATAGGTTAAAGTTTCTAAATTATGTCCTAAAATCGCTACTTTATAATAATTCATCAAGAAGCTTTTTTGATACAAGGAATCATATTATTAATTGAATCAATTCTTTTACTATTACATTTATTACATACTGCTTCTACGCATATTAATTCTGATTTTATACTTCTATAAATAAATTTATAATATATATTAGAATTAAATGTGTATCTATATAGTTCCATTTTCTCATCTTTTATAAGATTATTATCTTTCTTTTCTTTATCTAAGTAATCTTGAAAATCTTTATCTGCTTGATAAGCTGGGTTGTATAAATCAGTCCATGCAGAATATGTTGCATTGCTTGTAGCTATTGTTCTTGCTAAAAAAAGCCAACCTTTATTCTCATCTCCTCTATCTAAGCCATCTTTAAATAAAGCTGTAAAAATTTTAGTAGGTTCAATTGGTTTTCCAGAAGAATTTAAATTATCTAGATTATCATAGCTTGACACTTTCCCTACCATTACATTTTTTAGTAGTTGAGCGTTAATTTTACCATTAATACCTTCAATTTCTGATTTTAAGCTAGCTATATCAGATTTAAATTTTAAATCAAAAAAATTAGGTAAAGCTACAGCCGATAATATCCCGATAATAACTATCGCAAATATTAGTTCTATCATAGTAAAGGCTTTTTTATTTACTAGCATTTTACTCGCCTAATTTTTTACAAGGTAAAACTTTTGCACCTGGATACGAATTAAGGCATTTAAAAGTTCCTTTATTTTTATCGTATTCAAATACATAGCCATTTTTATTATTATCAGCATAATAAATAAAAGTTTCATTTACAACACTATTAGTCCAACCATCCCAACTACCTTGCTTAGACCCAAAAGTAACAGGGTTTTTTAATACTGCTGCAAAAAAACTATTGCTATTTTTCATATTATTTTGGCATGTTGTGCCTTTATCACGCTTAGCGTCTAAGCATAAGCCATCTGGATATTTTGAAGTACCATCTGTATAAAGGCTATTTTGCTTATATTGTTCTATACCTGAACGAATTAAAGCTAGTGTTTCTTTTAGTTTTAATATTTGTGCATCATCACGACCTACAAATAATTTAGGAATAGCAACGCCAGCTAATATACCAATAATCACTATTACAAATATAATTTCCATCATACTCATAGCTTTTTTCATCTTATTCTCCTATTATAGAGCAATCTTCTGCTTTCCAACCGCTTAAGACCTTGCTTTTATCACACTTAAAGCTTCCATCACTTGCATCGTATTTAAAAAATACTGCTGTATTTTCTTTAGGTTTTGTAACAAATAATAAATCATCATCAGAGTTGTCCCAACCAACTGAATTTTTAGCTCTTCTATTAATTCCTTTTGCTACCTCATCAGCAAAAGCAGGAGCACCCTTACAACCACTACTGCATAATTTTGTAGGATATTCTTTGAAGCCTTTTTCTACATAAGAATTTCCAGCGTAGGCTTCAATACCTTTTCTAATAGCTTCAACTTGCTCTTTTAATTGCACTATATGTGCTGTGTCTTTATTAGCCATCATTTTAGGAATTGCAATTCCTGCTAATATTCCTATAACAGCAATAGCAAAAATCATTTCTATCATACTAAATGCTTTTTTCATCTATTTTTCCTTTATTGTTAAGAATATTTATAATATTTATTAAATCTTCTTTTTGTCTTTGCAATTCTGATTTAAGATTTAAATTCTCTTCTTTAAGTTGTGAATTTTCTTCTTGTATTTTTTCAAATTCTTGCACTAATTGAAAGTGTGAGTAACTTTTTTTAAGATATAAATTAATAAATTGTGGTATTTCTATATTTTTTGTAGGGTTTTTTAGCTTATTTATATCATCATTTAAATAAGCTAAAAATTCTTTAGATGGAACATTAAAATTATAGCCCCTAGCTCCTAAGGTTATCGTAAATTTAGTTGTTGTTTCCAAGCACTTGCTCTATTGCTTTTAAGGTTTCTTCTTCAATTAGATTTTTATTTAATAATTCTTCTTCTAATTTACTAATTTCATATGATTGTGCTTCACATTTAGCTTTTGCTTGAGTTAATTCATTCATAAGTCTTTCGTTTTCGCTTACTAAATATTTATATTTTTCCATTAATTCTACTATTTTATTACTTAGTGTGCTTGTTATGTTATCGCTCATTTTGTTTATCCTTAATCAAATTTTAAAGCTGTGATTTTAATTATTTATAGTTAATATAATAATAAAAATTATTTTTTAGGATTAAAATGTTTGAGTTAATTAGTAATTATAAACCATCACCTGATCAAGCACAAGCAATAGAAAAGATTGTAAATGGTGTAAAAAACGGACAAAAATATCAAACTCTTTTAGGAGTTACAGGCTCGGGTAAAACTTTTACAATGGCAAATGTGATAAATAAACTTAAAATGCCTACTTTAATAATGAGCCATAATAAATCACTTTGCGCTCAGCTTTATAGCGAATTTAAAGGCTTTTTTGCGAATAATCATGTGGAGTATTTCATAAGTTATTATGATTATTATCAACCTGAAGCTTATATTCCTAGAACTGATACATTTATAGAAAAAGATAGCTCGGTTAATAATGATTTAGAAAGGCTTCGTTTAAGCTCAACTGCTTCGCTTTTAGCATACGATGATTGCGTTTGTATTGCAAGTGTAAGTGCTAATTATGGATTAGGAAATCCTGCTGAATATATTGATATGGTAGAATTTTTTGAAATAGGCAAATGCTATAAACAAAAAGAATTATTACTTCATTTAGTAGCTATGGGATATAGTAGAAATGATGCATTTTTTGATAGGGGGAATTTCCGTGTAAATGGAGATATTATAGATATTTATCCAGCTTATTATGAAGATGATGCAATTCGCTTAGAATTTTTTGATGATGAATTAGAAAAAATTTATACTTTTAATACTTTTGATAATAAAAAAATAAAAGATTTAAATAAATTTACACTTTATGCTGCAAATCAATTTATAGTTGCTACTCCAACGCTTAAAAGAGCTTGTAAAGATATTAAAAATGAGCTTGATGAAAGATTAGAATACTTTAAAAAACAAGGCAAATTATTAGAAGCACAACGCTTAGAACAGCGAGTTGAATTTGATTTAGAAATGCTAGAAACTACAGGAATGACTAAAGGAATAGAAAATTATTCAAGACATTTAAGTGGGCTTAATGCAGGAGAAACTCCTTATACTTTATTTGATTATTTTAAAATAAAACAAAAGCCATTTTTAGTAATTGTAGATGAAAGCCATGTTAGTTTGCCACAATTTAGGGGAATGTTTGCAGGAGATAGAGCTAGAAAGGAAGTGCTAGTTGAATACGGCTTTAGATTGCCAAGTGCTTTAGATAATAGACCATTACAATTTGATGAATTTATTAATAAAGATTGCTTTTTTTTATTTGTGAGTGCAACCCCTGCTGAATTAGAGCTTGAGCTTAGTGGTGAGTGTGTTTATCAGCAAATTATGCGTCCAACAGGACTGCTTGACCCTGAAATTAGCATAATTGATAGCGAAAACCAAATAGAGCATTTATATGATGAGATTAAAAAGGTGATTGCAAGAAATGAGCGTGTATTAATCACAACACTTACAAAAAAAATGGCAGAAGAATTGCAAAGATACTACACAGAATTAGGGATAAAATGTAAATATATGCATTCAGATATTGATGCAATTGAGCGAAATGAATTAATAATTGGTCTTAGAAATGCAGATTTTGATGTGCTAATTGGAATTAACTTGCTTCGTGAAGGACTTGATTTACCTGAAGTTAGTCTTATAGCTATTTTAGACGCTGATAAGGAAGGCTTTTTACGCTCAACTACGAGTTTAATTCAAACAATGGGAAGAGCAGCTAGAAATGTCAATGGAAAAGTAATTTTATATGCTAAAAAAATCACAAAATCAATGCAAGAAGCAATAGATATTACGAGTGAGCGAAGAAGCTTGCAACAAGCTTATAATAAATTGCACGGAATTACTCCAAGAAGTGTTGAGCGAAAATTAGAAAAGACTTTAAAACAAAACGAAGATAATGTTTCTATAAAAAAATCAAAAATAGAAAAAATGCCAGCAAACGAGCGAGCAAAATTAGTAAATGAATTAAGAGAAAAAATGCACCTAGCAGCAAAAGAGCTTGATTTTGAACAAGCAGCGTTTTATAGAGATGAGATTAAAAAACTAAGAAGTATTTAAAATTTTAAAATTAATAATTATTATTAATATTTTTTGTTTAAAATATTAGTTCTTATTATCATTATTAAGGAGAACTAATGTTTAAAGGCTTATTAAAAAGCTTAGTTTTGGCGAGTGTTTTATGTGTTGGTGCTAATGCTAAAGTGGAAGTAATTAAAGATGTTTTAGATAGAGAAGTTAAAGTTGATTTACCTGCTAAAAGAATAGTTCTTGGATTTTACTATACTGACTTTTTAGCAGTTGGTGGTAAGGACGCTTTAAAAAATGTAGTAGGATTTTCTAAGGAAGTTTGGACTGATTGGACTCCTGCTAGCTGGGACGCTTATATTAAAGTCTTGCCGGAGTTAAATAATATAGCTGATGTTGGAGAAGTTGAGCTAAGTACATTTTCGGTTGAAAAGGTATTATCTTTAAAACCTGATTTATTAGTATTAGCTGATTGGCAATATGAGATGATAAAAGACCAACTTGTACCAATTAATAAAGCAAATATTCCTATTGTAATACTTGATTACAACCGCGAAAGTGTTGAAAGACACATAAGAAGCACCGAAGTTATAGGAAAAATTACAAATAACGAAGCAAGAGCAAATGAGCTTATAAGTTTTTATAAAGGCATAATTGATGATGTGCAAGAAAGAATTAAAAAAGCAAATCTTAAAAAGCCAAAAATTTATATAGAATTTGGAAATCTTGGTCCAAAAGAGCATAGTTATACCTTTGGTAAAGATATGTGGGGTGCTTTAATTGACCTTGCAGGTGGGGATAATATAGCAGCACCACTTGTAGAAAAATGGATGCCAATTCATCCTGAAGAAGTTTTAGCAAGTAAGCCTGATGTAATAATAATTGCTGGTCGTGAAACTGAACTTAAGAAAAATCCAGAAGCTATGGTAATGGGTATTGGAATTAATGAAGAAGAAGCAAATAAAAGGCTAAATGGTTTTAAAACTAGAGCAGGTTGGGATAGTTTGCCAGCTATAAAAGATAATAGACTTTTTGCAGTATATCAAGGAGCTAGTAGAACACTAGTTGATGCTTCTATGGTGCAATTTATTGCTAAAGCTTTATATCCTGATTTATTCAAAGATATAGACCCTATTAAAACTTATATTGATTATCACAAAAAATATCTTCCGATAATTCCAACAGGTTCTTTTGGTATCCAAGCTAAGTGATAAAAGATGAATTTAAGTAAAGAAATAATCGCTCATAGAAAATATGAGCGAAAAAAAATTGTAATTATTGTATTTTTTATATTTTTGGGTATTTTGGGTTTTGTGTGTGATATAGCTGTAGGTCCATCTATGATAAGTCCTATTGAAGTTGTAAAATCAATTTTAAAAGCGTTTTTTATTGATATTGAAGTTGATAATACATCGTATATAATCACACATTCATTAAGATTGCCTATGGCTGTTATGGCTTTAGTTGTGGGTGCTGCTTTAGGTTATGGTGGAGCATTAATTCAAACTTTACTTAACAATCCTATGGCAAGTCCATATACTTTAGGACTAGCTGCTGCGGCTGGTTTTGGAGCTTCACTTGTGATTGCATTTGGATTTGCAGGAATTAGTCTTTATTTTGCTGTTCCACTTGGTGCATTTACTATGACTATGGTTTGTTCTAGTGTTTTGTTTTTGTTTGCAAAATCAAGAGCTTTTAGTTCTGAAATGTTAATTTTAGTAGGTATTGCGCTTTTATTTTTATTTCAATCATTATTATCCTTAGTTCAATACATAAGTGCGCCTGAAATTTCTCAACAAATTGTTTTTTGGCTTTTTGGCTCACTTCAAAAATCAAATTGGACTAATGTAATTATAGTTGGAGTGGTTACGATTATTTGTGTTATTTTACTTATAAAGGATAGTTGGGCGTTGTGTGCTTTTAGATTAGGTGAAAATAGGGCTGAAGTTTTGGGCGTTAATTTATCTTATCTTAGATTTAAAGCATTGCTAATTGTATCAATTATGAGCGCAACGGCTATTTCTTTTGTAGGAGTTATTGGATTTATTGGGCTTGTATCTCCTTATATAGCTAGAATGCTCGTAGGAGAAGACCAAAGATTTTATATGCTTACATCTATGTTAATTGGTGCTGTATTTTTAAGTTTTTCTTCTGTGATTTCAAAGATTATAGTAATAGGGACTTTATTTCCTATTGGAATTGTTACTTCTTTTGTTGGAGTGCCATTTTTCTTTTTTATAGTTTATAGTAGGAGAAGGGTATGCTAATCTTAAAAGATGTAAATGTTAAAAGAGCTAATAATTTAATATTAGATAAAATCAATTTAGAATTTGAAAATGGAAAAATATATGCAATAATAGGTGCAAATGGCGCTGGTAAAAGTTCGCTTTTAGATGCTATTTTTGGCAGAGTAAAAGCAGATGGAAAAATTAGTTTAGATGATTTTATTTTAAATAAAAAAACTTATAAATCTTGGCAAAACAATATTGCTTATATGTTGCAAGATTTTAATTCTAATGCAAATCTTAGTGCTTTAGAAGTAGTTTTGCTTGGAAAATTAAAAAAATTAGGGCTTTTTATAAAAGATGAAGAATTAGAATTTGCATTGAATATAATGAAAGGTTTAAATATTAATCATTTAGCTAATAAAAATATAAACGCACTTTCAGGCGGACAAAGGCAGATGATAAGTTTTGCTCAAGTGTTAGCAAAAGAGCCAAAAGTATTATTACTTGATGAGCCTGTGAGTGCTTTAGATTTGCATTATCAATGCTTATTGCTTGAAGCTTTAAAGGAGCAAACTTATACTAAAAACTTAATTAGTATTGTTGTTTTGCACGATTTAAATTTAGCTTCAAGGTTTTGCGATGAGCTTATAGTTTTACATAAAAATTTAGTTTATCAAAAAGGTTTAGCAAATGACATTATCACAAAGCAAATGTTAAAAGATTTATATGATGTAAATGTAAATGTTTTAGCTGATGAAAATAAGCCTTTAATATCACTTTTAGGAACAAAATGAAAATTTATATAGCAATGCAAGATATTTATAAAGAGGGCTCTATAGGTCTTAGAATACTTAAAAATGAGTTTTTGAGCTTGGGTTTTGAGTGTGAGTTTTTTGTGTGGCAAGAGTATGAGAATTTAAAAGATTGTGTTATTTTGCCACTTGGTGTTTGGGATTATTCTCTTAAAGTAGATGAGTTTTTGAGATTTTTAGATTTTTGTGAGTTAAATAATATTATTTTGATAAATAATACAAAATTAATTAGAAAAAACTTAGATAAATCATATTTACTAGATATAAAAGACGCTGTAAAATCTAATATTGTAGATATTAAAGATATAAAATTAAAACCAAATCAAATCATAAAACCCTTAATAGGTCAAAGCGGAAATGGTGTAGCAAGGTTTAATGATGATATTAATTTACAATTTTATAAAGATAAAGCCTTAATTCAAGAATACATTAATCACGATAGCGAAGCTTGTTTGGTATTTTTTGAAGGGGCATATCAATATAGTATTTTAAGAACTAAAAATAATGATTTTAGAGCAAACTATAATTATGGTGTAAAAATAGATGATTTTAATCCAAGTGATGAGCTTATATCTTTAGCTAGCAAATATATTCCAAAAGATAGCTTTTATGCAAGGTGTGATATATTTTTGGCTGATAGGTTTTATATAAATGAAATTGAATGTATTGAACCTGCTTTATATTTTGATAAAAAACCAGAGTTTGCAAGTATTTTTGCAAATAAAATGAAAAAATATTTAAATTCCTTAAAAATTTAAGGAATTTAATTTTAAGAATTTTCCAGATATTTTTTGCTAACTTCTGCATATTCTAAAGCTTGGTTTTTAATAGCTTTTATTTCTTCATTGCTTAATTCTCTAACAACTTTTGCAGGACTTCCTTGAATTAATGAATTTGGTGGAAAAACTTTATTTTTAGTTACTAATGAATTTGCACCTATTATTGAGTTTTCATTAATAACCGCCCCATCCATAATCACACTTCCCATTCCTACTAATACATTGGAATTTATCGTGCAAGCGTGGATTATAGAGTTATGCCCTATAGTTACATAATCTTTTATTATACAAGGTGTTTTAGGGCTAATCTCAACTCCTAGTTCATCATATAAAGCTCTTGCTACATGAATTGTAGAATTATCTTGGATATTTGTGTATTTTCCTATTTTTATATTAGCTACATCTGCACGAATAACTGCATTAAACCATATTGATGAATATTCATCAATTGTAGTATCTCCAATGATTTTAGCTCCATTTGCTACAAAAACTGATTTATTTAAATTAGGATAAAAACTATCGTATTTAACTAACATTTGCTTTCCTTAATAATAATTTTTATTATATGATATAAAAAAGGAGAAAATATGAAGAAAATATTAGTTGTATTTTTATTAAATATAATACTTTTTGCTGATTCTATTACTCAACATAAGGCTGATAAAATTCAAGATTCAAGACTATTTGTTCAATCACACGATGGAAAATTATTTTGTCTTAGCCCTAAGTTAGCTGATGGAAGATTGCTAGTAGGTATGCAAGATTGTAAGAACTCAAGTATCACAAGATATGATGTATATAAAAGACTTGCTTTTAGATATAATGATAGCTGGGTTTGTGCGTCGCTTGGGGATAGAATGAAAAATGGCAAGATGGGGAGTGATTATGTAGAACTTCGCCCTTGTGTATTAAACGATAAATCTCAATGGTTTGATATTAATAATGATGCTTTTAGCTTAAAAGCATTTTCAAATATGAAAATTACAGAAAAAAACTTTTTATTAGTGGCTACTAAAAATAATTTTGGTAATAAAATAAAAATTTTTGAAGGCGTTATGAAAGAATGGCTTGAAGCTATTGCACCACCTGTAAATTATGCTTTAAAAACACCAATATATTTTTATGTAGAAAATAGAACAAGTGGAGTTAGAACTAAGTATTATTTGGGTAAAAATAATGCAAATAAAAATAATCCAACTAATTTTTATTATGATTTTAGTTCAGGTAAAATTGCTTTATATAACAATGGTAATTTTGAATGTTTAAAGACCAATTTATCTAATTTAAATGCTAGTTATTTAAGATTTGAGAAATGTAATTTTGAAGATAGAGAGAATGATTTTTATTGGAATTTAAATCTATTTGATGGTTCTTTTATAGTGGATAATAAAAATAATATTTTAGAAGTTGCAAGGGGCAGTGATTTAGGAAGATTATTTGTTGTTACAAAAGATTATTATAAAATTAATCTTGCGGGAAGTTCTTTAAAGAATACTCAATTTTTCTTTGATAGTAGTGTGTATGATTTATGGAATTTTAATTATAGAAATGCGGGATTTAATTCGCACAAATGTGGAAATGAAAGAAGAGTAAAAAGAGATTTAAATTTCTTTAACTTAGCTAATTTTAATGTTTTAGATGATAATTGGATAAGAAGACTTTATGCGATAACAAGAACAAGTGATAGTAGTAATGATGCTAGTGGAATTTGTGGAATTTGTATGCTACAAACTTTTGAAATAGTATCTTTATTAACTCAAGTATATCCATATAATCCTGAACTAGAAAATAATAATCAGGGTTATTTATTTGATTATAGCGAGCATAGAAGTCCTTTTGTGTCTTTTCAAAGAAGAAATCCAGCATTATATAATCTAATGCAAGGAGCTTTTAACTTTTGGGGAAATGAGTTGGTATTCGGAGAGCCAATTTATCATAGAGGAGTTAGGGCGATTTGGGCTTTAACTAGAAATATATTGCCAAGATTTGATTGGAGTTTAAGTTCAGTTTATACTGGAGATGATATTGGTAGAGAATTAATAAGACTTACCCGCTCTCCTGCTGGTTCTTTATATATAGCTTTAGTAAGCCTTAGTAATGGTAGAGCTCACGCTATTCCTATAGTTATTACAAATCACGGGGTTGTGGTAATTCCAACAAATAATGAAAATATAAGCGAAGAAGAATATTTAGAATTAGTAAGACCTGCTAATAATTTAAGAAGCTTAGAGCTTTCTGTTACGGCAAATGGAAGATATCAAATAGAGGCATTAGCTTTAATTGGTTTAGTTGGAAATAGAGATAATGTATTAGGAGAATACTTAAATCAGTTTGATTGCACTGGAGATGGTAGTTTTAGAAGGGGTAATGGTAATTTCTTAAATCCAAATAATGCAAATACTTGCAATAATGGAAGATGTGAATTAATGGAAATTGATTTTATGTTTAGCAATTAAGCTAAACATAATCTCTTGGCTTTTTTAAAGACGGGATAAAATATATAATTTTTTGTTTGATTGTTTTGATAATTTTGCCAAATTTAGAACGTCTTTTCAAATTAGCATTTTCATTTATTGAGCTTTGAAAATTAATATCTACATTAATTAATATCGGATACACAGCATAAGTATTAAATAATAATGTATTAGATGTGTAATGATCTGCGGCCATATATATTTTTTTTGTTTCGTTGAATAATTTTTCAGCTCCTTTTTTTGTTATATAATATCCATGAGTTCCGTTGCCTCTTCCAATTATCTTTCTTATATTCCAGTTTTTTATTTTATGATTAAATTTTAAAGAATAAGGTGTATTGATAATATAACCATCATCTCTATATTGTTGCCAATAATGTCCTAATAATATTAAATCAGTATTTTTTGGAAATTCATTTTTATATTTTAAAAATTCTAATAAATTTTCATCAAATATTGCATCATCTTCTAAAATAATTGCGTCTTCTAGATTTTGTTCTATAATTTTTTGATAACATAATCTATGGCTCATAGCACAGCCTATTTCGCCTAAATTTAATGGTTTTCTAAGATATTTTAATTGAATTTCAACTGAAGCTACGTTGTTTTTTATTTCATCTTCACTCAACGCTTTGCCATATACAGCTTTAATTATTTCATAATTAAGCCCTAAGCTTTCGCAAAGGGCTGTTATTTTTTGTCTTTTTTCTATATCTTGCTCAAGATTAATTATAAAGAATTTCAAGCAAATACGCCTTTTTGTGGCCCACTTTTGCCACAACAATCTTTATACTTCTTACCACTACCACAAGCACAAGGTTCATTTCTTGATTGCTTTTTGATAGGTTTTTCAATTTCTTGAATTTCTTCATTAGTTTCAGGCATTCTTAGTTGAATTATTAGTAATACTTTTATACTTTCACTTTTAATTCTTTCAACTAGCTCCATAAATAAATTATAACTTTCTCTTTTATATTCTACTAATGGGTCTTTTTGATTATATCCACGAAGACCAATACCTGTTTTTAAAATATCCATTTGATACAAATGCTCTCTCCAAGCACCATCTAAAACTTGTAGATATAATAATTTTTCAATTCTTTCCTTTTCACTATCAGGAACTATGCTAAATTTAACTTTTAACATAGTAGTTATTGCATCAACAATAACACTTCTGCTTTCTTCTGTGTTTAAAGTTTTTAATAATTCTAAATCTAGCTCTAAATTAATTTCATTTTTGAATAATTCTACTAAATTTTCAGCACTTAAATCATTTAAGTTATGAATTAAATAATCCACATATTCAGCTATGTTTTGCTCAACTTTTGTCTCAATATCATAATTTGTATCTAGCAATTCATTTCTATATTTATATATAGTTTTTCTTTGTTCGTTTGCTACATCATCATATTCAAGTATATGTTTTCTACTTTCAAAATGAAGATTTTCTACCTTTTTTTGAGCACTTGCTACTGCACGAGTTACAAGTGAGCTTTCTATGCTTTCACCTTCAGCGATTTTTAATCTAGTAAAAATTGCTTTTAGCTTATCTCCACCAAAAATTCTTAATAAATTATCTTCAAGACTTAAATAAAATCTACTAACACCAGGATCACCTTGTCTTCCAGCACGACCACGCAATTGATTATCAATTCTACGGCTTTCGTGTCTTTCAGTTCCTATTATATATAAGCCACCTAATTCTCTAATTTCATCAGTAATTTTTATATCAACACCACGACCAGCCATATTAGTTGCAATAGTAACTGCTCCTTTTTTACCTGCATCTTTAATAATTTCTGCTTCGTGAGCGTGATTTTTAGCATTTAATACATTGTGAGCTATTTTTGCCTTTTTTAAATACTCGTGTAAAAGCTCGCTTTTTTCAATACTTGCAGTTCCAACTAATACAGGTTGTCCTTTTGCGTTAGCTTTTTTTATTTCATCAACTACAGCTTTAAATTTCTCATCTTGAGTTTTATAAATTAAATCATCTAAATCTTTTCTAATTACAGGCACATTAGTTGGGATTGTAATTACATCAAGGTTGTATATTTGAGAAAACTCAGTTGCTTCAGTTTGGGCTGTTCCTGTCATACCAGCAAGTTTTTCATACATTCTAAAGTAATTTTGGTAGGTAATATCTGCTAAAGTTTGACTTTCTTCTTGGATTTTAACTCCTTCTTTAGCTTCAAGTGCTTGATGTAAGCCTTCGCTAAAGCGTCTTCCTTCGCTAATACGACCTGTGAATTCATCTACAATCATTACTTCGCCATCTTTAACAACATAATGAGTATCTTTTAAAAATAAATTATTAGCCTTTAAAGCTTGGTCTAATTGATGAGCTAAAATAGCATTATCAAGACTATATAAATTATCAACTCCAAATAGTTTCTCTGCTTTTGAAATTCCTTGCTCTGTAATTAAAATAGTTCTATTTTTCTCATCTGCTATAAAATCTCCACTAGGTTTTTCTTTAGGATCATCTGGTGCAACTCCGCGAACCATTTGCTTAGCTACTTCATTAGCTCTTATATAGCCATCTAATGTTCTATTGGTTGGCCCTGAAATTATTAATGGAGTTCTAGCTTCATCTATTAAAATACTATCAACTTCATCAACTATTACAAAATAATGTCCCCTTTGAACTTTATCTTCAGCATCAAAGCACATATTATCTCTTAAATAATCAAAACCAAATTCACTATTAGTCCCATAAACAATATCACACGCATAAACAGCTTTTCTATTTCTATGGTCGTTTCCTACTAAAATACCAACACTAAAACCAAGAAAATTATATATAGCACTCATCTCATTAGCATCTCTTGCTGCTAGATAATCATTTGTTGTTACTACATGAACGCCTTTTTTTGTCATTGCGTTTAATACCACAGGTAAGGTTGCTACTAAGGTTTTTCCTTCCCCTGTTTTCATTTCTGCTATGCTTTTATCATTTAAAACCATACCACCTATTAATTGCACATCATAATGTCTCATTCCAAGCGTTCTTTTGCTAACTTCTCTTACTATTGCAAATACATCTTCTAAAACTAAATCTAAATTATTATTGTCTTCAAGCACTTTATTTTGTAGGTTTTGAAATTCGCTTTTAATTTCTTCGTCATTTAATTTTTGATATTTTTCTTCTAAAGAATTTATTTTTAATACTCTTTTTTTGTAGGCTTTAAGAAGTCTATCATTACGAGTTCCAAATATACATTTTGCTATACTTTTAAACATTTAAATTTACCTCTTGGTTTTGATTTTTGAATATAATTATATTTGTTAAAATAAATAAAAGGATATTTAAAAGGTATTTAAATGATTATTAAAAAAATCTTTTTGCTTTGTATTTGTGGAATTTTTGCTTTTGCATTTAAAATTGATAATATAAATTACAATAGTTTTGAAGCTGATTTTATTCAAAAAGTAGTTGATTTGAGTAATAAAACTTTAATATATGAAGGTAAATTTTATTATCAAAATGAAAAAAGTTTATGGCAATACTTAAACCCTGATGAAAAAAAAGTTTATATTACTAAAAATGAAGTTGTAATAATTGATTATGACTTAGAACAAGTAATTATTAGTAAAGAACAAATTGATTTAGCAAATATTTTAAAAAATGTTTCTTTATATGAAAAAAAAGAAGATTTTGTAATCTATAAAGCTAAGTATGATAATATAATTTATTATGTAAAAGTGCTTAATAATCTTTTAACAAATATAAGTTATAAAGATGAATTAGATAATCAAGTAAGCATAGATTTTATAAATTCAAAAATTAATTTAAAAATAAATGATGATATTTTTAAATATAGTATTCCAAAAAATTATGATGTAATAAGGTGAGGTTATGGTAATAGATATTGATTTAAAAGATAAAGCATATAAAGTTTATATAGATGAAGAATTAAAAATAAATAAAGATTATGTAATTTTAACTAATACAACTTTAGAAAAACTATACTTAAATGATGTTTTACAAAAAATAGGAAAACAACCAAAAGCGATAATAGTTATACCAGATGGAGAAGAATACAAAAATCAAGAAAGCGTTAATTATATTTTAGAAGAATTATTTAAGGCTGAAATTAGTAGAAGTGATTTGCTAATTAATCTTGGCGGCGGGGTAATTAGCGATATTGGTGGCTTTGTAGCTAGTATTTATAAGCGTGGAATAAAACATATAAATATAGCTACAACCTTACTTGCTAGTGTTGATGCAGCAGTAGGTGGTAAAACAGGCATAAACAATGCTTATGGTAAAAATCTAATAGGCACATTCAAGCAACCTAGTGCTGTTTATATTTTCACAAATTATTTTAAGACTTTAAAAAAGGCTGAATTAAGTGCTGCTATGGCTGAAGTTATTAAAATGGCTGTTTGTTTTGATTTGGATTTTTATAACAAATTAAGTAAATTAAGTTTTGATGATATTTTTGATAATATCTTAGAATTTGTAGAAAAATCAATAAAAATTAAAGCAAATGTGGTAATAAATGATGAGTTTGAAGATAATCTTAGAATGAAACTAAATTATGGTCATACTTTTGCTCATGTTATAGAAAATGAGACGAATTATAAAGGCTATTTACACGGAGAAGCTGTTGCTATTGGTATGGTTATGGCTAATAAATTGGCTTGTAACTTAGGTTTAATTTCAAAAGAATTTGAAATAAGTATTTTAAATACTTTAAAGAATTTTAATCTACCTACATTTTATAAAATCAATTCATCTTCTAAATTCTATGAAGGATTTTTCCAAGATAAAAAAACTCTAAGTGGAAAAATCAACTTTATTTTACCTAGCAAAGAAGATTTAAGCATTATTAAAAATGATATTTCAAAAGATGAAATATTAAAAGTTTTAAGGGAATTTGAATGAGATTTTTATTAGCTTTTTTTGTTTTTGTAACTTTTATTTATGCAGAAAATACAGAAGAATTTACAAAAAACCTTGAGGGCGTGTATTCTGTCAAAGAAAAATTGCATATTATAAATAATGAATTAAAAGACAATATCACTATAAAAAATTATAAAAATTATCAAGAATATTTAAGATTAAAAAATGAATTAAAAGAAGCAAATGAAAATTTATTAAAAGCTAAAAAAACTCAAAAAGAACAATTAGAAAATACCATAAAATCACTTGAAGATAAACTAAGTGTATTAAAAGATTATGAAAGCTACAGCGTAGTAAAGTATTTAAATCTACCAAGTGAGCCTACTGAATATAAAAAGATTTCAAATATTTATTTAGTTATTGAAGGTTTATCAGAGCGTAAAGAATTAGCTAATGAGAAAAAAGAATATGAAATAAAATTAAAAGATTTTACTACATTAGTATCTAAAATAGATAAGAAAACAAAGCTTTTACAAGAACTATATGACATTGAGCCAAGTGAGAATTTAAGTCAAGAATTAGTATATTCTATAAAAGAATTAAATGATTATAAAAGCGCTTTAGAAAATATCACAAATGCTTTTGAGATATTTAAAGTTAAGGCAAATAACACAATTAAGCTTATAAATAACGATATAAAAAAGCAATATGATAGTGCTATATTTTTTATAGCAATTATTATTTGCATATTTATTGCTAGGTATTTATTAGGTTTGATGCTTAGAAAATATGTTGATGATAAAGATAAAGTTTATACTTCTTTTAAGATTTTAAATATTTTTACTTTTATTATTGTTTCTATGTTTTCTATATTTTATTTTGTTGAAAATATAAGCTATTTAGTAAGCGTATTAGGATTTGCATCAGCTGGTCTTGCTATTGCTATGAAAGATATGTTTATGAGCTTACTTGGTTGGGCCACTTTACAATTTGGTGGTGGCTTTCATGTAGGTGATAGGGTAAAGGTTAGTAAAAATGGAGTTACTTATGTAGGAGATATTATTGATATTTCTTTACTTAAGATGACTATATACGAAGATGTTACATATACTACTTTTTTGACAAATCGTCGTGCTGGAAGAATTATTTACATACCAAATCACTATATTTTCACAGAATTAATATCAAATTATAATTATTCTTATATGAAAACCGTTTGGGATGGAATAGATATAGTAATAGATTTTTCAAGCAATCTTGAAAAGGCAAAACAAATAATTTTAGAATCAGCTAGTTCTCATACTCAAGCATTCAGCGATAGTGCAAAAAAAGCAATTCAAAAAATGAGAAATCATTATCAAATGAAAAATTCAGGAACAGACCCAAAACTATTCGTAATGCTAGAGCAATACGGGATTAAAATATCTATTTGGTATATGACAAATTCAAGAGAAGCTCTTAAAATGCGTTCAATAGTAAGTGAAGAAATTATTAAAAGATTAAAAGCAAGTGATGATATAAAATTAGCTTTCCCATCACAAACTATTTATATGGATAAAAGAAATAATCAGCCATTTTTAAAGGATAATAATGAAAATATATATTAAAACTTTTGGTTGTAGAACCAATATTTACGATAGCGAACTAATCAAAAGCTATATAAAAGATAATGAAATAATAAATGATGAATTGCAAGCTGATATGATAGTAATTAATTCTTGCACGGTTACTAATCAAGCTGATTTAGGCTTAAAGCAATATATAAGACATATTAAAAATCATAATCCAAATACTAAGTTCATCTTAACAGGTTGTGCTGCAGCAAGTATTGGCAAAAGCTTATATGATAGCAAAATAGTTGATGGTGTAATGGGTGCGTCTTTAAAATCAAATATAAATAAGTTTATACTAAATCCAAAGGAATTTGATTTAGGAAATTTAAATTTCATAGATGAAAAAATAGTAAGCAATTACGAAAACCACACAAAAGCATTTGTTAAAATCCAAGAAGGCTGCGATTTTGCTTGTTCTTATTGTATTATTCCTAGTGTAAGGGGCGGGGCTAGAAGCTTAAAATTAGAGCAAATTATAAATCAGATAAAAACCCTAGCTAATAATGGTTATAAAGAAGTAGTTTTAACAGGCACAAATATAGGTAGTTACGGAAAAGATTTAAATCTATCTTTAGCAAAATTGCTTAAAGAAATTAGCAAAATAAATGGGATTAAAAGAGTTCGTTTAGGTAGCATTGAGCCGGTTCAAATTGATGATGAGTTTAAAGAATTATTAGACGAAGATTTTATTGAAAAACATCTTCACATAGCCTTACAACACACAAATGAAAAAATGCTAAAACTAATGCAAAGAAGAAATAAAGCTTATAAAGACTTAGAATTATTTGAATATTTAGCTAATAAAGGCTATGCCTTAGGCACTGATTATATAGTAGGTCATCCAGGTGAGAGTGATGAAATATGGGCTGATGCTATTGATAATTTTAAGAAATTTCCAATAACTCATCTTCACGCTTTTGTGTATTCTAAAAGAGACGGGACAAAAAGCGTAGAATTAGCAAAGACTTTAGGCGAAGTTGATAAAAATATCTCAAAGCAAAGATTAAACGAGATTAAAGAAATTACTAGATTAAAAAATTATGAATTTAGAAAAAATCAAAAAGATTTAATAGTATTAGTAGAGCAGTTTAAAGACGGCTATTATCAAGGATACGACCAATATTTTAATTTAATTAAAATCAAATCAGATAAAGACTTATTAAAAACTTGGATAAATATTAAAGATTACGAGGTAGAAATTGACAAAAATAAAGCCATTTACTAAAAATATCAAAATAATAATCGCTTGCATAATTCTTGCAATTATAGCTTTAGGAATATTTTCGCTAAGTAAAAAAGAGCAAAATATATCTTTAAACGAGTTTTCATCATTAGAATTAAAAAATATTTCAAATGCTTACATTTATGAAAATATGCTTTATTTTTCAATAAATGATAAAGATTATAAAATTCTAGCTGATGAAGAAATAATCAAAAAAATCTTAAAATTCAAAAGCGTAGAAAATAAAACAGAATTTGATTATTCAATAATTTTAGTTTTTATTATGATAATAATTTTTATTTATTATCTAATATACTTAAGAAATCTTAGCACAAAACAAGGCATATCAAATCATCCAATTAATAATGTCTTAAAGCCTGAATTTAGATTTGTTATCAAAACAGATAGTAATTTTAATGATGTTATAGGTCAGTTTAAAGCCAAAGAAGAATTAAGAAAATTAAGCTCTATTTTTAAAACCAACAATCCTTGTTTAATAAAAGGAGTTTTATTAACAGGTGCTAGTGGAGTAGGTAAGACTATGTTAGCAAGAGCTTTAGCAAATGAGTGTGGGGTTAATTTTTTATACCAAAGCGCAAGTAGCTTTAATGAAATTTTTGTAGGTCTTGGAGCAAAAAGGGTTAGAGAATTGTTTGCAAATGCTAAAAAATTAGCACCTTGTATAGTGTTTATTGATGAAATTGACGCACTTGGAAAGCAGCGTGGAAATGCTTTAGCAAACGATAGTGAAAATACACTTAATGAATTGCTAACTCAAATAGACGGCTTTGCAGAGCTTAAAAATGTCTTAGTAATTGCTGCTACAAATAGAGCTGATGTTTTAGATATAGCTTTACTTAGAAGATTTGATAAAAAAATTCATTTTACCTTACCAAATTATAGCGACAGAATAGAATTCTTTAAACAACTTATTAAAAAAGATTTAATAAGTTCTGATTTTAATTTAGATTATTTAGCTTATATTTCAAAAGGTTTTAGTGGAGCTTCTTTTAAAAGCTTAGAAAATGAATTGTTACTAAGAGATAGATTAAGCGAAAGAGAAATAATAAATGAAATTTTAGTGATAAAACACGGCATTAGCGAAGATTTAGAATTAAGCGAAAACGAGCAATATATTCAAGCTATTTATCAAGCAGGTAAAATCACTATGGCAAAGATTTGTGATGCGAATTTAATTTATGCTAATTTATTTACATTTGAGTATTTTTATCCAAACGAGCATATAAAATCATTTTCAGAAATAAAAAACGAAATCAAAATTCTTTTATCAGGAATGTTAGCAAATGAATTATTTTTAGGCGAAAATTACAATAATTTTTCTAAAGATAGAGATAAAATACAAGAATTAAGCAAATTTTATGTGGAATTTGAAATATCATCTTTAGAAGAAGAATGTAAAGAATATTTAAAAGCTTATGAAGAAGAGATTAAAAATACAGCAAATGAATTGCTTTTAAATAAAGAAATATTTTTTAAAGGATAAAAATGGATATTATAAAAATAGGGATAATTACGAGTTCAGATAGAGCAAGTGCAGGAGTTTATGAAGATATTAGTGGAGCAGAGATTAGAAAAATTATGCAAGAATATTTATTAAATGAAATTGATTTTAAATACTCATTAATCCCTGATGAAGAAGAACTAATTACAAATGAGATTATTAAAATGGCTGATGAATTTGAATGCGATTTGGTATTTACCACAGGTGGAACAGGACCAGCTTTAAGAGATGTTACACCAGAAGCAACAAAAAAAGCAATCGAGCGTGAATTACCAGGCTTTGGAGAATTAATGCGTGCAAGCTCACTTAAGATTGTCCCAACAGCAATCCTAAGCCGTCAATTAGCAGGGACAAGGGGTAAAACTCTAATAATTAATCTTCCAGGTAAGCCAAAAGCAATTCGTGAATGTATAGAGCCTATTTTTCCTGCGATACCATATTGCCTAGACTTAATGAATGCAAGTTATATAAATGAGAGCGAAAATGCACCAAAGGTATTTAGACCTAAAAGTAAGTAAAAATATTCAAAAATGCACATAAGTGCAATAATTATTTAATAAAAAAAATTATAATTTAGAACTTTAATTTTTTAAGGAGAATAATATGAATAGGAAAATTGTGTTTTCATTAGTATTATTATCGGCTTTTTCTTATGCAAATGCAGAGAATAGAGTGGAATTACAAATAGGTATAGTGGATACTGATAATGCAAATCAGCATAGTAATCACTTAAATAAATGTATTAATTCTGTGCCTGGCAACAGAAGTGTTGATGGCTTAAACGATTGTGCTAAGCTAAGAAAGATGAACGATAAATTTTATGTTCAATGTTTTGCAAACCCAGATATAAGTGATGATACTTACAAAATTTTGTCTGAAAATTCGAGTTATTTCCATTTAATAAATATCTTAACTCAAAAAGGCGATGTTGTTAAAAACCCAGAAAAGGTTAGATATGAAGCATTAAGACAATGTGGAGTTAGCTATTTTGATGCTAGAATGTATTCAGCTTATAAAATGGCTGTTAAATATACACCTTATGAAGAAGCTACAAAATTTGTTAATAGCTATAGAGATAATGTTATTAAAAAGAAATTAAATGAAATTAAAAATACAGACAAAGAAGTATGTAAAAAAGTTTTTGAAGCAGAATTGAATTATATAAATAATTCTCAAAAAGGCTTAGATGATATTGATTACGACCCATATTATGCTGCAGTTGGTTTTAGAACACCTGAAGTTCAAAATTTTTCATCTAGTAAAACATTTTCAACTAATGTTAAGTTAAAATCAGATTTAGATGGTAATGATAAGAAAAAGTTTATAGAAGAATATTATAAAGAATTTCATGCAAATACAACAGGTAGAGTTATAGTTTCAAGTAGTCCAACTGTTATTAATAGTCAATATTTAGTGTATTTATTAGACCAAAATGAGTTTGCAGGTAGCAATGGTTGGGTATATAGAAACTTTTCAAATGTTGTTGGTGATAAAACAAATGCAGGTGATATTCAAGGAATGAAAGGTTGTTCTAGTTTATCAAATGTTAGTTTAACAACTTATAGTATTGCTTCTTGGGACGTTAATAAATTAATTTTTGTTAATGAAAATTATAATAACTCTGTAGTATTAGGTGTTTGTGATGTTTATAATAAATATTTAGAATTAAACAATAATCCTAATACTTTTGCTAAAGACAGAGCTTTAGAAGCTATAATTTTAAAGAATTCAAAAATTAAACCTTTTGATTATGGTGATTTGCTATCAGATTATAATGATAATAAAAATGGCAATCGTGTGAATGATTATGCCGGTGGTGTTAGTAAGTGCTATAATTATGATTTAGAGCATTATTCATCACAATATTCAAGAGCTAATTATTTTGATTATTTAAATCAAGAAGATTTTAGAAAAGATGATGCTAAAGAGATTGTAAGAAAAAATTATGTGTTTAGTATTCACAAAAATAACACTACTAGAAAAGGTATTGTTTTAGGAGATGATGATACTTATAATTTCAGTGTAAATGTTAGACCTTCATTTGTAACTAACAAACAATATAATTCTCAAGGAAAAGGGTCTGTTGTAACTACACAAGTATCAAATCTAGCTGTTAAATTTATCCCTGATGCTAATTATTATCAAATAACAAATGAAGCAAATCAAACTGATAAAAAAGATAGCAAACCTTTAAAAGTTACTAATTTAGATGATGTATATATTGCTTTAAATAATAGTAAAACTCCATTTAACGCTGAAGATAGAAAAGCAAATAATATTTCAGTTAAATATTATTTAACAAGTTTTGAATTAACAAAGCAAAGAATGGCAGATGCGAATGGTGCAGTAGATTCTAAAGAAGAAAAGATTTCGGTTAATTCTGAATATGAATTAGTTCAGAAAGAAAACATAACTGGTTTTGGACTAAAATTTACAAAAGATACGTTCAAAAAACTAGCTAAAATTGATGATAATGATTTATTAAAAGGTAATGTTTATAAATTCACATTTAAACCTTTAGAAATTGTAGAAGAAATTACCGAAACAAATAGAGAAGAAGTATGTCCATCAAGTGGTGCTTGCAAAATTCAAGAAAAAACAAGAAAATTTAGAAGACCAATGTTTCAAGCTTCAGGTGTTGATATTGTAAAAGGTGCTCCAAAGGGTAGTGTAGAAATTATCTTAGGTCATAGCGAAATGCCAAATGGTATTAATTTTGGAACAGCTTATAATAATATTGATGCTACTAAAATATTAGAAAATAATAAAATTGCTTCAAATACAAAGGTAGCTGATAAGATTTATACAAGAACAAGTAGTCAAGATATATATTTAGGCTTTACAAAACCAGATGTTAAAGTTCTTTATAAACAATACATTAAGTTTTATAATGGTTCTGATGAGTTAAATGCAGATATTTATAACGGAACTCAAAAACTTTCAAAATCAACTACAGAATGTAAAGGTTATTATCCAATTGATAACAAAATGGTTTTACATTTAAAAGATAAATTAGCTGTAAATCAAAATTATCAATTTAGATACGAAATTGCAGAATACGATAGCACTTTTGAAGAATGTTCAGTATTAGGCGATAGAAGTTCAAATACATTCTCAATTAGACCAGATAGCATTACTTATAAAGTAGGCACACTTGATACATTTGATAAAAAAGCAGGTAAAGAAGATAAAAAATATCCAAACAATAATGTAACTTTCACTGCGGATTTAAAAGATGATAGATTTGGAATTAGTGTTGCAGAATTAAAAGTAAGTGATTCAAAAGGTAGTGTTAAGAAATTCTATTTAGAAGATAAAAACTCAGTTCAATTAAATCAAGTTGGCTCAAAAGCTGCTAGTAGAACATTTGTTGATTTTAATAAAACAAATGGTAATTTTGATATAAAAACCGTGTTTCCTTTAGTAACAGACGCTCAAATAGCATTCTCTGAAAATAAATTTACTATAGGAGATTTAGAGCAAGATTTATGCGTAAATTCTAATGTTGCTGTAGATATTACTAATGCTAATAAGATTAATTCAGATGGTAAAATTAACTGCCAAACTCCAGGTAATGAACTTACTGTTAATTTTATAGCAGATGAGACACTAGGCTTACAAATTGATAATACGAATATGGCTATTAGACCTTATTTAACAAATACAAGCTTTACTAATTATGTTCCATTTAGTGATAATGACTCTGAAAGATTGGCATTACCATTGCAAGTAGCTAATAAAAATACTAATAATTATTTTTATAAAAAATTTGCTAATGATGACGCAACTATTAATATTAATTTAGGGTATGACCCAACACCAAATGTAAATAAAGTAATTATTAAAGCTGATTCAGAAACTTTAGGCGTAACAGCTACAAGTGGAACAAAAGGTGGATTTAAGGTAACTGGATTAAATAGTGGATTTGACAATGCTTTAAGTTTAATTGACCCAAGTGCTAAACTAAGCACCTATGATGATAGCAAGTTTAGTGCAAAAGAATTTGGTAAAATTTTAGTTAAAATTGGTTATCCAAAATACGATGGCACTAAGCCTAATTTAGACCCTAAATTCTTAATAAAATCTGCAGAAGCAGAAATTAAGTTTAATGGTGGCGGTAGTTTAAATGTAAGTAATTTATTAACAAATCCTTATGAGTTTGCTTTCACAGGTTTATTCTTTAAAGATTTAAATAAAAACACAGGAACAACTCGCAAAATTAGTGAAACTGACGCTTGGGTATTTAAATACGATAATAATAAATTTGTAAAAATGGATTCTAAGAATTTAAGTAATTATTCAAAAGTATATAATGATGCTAAAGGTGGATTTAGCTTTATTTCTGATTATTCTAAAAAAGAAATACCTGGAGATACTTACGAAGTTCCAACTAATTTAGAAAACAACCAATATATAAAAGATACTTTAAGATTTAGAGTAAAAGATAAAGCATTTAGCTATCTTGATTCTGACGCTACATTTACAATTGAATTTGTAAAATAATTATCTAGCCCTTAGTTTATCTAAGGGCTTTTATTTTTAACATATATTTCTTATTAATTTATTTACTATTTTTTAACATTATTTTAACTTAGCATAAATAGAATTAGCGATTTTAATTATTAAAATATTAAAGGAGCTATATGAAATTATCTTACAAAATTACTTTATTTGCTTTTGTTTCATTACTGATTATTAATTTAAGTGCTATTTTAGTAGCTAGTAAAGGTATGAATGAATTAGACAATATCGCTCAAGAAGCTCTTGATAATATGAGTGTTGATGATGCGAAAAAAACAGCAGTTAGTATTACTAGCTTAATTACTTCAATGTCTAAAAAAATTCATTCAACAAGTGAAAATCAAGAAAGTTATAATAAAAATATTCTTACATTTTTAAGTGAATTAGACTTAAAAAATCGCTCTGTTAATTTATTTGTAATTAATAAAAAAGGCGAATATGTAATGCACTATCTAAAAGATAGAATTGGCGAAAATGCTTATAATAAAAAAGATTCTAATGGTAAATTATACATACAAGAAATAATTCAAACAGCAAATAATGGTGGTGGATTTGTAACAACCCATATGAAAGCTGATAAGACAAGACCAGAAAGAGATGTGGTGTATTATGTAGAAAAAGATAGTTTCAATGATTATGTATATATAAGCGTAATTTACTTAGTAGAAGCTAAAGAAGAAATAGCAGAAATTAGTGCAAAAGTATTAGATAAGAAAAATGAAGTTGTTTTAAACTATTCTGTATTTGCAGTTATTTTATGTATTATTATTCTTGCTTTATGGCTGATTGTTATTAGAATTTGGATTAGCAAACCATTAAATGAACTAACCCAAAAAGCTTATGATTTATCTAAAGGAGATGGGGATTTAACTAAACTTTTAGAAATAAAAGGCAAAGATGAAATAGCAAGTGCTAGTAAGGCTATAAATGATTTTATAGGCAAGATTAGAATTTTAATTAACGAAGTAAAACAAATATCTTATGAAAACAAAACAATAGCAGCCGAGCTTAGTAGTGTTAGTATGCAAACAGGAAAAAGAAGTGAAGAAAGCTTTAATATAGTTGAAAATGTTGTTGAAGAAGGTAAATCAACTAAGGATAGTTTATCATCAGGTATAAATAGTGCTAATGATAGTAAAAATGAACTAAGAGGTAGCACAACTAGTATTCACGAGACCATTAATGCTATTAATTCATTAACTAATCAAATAAATCATAGTGCTGATATAGAAAGTGCTTTAGCTAGTAAGATTGAGCAATTAAGCCGTGATGCTGATAATGTTAAATCTATTTTAGAAATAATTAATGATGTAGCAGACCAGACTAACTTACTTGCATTAAATGCTGCAATTGAAGCAGCAAGAGCAGGAGAGCATGGTAGAGGATTTGCCGTAGTAGCTGATGAAGTAAGAAGTTTAGCTGAGAGAACTCAAAAAAGCCTTAGTGAAATAAATGCAACAATAAGCGTTATAGTTCAAGGTATTAAAGATGCAAGCGAGCAAATGAGTGATAACTCTAAGCAAATTGGCAATCTAACAAATGTTGCAAATGGTAGTGAAGAGCTAATTAAAAATATGGAACAAAAATTAAAAGAAGCAATAATTAGTAGTGATAAGACCGTGGATAATTATATTAACGCTAGCAAACAAATTGAAGATATTTTAAATGAAGTTTCGCAAATTGCAAAAATTACTAATGAAAACGCAAGAAGTGTAGAAGAAATAGCAAAAGCTGCAAGTCAATTAACTAATATCAGCGAAGAATTAGATAAAAAATTAAGCGAATTTAAATCATAATATATTCTTGCTAAGATTTTGTATTTAAGGAGTTTTAATGTCTTGGATATACTTAATCTTAGCAGGTGCTTTTGAGATTGGTTGGCCTATTGGCTTTAAATTAGCTAGTAATGGCTCAAAAATATGGATAGTGTTTTCTATAGTATCAATGGGGCTTAGCGGGTTATTTTTGTATTTAGCGCAAAAAAATATTCCTATCAGCACAGCTTATATTGTATGGACTGGTATTGGTGGGTTAGGAACGGCTTTGATTGGGATTATGGTTTTTAATGATAGTATTAGCTTTTTAAAACTTATGTTTTTAAGTCTTATATTAATAGGGTTAGTTGGAATTAAAATTGTAAGTTGATATTAAAAAAGATATATTTTAATAATTTGTTTATTTTATTAAATCTTATAAATATTTATATAACTTAGAATATATTTATATAAAATATTTAAAAATATTTTTAATTTTATAAATACCCCCCCCCATTTTGTTAGTAATTGATTAACCTTTATATATTGATTTTTAACTATAATAAAGCATTTTTCATTTATTTTTTAGGGGAGAAAATGAATAGAACTATAAAATTATCTTTAATAACTTTTATATTAGTGGGGGGGGGTAATTTAGCTCTTGCTGATGTAGTAACAAATGCTACCAATAGTGGATTAATTAGTCCATTAGCTAATAATCAAGTAACTATTAGCAAGGGTAATATAGTTAGTAATACATACACAAGTCCTACTGATATTACTTTTAATAGCACTTCAACAGGTAGTGTTATAAATTTAGGAAATAATAATGAGACCCATATAATTAATAATGTTAATATAAATGTTATTCATACTGATGGTAGGATTTGGGTTAGGGGTGATGCTACTTTAAATAATATGAATATATCTAAGGTAAGTAATTCAAGTCATGGCTTTATTGTTGATAATAATGCGAATGTAAAAATGGTAGGTGGAAGTTTAAAAAATATTGCTATTAATTTAGGTAGTTTTAGCGCAAACGGTTTACTTAGTCTAGATAAAGTATCTTTAGAGAATATTAAATATGGTTATAATACAGATAAAGGTGTTGGTTTAACTATTTTAAATTCTACTATAAAAGATAGCGATTTTAAGCACAATACTACTATAGATAATTCTGTATTATCTGGTACCATAAAAGGAAATATTACGCTTGTTAATAAAGTGGATTTATCTAAAGCTACTATAGATACTACTGATTTAAAATTGAATAATATCGAAGTTAAAGGGCTAGGAAATGATAAATCAGAATTGAAAGCAAGTGGTTTAATAACCACTTTAGGAAATGTTATGTTGAATAATATTTCAATTGCCAAAGCTAATTCATTAACCGGTAAAACACACCATATAACCATAGGTAATGATAAAGAAGGAAATAATACGAATATAGTTATAAATGATAGTATTCTTATAAATACAGCTATAAATCGTTATACAAATAAATATACAAATACAGCTTTAACCATAAATAAAAGCTTAGTAACTAATGTTAATTTTGGTAATGCTGATTCTGGGCTTGAAAATGTATTTATAAATGATAGTATTATTAATAATACAGATAGTAATGTAAGTATTAACAAAGGCGATAATAAAGGAACTTTTTATTTTAAAAATTCAGAAGTAAATAGCGTTATAAATGGTGGAATTCTTAATTTTGATAATTCACAAGTTAAAGGTAATATTAGTGGTGAGCTTAATTTTACAAATAAATCAAAAATTAATGCAACTATTAGCAGTGGTAATATTACTTTAGATAATTCAGAAATAAGTGGAAGTATAACTGCGAGTAATTTAACTGCTACAAACGGCTCAATTATAAATAGTAACTCTACTATTAGTGGAACTACAAATATAAGTGATAGCACAATAAAAGCTGATATTTCAAGTAAGAATTTAAATATTACAAATTCAACTGCTAGTGGAACTGCTGATAAAAAATTAGATATACAATCTACCGGAAATCATATGCAATTAAATGGGGTTACATTTAGCGATGTTGCTCTTAGTTCTGGCAATAATAGAATTGATTTAAATGGAGATAATACCTTTAATAGAATTTTAGTTAAAAATGAAAATATAAAAGGAACAGGTCATCATATAACTTTGGGTAATAATGCTAGTGCTACATTTAATGATAGTGAATTTATAAATACTGCTATTAATAATTACTCTTGGACTTATAACAACACGACTACTTTTAATAAATCAAAATTTACTAATACTTCAATAGGTTCAGCTAGTGCAGCATCTACTTCTAAAGTGTATATAAACGATAGTGAAATCAACAATACAGATACTAATGCAACAATAGGTGGTGGGACTATTTATCTTACTAATTCCACAATAAATAGTGATTTTACTGGTGGTCATATATATTTTGATACTAAAAGTAAAGTAACAGGCACTTTAAAAGGTTCTAGTTTTCATTTAAACAATATTACTAAATCAGCAATTAATGATAATATTAAGTTAGAAAGTGGAAATATAATTGCTTATGAAAGTCTTGAATTAGATGGTAAAAAGGATTTCATAAAAGAAAATACGGATTTAAATTTTTTAATTGAAAATAATTCGGAACTAAGGCTTAATAATTTAAATATATCAAATACGGAAATTAATTCTTGGAAATATAATAAAGATGAATTGACAAATAATAAATTATATATATCAAATTCTACTTTAAATGAAGTTGGGATTGGCTCAAAGGTTAATGGTGCTATTAAATATCTAACCGATTATTTAAGTTTAGATAATGTTGATATAAACAATACTCAAGCAAACAAAACTATGTATGCAAAAGTAATTGATATTAAAGGTGGTAATATAACAATACCTATGATTACTACTCTGCATCAAATTTATGCAAAAAATACAGATGGAAGAGATTTTTTCAATGTAAATAAAACTGATACTTTTATCAATGTAGATAATGCAGTGATTAATTCAAATATAGAAACAGGCGAACTTCATCTTAAAAACAATTCAGTTTTAAATGGAAATATTCAAGGAACTCATAAAGTTTATATAGATAATTCTACTCTTAATGGAAATATTACAAAAGACAATAGAAATACTTGTTATGAGCAAGAAGGCTGCACCGGAGAAATAGAAGATGTAATCATCACAAACTCAACCATAAAAGGTGATATAAACGAAGTAGGTAATGTAAGCTTAACTAATACTAACCTAGAAGCTTCAAATGTAATAGTAAAAAATGATATTAGCATAGATAACTCAACTAGCACAGAAGCAAAAACCATCACAGGAAATTTCAAAGTAGGCAATGACTTTAAATCAAGCAATACAATCTTTAGTGGAGATATAACTGCAAATAAATTATTAAGCGATGAAAAAAGCACTTTTCAAGGTCAGGTTAGTGCTGATAGCATAAGTGCAGTTGGTTCTATATTCAAACAAACTCTAACTATTACAGGCGATAGTAAAAACAATGTCTTAGATAAAGCTACATTAGAGCAAGGCATAGTAATTGATAGTAAAGGTGCACAAGTAAGTGTAATAAATGGCTCAGAAATCAAAGGAGAAATAAAAAACGAAGGCTTTATAAATGTAGAAGAAGGCTCAAAGGTATCAGAAAAAGTAACAGGTAGTGGTATTTTAAAAACCGATGGAGCTTTTTATGAAGATAATGTAAGTATGGGTAAGATTGAAGGAGAGAACAATACCTTTAAAGGCGATGTAATTATTACAAATACAAATACCGAAGTAAAAGCTGATAATAATACCTTTTTAGGCAATGTATCAGTAAATAATGGTAAACTTAGTGCTACTACTAATAACAACTTTAAAGACATTAATGCTAATAATATTGATTTTATAAACGATGATATAAAAACAACCGATGAAATAAAAGCTCAAACAATAAAAGTAGATGATAAGCTAGTAATTAAAAATATAGATTTAAAAACAACTTCTATTAGTGCAAACAAAGGAGAGATTACAAACTCAAATGTATTCTTAAATAATACTAATGAAGGCTCTAAAGATACTAAAGTATTTTTAAAAGGTAAAGATGATAATGCTAGTAGTGTATATGATAAAGCAGAAATAACAAGTGGAGATTACACTATAGAAAAATCAGCTATTAAAGGTGGTATTAGAGCTAATACCTTAACTACAACTAATTCAAAAATAGTAGGGCAATTAGCAGTAAATAATCTAAACGCTACTAATTCTACATTTTATATAACAGGTGGTGGATATAACACTTCTTTATATAATCACTTTAGTGGAGCAATCATTGCAAGATATGGTGCAAGTGGCTTTAATAATATAATTAATATTTCTAATACAAACTTAGGCTTATTAATTAATGGCTATGTTCCTATTGCAATTATTAATAATACTAACAACTCAAATACTACTAATTCAAATTCTACAAGAGCTGATGCAATAGCTACAACACCTAAAGTAGTTAATAAAGACTTCTTTAAGGTAACTTATACAACACCTATTTCAAGTGTATTATTATCACCTAATCTAGTTCATTATACAACTATGCAAGATGAGAATGGAACTAAAGAAGTTTGGAGTGTAGGTTTAGCTGGTAAAGAATTAAGTAAAGATGAAATCCAAGCAATAATTGATGGTAAAGGCAATGTTAATTACACTACAACAGAATTAATTAATAAAAACTATAAAGATTATTTTATGAGTGAATTATTAGACGATAATACAAAAGCTGAATTAAAAAGCATAATTAATACACCTTATTATGTAGCAAAAAATCAAGCAGAGATTTTAAATGATAGATTTACTTATCTAAGAGATGATATTAAAAATCACGGCTTTTGGGTGAATAATTCATATAATTATTTAAAGACTAATTATAATGATTTAAGAAACAAAGGCACAAGTGTTGGTATAGATAAGAATATAAGTTTGGATAGATTTAATCTAACTTATGGAGTATTTGCAAATATTTCAAGATTAGAAATAAATAAAGCTTTAAGCTCTTCTACTAATGTAAGGTCATTTGGAGCTTATGCTTCTACTAATTTTTATAATGGAAGCTTTATTGATTATTCTTTAGCTTATGTAACATTAAAAAATAAATTTGAAGCTAAAAAGATTGATTTATATACTACTAATTACTTAGACTTATATCAAATAGGTTTAGGCTTAGGACATAGATTTAGTATAAATAATAATTACTTAGAGCCTAATATTAAATTAATAGCTACTAGATATAAGGACTTAGACTTAAAAGGAACTAATGCAAGTATAGAAACTAAAAAAGGTCTTCAAGCTAGTATAAAAGCAGGAGTTAAAGCAGGGGTTGAGTTTAACAAAAACTTTAGCTTAGTTACTGAATTACAATACTTTAAAGACCTAAATGCTCTTTCAAAAAGTAAAGTAGTAGCTCTTTTAGAAAACAATTTTAACAATATCCAAGATAGTGGCTTAAATGCTAAAATAGGATTTTTAGTAAAACCAAATTCTAAACTAGACATTAATGCTGATTTTACAAAGAATATTTCTAATGAGTTTGATACAGGATATAGATTAAACTTAGGATTTAGCTATAAGTTTTAATTAGAACTTTATAAGTTCTAATTAACTTAGCTTTATTCTAAATACAAAGCTATTTCATCTGATATTAAATAGTTTTTATTAAATACTTTATTATCTTTTATAAAAACCAAATCTTTTAAATCATCTAATTTCTTTTTATCTTTAATAAGATTAATATCTACTCCTACATTTGATCTAAGTCCTAGAAAAATGCTTTCTAGTCTAATGTCATTTGGGCTTAAACTTTCTTTAATCCTAAAATATGGATTTGCTATATATTCATTTAGGTTTGAACTTGCTGTATAGCGAATATTATCGCTAGTGCCAACGCTTGAAAGTCCAATGCCTAAGTAATTTTCTTTACTCCAATAAGCTTTATTATGAGAGCATTCATATTCGCTAGAACTTGCAAAATTACTTATTTCATAAGCTTTTAACCCGATTTTTTGCAAATTTTCATAAAAATAGCAATTTAACTCATCATCTTTTTGAATATACTCGGTTTTATTTTGAAAAGGGGTATTATCTTCTAAAATTAAAGTATAAGCACTAAGATGATTTAATTCTAGGCTTTTTATGACTTTTAATTCATCATTTAGCATATTTAAATCATCTAAATAAGTGCCATAAATTATATCTATACTAAAAGATATTTTTTCATTTTTTAATAGTTTGATTTTTTCTATAGCTTGTTTGCTAGAATGAGCTCTGTTTAAGAATTTTAATTTCTCATCATTAAAGCTTTGCACCCCAACGCTTATGCGATTTAATCCATAATTACGCATAGTATTAAGCCAATTTAAGCTTAAAGAATTTGGATTTGCTTCAGCACTGATTTCTGTATCATTATTAATATAAGGCTTTAATAATTTAAAAATATTTTCATAGTATTTTGCGTCTATAAAGCTTGGAGTTCCACCTCCAAAATATATGCTTTTTATATCTTTAGAAAATGGTAAAAACCTTGCTAAATCTAATTCTAAGGCTTTAAAATATTCGTTTATTTTTTGCTGATTTGTAAAACTAGCAAAAGAACAATAAGAGCATTTGCTAGCACAAAATGGAATATGAATATAAATTCTCATTTTATGCTTTGAAATTTAATAAATTTTCGCCTAGTTTAGCGATTTGCTCATCTATCATTTTGATAGCATTATCAAGAGTTTTATTAGCTAAACTCATATAATCATCACCGAAATTAAATCTTTTTAAAGCTTCATTAAAGCCACTTAATAATCCATCTTTACCTAATCTTAGTTTATTAGCATCATTATTTGCATTTTTTAGGATTTGCTCTGCCATTCTTTTTGCAGTATTTTTTGAACCAAATTCTGCATTATCTAATAATAAATTTTTAGCACTATTGCTATCTAAATTATCTTTAACTAAATCTTTAAAATTATTTAAAAATTCTTTAATATTACCCCTATTATTTGCAATTTCGTTTAAATTACCTTGAATGCTAATTTCTGTGATACTAATCTCAAAACTCATTGCAAAAAAACTATCATTTTCGCCTTTTGCTGTGAGTTTGTCTAATTCTTCGTTGCTAATATTTACGCCGTAGTTTTTTAAGCTATCTTTAATGTTTTTTTGTGCTTCATCTTTACTACTAAAAGAAGCTGCTGCTTGATAAGATAAAGTTATATTTCTAGCACTTATTTGCATTTTTTCTCCTTGAAAATCATAAGCTTCATATCGGCAAAAAATAATTATTTCTTTAGTAAAAATGTTGCTTTTAATTAAATTTTTCTTGATAGTATCGTGTGAAATTAATTTTAGGTTATTTGATGAAAAAAAGATTTAGAAAAAATGTAGCAGCTATTGTTTTGTCTCAAGAATACCCATTAAATTGTAAAATTTTAGTGGCTTTAAGACTTGATATTGATGTTTGGCAATTCCCGCAAGGTGGTATTGATGATGGAGAAAGCCCAAAAGAAGCATTAATAAGAGAGCTTGAAGAAGAATTAGGCACAAAAGAATTTGAAATCATTGCTGAATATCCTGAATGGTTAAGCTATGAATTTCCTAACGAAGCTGTTAAGAAAAAATATAATTTTGATGGGCAAACTCAAAGGTATTTTTTAGTTAAAGTAAGAGATAATAACTTGATTAATTTAAATACTAATGAACCTGAGTTTAAAGAGCATCTTTTTGTGGATTATAAGGATATAAACCCTTATATTAATCATTTTAAAAGACCACTTTATACCAAAGTTTTAAAGTATTTTCAAAAAGAAGGATTTATAGGATGTTAGTTGTTCAAAAATACGGAGGCACAAGCGTTGGCAACCTTGAACGCATAGAAAATGTTGCAAATAGGGTTATTAAGTCTAAAAAGACTTATAAAGATATAGTTGTGGTAGTTTCTGCAATGAGCGGTAGAACAAATCAATTAATTGATAATGCTAATTTTTATTCAGAAAGTCCAAATAAAAAAGAATTAGATATGTTGCTTTCTTGTGGTGAGAGAGAAACTGCTGCTTTACTTGCTATTGCACTTATGTCAAAAGGATATGATGCGATTTCTTTAAGTGGTAAAGAAGCTGGGCTTTTAACTACAGATGATTATACAAACGCAAAAATCATTGATATTGATGCAACTAGAATTAAAAAAGAACTTTCAAGTGGAAAAATAGTTGTAATAGCTGGTTTTCAAGGGTATGCAGCAAATGGAAATACTACTACACTTGGTCGTGGGGGAAGTGATTTGAGTGCTGTTGCTTTTGCAGGGGCTTTAAATGCTGATTTGTGTGAGATTTACACAGATGTTGATGGGGTTTATACTACTGATCCAAGAATTGAGCCAAAGGCTAAAAAACTTGATAAAATTTCTTATGAAGAAATGTTAGAACTTGCTAGTTTAGGTGCTAAAGTTTTACAAAATAGAAGCGTTGAATTAGCAAAAAAATTAAATGTAAAATTAGTTACTAGAAGTAGCTTTAATGAAAATAGTGGAACAATTATAACAAGCGAGGAAAAAATGGAACAAGCATTAGTTAGTGGAATAGCATTAGATAAAAATCAAGCAAGAATAGTTTTAAGAAGAATTGAAGATAAGCCAGGAATTGCTGCTAGTATTTTTACAACTTTAGCAAAAAAAGACATTAATGTTGATATGATTATTCAAAATGTAGGTCATGATGGAACTACTAATTTGGGTTTTACCGTGCCACAAAATGAATTAAAAAATGCAAGTGAAGCTATGAGAGAGCTTTTAGGTAGTGATGTAGTAATAGAAAGCGATAGCGATATAGTTAAGGTTTCAGTAGTTGGAGTTGGTATGAAAACTCATTCAGGTGTTGCTAGTGCTGCATTTGAAGCATTGGCAAATGAAGGTATTAATATACAAATGATTTCAACAAGTGAGATTAAAATTTCTATGATTGTTAGCTCAAAATATGCTGAATTAGCAGTTAGAACACTACATAAAGTTTATAAGCTGGAAGATTAATGCAGGATTTTTTAAGTTTTGTAAAAGACTTTATCCAAAAAAAAGGTATGCTTTATAGTTGGCTAGATAGCGAAAGGTTTAAGATAAGCCCTTTGCTATCTTCTAGGCTTAGCTATTTACTAGATGGGAAAAATTTTATAGTAATTTGCGATGATGAAAGAGCTTGGTTTGAGGAGTATTTTTTAAGTCTTGTAAATGCAAAAAGTGCTAGACCATTGTTGCCATTTTTTAGCTTAAAAGGTTTTAAACTTGATAATTATGATAAGAATGAAGATTTACTTGATGATGTTTTAAGTCTAGCATATCCTAATGGTTATATTTATATTTATTTTGGTAAGGATAGTTCAAAAATGGCAAAACTTGCTAAAAATAAAAAAGATAGCTTAATGTTTATATTAGATGAAGAATATGATAATTCTTTTTGTCTTAAGTCAAGTGATGAACATTTAGATATTAAACTAATAACTATTGCTCAATTAATTAACGCTTGTTTAGACGCTATTATTTTTGCAAAGGTTAAGATTTGAGAAGTGAGATAATAATCACTCAAAGCCCTGATGATTTTATAAATGATTTAAGGCAAAAAACTAAAATCTGCAAGGTTTTTAGTGGCGATGAGTTTTTATTAGATGATGCAAAAGCGATTATGCAAAATGCTTATTTGATTGAAGAATATGATAAATATTTTGTATTATCATATAAAGAATATAGCATACAAGCTCAAAATTATATGCTAAAACTACTAGAAGAGCCACCTGCTAATGTGTATTTTAAGATTTTAGTTAGTTCAAAAAACCTTTTATTAGCAACTATTAAATCAAGATTAATTTCAAGAAAATTAGAAAATTATAAAAATAATTATGAGATTAAATTAAATCTTAAAAATATGTCGTATTTAGATATTGTAAATTACGATGTTGATAAAGCGAGTTTGAGTGAATTTATAAGTGCATTAGCTAAAGAATGCTACAAACAAGGCATAAATATTAGTAGTGATTTATTAGAAGAATTTTATAAATGCTATGAATTATCAAAGCTTAATTCAAATTCTAAAATTATAATTTCAAGGTTATTATTAGGAATAATGCGTGAGAGAAGCTAGTTTTTATTTACTAGATGAAAACTCGGCTAAAGATATTAATTCAAGTGAGTTTGCACTAGATAGATTTTTAAAAAGAAGTAATCATCAAATAATTTATATAAAAAATATAAGTACAACCGCTGCAAATATTTTAAAGCAAGACGCAATTAGCGTAGGTGCAATTGTTTTAAATCATAAAAATACAATTTTAGGTGGAGAGTATAAATACGATAGCATTTTGCTAGTTGATAGCATTAATGCAAAGGATTTAGCTAATAAGCTTAAATTGCAGCAGTTTTCTTGCATAAGACTTAGTAAATTTTTAAACGAATTAAAAATAAGCAAAAAATATCCAAAAATTATGGGTATTATGAATATTAATGATGATAGTTTTTATGAAAGTTCTAGGATTAGCGAGAAGGAATTTTTAGCTAAGGCTTATGAGTTTATTGAAAATGGTGCAAGTATTATTGATATAGGTGCTATGAGCTCAAGACCTAATTCTACTTATTTAGGAGCAAAATTAGAGCTTGATAGATTAAAGCCTATTTTTAATTTAATAAAAGAACATAAATTATGCGATAAGATAGATTTTAGCTTGGATAGTTTTGATGAGATTTGCTTAACAAATGCTCTTGATATTGGCTTTAAATATATAAATGATATTAGTGCTAATACTAAGCTATCAAAACTAGCTTTAAAATACGACGCTACTTATATTTTAATGCACTCACAAAATAATTATTTTGATAATTATATAAATAATACTGGCTTAAGCAACTCAAATTCCAATTCTAAATTCTTTATTTTAGATAGCGTTTATGAGTTCTTTTTAAATAAATTAAGCGAAATAGAAAGTAAAGTAATAATTGATGTTGGAATAGGTTTTGGCAAAAGTGAGTATGAGAATTTAGTTTTAGTAAAATATCTAAATCATTTTAAGACCTTAAATAAACCTATTTTATTAGCAGCTTCAAATAAAAGATTTTTAGGTGAGCATAAAGAAGCTTTAAGTTTAATCACTCACGCTAATTCAAATGCTGATTATATTAGAGTTCATGATGTAATAGGGCAAAATGCAATGATAAATTATCTTAAAAAAATGGAAAGTATATGAAAGAGTATTTAGAAAATATTAAATTAGCAAATAAATGGGCAAAGGCTTATTATTTAGGAGAAAATCCACTTGCAAGTGATGCTGAATACGACGCACTTATGAAAAAAATAAAAGATTATGAGAGTTTAAATCCAAATGATATAAGCCCTGATTCTCCAACGCAAAAAGTATTGCCAATCAATCTAAAAGATGTAAATGATGGCTTTAATAAATTAGCTCATCTTAGCAGAATGTATTCTATGGAAGATGTTTTTAATGAAGATGAATTACACGCTTGGATAAAAAGAGCAAAAGCAGAAGATGAAGAATTTTTCATTGAGCCAAAATTTGATGGAGCTAGTTTAAACTTAATTTATGAAAATGGTAAATTAATTCACGCAATTACTCGTGGAGATGGTAGTGTAGGCGATGATATTACTCTAAATGCTATGCAAATTACTTCAATTCCTAAGAGCATTGCTTATAAAGAATTGATTGAAATTAGGGGTGAAATTGTTATTTTAAAAGATGATTTTTTGAAGTTAAATGAAATAAAATTAGCAAATAATGAAAGCTTATTTTCAAATCCAAGAAATGCTGCAAGTGGTTCATTAAGACTTAAAGAACCAAGCGAAGTTGCAAAGAGAAATTTACAATTTTATCCGCACGGAATAGGGCAAAACTCACTAAGTTTTACAAAGCATAGCGAAGCAATGGAATTTATTAGAAGTTTAGGTTTTTTAAAAGATGATTTTTGCAAGGTTGTTAGGGCTAATAAATTGCAAATTGAGTATGAGAATTTACAAAATGATAGATTAAATAAAAAAATGATGTTAGATGGTTTTGTTTTAAGGATAAATGATTTAAGCAAATGCACTGAATTTACAAGCAAATTTCCAAAATTTATGGCTGCTTATAAATTTGAACCTTTAGAGCAAATTACAAAATTAATTGATGTTAGTTATCAAGTAGGAAGAACGGGAGTAATAACCCCTGTTGGAACACTTGAGCCTACTAATATTGATGGAGCTATAGTTAAATCAGTAACTTTACATAATTACGATGAGATAACTAGGCTTGATTTAATGATTAATGATAGCGTTAGCATAATTAGAAGTGGAGATGTTATACCAAAATTAACTCGTGTTTATAAAGAAAGAAGAGATGGCACACAAATTAAAATTCCAAAGCCAATAATTTGTCCATCTTGTAATGAAACTTTATTAGATGATGGAGCTTTAATTAAATGTATAAATCTTAATTGCAAGGCAAAAATGCTAAATCAATTAATATATTTTGCGAGTAAAAAATGCCTAAATATAGATGGTTTAGGGGATAAAATTATTGAATTGTTATTTAAACTTGAAAAAATCAGCACATTTGAGTGTATTTATGAGCTAAAATACGAAGATTTTCAAGGTCTTGAGGGTTTTGCTGATAAAAAGATAACTAATATTTTAACTTCTATTGAAAAATCAAAAGATTGCGAATTAGCAAGTTTTATAAATGCTTTAGGATGTGAGCATATTGGAGAAGTAGCTGCTAGTAAGGTTGCTAGTGAATTTGGATTTGATTGGTATTTAAAAGATGAGATTGATTATTTAAAATTAGATGGATTTGGAGAGCAAATGGCTAAATCTATTGCTAATTTTTGCGTGATTAATAAAGAGCTAATTATTAGATTTTATGAGATTTTAAGGCTAAAAAATACAAATATAAAATCTAGTGATAAATTCGCAAATACGACTTTTGTAATAACTGGCACACTTAGTAATCCAAGAGAATATTATGAAAATATAATCAAAGAAAACGGCGGAAAAACTAGCTCAAGTGTTAGTAAAAAAACTTCCTATTTATTGTGTGGAGATGATGCAGGAAGTAAGCTTACTAAAGCTAAAGAATTAGGCATTAAGATACTTAATGAAGATGAGTTTAAGGCACTTTTATGAGAGCTGATTTGTTTGTAGCAAATAAATTAAATATAAGCCGAAATAAAGCTCAAGAATTATTAGAAAATGAAAAAGTATTAATCAATAACGAAGTAAAAAAGGCAAGTGATAAGATACTGCAAGATTATGAATGCAAACTATTAGATGAAGTTTATGTTAGTAGGGCTGCTTATAAATTAAAAGGATTTTTAGAAGAATTTGAGTTAGAAATTAGCGGAATTAATTGCTTAGATGTTGGTTCTAGCACGGGTGGATTTACCCAAATATTACTTGAAAATAATGCTTTAAGTGTTACTTGTGTAGATGTTGGAGATAAACAATTGCATAATAGTTTAAGAGCAAATCTAAAGGTAAAAGTATTTGAAAATACAGATATTAGAGATTTTAAATCAGCTCCGTTTAAAATAGTTGTGTGCGATTTAAGTTTTATATCAGCTAGATTAATTATAAATGATTTAATAAGACTAAGTAGCAAGTATTTAATCATTTTATTTAAACCACAATTTGAAGTAGGAATTAATGTAAAGCGTTCTAAAAATGGTGTGGTAAAAGATGAAAAAGCCGTGCTTAAATCTTGCGAAGAATTTGAAAAAGAAGTAATAAGATTAGGTTTGATTTTACTTAAAAAATCAAAATCAAAACTTAGCGGAAAAGATGGAAATTATGAATATTTTTACGCTTTTTCAAAATGAAATAACAAAAGCAAATAAATGTGATTTAGAAAATATTACAAGTTTAGCAATAGGGTGTTTTGATGCTTTACATTTAGGGCATTTTGAACTGATAAAAAGGCTTGATGATAATGGAGCTTTATTAATAATATATAAAAAAACAAGAGAATTAGTTCCGATAATTTATAAGCAAGAATTATTAAATTGCAAAATATTTTTTGTAAATCTTGATGAGATAAAAGATGAAAATGCGTATAATTTTACACAAAATATTATGTATAATTTTACACAACTTAAATATTTTGTAGCAGGATATGATTTTCATTTTGGTAAAAATAGACAAGCTCACGCAAAAGAATTGCAAGAATTTTCTGGGCTACGATGTATTATCGTAGATGAATTTAAAATAGATAATATAAGCGTTCATTCAAGTTTGATTAAAGAATGTTTATTGAATGCTGATTTAGAAAGTGTGAATAAATTTTTAGGTAGAAATTATTTCATTCAAGGAAGACAAATCAAAGGTCAAGGTTTAGGAGCTAAATTTTTTGTCCCTACTATTAATGTAGATTATGATAATTATTTTTTACCAAAAGAAGGAGTTTATTTTACTAAGGTTTATTTAGATAATGAGTGTTATTTTGCAGCTACTTTTTTAGGCAAACGCTCAACTGATTTAAATACGGCTTTAGAAGTGCATATTTTAAATAGTTCAAATTCTTATTTTAAATTCCACAAAATTAAAATAGAGTTTTTAGAATTTTTTAGAGAGAATAAAAAATTTGATAATTTTGATAGTTTAAAACAACAAATTAACTTAGACATAAAAGCTCTAAGTTTAAAGGCTAAAGATGAAAGATGAAGTTTTTAACGAAGAATTAATAAAACAATTTGAATTTGATGAAAAAGTGGTGCGTGTGTTTGATGATATGGTTACTCGTAGTGTGCCGTATTATTTGCAAAATCAAGAATTAATTTTTAAAATTCTAAGTCAGATTTTGCCAAAAAATGCAAAGGTTTTAGATTTAGGTTGCTCAACTGCAAATACACTTTTAGCACTTTCAAAAAGAGATGATTTAGAGCTTTTTGGGCTTGATAATTCAGAGCAAATGCTAAATAGGGCTAGAATTAAGGCCAGTGATTTAGGTGTTAAAATTAATTTGATTAATAAAAATATAGAAGATATTTTAAGTCTTAATGATAGTTTTGATGCGATAATTTGTTCTTATACCTTGCATTTTATTAGACCACTTTTAAGAGAAGATTTATTACAAAAAATATATAAGTTATTAAATAAGAATGGGATTTTTATTTTATGTGAAAAAGTGCTTTATGAAAATAAAATTTTACAAAAAAATATAATTGATATTTACGAAAATTATAAGGAATTGCAAGGATATTCAAGATATGAAATAGCTCAAAAAAGAGCTGCTTTAGAAAATGTTTTAATACCTTTTACTTATGATGAAAATATAAAAATTTTAAGCAATGCTAATTTTAAGCAAATTGATTGCTTTTTTAGGTGGGCAAATTTTTGCTCTTTTATAGCTTTTAAGCTTTAAATGTTACGAAATGTAACAAATAATATAAAATTATTTTAAAAATATCTTGACATCAAAAATATTTTTTGCTTTAATCAACAAATATTTTTAAACAAAGGATTTTAAATGATGATGCAGATGCGCTAGCGTCTGGCTTTTAAAGACTTTCTTTTTTAGCTAGACGCAAATTAATTATATTAAAGCAAGCAAGCTAAAAAAGAAAGATAAAATATTTTTGCAACTTACAAAACTCTCAAAAATTTTTATTTTTCTTTAAATTAAATTTTAAGGAAAGTTATGATTGAAATTAAAAATCTTAAAAAGTATTACGGAAATACTTGCGTAATAAACGATGTAAGTCTTGATATTAAAAAGGGCGAGATTTATGCGATTGTCGGACAAAGTGGAGCTGGTAAAAGCACACTTTTAAGATGTATAAATGCACTTGAAAGCTATCAAGCAGGTTCATTAAAAGTATTTAATCAAGAAATTAAAGACCTTAAAGAAGAAGAGTTAAGAAAATTAAGAACCGAAGTTGGAATGATTTTTCAACATTTTGCTTTAATGGGTAGAAAGAGTGCTTATGAAAATATTGCAATGCCTTTACTTTTACATAAAAAAGATAATGTAGATAAAAGGGTTAAAGAATTGCTTGATTTGGTTGGATTAAGCGATAAGGCTAATTCATATCCTGCAAATCTTAGTGGTGGTCAAAAGCAAAGAATTGCAATAGCAAGAGCACTTGCACTAAATCCTAAGATTTTATTAAGTGATGAAGCAACTAGTGCGCTTGATCCTGCTACTACTAATCAAATCTTAGATTTATTAAAGCAAATTAATAAAGATTTAGGCATTAGCGTTGTATTAGTAACTCATGAAATGGACGCTGTTAAAAGAGTAGCTGATAAGGCTTGTTTATTAAGTGGTGGAGAAATCATTGGCAATGGAGAAATTAGCGAAATATTTTTAAAACCAAGTAAGAAGATGAGAGAATTCTTAGATGAGAGTGATTGTGTGCCAGAAAGTGGGCTTAATATAAGATTAATTTTCCCTAAAGAAGTAGCACTTGATGGAGTAATTTCTAAAATGGCAAGAGAGCTTAATATTGATTTTTCAATAGTTTGGGGAAAAATTGAAAAGCTAAATGATATTGCACTTGGCTCACTTATTATAAATATTAATCCAAGTGATAAACAAAGAGTGTGTGAATATATTAATAAAAGTGGCGTTTTATGGGAGGAAGTATGAATTATTTTGATAATTTTTTAAGTCATTTTGACAAGATTTTATATCCTGCATTAAAAGAGACTTTATATATGAGTATTAGTGCTACTATTATTGGTTTTGCACTAGGACTTGTTTTAGGAATATTTCTTTTTGTTAGTAAAAAGGGTGGTTTGTATGAGAATTTAGGCTTTTATAGAGTGCTTGATTTTGTAGTGAATATATTCCGTTCTTTTCCGTTTTTAGTATTAATTATTGCTTTAATTCCTTTTACAAAGTTTTTAATAGGAAAAAGCATAGGAACAACAGCTGCTATTGTGCCACTTACAATTGGAATTGCTCCATTTATTGCAAAATTAGTGCAAAGTGCTTTAAATGAAGTAGATTACGGAATAATTGAAGCAGCTAAGAGTTATGGTGCTAGTAGAATACAAATTATTTTTAAGGTCGTATTGTATGAAGCGTTACCGGCGTTAATTAATGCAGCAACGCTTACTTTAATAGTAGTCATTGGATATAGTGCAATGGCAGGAATTGTAGGAGGTGGAGGACTTGGCGATGTTGCTAATCGCTATGGTTATCAAAGATTTAAAACAGATATTATGGTAGAAACGGTTATCGTTTTGATTGTATTGGTTCAAATCGTTCAGATTTGGGGGGATTTAGTTGAAAAAGCTTTAAGAAAAGGTAAGGATAAATATCTTTATATTTCAATTTTAGCTTTAGTTATTTTATTTATTTATTCAGGAAATTTTATTTAAGGAGATATTATGAAAAGATTGTTTAGTTTAGCTGCTTGTTTAGCTTTAAGTGCAAATTTATTTGCTGATGTTATTAGTGTAGGTGCAACGCCTGTTCCACATGCTGAAATTTTAGAAGAAGTTGCAAAAATTGTTAAAGAAAAAGGGCACGAGTTAAAAATCGTTGAGTTTAATGACTATGTATTGCCAAATCTAGCGGTTGATGATGGCGAAATAGATGCAAACTTTTTCCAACATAAACCATATTTAGATGAGTTCAATAAGCAAAAAGGAACAAAATTAACTCCAGTTGCACCAGTTCATCTTGAGCCAATGGGAGCATATTCTAAAAAGATTAAAGATATTAAAGATTTAGGAGATAAGGCTTTAATTTATATTCCAAATGACCCAACAAATGAAAGTAGGGCTTTAGATATACTTGAAGCTGCAGGGCTTATTGAACTTGATAAAAATGTAGAGCTAAAAACTCCACTAGATATCGTAAAAAACCCTAAAAATCTTGATATAAAAGAGTTAGAAGCTGCACAATTACCAAGAGTTTTAGATGAGTGCGATTTAGCTGTGATTAATTCAAATTACGCATTAGCAGCGAAGTTAAATCCTACAAAAGATGCGGTAATTATTGAGGGTAAATATAGTCCATATACTAATGTTTTAGTAGTTAAGACTGATAATATTAATAGTGATAAGACAAAGGTTTTAGTTGATTCTATAAATGATGCAAGAATTAAAAAATTTATAGAAGAAAAATATAAGGGCGAAATAATCCCAAGTTTTTAAGGAGAAAATATGAAAAAATTAGCTTTAAGTTTAGCATTTTGTTTATACGCTAGTGCGGAAATTTTAAGAGTAGGGATTACCCCATATCCAAATGCTACTATTTTAGAAAATGTAAAAGATGATTTAAAAGAGCTTGGATATGAGTTAAAAGTTGTAGAATTTAATGATTATATTCTGCCAAATCTTGCATTAAATGATGGGGAATTAGACGCTAATATGTATCAACATAAGCCTTTTTTAGAAGACTTTAACGAGAGTAAAGGCACTGATTTAGTAGCGGTTGCTAATGTGTTTTTACCTCCAATGGCGGCATATTCAAAAAAGGTAAAAGATATTAAAGAATTAAAAAATAATGCTTTAGTATATATCCCAAATGACCCAACAAATGAAAGTAGGGCTTTAGACATACTTGAAGCAGCTGGACTTATTAAGACAAATAAGGAAGTAAAATTTAGAAGCGTTATTGATATTACGGAAAATCCTTTAAATCTTGATATAAAAGAGTTAGAAGCTGCACAGGTTCCAAGAGTTTTAGATGAGTGTGATTTGGCTGTAATTAATACAAATTATGCATTAGCAGCGAAGTTAAATCCTACAAAGGATTCTATAATATTAGAAGATTTAAATAGCCCTTATGTAAATGTTATTGCTGTTAAAAAAGGCAATGAAAATAATGAAGGGGTAAAAGCTTTAATAAAGGTTATAAAAACAGAAAAAATTAAGAAGATACTTGAAGAGCAATTTAAAGGTGCTATAATCCCAGCATTTTAATGATTAGGAATTTGCTTTTGGCAAATTCCTTTTTTTATTTCTTTAAAATTTAAGGAGAAGTGTTGAGATTTATTCTACTATTTTTATTATCATTTAGCTTGTTTGCTAAGGAAATTACTTTCAAAGATGTAACAGGAAACGAAATTACTTTAAATACCCCAGTTAACAGAATAGCTTTAGGTTTTTACTATACAGATTTTTTAGCAGTTGGTGGAGAAAAATCATTTGATAAGGTTGTTGGTTTTTCAAAAGCAGTTTGGAGTGAATGGAGTCCAATTTCTTGGCAAATGTATTTAGATGTAATGCCTAATTTAGACAAAATTGCAGATTTTGGTGAAGCAGAATCAGGTACATTGTCAATTGAAAAAATATTAGAATTAGAACCTGATGTATTAGTTTTAGCTAAATGGCAATATGATACATTAAAAGATACTTTAAATCCAATTAAACTAGCAAATATCCCAATAATAGTAGTAGATTATCACGAAGGAAAATTACAAAACCACGAGATAAGCACTAAAATTTTTGGAATTTTAACCAACCAAGAAAAAAGAGCTGAAGAAATTATGAATGATTATAAAAGTCGTTTAGAATTAATTCAAACAAGAACTAAAGATATTAAAAATAAAGTAAAAGTTTATATAGAATACGGAATTAATGGCCCTAGTGATAATGGAGTTACATATTCACATTATATGTGGGGAAGTTTGATTGATAAAGCAAATGCTAAGAGTATTGCTGATGGGCTTATTAAGACTTGGGGAGCTATTAATCCTGAAGAAATCATAGTTCAAGACCCTGAAGTAATTATTATAGCAGGTCGTGAAAGTGAGCTTAAGAAAAATAAAACTTCAATGGTAATGGGTAATAATATTAGTTTTGATGAAGCAAATACTAGATTAAGAGGATTTTCTAATAGAACTACTTGGCAAGATTTAAACGCAGTAAAAAATCATAGAATTTATGGTGGTTATCATAGTATGCTAAGGACTTTGGGGGATATTTTTATGTTAGAATTTGTAGCAAAAGCTGCTTACCCTGAGTTGTTTAGCGATATTAATCCAAGTGATGATTATATTAATTATCATAAGAAATATTTGTCAATTATTCCTGATGGAACTTTTATGTTAAAGCTTGATGATGAGAAATTTTAATAGAGAAATTCTTTCATATAAAGCAATTGTTTATAAGAGATTGGGATTTTTACTAATCTCTTTTTTATTAGCATTAGTATTTTTTATACTAGATATTTCTACAGGACCAGCTCAACTTGATTTAATTATTGTATGTAAAGCTTTGTTATCTAAAGCACTTGATATAGATATACAAAAGAATTTCGTTAATATTGTTTATAATTTAAGATTACCTATGGCATTAATGGCACTTGTTGTCGGAGCTTCATTAGGACTTGGCGGAGCTTTGATGCAAACTATTTTAAATAATTCTTTAGCTAGTCCATATACTTTAGGTCTTAGTGCTGCAGCTGGATTTGGAGCTTCATTAGTGATTGCATTTAATGTAAGTTTTATAAGTTCTTTTATTAGCATTCCATTAGGAGCATTTTGTGCTAGTTTGTTAAGCTCTGCAATATTATTTATGTTTGCTAAAAATAACAAATACAACACTCAAAGTTTAGTTTTAGTTGGTATTGCTTTATTGTTTTTATTTCAGTCTTTTTTATCTTTAGTGCAATTTTTATCAAGTCCTGAAGTATCTCAACAAATATTATTTTGGTTATTTGGAAGTTTGCAAAAAGCTAATTATATGAATATTTTAATAGTCTTTTTGGTTACTTTATTTTGCTATTTAATTTTATTAAAAGACAATTGGGCTTTAAGTGTATTTAGACTTGGAGAGAAAAATGCTAAAGTTTTAGGGGTTAATTTAGTATATTTAAGAATTAAAGTTTTATTATGTGTTTCTTTTGTTAGTTCTGTTGCTATTTCTTTTGTGGGCGTTATAGGTTTTATAGGTCTTGTTGCGCCACATATCGCAAGGCTTATTATAGGAGAAGATCAAAGATTTTTCTTACCAGCTTCAATGATAATAGGAGCTTTATTTTTAAGTTTAGCTTCTAGTGTTTCAAAATTGATAATTCCTGGTAGTTTATTTCCAATAGGAATAGTAACTTCTTTTATTGGTGTTCCTTTTTTCTTTTTTATTATATTAAGGAATAAAAATGCTTAAAATTAATAATCTAAGTATTAAAAAAGGAAATAAGACTATTTTAAATAATATCAACCTAGAATTTAAATCAGGTAAAATTTATGCTATTTTAGGTGCTAATGGTGTAGGTAAAAGCACATTGTTAGATGCTATTTTTCAACTTGATAAAAAACATAATATGACTTATCGTAATATTAATTCAGATAATATTAAAAAATGGCAAAGCAATATAGGTTATATGTTACAAAGTTTTCATACTCATACAAACCTTAGTGCTTTAGAAGTAGTTTTACTAGGTGCTTATAATGAATTAGGTTTAAAAGTAAGTGATGAAATTTTAAATAAAGCAGTTAATGTTTTAAAGGAATTTAAAATTTCGCATCTTGCTAATATTAATATTAAAGATTTATCTGGCGGTCAAAGACAAATGATAGCTTTTGCTCAAGTTTTGCTTAAAAACCCAAGTATTTTATTACTTGATGAGCCTGTAAGTGCATTAGATATTAAACACCAATGTATTTTATTAGAAGCTTTAAAAAAGATTACAATTGAAAATGATTTAATAAGCATAGTTGTTTTACATGATTTAAATTTAGCGAGTTTATATTGTGATGAAGCAATTTTTTTACACAACAACAAGGTTTATAAAAATGGAAAGATTAACGATGTTATTACACTTGATTTAATACGAGAAATTTATGAAATCAAGGCAAATTTAAGTATAGTTGAAAACAAGAAATTTATTCAAATATTAGGTTCATTAAACAAGGAAAATTATGACAACTCAAATCAAGCAGTTAATATCTAGACTGATTAATTTTTATGATTATATTTATTTAATCATACTTTTGGCGACAATTTTACATGTGTCCTTTTTGTTTATATTTTATTATATGAAAATATATGAGCTATTTTATGTAAATATAGTCTCAACCTTAATTTATGTATTAATAATTACAAATTTTAGTAGCGATAAAATAAAAATTTATTATGCCGTTGTATATTTTGAAGTTTTAATCCATCAGCTAATCGCAATTTATTACTTAGGTAGTGCTAGTGGATTTGACTTGTTATTATGTTGTTTGATACTTGTGCAATTTTTATTTTTTAAGAAAAGCACCTGTTTTGTATCAACAATTTTAATTATTTTTTTAATTTATCTTAGTTATTTTCAAGCAGATTCTATTGTGCTACATAGTGATAAATTTTTTGAAATTAACGAATATAAAAATGCAAATATTGTTCTTTATCCAATCAATTTAGCGGTTTTATTGGTATTTTTAGTGGTTTATGGTGTATTGGTAACCGTTATTCCTAGTAAAAAAATTAACGATTTAGCTCAAATTGTATATAAAGATTTTTTAACAGGTTTATATAATAGAAAATATATGGAAGATGTTGTGTTATCAAAATATAACAAACAAAGAATTTTAATTGCGGTATGTGATATTGATAATTTTAAACATATAAATGATACTTATGGTCACCAAACCGGAGATATTGTGCTAAAAATGTTGGCTATAGTTTTAATCAATAAGTATAAAAAATATTCTGATTTTAATATTAATATTTGTAGATGGGGTGGGGAAGAATTTTTAATCATTGCAGATATTGATAATAAAAAAGATGCTGAAATATTTTTAAATGACATTAGAGAAGAAGTGTTTAAATTAAAGATAAGTGATTTGCAAGAAACAATAAGTATTACAATAGGTGGATATATAGCTAATTTTAATCAAAAAGATTATAAGCAACTATTTGAAATCGCTGATAAGAATTTGTATCTTGGCAAGAATACGGGTAAAAATAAATGCGTAGTGAGTGTTGAAGAATAATAAAATTATGTAAGTTTTGCCTAGTTTTATCTAGTGAGCTTTAATTATTAGAATTAAAAAACCAATAAAATATAATACTTTATTGGTTTTCAATAATTCTTGTTATATCATTAAATGCAGCAAATATCATTAAAGAAAATAATAAAAACATTCCAATATAACTAAGTGTAATAAATACTTTTTGATTTACTTCTCTTTTAAAAACTAACTCATATAAAGAAAAACTACAAGAATAAGAAGTCTAGTTTAATTAAAAATATTGTAAGTAAATTAGAGATTTGAATTAAGCACAATATCTAGAGTGAGCTTTAATTAATTATTAGAATTAAAAAAACCAATAAAATATAATACTTTATTGGTTTTCAATAATTCTTGTTATATCATTAAATGTAGCAAATATCATTAAAGAAAATAATAAAAACATTCCAATATAACTAAGTGTAATAAATACTTTTTGATTTACTTCTCTTTTAAAAACTAACTCATATAAATTAAAAACTATATGCCCGCCATCAAGCACAGGAATAGGTAATAGGTTTAAAATCCCAAGATTAATTGATAATAAAGCCGTGATTATTAGCAGTTTTGAAATTCCAAGTGTAGTAGCCATTGTAGTTGTGTCGGCTATGCTTATAATTCCACCTATATTTTTAGGGCTAACTTCGGCTAATATTAATTTTTTAAGACCTTCAAGTATTAAAAAAGCTCCATCTAAACTCTCTTTAAAAGCCCAAGCAAATACACTAAAATCTCTATGATATTCTATAAAAGTCTCATTTTTAGGCACAATTCCTAATAGTGGTTTTGTGATGATTTCTCCGAAAATATTTTGAGTTTTGCCTTCGTAAGTTTTAATATCAAGTTCTAAAATTTCATTATTTCTTAATACTTTTACATTAATACTACTATCATTTACGAGTGGTTTTATATCGTAAAAATTATTAATTTTAGTGCCATTGATTTCTAATATTTTATCATTTACTTTTAGTTTTGTATCAGCATATTCGCTAAGCGCACCAATAGTCGGACTAAGCCTTTCAACTCCTATAAAACCTAAACTTATATAGATTAAAAATGCTAAAAGTAGGTTAAAAAATGGACCTGCAAAAAGAATTAAAATCTTTTTAAATGGGTGTAATACCGAATAGCTATCATAATCATAATTTTTAAGAGTAGGGTCGCTATCATCTTGACCTTTCATCTTGACATATCCACCTAAAAACACGCTTGATATTTGATAATCAGTGCCTTTATAATGCTTCACATAAATTGGCTTTCCAAACCCTATGCTAAATGTTAAAACTCTAACTTTAAAGTATTTTGCAGCTAAAAAATGCCCTAATTCATGAAAAAATATCAAAAAAGAAAGTATTAAAATAGTGCCTAAAAAACTAGCCCCATAATGCCAAAAGCAAAAAGCTAAAACAATAAAAGTGAGAATTATATTCTTCATTTTTTTGCCTTAGCGTATTCTATTACATAAATAGCCCCAGAATAAATAGTAAAGAAAAAACATAAATAAAATAAAATATCTTTTCCCCACCAATCCATTAGTAAAAATCCAATTGCTAACATTTGAAATGTTGTTTTGATTTTACCACTCATATTTGCAGCGATTTTAAGTCCATCAGCTACTATCATAACTCTTAAACCAGTTATAAAAAACTCACGAACTAATATAAAATAAACTAGAATTTCATTAACCCTTCCCATCATCATAAGCCCTAAAAACGCTGCTAAAGTAAGCATTTTATCAGCTAAAGGGTCTAAAATCTCTCCTAAAATTGTTTTTTGATTCCAAGACCTTGCAATATATCCATCAAAAAAATCAGTTATAGAAGCAATAGTAAAAATAAGAGCTGCTAAATAATTTATCCAAGAAATATGTATATTGTGAGTATTAACCAACACATTTGAGTGCGTTAATAATATAAATAAAATTGGTGCTAGGACTATCCTAGCACTAGCCAAAAGATTAGGTAAATTCATCACTTGAATGTTGTTCCACCATCTACAATAAATGTATGTCCTGTAACCCAACTAGCTTTATCGGTGCATAAGAATAAACAAGCACCTGCTAAATCTTCAGGTTGCCCCATACGATTTAATGGGCTTAAATTCATTGTAGCTTGTTTTACTTCTTCATAATTAGTAAATGCTTTTAGAGCATCAGTATCAATTGGACCACCACTTACAACATTTACACGGATATTTTTCTCGCCTAATTCAGTTGCTGCATATCTAGCCATTGCTTCAACAGCTGCTTTAGCAGTTCCATGACCTGCATAGTTTTCAATATGAACTAAATTCCCTGTGCTAGAAATTGAAATAATACTTCCGCCGCCAACTTTTTCCATTCTCTTAGCTGCTTCTTGAGCACCACAAACAAAAGCATTAACGGTAGCTGTAAAGATATTATTAATTCCACGAGGTTTAAGTTTCATAAACTTAGTATATCCACCTACAACTGCACGACCTGTAATAATTGCATTTGAGATAAAGAAATCAACTCTATCAAAATCTTCATCAATTTTTAAAAATAAATCTTTATAAGTTTCAGGCTCAAGTATATCAAATGGATAGCATTTAGCTTTAACTTTGTAAGTTTTTTCAATATCAGCAACGATTTCTTGTGCGATTTGTTCGTTTGAATTATAAGTAAATGCAACATTACAACCTGCTTTTGCAAATTCATACACAATAGCCTTACCTATACCACGAGTTCCACCGCTTATTACTAATACTTTATCTTTAAAATTAATCTCTTGCATTAAAATCCTTTTATATCATAATTTTTCATAACTTCTTCTATTCTTTTTAGATTTTCTTTACTAGGAGCGCAAAGTGGCAAACGATATTCAAGACTAGGAAGTAATCCTGCTATAAACATTGCTGCTTTTATTGGAATTGGGTTGCTCTCACAAAATAAAATCTTATTTATATTATAAAGTTTATCGTTAATAGATTTTGCATTTTTATAGTTTTCTTTTAAAGCTTCGTGAGTTAAATTAGCAATTTCATTTGGTAAAAGATTTGAAGTAACGCTAATTACACCACTACCACCATTGCTTAAAATAGGATAATTTATACTATCTTCTCCACTTACAAGTCTTAGTTTTGGCTCGTTTGCTAATAAATCTACGCATTTATCTATATTTCCACTTGCTTCTTTTACTCCGTAAATATTAGGACAATTTCTAAAAAGTTCAATTATAGTTTGACTAGCTATTTCACAACCTGTTCTTCCTGGAACATTATAAAGCATAATAGGAATATCAATTGATTTAGCAATAGCTTCATAGTGTTTATATAATCCACTTTGCATAGGTTTATTATAATATGGAGTAATGCTTAAAATCCCATCAGCTCCACACTCTTGAGCAAATTTTGCTAAAGATATTGCTTCGTGAGTTGCGTTTGAACCTGCACCTGCTAAAACCTTAGTATTTGTTCCTTTACAAACACTTACTGCGATTTCTATACATCTTTTATGCTCTTCGTGAGTTAAAGTTGGGCTTTCTCCTGTGGTTCCAACAGGAACTACGGCATCAATTCCATTTGCTATTTGTCTTTTAACTAGCTTTTCATAACTAAGTTCATCAATTTTATCATTTTTAAATGGTGTTATTAAAGCTGTCATTGCACCTATTATTTCTTTTTTCATACTTTCTCCTTTAAAATTATTTGAGTTAAATTGTCATCTTTTAGATATTTTTTAAAAACTTGGTTTAAAATTTTATAATCTAATTCTTTTGAAGTTAGAGAATTTAAAAATACATTTACATCTCCAAAACATTCAAATTTACCAATTCCACTCGCTAAAGCACTTGGGTTGGATTTTACTTGATTTATGCTTAATTCTAATTGATTATAAATTGTTCTTGTATCAAATTTATTAAATTTTGTTTGATTAATTAATTTTTTTAGTTGCTTTATTGCTGATTTTGTATTTACTAAATCATTACAAACTCCAAAAATTATAAATAAATTTTCATTCTTAGAGCTTTGTGCGTAAAAGTCCAAATCAGCACATAGATTATATTCATTTATCATTTTATTTTTTATAATTGAGTTTTTATCAAGATTTAAAAATATTGAAATAGCCTTTAAATACTCAAAATCTTCGTGATTAAATGCAGGTATTTTATAAGCACAAGCAAAAATATTAGAATTTAGATTAGGAAAACTAAGTTCTATTTCTTTTAGACCTGTTCTATCTGGCTCATATACTTTATTTTGTGTGATTTTTTTTGCTGATTTTTTACTAAAAATCTCTTCGCACATACCAAAAATATCAATATTAGCTAAATCACCGCTAATTACTATACAAGCATTATTTGGTGCATAGAATTTAGTATAAAATTCTTTTACAATTTTAGGTGTAAGATTTGCTATATCATCAGCAAATCCAATCGGCGTCCAATGATAACTAGTCTTTATAAAAGCGTAATTATAAATAGCATTATATAAATACCCAAAAGCATCATTTCCTACTCTTAATCTCTCTTCTTCAAGGACTACATCTCTTTCTTTATAAAACTCATCTTTATTAAACAATAACTCACTCATCATACTAGAATATAATTCTAAAACCCTTTTAATATGAATATTTGCGATATTTACATAATATTGAGTGTAATCAAAACTAGTGCAAGCATTATTTACTCCACCTAATGCTTTTATTATCTCATCAAATTCTCCAGCCTTATGAGTTTTTGTGCTTTTAAAAGATAAGTGTTCTAGCAAATGTGCTATACCGCTTTTGCCTAATTCTTCATAACTTGAGCCTACTTTATAAAAGATATTTACACTAGCTACACCTGAATTATCATTTAGATTTATGGCATAAATTTTTAAGCCATTTTTTAATACTTTACTTTCTATATTCATTTTATCTCTTTTAACATTCTTCAAATTTTTCTTTTAATTTTTTATAAAATTCATTATTTTCTAAGCTTTTATCGTTTCCAAATCCCACCATTTTAGAATTATCTAAAATCAAAATATTATCAGCAATTGCAATAGAATTTAGTCTATGTGCTATTAGAATAATTATCTTATCTTGCTTAATATTTACTAAGCTTTTTGATATTAAATTCTGACTTTCATTATCTAAAGCACTTGTTGCTTCATCAAAAATTATTATTTCAGGATTTTTATAAAACGCTCTTGCAAGTGCTAGGCGTTGTCTTTGACCGCCGCTAAAATTATTACCTTTTTCACTTAGTTTAGTATAAATTCCATCAGGCATAGCACTTATAAAATCATAAGCATTTGCAAGTTTTAAAGCATTGATTACTCTTTCTTCATCAAATTCATTTGCATAAGCAATATTATTTGCAATAGTATCGCTAAATAAATAAATATTTTGTGTAACTATTGCTATTTTTTCTCTTAAGCTATCTAGTGAATAATTTTTATAATTGTTATTATTTATTTTAATTTCTCCAGAATTTAGCTCATAAAATCTTAAAATAGTATTTACTAAAGAGCTTTTTCCACTACCACTTCTTCCTATAATTGCGGTGATTTCGCCTTTTTTAAACTCTATACTAACATTATCTAAAGCTAATTTATCATCGTATTTTAAACTAGCATTTTGTAATTTTAGGCTTTTAATTTCTTGATTTAAATTCTCATCTCCGCCTTTAATCTCTGGCTCAAGGTCAAGTAAATAAAAAGTCCTTGTGCTAGCTGCTAGGTTTGTTTGAAGACTTGCATAAAGACTTGTAATTCTTTTAACAGGAGTATATATTAAAAATAAAGCCGTTAAAAATGAGAAAAAATTGCCTATTTGCATAGAGCCATTTATAACTTCCATTCCACCTATTATTATAGTTGCCGATACGCCTAAAGCACCAAAAGTTTCCATAATAGGGCTTGTAAAGGCATTTATTTTAGTTCCACGATAGATTAATTTTGCTACATTTTCATTACTATTTTTGTATTTTTCTAGTTCTAATTTTTCAGCATTTGATGATTTAACTAGCTCAATATTGCCTAAAATCTCATTTAGTCTTGAAGTAAGCTCGGCATAATTTTGTTGTGTTGCTATTCCTATGCTTTTTAATTTTTTTATGAAATATCTAATAGGAAGCATAGCAGCAGGTAAGATAATAAATGCAAAAAAAGCTAATTTTGGGCTTTGAGAAATCACTACATAAAGTAAGCCTAAGGTTGTAATTATTTCTCTTGTAATATCAGGAATGAAATTAGTAAGCACATTTTGAAGACTTCCAATATCATTTAATGAGCGTGATATTAGCTCTCCACTGGGGTGTTTTTGAAAGAATTTCATATCCATTACTATGATTTTTTTTAGGATTTTTTGTCTTAGTCTTTTTGTAATTTCTATACCTATAAAACCCATATTAATTGTTTGCATATAAAGACCTAAATTCTTTATAAAATATAAAGCAAACACACCTAAAGGTAAGATATATAATAATGTTACATCTTTTTCTACAAAGATTTTATTTAAAATCGGTTCAATAATCTTAGCACTACCAGCAGTTCCAGCTGAAGCTAAAATCATACCTATTATTGCTAGAAAAAATCTTATTTTATAATCTTTAAAATAGTGCTTAAACCTTTTTAATACATAAGATAATTTTAATTGGGATACATTTTGATTTTCTATTTCTTTTAAATTCATAAAATCTCCCAATCAACACCATTAGCGCTATCTTGAATGCTTACGCCTAAATTACTTAATTCGTTTCTAATACTATCGGCTTTTGCGTAATCTTTATTTTTTTTAGCTTCATTTCTTTCATCAATTAATTTTAGAATTTGAATACGGAATTTCGCATCACAATTTTGTAAATATTCATTAGGATTAATCACTCCAACTCCTAATAATTCAACAATAGCTAAAAACTCATTTTTAAGCTCATCATTAGCTTTTATAGTATTTGCATAATTTACCCATTCATCTACAATTGCAAGTGCTTTTGAAGTATTTAAATCATCGCTTAAAGCTTCAACTAATTTTGCTTTTAGCTCACTATTAGGTGCTATTGTTTTTAAATCTAGTTCATTTAAATTAAGCTTTTTTTTCACTCTAAATATTTTATCAAGGCGTTTTTTAGAAGCTTTTAAATCAGTAATTGTGTAATTAAAATCTTGTCTATAATGAGTGCTTAGTAAATAAAATCTAAGTGTTTCTCCGCTAAATTCTTTTAAAGCGTCTTTTACAAAAAAGCTATTATTTAGACTTTTACTCATTTTTTCGTTATTAATATTTACAAAGCCATTATGTAGCCAAAAAGTAGCCAGTTCGTTTTTAGTTGCTAAACGACATTGACAAGCTTCGTTTTCGTGGTGTGGAAATAACAAATCAGCCCCACCACAATGAATGTGTAATTTAGGAAAAATATCTAAAATCATACAAACACATTCAGTATGCCAACCAGGACGACCTGTGCCAAAACTTGCTTTATAATAATTCTCATCAAATTTCCATAATACAAAATCACTTGCATTCTTTTTATCTACTTCATTTTCAAGTCTTGAGATAGTATCATCTTGAGGTTTGTTTGAAATACTTAAATAAAGTTTATCTAAACTTGTATTTAAATATATTCCATCATCTAATCTATAAGCATATTTTAATTCAAGCAATTTTTCAATAAAACTAATCATTTGATTAATATATTCAGTTGCTCTTGGGCTAATATCAGGCTCTAAAACATTTAAAGCCTTCATATCAGCTTCATAACTTTTAATATAAGTTTCGCTAATTTCAGCTAGACTTTTGCCACTTTCATTCATTTTTTTGATTAATTTATCATCAATATCTGTGTAGTTTTTCGCTAATTTTACTTCAAAACCATTTGCTTTAATTACTCTTTTTAATAAATCAAAACTTATGCTTGACCTTGCATGGCCTAAATGTGCGTCATCATAAACGGTTGGACCGCAAACATATATATTTATACATTCATTTTTATATGTAAATTCTTCTTTTTTTCTAGTTTGTGAGTTAAAAAATTGCATTTAAAAATCCTTTTAAATATATTAAAACATAAGCAAATATTACACTAATAAAGATAATTCCTAAGCAAACGCTAGGTCTTAAAATACTAAAAAATCTAGCATAAGAAAACACAAAAAGATAAGCAAGTAGTATAAACCAAGCAGAAATATTAGCACTTATACAAAACGCTAAAATACCAAAATCTTTTATCAAACATAAACTTGCAATTATACTTATAAAACAAGACATTATTGAAATCTTAGCAGCAATTGAGTGTAAATAATTTGCATTTATCCAAGCTAAAAATAATTTTGAAATTCCAAGTGGAACTATACATAATATATAAAGCCTTAAGACTTTAGCACATTCAAGTGTGTTTTCATTTGTAAATGCTCCACGCTCAAATAAGAGTTTAATTATCTCTTCGCTTAAAATATAGCCTGTTAATGCAGCAAGTATTAATAAAAGCAACATTAATTCAAATATTTTTTGAATACTTAAAATAGCATTTTGAATTTTTCCTTGTTTAATATAAGCAATTAAGCTTGGGAAAAATACTTGAGTAAAAGCTATAGCAATTAAGGCTAATGGGAGTTGATAAAGTCTAGTTGAATAATTAAGATATGAAATACTTGCGTGAGCTAATGAACTAGCTAGAGCAATTTCAACCAATGAGTTTAATTGCGAACTTGATGAGCCAATTAAAGATGAGCTAAAATTTTTAAAAAAGCCTTTAAGAGAAGTTTTTTTATTTTTATGATTTAAATTCTTTACATAAATTATCATAGAATGAAAGATTTTATTATCCTTTAAAGCAATCATTAAAATAATTACTTGAATAAAAGCACTTATTAAAATAAAATAAGTAATCATTTTAAGCAATTGTAATTTTTCTAAATCTTTAAATATTAAAAGAGCAGCTACACAGGCAAAATTAAAAATAGAAGCGCTTATGCTAGTTATAAAAAATCTACCTTTATAATTAAGTAAAGACGCAAAAAACGAAGCACAAAAAATAATCACTAAATACCAAATATTAAGCCCGATTAAAGGTGCTGATATTTTTTTAATCTCATCATCAAAACCATAGGCTATTAGATTAGTAAAGATATTAGAAAACATAAAAACAATTAAGGCTATTAAACTAAGTATAGCTATAAAAATTATAAGTATCTTTACACAAAATTCGCCTTTACGATTAGTCTTGGCTAGATTTGGTAAAAAGCTTTGATTAAATGTGCCTTCGGTAAATAAGGTTCTAAAAACACTCGGAAGCTTTATCATTATAAAAAATATATCAGAATAAATACTAGCCCCTAAAAATCTAGCTAGTAAAAAATCTCTACAAAAGCCACTTATTCTTGATATTAAAATACCAAAAATATTGAAAAAATATTTTTTTATTAGTTCTTGTTTCATTCATTTTACTTTTTTAATTTATTTTTAGGTATATTAACGAAAAAAAATAAAGGCTTTACAATTTGGAAAAATACATAATCAAAACAGATAAACCTTATGATGAATTAACAAATTATGCAAATAGATATAGAAAAGATATAAATAATTTAGATTTTAAGGTTCTTCATTATGAGACAATAATCACTAAAGATGGAATGTCTCAAACTCTTTTAGAACACGAATTAGAAGTATTTAACGATGATAAATTCTTTAATGACGATATGGAAATTAAACAAATATATGAAATAGAAATAATAGACAATATTGTTCCATTAATTGATTTTAAGATAGGAACAAATAAAAATCTTACTAAGGTAGTAGCAAATTTTAGTGCTATAAATTATGATGATAAAATAGAATTTGCTGAATATATAGAAAATATTAGAGATTTAATTAATAAAAAATTTATAAAAGCAGGTTTATTACTAGGCATTAGAGAATTTACTTTTCAAGAGCAGCTTGTAAAAATGCTAAAGGCATTTGAAAGTAAGCAAATTATGGAAGCTAGTATAGTTTTAGCTAAGGGGATTGAGCCAATTAATGCTATTAATTCAGAAACCAAGCTTTATTATAAAGATAAAAAAGTAGATGAAAATGCTAAAATTGATTATTCTCAGCGTGGTTTTATAAATGCTATTAGTAAAGATGAATTAATAATTGAATTTATTAAACCAATAAAAGCTGTTAATGGTAAGGATTTAAAAGGAAATATCATTAATGCTACTAATTCTAATATTATAAGTGAGCCTGATTTTAAGGTTAGTGAAAATATTAGAATGCTTGAAGATGATTTGAGTATAAAGTATTATGCAAATATAAATGGCTATGTAACTTTTGTTTATAGAGATAAGTTGTATGATATAAAAGATAGTGTTAGCGTTCAAGCTGTGGAATTTAAAACAACAGGTTCAATTGATGCAGGTATTAATAAAGATATTACTTTAAATGTTGATGAACAAGATTATTTAAAAGATGCAGTAGGGGCAAATCTTAGTATAGAAGTAAGCACACTTAATGTAAAAGGAAATATCGCTCAAAATTCAGTAGTAAAAGCAAAGATTGCAAATATAGGTGGACAAACTCATTCAAAAAGTAAGATTTATGCGAAAAAAATCAATATAGAAGTGCATAGGGGTTATTGCGAAGGCGAAGATATAGAAGTAAATAGGCTTGAAAATGGCGTTATTGTAGGAAAAAATGTAAGAGTAAAACACGCATTAGGCGGTAAAATCATAGCAAATAAAGTAATGATAGATACACTTACAACTAATACAACTATAGAAGTTAGTGATATTGCAGTTGTTAAAGAGTGCTTAGGAGAAAATAACAAATTCTTAGTAAGTGCTAGTAAATCTCCAATAATTGTTAAAAGTCTTGAAAAAACTTTAGGTCAATTAGCCGAAGTAAATAAAAATCTATTATCTTTACCAAAAATTATAGATAGTAAAAAATCAATCATAGACGCTAATAAAGATAGTATTATGCAAATTAAACAAAGATTAGCAGAGATGAAGCAAAGTAATATTATTCCACCTACTGCATTTTTGCAAAAAATTAGAGATTATCAAAATGTTGTGCTTGAATATAATGATTTAATTACTAAATTAAAAGATTTTAAAGATAAGCATAAAGATTTAGAAGATGATTTAAAAAGATTGCAAAATAAAGTCTATGAAGCAAAGGTTATAAATACTAAAAGATGGGCGAATTTAAATGAAATTAAATTCAAATTACTTTATCCTGATATTGAGCTAACTTATAATACTAAAGAATATGAAGATTTATATTGTTTAAAATTAGAAAGAGTTATGATAGGTGATGAAGAAAGTGCAAAAATAGTAAAGCTAAAAAGAACAGAAGTTAAAAATTACGAAGATGAATTTATGGAAGAAAAGGAAGATTATTGATAGTTTATTTAGAAGGTGAAGTTATTAAAAAAACTCCTGCGTTTATAATCTTAAAAACTTATGGAGTAGGGTATGGAATAAATCTTAGCTTATTAAGTGCTGCTAGGATTAATAAAGGAGATAAAGTAGCTTTATTAATTACTCAAATTATTAAAGAAGATTCAAATAAATTATATGGCTTTTTAGATGAAAGTGAGCAAATATTATTTGAAGCCTTAATAAAAGTAAATGGCATAGGTGCTACAAGTGCTATGGCACTTTTATCGTCAATGGATGTAGCGAGTTTGCAAAGTGCTATTATTAATGAAAACGCAAAAGCTTTATGTAAAGCTCCAGGAATTGGTGCTAAGAGTGCAAGTAGATTAATATTAGAATTAAAAGATAAAATAATCAAATTAGGAATAAGTGCGGAGAATAATTATTATTACGAAGCTAGTGAAGCTTTACTTGCTTTAGGTTTTAAACAAGAAGCTGTGATTAAAGCTTTAAAAGATATAAATGCAAATAGTGTTAGCGAAGTAATAAAACTAGCTCTTAAAAAATTAAGTTAAGGAAAATAAATGAAATACGCAATGGTTTTTGGTGGGAATTCTTACGAGCATGAAATAAGCATAGTAAGTGCTGTAACTGTGGCAAAATTATTAGATGATGTAATTTTTATTTATGTTAGTTTTGATAATGAGTTTTATCTAATAGATAAAAACAATATGAATGCAAATTATTTTGCAAAAGGTGGTTTTAAAAACCTTAAGCCTTTAGTATTAAAACACGGTGGCTTTTATCTTAAAAAACTTTTAGGCGAAGAAAAAGTAGAATTTGATATAGCTATTAATATAGTTCATGGAAAAGATGGCGAAGATGGGAAATTAGCCTCTATGTTTGATTTTTATAATATAAAATACATAGGCCCTAGAACTGCTGCTTGTGTGCTTAGTTTTGATAAACATTTAACTAAACTTTATGCAAATGAAGTAGGGGTTAAAACAATTGCTTATAAATTATTAGAAAGCAAAAATGATGAGGTTGAACTACCTGTTATTTTAAAACCAGCTAGGCTTGGAAGTAGTATAGGTATAAATATAGTAAAAAATAAAGAAGATTTTGCTTATGCGTATGATAGTTCGTATGAATTTGATGACAAGATTTTAGCAGAGCCTTTTATTGAAAATATTCAAGAAGTAAATCTAGCAGGATTTTTTGATGGCGAAAAAATTGTATTTTCAAAGATTGAAGAGCCTAAGAAAAATGGTCATTTAGATTTTGACCAAAAATATCTAAGCTTTAAACAAGAAAAAGTAGAAGAAGTAAAACTTAATGATGAGTTAGTAAATAAATTAAAAGACGCTTTTACTAGACTTTATTTGCCGTTGTTTAAAGGTGCTTTAATTAGATGCGATTTTTTTATTAAAGATAATGAGATTTATCTAAATGAGATTAATCCAAATCCAGGTTCTTATGCTAATTATTTATTTGATGATTTTAAATCTTCTTTAGAAAAATTAGCAAAATCTATTGAAAGTGATTTTAAAATTAAAGAAAATTTCACATTTTTAAATAAAATTGTAAGAGCTAAATAATGAGATTTGTTTTGATATTCTTGCTAAGTATTAATCTATTTGCAGGAGAGTATTTTGTATCAAAAGTAATGGACGGAGATACTATTCAAGTAAGAAAAGGCAAGAAAAAAACAAAAGTTAGATTATATGGCATTGACGCACCTGAAACAAGTCAGAATTTTGGTGCATATTGTACTAGGGTTTTGTCTTCTAAAATAATTGGCAAAAAGGTTGATTTGAAAATCAAAGGCAAAGATAAATATAAAAGAACCATAGCAATTGTATATTTAGATGAGGTAGATATAAATCGCTATGTAGTTCAGCAAGGTTGTGCTTGGGCGTATTCTTATTATACAAATATGTATAAAAGCGATGAGTTAAAAGCAAGACAAGAATTAAAAGGCTTATGGATAGATAAAAACGCTCAAAATCCTTATGAATGGAGAAAAAAGCATAAAAATAGAAGAAGTGAAAGTGAAGAGCTGAAAAAATTATTTCAATGGTTGATAGCATGAAAAAATTGATTGTTTTAATAGCTATTATTTTTAGCTCGTGTGCTAGTAAAGATGGAATTAGGCTTCATTATTATGAAGATTGTAATGAATATTATGACGCAGCTGGGGTTTATCATAAAGAATGTCCAAACAATATTATAGATTTTTAATACTGATTTTTTTTAGTATTAATTTATTTGCGGGTGTGCCTAATTTTGCTTATGAAAAAGAATATATTTTAAAAAAAGATGAATTAGAATGGTTTTTCATAAGTCCTAAGGGTGAAGAAAAATGGCAAAAATATGCCTTTAGATGGACGCATTTTGATAATACGAATTTGATTTTGCTAACTAATTTTAAAGATTATAAAAATTATAGAAAACAATATGTATTATCTCTTAGAAGGGGGCTTGATTTTGTTAAAGAACAAATTTTGCCTAATTACAAAAATCCTAGCATTGATAAAGTTACACTTTTTTTAGAATTTAAGGATTTTAAAGATAATAAAGCTAAAATAAAGGTTTTAGTTATTGATAACGATGGAAGAGTAGATATTGAGTTTAATAAGAATTTAAAAGGGAAGTAGTATGGAAAAGATAGATTTTTATATAAATGAATTTATAAAAGAGTTAAAGCATCCTAGTATTTATGAGTATTTAGCCAAGGTAAATCACGGCAAAAGATTACGTTCAAAACTGATTTTAAAAATAGCTGGAGTTAGTGATGAAGCTTATAAATTATGTGCAGTAATTGAGTGTATTCATCTAGCATCACTTATGCACGATGATGTAATAGATGAAGCACTAACTAGAAGAAATGCTCCAAGTATTAATGCAATTTATGGCGATAAAACTGCTATTATGCTAGGCGATATTTTATATTCAATTGCGTTTTATAATTTATGCTCTTTTAAAAGTGAAATAGCAGCTTGTGTTGGTCGTGCAGTTGCCTTACTTAGTAGTGGCGAATTGCTTGATGTAGAGCTTGGAGAAAGCTTTAATGAAGATGAGAGCAAATATTATGAAATGATTTATAAAAAAACTGCTTCATTAATAGAAGCGAGTGCATATGCAGCAGCACTTTTAGCTAATTATCCTAACGCTAATGATTATAAAGAATTTGGTAAAAATCTAGGAATTGCCTTTCAAATAGTTGATGATATTTTAGATATTACTCAAGATGAAGCTACTTTAGGAAAGCCAAATCTAAATGATTATAAAGAAGGCAAAGTTACTCTTCCATACATTATGCTAGATAAAAAATTGCAAGGCGATGATAAAGCAAGGCTAAGGTCTTATTTTTGTAAGACTTTAAGCAAAGATGAATTATTGTGGATAAAAGAGCAATTTTTAAAATACGATTTAATAAATGCAAGTATAAATGAAGCTAAAAATTACGGAGAACTTGCATTAAAATACGCAAGTAGCGATGAATTAAAAGAAATCGTTAAAAAAATGATTTTTAGGGAGTTTTGATGCATTATTTTAGCGTTAGTTTTACTCATAAAAATACAAGTATTGAAGTAAGAGAAAGACTAGCTTTAAGTGATGAATTTAAGAAAAAAGAAATTTATAAATTAATCTTAGCTAATGATTACATAGAAGAATGCGTGATTTTAAGCACCTGTAATAGAATAGAAATAATGTGTTATATTGAAAACCAAGTGGGTGTTTATGAATACATAATAAAGTGCTTATGTTTAATTTGTAAGATTGATGAGCAACTTATCAAAAATTCTCCTGATATTTACGAAGGCAGTGGGTTTATTCATCATCTTTTTAGTGTTTCAAGCTCACTTGATAGCCTTGTAATAGGGGAAACTCAAATTACAGGTCAATTAAAACAAGCCTTGCAAAGTGCTAATTATTCTCCTAATTTAGAAGTAGCGATTAATTATTCTTTTAAATGTGCTGCAATGATTAGAAATAAAACCGCTATTTCAAAAAACTCTGTATCAGTAAGCTCTGTTGCAGTAGCAAAAGCAAGAGAGATTTGTGATATTAAAACTAAAAAAATCCTTTTAATAGGAAGTGGTTTGATGATAGAATTAGCTGCAAAACACTTGCTAAATCATACAAAAGGAAATATTGCGATAATTTCAAGAACCAAAGCAAATGCTTTAAAACTAGCAAATGAACTAGATTTAATATGCTTAGATTATGAAGATTTAATCTCTATTTTAAATTCTTATGAGCTTATATTTTGTGCTACTAGTTCAAATGAACCTATAATTACTAAAGATATTATAAGTCCGGTTGAGTTTAAAAGGTATTTTTTTGATATTGCTGTGCCAAGAGATATTGAGCTTGAAAATAGCGAATTGATAGAAGTTTTTAGCGTTGATAGTCTAAATGAAATAGTTAAGAAAAATATGCAATTTAAAGATGAAGAAGCAAAAATTGCTTTTAGTGTAGTTGCAAAAATGGTTAATGAGTTTTATAAGGATTTAAATGTAATTCAAGTAACTCCTATAATAAAAGCTATGAGAATTAGAGCAGATGAAATTATAAATCAAGAATTAGCAATAGCAATTAAGAAAGGTTATTTAAAAAATAGTGATAATGAAGAAGCATTGAAATTCGCAAAACAAGTTATGAAGTCTTATTTGCACGAACCTACAATAAGACTTAAAAATATTGATGATGAAGGTTTAGAAACGCAAAGTTTAAATTATTTATTTAATGTGAAGGAAAACGAATGAGATTTTCAAAATTATACGCACCAACGACAAAAGAAGCACCAAGAGATGCTATCTTAAAAAGTCATATTTTACTTAGTAGAGCAGCTTATATAGAGCAACTTGGCTCAGGACTTTATAGTTATTTACCATTAGGGCTTGAAGTATTAGAAAATATTAAAAATATTGTAATTAAGCATATGAAAAATGCAGGAGCAAACTATTTAAATCTTAGTTTTGTATGCCCGTTAAATTATTGGGATGAGAGTGGAAGAAGTGCTAAATTTGGTAAAGAATTGTTAAGGTTTAAGGATAGAAAAGAAAATGATTTTATCCTAAGTCCGACAGCAGAAGAAGCAATAGTTGCACTTGTGCGTGGAAAAATTACAAGCTATAAACAATTGCCTATTAATTTATTTCAAATTCAAACTAAATTCCGTGATGAAGCAAGACCTAGATTTGGACTTTTTAGAGCTCGTGAGTTTATTATGAAAGACGCTTATAGTTTTCATGATTCGCTTGAGTCTTTAGAAGCTGAATTTTTAAATATGCAAGAAGCGTATTGTAAAATTTTTGATGAATTAGGGTTAAATTATGCGATTGTAGAAGCAGATAGCGGAGCAATTGGTGGAAGTGGTTCAAGAGAATTTATGGTGATTAGTCCTAGTGGAGAAGATGATTTGGCTATTTGTGAATGTGGATATTGTGCTAATATAGAAACAGCAAAAAGAGCTAAAAGAAAATTTATTAAAGAAATAGAAGCTGATTTTGCAAAATTTCACACTCCAAATGTAAAAACCATAGAAGATTTAGCTAAATTCTTTAAATGCAAAGAGCATAATTTCATAAAAGCAGTAGCAAAAAAAGCAATATATGTAGATAAAGAAGAAATCATAGTATATTTTATAAGAGGTTGTGATGAGCTAAATGAAACTAAGGCTTTAAATGCAGCTAATGCACTTGATTTAGTAGATGCAAGTGAAGAAGAATTAATAAAAGCTAATTTAGTTCCAGGATTTATTGGGCTTAAGGATTGTCCTGTTAGATTTTTCATAGATAGCGAGTTAGAAAATGAAAGCGATTTAATTTGTGGAGCAAACGAAAAAGACTATCATTATGTAGGATTTAAGGTAACTAGCTTTTTACAAGAGCGTTTTTATGATTTAAGCTTGGTTAAAGAAAATGATGAATGCCATAAGTGCAATAAAGCTTTAAAAATTACAAAAGGCATTGAAGTAGGGCATATATTTAAATTAGGCGATAAGTATTCAAGTGCTATGAATGCAACTTATCTTGATAATAATGGCAAGGCAAAACCTTTTATAATGGGTTGTTATGGTATAGGAATTAGTAGGCTTTTAGCAGTAATTGCTGAATGCAATAATGATGATTATGGGCTTATTTTTGATAAAAATATTTCAGCATTTACATTACAAATCATAATATCAGATATTAAAAATGAAGAGCAAATTAAGTTTGCAAATGATATATATGAGTATTGTTTGGCTAATGGCATTAAGGTTTTATTAGATGATAGAAATGAGCGTTTTGGTGTAAAAATGAGTGATTATGAGTTAATAGGCACACCTTATGCTATTGTAGTGGGTAAAAAACTTGATGATAATTTGGTAGAATTTAGAGCTCGTAAAACACTTGAAAAACTAGAATTAAACTCAAACGAAGTTAAAGATAAATTATCAAATCTTTTAAAATAATTTTATTCATTTAAAACTATAAATAATATTTATAAATTATTTATAGTTTTTATAATCTAAATCTACCTTTAGAACTTATTGCTTTATATATATTTTCAATATAACCACAACTATCTATGAAAAACTCTTTACTAACTTCTTTAAAATCATTATTTTCATCAAAGTAATAATACTTCACAAACAATCTTTCAGATTCAAAAACAAATGAAGCTTCATCATAAAAATATTTATCATTTTTTATTACTAGCTCATTATTAAATTTATTTATTTTTGAAGTTTTTAATAATTCTTTGCTAAATTCTTTTATTTCTTTTATTTCATCTATACTTTTATAATTTTGAACTTTTTCTAATTTTTCTACATTTGCATGACGATTAAAATAATCTTTTATAGCGAGTTTTTGTCGTTCTAGGTATTCAATTTTACACTTATAGCCGAATTTATTATAATCTATTTTATAAGTTTTATCAGTATTAAAATCATAATAGCTCAAATTATTCTCACTTAGGTCTGCTTCAATTCTATATAATTTTGATTTAAGTTCATTAAATTCTTTTAATGGGTCGGTGTTATTACTTATAAAATAAGTTAATGCGAAATAACACAAAGCAAGTATTAAACATAATAAACCTATAACAAATATTAATTTAACTATTCTAAAAAACATTTAAAATCCTAACAATTATTAATTACTTTCATACTAACTCTTTTACTACATACGCTCAATATAACCACAATCATCTATTAAAAACTCATAATTTTCTTCAAGCAAATTATTATTAAAACTAAAGTAATAATATTTTACAAATAATTTTCCATCTTTAAAAATAAAAGAATTTTTATCATAAAAATGCTCAAAACCATCAATTGTTAGCTCGTAATTAAATTCATAGACTTGTGAAGTTTTTAATAAATCTTTGCTAAATTTTTTTATTTCTTTTATTTCATCTATACTTTTATAATTATTGATTTTTTCTAATTGCGTATGTGGATATCTTTCAAAAAAATTTTGAATAGCGTATTCTTGTTTTTGTAACTCATCAATAATGCAACCATATCCAAGTTCATTGTAATTTACCTTATATGTTCTTTTATCACCAAAATCATAATATGGTTTATATCCTTGCTTTAATAAAATTTCTTCAACTTTTTTTAATTCCTTTGTTACCTTAACAAAATCACTATAATCATAAGGTTTTGTAACATAATATTCTATTATTGTAAAAGCGCCGATGAATAAAATAGATAATATAAATAGTATGCAAAGCAATGCAAATATACAATACAATAATTTTCTTATAAACTCTATCAGCTTAGAATACATTTATCGCTCCAAATATAAAACAATTTTTATGGTTTAGTATAGCAAATAAGTTTATTTAAATTCTTTTAAACAATAAGGTTAATTGATGGTGTAAAATATTTTGGAATTTAAATTAGGATTTTAATAAATTTAAAAATGTTTTATTGTAAAAATAGTTGGAATTAAAAGTTATTATTTTTTGCTTTTATATTTTATATAACAATAAAATAAAATAGTAGATATAAAAGCCATAGCAAGACTTAATATGCTATTTTTTATAGGAAGTGATGCGATATTGTCTATATTAAATTTCTTTAGTATTTTTAGTTAAAACATATTTATCAATAATTAATATGTGAAATACATGCATAAAATAACCATACAAAAATATTAAGATAAAAAAACATATAAGTTCGTTAGCTATAACACAATAAAACACATATATCAAAATAACACTAAAAATAAGAGCAAAAACATTGCAAATAAAAATCAAAATTCCTAAAATATCTCTTGTTTGGTGTTTGTAAATAGCTTCACAATAATCGCATTTCATTATATATCCTAAATCTTCATCAAAAACATGTGTTTTAGGTAAAGGAATTTTATTTTTACAAACTTCACATTTTTTATAAAAAAACATTTAAATGCCTTAACTTGCTAATTAATTTTTTATAATATAAAGTTTTAGTAAAAAATCCATAAAATTTAAAAATAATTATTAATTTAATTTCAAATTCCTAATCCAAATTCTTAAAGAATTTGGATTTAGTTTATAAATATACTTGAATATTGTTGTTTTTATCATCTGTATATGTAATAAATCCAGATGAATTAGGCGAGTAAGCATTCGTATCTTGTATTAGTCTTTCTGTATTTTTTAAATAAGATGATAAATCAGGTTTAATCACTTTATTTACCAAATCCTCATAGCTTGGTAATTCTTTTGCGGCTGTATTTATAAACTCATCATAGCATAAAGTTTTATCACTAAAAACAAATTTTTCAATCTTATTAAATCCTATCCCAAAATTACCTAATATAGTAACACTATCTTTATTATTGTTATATTTGATGATTAGATTATCTACATCTTTTTTAAGCACAACTTCACTAAAGCTAATATCATTAAATTTAATAGTATCATATCCTAAGGCATCTTTTATATAATCATTCCCATCATTTCTATTAAAGATATATGTATCATTTCCAGCACCGCCGTCTAAATAATCATCTCCTTTACCACCAATTAAAGTATCATTACCAAATAAGCCATATATTTTATCGCTATATTCACTTCCAATTAAAGTATCATTGCCCCAAGTAGGAGTTAATACCATTTGTCTTAAATCATTAGCACTTAAAGTCTTATCTTGTAATACTAAAGCAGATATATCATAATCTTTTTTGAAAAAATCTACAACTTTTATAGATGAACTTTCATCAACCACTTTTCTAAACCAACCAGCACTTTTTAGCTTGTTTATTATTAAATCATCATTATTTCTAGTAATTTTTACAAATGATGAGCTAACATCTAGGATTATTTCATCATAAGCATTATCATTTCTAAGATTAATTATTGTATCTTTTCCCCAAACTCCTTTATAAATATACTTATCATTCCCCATACCGCCTTGCAAGATATCATCTCCTGCTCCGCCTATAATGATATCATCACCATCTCCTGCATAAATATCATCATTACCATTGCCACCATTTATGATGTCTGCTCCTGCTCCACTTCTTATGATGTCATCTCCATCTCCACCATCAATAATATCATCTCCATTATGTGTGATTATGGTATCGTTGCCATCTAGCATAGTTATTACATAATCTTTATTTGTAAAAAACATTGTAAAGTTATCATCACCATTTGTAGGTGTATAAACTCTATTAATTATCTCATCCTTATTTATGCTTGTATTATTAGCGAATTTGATTTCATCAATAGTATTTCTTAAATCTTCATATGCAAAAAAGTCTTTAACTCTAATGCTATTATTATCATCTTTAATCAGCATTAAATCATCATAATTTCTTACATATTTTAAATTATTGGCATTTATACTTGCATCGTTAAATTTAATACAATCTATATCATTTAGATTTGATTTATAGTTTATGATAGTATCGTGCCCGAAATCTTTATCAAAAACATAAGTATCATTGCCATTACCACCCACTAAAGTATCATCACCAATTCCACCGATTAAGGTATCATCGCCATCAAGTCCATATAAAGTATCTTTACCATTTAATAAATTTGTCCCTACTAATGTATCATTACCACTTGTTCCTGTTTGAGTTGATAGTGCATTGATAGTATCTTCATCTAAAAGTTTTAAATAATCACTTAAAGTATAATTATTCATTGTTTTTATAAAATCACCTAGCAATATTACACAATCATTTAAAGAATTTATATCTTTAAAGCTTGTTATAAACTCAGCTAAATCAACGAAAGCTTTTTTAGGATTTGTTTCATTAATAGCCTTAAATTTTTCTATACTTTTAGAAAAATCTAATTTAAGCTCATACGAGCCATTGTTTTCGTAGCTAGTAATGCTTATTTCATCATAGTATTCTTTTAATCTTGTTTGAAATAACAATCCCTTATAAACATAAGTTCTTAAACTATCATAAGTATTATTAAAGCTATTTCTAAGCTCGTTAAACTCATTTAAACTAGCTATATAAAAATCTTGATTATTAACGCCTAAAAATGAATTAATAATTGATATTTTTTGCTTAAGCTCATTAAACTCATTTTTTAAACTTTCACTAATAGTAAAATTAGCATATTCTCTAGCTTGTGATGGCGTAAGCCATAAATCCCTTATGCTATCAGTATTGCTAGGATTATTGCTATCAAATTCTTTGGTTTTAGATAGGTTAAAGTCTTTGTTTAAAGCTTTATTAGTATTAGCCCAAGCATAAATTAGACTATCAAGCTTGTTTAATTGCTCTTCTTTGCTGTTTGTAGATGAATAATCTTTAAGCAATGCTTTTAATTTAGTATCTAAACAAGCAGCATCCCTTAAATCTCTTAATACTCCATAGCCTTTAAGATTTGCTAGATTTAATTCTTCTTCTGAATATTTTATCTTGTCTTTAAATACTCTTTCTATACTACTAACGCTAAAATTAATATCAGCCAATAAGCTTTCTTTATCATCCTTGATAAAGGTAGCTGTTTGAGTGATGGTGTTATCATTATCAAGATTTTGATTTGTATCTTTATAGTTTAGATTTATGCTAGTTATGTTTAAATCTTTTAAAGACTTTAGTTCGTTTATTTGCGTTATGCCATCTTCGTTTAAGTCTTGCCAAATTTTAAGATTGTTAAACTCTTTATCATTTATATCAATTACTCCATCTTCATTACTATCTAAAAGCTTTAAGGCTTCAAAGCCGTTTAGAGCAAGTGTGGTTTGAGTAGGATTTAAGGTTTGATTATTGTTAGTATCTAAAGCTTTAAAATCACTACTTGGAATTTCAGTAAAGTTTCCAAATAATTCATTACCATTATCTATTAGATTATTATTGTTTTTATCTAATACTAATAATCCATCATCTTTACTAATCCAAGATGATTTATAAGCTATGTTGTCACTATTGTGGTCAAAAAATGCCTTAGAATTATTAAGAGTGATTGTATCTATTCTGCCGTTGTTGTTTAGGTCTAGGACTAGCGGGTCGTATTTTATAACTTTAGCCATTGGATTATAGAAAATGTTTAAAGTTTTATTTTTATATAAACTATTTTTAAAATCATCACTATAATCCCCTTTAAATGTATCTTTAAAGGTTCTTGATACAAAATCTTTATAATCAAATATTTTTGCCAAATCTCCGTTTGCTTCAACCAATACTTTATCTTCTAAAAATTTAACTCTTCCTTGTTCTATTAAATTTGGATTTAGTTTGATTAAAGATTTAACACTCATTTTGTTTGCTTTTGCAATATCTATGATTGTATCGCCTTGTTTTACTACATATTTTTTATTATCTCCTAATAAAATCTCTTCTCCTACTAATATCTTAATATTAGTTAGCACAAACGATTTACTAGGTATATAATCTATAATATCTTTTAAAGTATCATTATCTAATTGTTTTATATCATATTTAACATTATTGATACTAGCCTTATTTACTCCACTAAATAGTGCTAAATCAAATAAATCTTCATCAGATAAAGTAGAATTATTATTGGTGTTTATTGTGACAAAATTATTGTTTTTTTCAATTTGAACTGAATTATTATAATCACTTAATGCGATATCATAATTATTAAATTTAGAATTATTTGCAAAATCAATCCCATCATTAATATTATCTGCTTTAATAATTATATTATTATCTTTAACTTCTGCTTCTAATACAGGTTTACCTTTTTTCACATCTTCTTTTGGTCTAAGTAAATCTATAACATCACTACAAAATTTATCAAAAGTTACATTAGAATAATAATCCTTTATCAAATCAAAATCTAAAACTGACTTGGCATTTTCAAACATTTCTTTTGCAAACTCTTTATCATTCAATATTCTTCCATAGAATTCAGCAGCTTCAGGAAAAGTTTCTCCAAAATAATCAGAAGCTTTAAAATTGATAATAGCTTCAATCCTTTCATTTTCTACAACCCCTAGTTTGTTTAAGAATACTAATATATTTTTAGATTTATTGAGTATAACTTCATCAATTATACTGCCAAAAATATTGCCTGCCAACCTTAAAGCTGTATTATCTTTATCTTTATTTTGTAAATATTTTATATATATAGAAAATGTTTGAGTTTTAATATCAAAAAATATTGTATTCTTAACCCCAAGATATTTTGCCATTGATTTTTCTACAAATTGAATTTTTGCAAAAACATCATTTATAAAATCTAAAGTTTCTTTATTTTTCTCGGTCATAATGTCTCCTTTTTCTTGTTTAAAATCTTTTCAATTTTCTTTTGTTGTTTTGCTATGTATTTTTCACCTAGTGGTTGTGCTTCTTCTCTAAATTCCATTTCAAATCCGCCTTTACTTATTGCAGAATACTTTTGTCTAAACTCTGTGTATAAAAAATAAACCGATAAATCATCAACAAAAGGCAATGAAACTAGCTTGGTTTTAGTTTGATATATTGTGTAAGTTTTTAAGTTTTTACCATTTAAGAAAAATAGTGCTAAATAGCTTGATAAAATATCTAATATTACAAAAAACATAATTATAGGAAAGAAAATTATTCTAGCTATAGGGTAGTCTAATCTATAATTTAAACTTTGATTTTCTGTTTCTTTAGTGTTATAAGCGTCTTTATTGAATATATACGAATAAGCTAAAGCAGGTCGCTTGGTTTGTAATCTAAAAACTATATCGCTTTTATTTATCGTTGCAGTTACTTTCTTATAGCTCTTTGCTATACCAAAAACACCTGCTTCATCTATCTCATAAGTATCAAAATATATCTTTTCATTATCTACGCTAATATAAAAATCATTATTTTTAACAAATCTAAGTCTTTTTATTTGTCTAAGTTTTAAAAAGAATGCAACAAAAAAAATACCATCAATAATACCACTCCAACCTTTTTGAATTCTTCGTATGTCAGTCATTGTTTTTTCGGGTTTACTATTTAATTCATTGATAATATCTATTACAAAATAACATGAAATAAGTGTAAGAAAAATTGAAAAAATCTCATTAAACAATCTAATAAGCTCTAAGTTATATAAATAATCGTTTTTTATTTTATAATCTTTTAAATTATCTATATTCAAATTTATCCTTTGTTTTTAATAAGATTAATTATAGCAAATAAACAATAAAAATTCATAAAATTTAAAAATAATTATTAAAATTATGTTACTTTTCGTAATAAATAATACTAAAAAATATTTTTTAATTTAATTTCAAATCCCTAATTCAAATTCTTTTAAAACTATAAATAATATTTATTAAATTATTTATAGTTTTAGGTTTATAGATTTTGCTGTTTGTATAAATGTGCGTAGTATCCATTAAGCTCCATTAGTTTTGTATGATTTCCACACTCAACCAAATTACCCTTATCAAGGACTAATATCTCATCACAATCTTTAACCGTGCTTAATCTATGTGCTATTATTATAAATGTTTTGTTTTGTTTGATTAGTGATAGATTTGATGTGATGATTTTCTCGCTTTCATAATCAAGTGCCGAAGTAGCCTCATCAAATATCAAAACCCTTGGATTATGTAGCAAGGCTCTTGCTATTGCTATTCTTTGTCTTTGACCGCCGCTTAATGCAGAGCCTCTTTCTCCTACTAAAGTATCATAACCTGCACTAAGTTCGCTTATGAAATCGTGTGCTCCTGCTATTTTGCATACATTTATTATTTCTTGCATTGATGCACTTGGCTTTGATAGGCTTATGTTTTCTTTGATACTACCGCTAAATAAATAATTTTCTTGTAAAACTACGCCTAAATTACTCCTTAAAACATAAGGATTTAAATGTCTTAAATCTATTCCATCTATATAAATAGAACCTTCGTTTGGGATATAAAGTCTTTCTATGAGTTTTGTTATGGTGCTTTTACCACTGCCACTGCGTCCTACTATTCCTATGCTTTTATTTGCTTGTAGGTTAAAGCTTAGATTATTTAAGACATAGTTAGAATTTGGGCTATATTTAAAGCTTACATTATCAAATTTTATATTACCTGATACTTGATTTAGCGATATAGGTTTATTTGTAGTTTGCTCTTGCGGTGTATTTAAAATATCTCCTAATCTATCTACGCTTAAAATAGCTTGTTGTAATTCATTCCACAAGCTTACGAGTCGCATAATAGGAGCGCTAAATTGATTGGCAAACATCTGAAAGGCTATTAATTGTCCTACACTTAAACTCCCATCAATTACTAATCCTACTCCAAAATATAAAATCGCTAATGTCATAAGCTTTTGTAAAGAATTAGCAAAAGTGCTTGCGATATTGCTTAGATTACTTAAATTAAAAGATGATTTTAAATATTTTGCTAAATAATCCTCCCAGTATTTTTTCATACTACCTTCAATGGCTAAGGATTTTATGGTTTGCATTCCTGTTATGCTTTCTACTAGATATGAATTAGATGCTGCTCCCATTTGGAATTTATCTTCAAGCCTTGCTCTTAAAATAGGCGTTATAAAAAAATAAATCAAAGCAATGCAAATCACAAAAGCTAATGAAACAAATGTTAGCTTCACGCTATATAAAAACATCATCAAAATAAAAACTATACTAAATAACAAATCTAAAATCACGCTTACTGATTTGTTGGCTATAAAATCTCTTATATTATCAAGCTCTCTTATTCTAGCTGCTATGTTGCCTACTTTTCTATTCTCAAAATACACCATAGGTAACAATAATAAATGTGTAAATAACTCACTGCCTAATTTTGCGTCAATTTTTGTGGTAGTATGAGTAAAGATATAATTTCTACTAAGGCTTAATAAACTTTCAAAAACAATAACGCTAAAAAATGCAAAAGCGATTACATTAAGTGTGCTTATACTATGGTGCAACAAGACTTTATCAAGGACTACTTGAGTAAATAAAGGTGTAACTAAGCCAAATAATTGCATAACAAAACTTGCTAATAAAATTTGTAATACAATACCCTTATAACTTAGCATTCTTTTATAAAACCAAGAGAAGCCAAACTTTACACTATCGTTTAATAATTTGTGTGCTAGGATTAAGATTTTATCACTTGATAAATTATGTAATTCTTCATAGCTAATTTGCCTTGCTTCTTTTCCACCATCAAAAATAAGAGCTTGTTGATTATTAAAATCAAGTTTTAAAACTACAAAATATGTTAAATCTTTTTTCAAAAATATAAAAGGTGCTTTATATAAATGAAGGTTTTTTAAATTAAGCTTTTTGATTTTTACCTTAAAATCATTATCTTTAGCGATTTTTGCTAGTTCGTAAATACTTGGCTCGCTATCTTTTAAAGCGTATTTGTTACAAATCGCATTAATATCTATTGATATATTTGCAAATTGCGCACAAAGTGATAAGCAACCTAAGGCTGTATGCATATTAATATCCTTTTTTACAATTATTAAATTGATTATTTATTAAATTAATTTTAATAGCGTTTGCATTTGCATTTATTATATATTCATTTAAATCTTGGAGTTTTTTATAGTTTTCTATACTTGCATTTATGACTTCAAATTTTGATTTTTCACCAGTTTTGTGTAGTTTTTGTATATAAAGCTCATTTGTATTTGCTTCTTTGCTTATTATCTTTAAGGTTTTTATTATTTCATCTTTGTTTTGTATAAAAAATATAAGCTCGTTTATTTGTTTTTCATATTCTAGCTTTGCTTGTATTAGCTCTTGATTTAATTTGTTTATTTCTAATTGTTTTAACTCTTTAGATGAACTTGTTTTAAATCCATCAAATATAATATAGTTAATCCCAATTCCTACTAAGTACCCGTGTTTTTTAGAACTATCGGCAAGGTCTTGATAATTATTTTTGGTTTTATCATAAAAATCATATCTTGAATAAAGGCTTATTGTAGGGCGTTGATTTAGGGATTTTAGTTCATACATTGAGCTTTTTATTTTAGAATTTAATTCTAAAAATTTATTTGTTTTTTCAAATTCTAAAAAGTCTAAAGCAATTTCATCAATTTTACTAAAATCATCTATTTTATCAATATTAAGATTTGATAAATACGATATATATGATAAATAATTTCTTAATTCAAATTCTAGTTTTAAAATCTGCGTTTTTGCATCGCTAAAGTCCAAAAAATAAGAATTTACATTGATTAAATCTAATTCTCCAACCTTATTTAATCTCTTTGATAATTTATATAAACTTTCATAAGCAAGGCTTAAATTTTTATATGTTTTTAATTTATTTTCACTTAATAGTGCGAGTTTGTAGTATTCTAATAAATCTAGTGATAATTGCAATTCCTTATAGCACTTATTGTAATTACTTGTAGCGATATTCTCTTTGGCTGATTTGATTTTATAATAATCATTTCCAAATTTGAATAAATCATATTTTAATATAAGTGATATTGTGCTTTGATGATTGTTATAATCGCTAAAAAGCTCTCTTTTATAATCATTACTTTTTGTATTTGAATACTTAAAATCTGCATTAAATGATAATTCTGGATACAAATATGATTTATAAAAATCATAATTATAATTAGCACTTTTAATATCTATTTTTGCTATATTTATGATAGGAGAATTTTTAAGTGCATAGTCTAGTATGGTGTAAAAATCTTTAGCTATTGATGTGCTAAGCATTATAAGAAAAACAAAAATAATTCTCATCTAATACTAAGCCCTTCATCAAGATATCTAATAATAGGATATATGAAAAACTCTATTACTCTTCTTTTGCCAACCTTTACTTCAGCTATTACTTGCATTCCTGGTTCTATTTCTTTTACTTCCCCATCTACTATCAAATGATTTTTTAAAGGTTTTACTTTAATTTCAAAAATATCTCCTAATTTTTCATCTTTTATAGCATCGTTTCCAATATGTTCTAAAATTCCATCTAGTTTGCCGTATTTTTGAAAATTAAATGTGGTTATTTTGATAGCTACATTTTGCCCTTTTTTAAGATATCCTATATCTTGATTTAATACATTTGCCTTTATTATAAGTGGCTTATCAATTGGGATTATTGATATTAATTGCTCATTGCTTGATACAGAACTTCCTTCAGTATTTACAAATAATTTTCCTACATATCCATCAACTGGTGATGAAATAACTTGCCTTAGGCTTTGAAATTCTATCGCGTTTATATCTGCCTTTAATAATGCTATTTCATTTTTAGTTTTTAAGAGTTCATCATAATTTTTAGCAATAAAATTTGCTTTAAAACTCTCAAGTTCTTTTGTGAGTTCGTTTAATTTATTTTCTAATTCTAAAGATTTGTTTTTATTTACAAGTATTTGTAATTGTAAATCTTGCTTTGTTTTTAATAAATTTTCATAATCTTTATAAGCGATTATATCTTTTACCTTGCTAAGTCTATTTAATTTTGAGCTTGTGTATTTATGCTCTATTTCTAATCTTTTTAATTCTTCTTTATTGGCTTGTAATGAATTAATAGTTTGTTTGATTTTAAATTCATAAGTGTTTATGCTATTTTTAAAGCTATTTAATTGGTTTTGATATAGGCTTAATTCTGCATTACTAACATCTTTTAATTCGCTCTCGTTACTTAGTGCATTTAATCTTTTTAAACTATCTTCTAAAGCTTTTAAATTCTCTTTTTTACTTTCTAAATTGACTTTAGATACACTTGGGTCAACTAGTATTAAAGGCTCATTTGCTTTTATTTTATCACCTTCTTTTACAAGAATTTTGTAAATTACTCCGTTTTCTAAAGGTTTGATTATTTTAATTTCTCCATCAGGCACTACTTTACCACTAGCACTTACCACTATATCAACCTTAGCTAGTATTAGCCAAGCAATACTAAAAACTATTACAAATAAAACTATATATAAAATACTTTTACCTAATGGATTTTGCGGTCTATCTTCTAACTCTACTAAAAGTGGTTTAAATTCGTGTGTATCATCATCAAATTTTTTAAAAATTTTAAACATATTTTACCTAATTAATATATTTTTTAAATACTTAAATAATAATTACCCTAAATTAATTTAGGGTAATTTGCTTAATTCCAAGCACTCATATAGATTTGATTTAATCTATCATCGTTTATATGATTAATATTATGAATATCTATGCCGTTATTTTTAGCAAATGCACTAGTTTGCTCTATTAGTTTATCTATTGTTTTTGTATTGATGAATTTATTATCATCAAGTTCTATTGTGTTTATTTGATTGTGATAGCCAAATTTCCAAGCAAAGTGATGTGCTACTCTTATGCTATTTGTATCATCATCTTTAAACTTTATTAGCAGGTCTTTACCATCTTTTATTAAAAATATTTCATCAGCTTTTAAATTTTGTAATTTTAAAGCATCTTGCCCACCATCATCATAGATTAAATCATTTCCATCACCTTTTCTATAAACATATATATCATTACCAAATCCACCATATAACTTATCATCTCCTTTACCACCGATTAAAGTATCGTTTCCTAATTTGGTTGATATAATATCGTTTTTATTACTGCCTATTATTACATCATCTTTATAAGATGTGCTTATATTGCTTGCATTATCTTGATAGGCTACTGCAAATGTTGATGTAGCAAAATTAGAAAAGCTAAAATCTTTTTCTTTTAAGAATACTATTGCTTCTTTGTTTGCTTGCATACTTACGCTTCTTTTGATAGCTAGTTCATCTAATGTAACATCACTAAAGCTTATGCTACTAATTTTACTTTCATTATTGGTATTATAAAAATCTTTTATTGTTACGCTATTATCTTTATTAAGTGTAATTTTTAAATCATTTAAATCTTTTTTAAATCTTACATCTTTATAGCTTACATCTTTAAAAATAATTGTATTTTTATCAATATTATTTAAATTGCTTTCTATTATGGTATCGTTACCAAAATTAAGCCCAGTAAATGTATAAGTATCGCTTCCAGCCTTACCTACTAGTGTATCATCTCCACCAAATCCATTAAGACTATTATCCTTATCATTGCCTTCTATCACATCATTACTTGAGGTTCCTATATTGCTTAATTCAAATAAAGCATCGCTAAGCTCTTCACTTGAATTTGAATTAAAATACATTCCATTAGTATTTTTAGCTAAATCTTTAAAATGCTCAAACTAATTACGAATAGCTATAAAATTAATTTTTACTGAATTATCTTCGTATTTATTGGTATTATTTGCATTTCTTAGACCTGCTACATAAAAAATTTTAGCTCTACCTTCTACTTCATCTCTTCTATGATTATCATCTCCAGGCTCATCTGTCATTACATACACTTCTTTACTCAAGTGATTATTTGGTGTAAAACGACTCATTCCTTCTAAGATAGCTGCCATAGTGTATTCTGTGCCACCATATTGCAAATTAACACTATTTATTCCACCTAAAAAACCTTGATAATCAGTGTAAGTTCCAATTGTTTTTATATCATTATCATTATAAGTAACTATTGATATTTTAGAATAAAAATTTTCTTTAAAGATATTACTAGCTATAATCTTTGCATTTGCTTTGCAAGTTGCTATATCATCTCCCATAGAACCTGTTGTATCTATTACTATAGCTACTTCTTTGCCTGGATTATCCTTTAAATTAATATTTAAAAATCCATCTTCGCTTTTTTTAAAATTGCGTATTGTTATACTACTATCGCCTTTAGTTACTATTAAATCATTATTGTCTTTAAGCTCATATGTAATACTTGTATCTTTAGCATCTATATATGCTTTCCTATCTTCATCATAAGAACCACCTTCTAATGTAGAGCCATTAAATACTACTTGACCTTTGCCATCCTTATCGTCTATTGTAACTTTACCATTACGAACATAATAAATATCATTACCGCTTATATCGCTAATCTTATGCTCTCCACCATCAATGATAATCAAATCATTTTTATTTAAATTTGTATTTTCACCTAATTTATTATGGGTATTATCAAGCAATATAATATCCCCACTAATTTGATTTTCATTAGTAAAATGTTTAAGGGTTGTAGAGATTTGGCTTTTAAAACTATTTGTACCTTGATAAGCTTCTCCTATTTTCTTACCATCATTTTCACTAGGTTCTTCTATGCTGGTTTCTTCTCCGATTATTTTATCTTTATAGTCAGCATACATTCTAACTACTTTCATATGATATTCTTCATCTACATTGCCATCAGGATAAAGCCCAAAAAAATCTGAAGTTCTTATTCTTCTTTGTGCAATTCCATAACCACTAGTTTTTCGTGATTTCCCGCCATTAGAATTATATCTTATCTCAAACCAAGCTCTAGCTCTATCACCTTCTTCAATAGCTTTAGATAAACCAGGTCCTATTAATTTTTTACCCCCATTGTACGCTAAATCAATAAGAGTTATTAATTCTTTGCTATCTTTTAGATATTTATACATTTCTTCACTAATTCCTTGATTAGGATTATTACTTGTTTTAATAATCATTTTTTTATAATCTGGCAATATAGTATAAAAAAGTTCTTTTGCTTCTTTTTCGTTAGTTAGTTTTATGCTATTTTTATTGTTATAATACTTTTCAATAATACGTTTGCCTTCATCTTTAGACTTTACTTTAGATAAAGCAGATATTAAATTATTAAAATCATTAGCTTGTTCATTGCTAACATTAAGTTTGATTGTTTTAAAATGTTCTCTCCAAGTATTTTTATGAGAAATTAATTCATAACCAACACCAATTGTAGGTCTAAGTTTACTATCAAGATAAACTTTTACATCAAAACCTTCATTATTCTTAATATTATTATATAATTCACTACTAAAGTTTTTTACCCTATGTAAACCACTTAAACTCATTTTTTCTCCTTTTTTAGATTTGTTTCACAACCAAAAATTTTAAATTTATTACATCTATTAAGAGTTTTTTCTGAATATGGTTGATAAATTACATTAGATACCATATCTAAAATATCAATAAAAGTTATATTATAATAACTGTCATATCTAATATGATTTAAATTATTAAATTTATGATAATTTAAAATATAATCACTACCCTTATACTCTATAATAAAAGTTTCTTTTGCTTCTTCGTAATATTTATTTGACATTTTCATTTTATTAGAATTTTTTAAAAGTTCTAATAGATTTTTATTCTTCATAGGATGATTGCAAAAATCTTTTTCTATAAATAATATATTTCCAATTTCACCTGATAAAGCTAAGTAATTTTTATCATCTAAAACTACATCACTTATAGTTATACTTTTATGTTTTTCTATGTATTTTTTACCTTTAATTTTACTTATAATATAAAGCTCATTATTTTTATCAACTTCTATAAAACGATAACTGACATTATCATTGCTATCATCTGAACTATAATCTTTTATATACTTATAAACTTTTCTATCAAGCCCTAAATCCCAGCAGTATTTAAGAGTATCTTTTACTTCTTGGCTTGCGTAAGGCTTAGCATCTACAATTTTTGGCTTTATTTTTATATCCTTATATCTAAAAAAATCTTGCCAAAAATTATTGAGTTTTAGTAATTTTCTACATTTTTCTGGCTCATCAATAAATCGTCCATGCTCATATCGCATATAGTTATCTTTATTGCATTCTATTGAGTTTTCTTGAATTATTTTTATATGTTCTATTAGTTCTTTAGGATAGGTTTTTGAGTTTTCAAGACTAGTGCTAAGCTCTTTTATTCTAGCTTTATAAGAACTTATAATACAATTATTATCATCTTTGCAATTACTAATGATTTTTATAAACTCATTTTGGTCTTGTTTTATCTCTTTTGTAATATATGCAAAGCTTTTATAAATACTATCTAGCTCTATTTTTAACTTATTTATTTGATATGAATAAATATTTGTAATTAGTAAAATAGCTAATATTTTAAACATAACTCTCCTTTATTTTTCATATCATAGCATTTACTTAAATAAAAATATCAAAAAACTTTATTAAAATTAATTATTGTGTTACTTTTTGTAATATTTTTAAATCCTTATTTCAAATTCTCATAATTTTTTAAAGAATTTAAAATAAGAATTATAAGTTTTATAATTTGTAATCTCATCTTTACTAGGAGCTCTTTTTTGTCCCCACAAATACAATGATAATATTTCACTTGTAAAATCATCATTTAAATCTAATCTAAAATTTGCCATGTTTTCTCCTTTTTATAATTTTAAATACCATTGTAGATCTCAATTGCTTCTTTTTCTGGATTAAAATTTGAATAACCACAATTATCAAATTTGCGTATATAACTACGTTTTTCCTTTATATCAGCTTCGTATGATAAAAGCTGATGATTAAAAACTCTAAGTCTATATTTATACTCTTTTTCTTTATCTTCACGCTCATCAAATTCATCAATAAGATAAAAGCTATAGGTTCTATATATATTATCTTTAAATTCAAAGGCTATATCCGTATAAACTGAAATTGAAACAGAAGCACCCCATCCAAGTAAAATAATAGGTTTAGTAAATCCAGCTATATTATTTTTAACTACTAGATATTTAGTGTAATCAACCGGTTCTAATTCATCGTAATTAACATATCTTTTAGAATAAATATTTTTTCTTAAGTAATCTTTGTAATTATCTAGATTTATATCTTTATGTATCTCATATTCATGATTTGTAATGCTATTATAAATCATTTTATAAAGAATATCTTTACGTACTAATAACTTTGTAAAATCATCAACCACTACTCTTTTATAAAGCTCATCTTTAGGTAATATCCTATCTTCTTTTAAGCAATAGCCTTGCTGATATTTTTTATAATCACTTAGAGTTACTATTTTTTCGTGAGTTTTACTTGAGTAATCAGGTATGGTTCTAAAAAAATAATTATATAAAGTAAATATTATTATCATAGGTATTATGCTATATTTAAAAGCTATTTTATTATTAAATCTTTTTCTTAATTTAAAGAAAAGTATTATAAAAAATATAATTATAAAAACTTTAAGATATATTAGTGGATAAAGTATAAACCCCTCATAAAATAAAATTATTATTTGACTTAAATTTTCATAAATAAAATAATTAGCTGCAAAAAAGCAAACAATAATTGAATAAATTACATTTACATCTGAGCCAATGCTAAAAATAACACCAGCAAAAATTGAGTAAAAAGCAATCACTATTTCAATTATTATAAAAATCTTAAAAAGTATTTTTAAGATTTCTAATGTTTTTTTCATAATATAACCTTAATTATTTTTCATATCGTAGCATTTACTTAAATAAAAATATCAAAAAACTTTATTAATTTACAATTTAACCACTATTTAGATAGTTAATTTACGACAAAAAAAGATAGAAAGTATAAAAATTACATGATATAAATATTAAGTAAAGTGCTAAAAGTGATTAAAATCTATTTTAAATTCTCAGAATTTAAAATAGAATAGGGTAAGTTATTGAACAGCGTTTTCCAAACTTAATGCTGCATTTAATAAGTTTTGCTCATCAAATCTTTTTGCTACTAATTGAACGCTCACATTTAAATTATCTTCAGTTTTAGCAACAGGCACGCTAATACCTGTAAGCTTTGCAAGATTAACTGAAATAGTAAAAATATCTTCTAAATAGCTTTCAACAGAACTAGTCTTCGCATCAAATGATTTTGGAAGACTTGGTGCAACAGGCATTAGTATTAAATCATTATCGCTTAAAATTTCATTGTATTTTCTAGTGATAACTTCTCTTACTAATTGAGCTTTTTTATAATATGCGTCAATATAACCACTTGAAAGCACGAATGTTCCTAATAAAATTCTTTTTTGAACTTCAAGTCCAAAACCTTCGCTTCTAGTATTTACATATAACTCGTTTAAATCTTTAAATTCCTTAGCTCTATTGCCATATCTAATCCCATCGTAACGGCTTAAATTAGCACTTGCTTCAGCACAAGCTATTATATAATAAGCAGCTACATCGTATTTACTATCAGCAAGGCTAACTTCACTTATGGTATGACCACAAGCTTTTAATTTATCTATAGCTTTATAAGTTTGTGTTTTTATTTCATCAGAGCATGAATCTATATAATTTTTAATAATTGCGATTTTGTATTTTTTATTAGCGTCTAATTTATCAAATGTAGGCACAAATTGAATATCAGCACTAGTGCTATCAAACTCACAATGACCTGCAATCGCATCGTATAAAATACTAGCGTCTTTTACATTTTGAGTTAATACTCCTATTTGGTCTAAACTACTTGAATAACTAGCAAGTCCATATCTGCTAACTCTTCCATAACTTGGCTTAAAACCTACACAACCACAAAATGCAGCAGGCTGGCGAACACTTCCACCTGTATCGCTTCCTAATGCAGCAAGAGCTATTTTTGCACCTACCGCAGCAGCACTACCACCACTACTTCCACCTGGGACTAAAGCATTATTTAAAGGATTTAGAGTCTTTCCATAAAAGCTTGTTTTTGTAGTATTACCCATAGCAAACTCATCCATATTACATCTTCCAAATGGTGCGAATTTGTGTTTTTTCATATTGCTAATCACACTTGCATCATAAGGTGCATAATATCCTTGCATTATTTTTGAACCATTTGTAATGCTCCAGCCCTTAACTTGAATATTATCTTTAATAGCTACAGGCACTCCTAGATAGTCAACATCATCTAAAGGAGTATTGATTAATTGCTCTACATAAGCTCCTAAATGTTTGTTTTCTAATGCTAATTTATTTAGTTCTTTTTTTAATTCTATTAATTCATTATCACTTAATTTTAATGCTTGTTCTAAAGTTATCATTTCTTTCCTTTATTTACTAAAATTACTCCAATAGCACTAATTATAGCTAATACTATAATAGTGCCGACTATTAGCTCTAAGCTAACAGGTTCGCTCATTTTAACACCCTTTCGCATCTAGGACATAAGCTTTCTTCGTTTAGGCTTAAGTATTTCCAACATCTAGGGCATTTGCATAGATTTGATTTTATGATTTTGTATGTTTTATTATCAATTTCAAAACTTGCCAAAGCTTCGTTATTATTTAAAGCTTCAATTTTACTTAATGAATAAAAATCAGCTGCTTCTTCATAATTTAATATCACTTCATCATTAGTAGCTAGATTCAGCTCTAATGTGCTTTTGATTATTTTATCTTTTTTCAATATATCAATTTGCTCGTAGAATTTAACACGAGTTTTTAATAAATATTCATAATCGTTTTTGCTAGGTGTGATTTTACTAGCAAAATCAAAATCTTCTAAATCAAAAATACTCTTAATATCGCCTAATATAAATTTGTTTGCGTGTTCACAAGCTTCATTTGTAGTATGAGTTAATACAGGTGCTAGTAAAACTAATAATTTTTTAAGTATTAAAGCCATTGCAGTAATTGACGCTGTTCTTTTGCTATCTTCTTTAGCATCACAATACAAGCTATCCTTACAAATATCAAGATAAACACCGCTTAAATCAGCACTTAAAAATGTGCAAAGTGCATTCATACCTTTAGCGAAATCATATTCTAAGAATGATTTTTTGTAAAGTTCAAACACATTATTAGCTTTATTTAAAATCATTTTGTCTAAATCACTGAAATTATAATTATAAGCTTTTAAATCGCTAGTATTTGCTAATAAAAATCTTATTGTATTTCTTATTTTTCTATATTGTTCGCTAGTTTGTTTTAATATGCTTTCGCCTAATTTAACATCAGTTGAATAATCACATAATGTTATATAAAGTCTAAAGATTTCTAAGCCATAATTTTTTGCAATTTGTTCTGGTGCTATTACATTGCCTAGACTTTTACTCATTTTTCTACCTTTTTCATCAACGGTAAATCCGTGAGTTAAAACTGCTTTATAAGGTGCTTGTTTGTTTAAAATAACGCTTAATAATAATGAGCTTTGAAACCACCCACGATGTTGGTCGCTTCCTTCTAAATACATATCAGCTTGAGTTGTTTTTATATCGTAATTTCCACTAGCTAAAACAGCGTTAAATGTAGAGCCACTATCAAACCAAACATCTAAAATATCAGTAACTTTTTCTAATTCATCTGCTTTATATTTTGAATTAGCTGGTAATAAATCTTTAATATCTTTTTGCCACCATACTCTTACGCCTTCTTTTTCAAATATACTTGCAAGGTGTTCGTAAAGTTCAAAATCCATAATCAAATTCCCTGATTTATCATTAAAGAATGCTAAAGGCACACCCCAAGAGCGTTGTCTTGAAATACACCAATCAGGTCTATTACTAATCATAGTTCCTATTCTATTTCTTCCTGCTTTTGGATAAAAACTCACTTCATCAAGTGATTTTTGAGCTAATTCTCTTAAAGTCATACCATTGTAAAATTCTTTATCCATAGCTATGAAAAATTGTTTAGTAGCTCTATAAATTATTGGTTTATGAGTTCTCCAGCAAAATGGATATGAGTGTATAAATTTAGAGCATTTTAAAAGACTTTCGCCCAATAATTCAATAATTACTTCATTTGCTTTAAATACATGCATTCCTAATAATTCAGGTTTATTTGGCACTAATCTTTTGATATTTTCATCATAACAACCATCATCTCCTACAGGCATTTCTACTTCTATGTTGTATCTTAAACAAGCATAATAATCATCTTCTCCGTGTCCTGGTGCAGTATGAACTAAACCACTACCGCCATCCATTAAAACATGCTCTCCTGTTATGAATTGAGATAGATTATTGTTTAAAGGATTTAATGCGTTTGTATTTTCTAAAAAATCTCCTTTAAACTCAAGCACAGGTTTAATATTAAATTCTGCTAAATCTTCTAATCTTTTTTTAGCTACGATAAGACCATTTTCTCCTAAAACATATAGCTCATCTTTATTTAATGCGATTGCTTTATTTGCTGGTAAAGTCCAAGGAGTAGTAGTCCAAATAACAGCTCTTGCATTGTTTAAAATACTATCATTTGCTCCTAAAGATTTAAGTTTTGCTTTTGCATCATCGTTTAGTTTGAATGCTACGAAAATTGAATAATCTTCTTTATCTTCATATTCAACTTCTGCTTCAGCTAAAGCACTTTTAGCAGCCCAACTCCAATAAACTGGCTTACTTCTTTGAATTAATAAACCATTTTTAGCTACTTCTAAAAGAGTTTTGTAAATATTTGCTTCAAATTTAAAATCCATAGTCAAATAAGGCTTGTCAAAATCTCCAATTATTCCTAAGTCTTTAAATTCTTTCATTTGAATACCTATGAATTCTTTTGCGTGTTCGGTGCAAGCGTCGTGAATTTCTTTTATACTTGGATTTTTATCTTTTAATTTGATTTCAACTTGTTGTTCAATAGGCAAACCATGGCAATCCCAACCAGGAGTATATGAAATTGAATTATTAGCTAGAAAATATCTAGTTTTATTAATCATATCTTTTAAGATTTTATTTAAAGCATGACCTATGTGTAAATGCCCGTTAGCATAAGGAGGGCCATCGTGTAGGATAAATTTAGGTGCTTTTTTATCTCTTAATTGTGCGTATGCAAATGATGAAAATTTTTCAAAACTTTTTTTCTCGTTTTCATAAAGATTTGCTCTCATCTCAAAAGTAGTATTGGGTAATAATAATGTATCTTTATAATCCATAAATGTGCCTTTAATATTTTTTGATTGTTAAAATGCACTTATTTTGCTATACTTTTTTAAATAAAAGGATAAGAAATGAAACATTTATTAATATATTTTACAAAAGATTTGAGTTTTAATAGTAGTTTTTGTGAATTTGTAGATAGAAGTTTGGCTAAGAAGAATTTGTTTGCTAATACTATCATTAAGCTTAATGATGATGATTCTAAATTAAATACTCTTTTAGAAATAGATGTTAAAAAATATGAATTAGTAACGATAATTGCTGATGAGCATTCTTTTTCTATGATTAATAAAATCCTAGCTACATTAAAAGAATGTGAATTGAGTTTAATTGATGATGAGTTTATAGTAGAAAATCCTAAAGATTATAAGAAAAATTCAGTTTTAATAGATTTAAACGGGGTTATGATTAATATATTAAAAGCTAGTATGTTTTATCTACCTGAAATTTTGCATAATACAAAACAAAGTTATGATTTTTTAATAAGTGATTTGGATTTAGAAAGTGCTGAAATATTATTAAATACTAGCGTAAAGCCTTATGGAGTAAGTCTTAATATTTATTCACTACTTGATAATTTATTATATGTCAAAGTAAATACTAATGAATATTCAGATGAAATAGGGCTTTTAAATTCCGTTAAATCATTATTCCCTAAAAAAGTGATTTTTGCTGATAATTTATACGAGCATATAATTAAAAAATTAAAAGAAAATAACAAAAAATTAAGCTTCGCAGAAAGCTGCACTGGTGGATTATTGGCTAGTAATTTTACTAAAATTAATGGCTCAAGTAGTGTTTATGAAGGTAGTGTTATAACATATTCAAACAAAAGCAAAAAAGCTTGGCTAAATGTAGAAGATATTCATTTAGAAAATCAAGCAGTTTATTCTCAAAATTGCGCTTTAGCAATGGCTACGGGGGTATTAAAATTGACTAAGGCAAATTACGCTATAACTTGCACGGGGGTTTTAGGAGATAGCGATGATTTAGGTGTTAAAAGCGGTGTAGCTTTTATATGTGCTATTAGTGATACAGGCTTGATTTTGCACGAGAGATTAGAATTACTTGGAGATAGGATTTATAAGCAAAATCAATGTGCTTTAGCTTGTGCTTTATTGCTTTGCAAACTTGAAAGAGAAGTGTTTTTTGAATGATTTATGTAGTTGGTTTAAAAAACGAAACAAATATAAAGAGTATTTTTGTAAATGAAATAATTTTTAATAATTTTAGCATTAATGATGATTTTGATGCTTGTATTTTTACTAGCAAAAATGCCGTTAAATCTTGTGTATTAAATAATATTAATCTAAAAAATAAAAAGATTTTTAGTATAGGTTTAGCAACTACGAAATACCTAAATAGTTTAGGCTTAGATGTATTTTATACAGGCAAATCAGCTCACGCGAGTGAATTTAAAAACGAGATATTGCCACTGCTAAATAATTTAAAATGTGTTTATTTTAGGGCTTTAAATATTATAAGTGATTTAGATGAGTTTTTGGATTCAAATAATATTAGTCTAAGGTCTGTAATAGCATATAGTAACACTAGATTAAATACGCCTTTAGATAATGATTTAAACCCTTTTGTAAAGTCAATAAATAATGAAGATATATTGATATTTTTAGCACCATCAGGAGTGCGTGATTATGAATATTTTTTCAAAACTTTTCCAAAAAATATAATAGCAATAGGAAAAAGCACTGAAAATGAATTAAAAAAATATAATGTAAAAAATATCTTTGTTTCAGACTATCCTACTTTGCAAGATTGCTTAAACCTAGCTAATAGTTTAAATAAAATTAAAATAAATTAATTGTTTAATATTAAATTATCTAAAAACATATATCTTTTTTTATACATTGAACGTTTATTACTAGGTATTTCATTAATTGGAGTAGTTTTAAAAGATAATTTTTTATATCCTTGAAATTGTTCAATAACTTCACAATTTTCTTTAAAAATTTCATCAAGGTTGTGAATATTTAAAATTTTTCCTTTTCTTTTTTTACCTCTTTTAAAACTAGATATTGCATAAAAATCATCCACTCCATAAACATACTTTAATTTAAGCTTTTTAATAAAAATAAAAGAATAAAAAATCATGAATGTTATGGGTCTTAAACCAAAAAAACATTTTGTAAAATTTTTAATATATTCTTTTATATTATTTCCACTACCGCAACCTTGCAAACAAGTAATTAATATTCCATCATTTAGGGTAATAAAATTTAAATTATAAATTGGTTGATTTTTGTAATGAAGACTTAAAAAAAATAGTCCTTCGTTAATCATATTAGGGGTATTTTTTAAATATATAATATAGTCTTCATTTAGATTAATTACAGGAATCATACGAGTTTTAAAAATATTTGGATAATATTCATTAATAATAGATAAATCTCTTTCAAAACTTATATATCCTTGATTAAAGTTGAAATTTCTACAACCATATTGAATGTGTAATAAATCAATAGCTAACAAATTATTATTCTGAAAAAAACTAACTATATTGTTTGAGTTGTTAAAACAAATCTTATTTAGACGTTCATAATTATTTTTATAATAAAATTTTCTAATATTGAATTTTATTATTCTAATAATATTCTTAATAACACCATCTTTTCTACTATAATTATAATTTAAGCTCATTAGTCAATCTTTAAAATACTTAAAAATGCTTCTTGTGGTAAAGATACTTTACCTATTGCTTTCATACGCTTTTTACCTTCTTTTTGCTTTTCAAGTAGCTTTCTTTTTCTAGTAATATCCCCGCCGTAGCATTTAGCAGTAACATTTTTACCCATTGATTTTACATTTTCACGAGCTATGATTTTATTGCCTATACTTGCTTGAATTGCTACTTCAAATAATTGTCTAGGCACAATATCTTTCATAGCTTTTACTAAATCTCTACCTTTGCTTAAAGCCTTTTGATTTGGTACGATAATGCTTAACGCATCAACTGCTTCTCCAGCTACTTTTATATCAAGCTTTACTAAATCTCCCACTCTATAATCACAAAATTCATAATCAAAACTAGCATATCCACGAGTAAGTGATTTTAATTTATCATAAAAGTCCATAATAATTTCATTCATAGGTATATCGTATTCAAGCAATACTCTATTTTCTGTTATATAATCCATTTTTGTTTGTATTGCACGGCGATTATTTAAAAGAGTAATTAAATTCCCTAAAAACTCGCTAGGAGTTATTATGGTAGCTTTTACATAAGGCTCTTTTATGTGGTCTATTTTATTTACAGGTGGTAAGTCGCTTGGGTTTTGGATATTTAATACGCTTCCATCGGTTAAATTAACTTCATAAGTAACACTAGGAGCGGTTGCTATTAGGTCTAGATTAAACTCACGCTCTAAGCGTTCTTTTATAACTTCCATATGTAATAAACCTAAAAAGCCAACCCTAAAGCCAAAACCTAAAGCAAGTGAAGTTTCTGGCTCGTATGAGATTGAGCTATCGTTTAGTTTTAATTTATCTAAAGCATCTCTTAAATCTTCAAATTTATCAGTTTCAATCGGATAAATCCCTGCAAATACAAAGGCTTTTGCTTTAGCAAAACCTTCAATTGGCTCTGTTGCTTTATCTTTTGCTAGGGTTATTGTATCTCCTACGCTAATTTGTGCTATGTCTTTTAATCCTAATACAACGATACCAACTTCTCCTGCTTTAATTGTATTTGTTGGCATTGGATTTAGTGGGTGTGGATAGCGTAAATCTAATACATTATGCTTTACGCCTTCGTGCATTAAATATATTTCATCGTTTTTATTAATCTCTCCGTCCCTTACTCTAACTAAAGCTAAAGCCCCTAAATAGCTATCAAACCAGCTATCATAAATTAGTGCTTTTAGCTTATTTTGATTACTTTTTGGTGCAGGAATTCTCTCACAAATTGCTTGTAATAATTCAGCAATTCCTATCCCAGCTTTTGCACTAACTTCTATTGCATTAGAACAATCAATTCCTATTATATGCTCAATTTCAGCCTTTACTTTTGCAGGATTTGCTGCTGGTAGGTCAATTTTATTAATTACAGGAATTATTTCTAAATCATGCTCAATTGCCATATAAACATTCGCAATTGTTTGTGCTTGAACGCCTTGTGAAGCATCAACTACTAATAATGCCCCTTCGCAACTTGCTAAACTTCTACTAACTTCATACGAAAAATCCACATGACCTGGGGTGTCAATAAGATTTAAAATATAATTTTCTTTATTATAAGTATAATTTAATCTAACTGATTGAGCTTTTATAGTAATTCCACGCTCTTTTTCTATATCCATAGTATCCATTACTTGCTTACTCATTTTGCGTTGCTCTATAGCATTGCAAGTTGTGATTAAACAATCTGCTAAAGTGCTTTTACCATGGTCTATATGTGCTATTATTGAAAAATTTCTTATATTTTGCATTAAAGTTCCATTATTTTGATGTGATTTTTAATATTAACAAAAAATAATAAATTACAGATTGTAAAAAGGGCATAAAGCCCTTTTTTAGCAAAATTTCTTGTAATTTGTAGCTAGACCTGCAAGGCTAGTTTCTTTATATCTTGTATCCATATCCTTGCCTGTTTCATACATAGTTTTAATAACCTCATCAAGCCCAACGCTAGGAGCACTCTCTCTATCCATAGCCATTTTAGCTGCACTTACAGCCTTTATTGCTCCGAATACATTACGCTCAATGCAAGGAATTTGAACAAGTCCTGCAACAGGATCGCAAGTTAGCCCTAAATGATGCTCCATTGCAATTTCAGCAGCAGAGCAACAATCAATCGGACTTGCCCCCATACTAAAGGCAAATGAAGCAGCTGCCATTGAAGAAGCTGAGCCAATTTCTGCTTGACAACCTGCTTCAGCTCCACTTATACTTGCGTTTTTCTTAAACAATGAACCTATCGCCATTGATACTAATAAAAAGTCTCTAATGTCCTTTTCACTCATACTTTTTACATGTTCTTTTAAATATAAAAGCACAGCAGGAACTACCGCACAAGCTCCATTGGTTGGAGCAGTTACTACACGATTACCCGCTGCATTTTCTTCTGAAACACTCATAGCATAAAGACTAAAATAATCTATAAAATCCAAATCACCCTTACGATTTAAATTCTTATCATCTAAAAGCATTAATTTTTTAGCTAATGCAGGAGCTCTTCTTTTAAGCTTGATTGGTCCTGGTAGGATTAGTTCATTTGAATTAGCACCTGCTTTAAAGCTATCTTGCATTGCTTCATAAATCTCTTTGCAATAATTATTTATATATTCTTCGCTATTAAAATTAAGCTCATAAAGCATTGCAATTTCGGCTATGTTTTTATTGTATTTATTACATAACCACAAAAGCTCCGTCGCACTATCAAAAGAATAATCATAATTTTTTTCTTGATTAGTTTGATTAGTTTTACTAATCTCATCTTCACTTTTAATAAATCCACCGCCAACTGAATAATAAGTCTTAGATTTAACACAAGTATTATTTGAAAATGCTTCAATCGTTAAAGCATTTTCGTGATAGCTTTTAAATTCTTTAGAAAAAATAATATCGCTATTTTCATCAAAATCTATTTCAAATTCATTTCCTAATAAAAGCTTTCTTTCGTTTAATCTTAATAATACAACTTGTTTTTGTTCTGGGCTTATTGTTTTTACATTTAAGCCACTAAGACCTAAAACCACAGCAATATCGCTTAAATGTCCTTTACCTGTAAGTGATAAAGAGCCAAATAAAGTAACTTTTATCCTAGTAATTTCTTTTAAATTTAAACCTTTTAAAAACTCATTTCCTGCAACAAAAGGTCCAACGGTGTGCGAACTTGATGGACCAATGCCGATTTTAAAAATACTTAAGTTACTCATAAGTTCATCTTATAAATTACACTTGTAATTGTGATAATTCCCATAATAGCTACGAAATAACAAGCCGCACCATTTTTATAAACTCTTAGCTCTGGGATTTTATATATAGCATATACAGGCATTAAAAATAATATTACAGCAATAATAGGACCGCCTAAATCTTCTATAAATCCTAAAATACTAGGGTTATAGTAAGCTACTATTATCATAGTTACATACATAAATATAGTTGTAAAGGCATTATTTTTACTAACAGCTTTTCCACTTACTTTTTTAATAAGTCCATTTAAGCCTTCTCTAGCACCAAAATAGTGCCCAAAAAAGCTAGTTAAAATTGCCAAAAATGCAACAGCAGGAGCACCATAACTTATAATATTTCCATCAAATTTATTAGCAAAATAGCTAAGAATTGGAATATTTGCATCTCTTGCAATAGCAAACTCATTTTTATCAAGACATAAAATACAAGAAAATACAAAAAACATAACAAATACTAATAAAAGCGTAGCATTATTAAATAATATTTGCTTTCTTTTTGCGTCCGAGTTTTCTTTATATTCATTATATGTATTTAGGCTAAAAGTTGAAATCGCAGGAGAGTGATTAAAGCTAAATACTAATACAGGTAAAGTAAGCCATATTGTGCTAATAAATTCTTTTGCACTTGGAACTTCACCTAAAACTTCTAATTTCCAATGTGGAATTAAATAAAGTGAAAATAAAAATAATATTAAGCATAATGGATACACAAGCCATTCACAAACTTTAGTAACTAAAGTTTCATTAGTAAACATTACAGCCATCATAATTGTAATTAAAACAATAGCCAAGATTAAGCGATTTGGCTCGGCTAAGCCTAATTGATTTACCATAAATGAGCTTATAGTATTTGTAATACCAACCCCATAAGCAAGACAAATAGGATAAATTGCAAAAAAGTATAAAAATGTAATCACAATTCCTACTTCTTTACCAAAATATTTATTCACAGCATCAGTAATATCTCCACCTTTAGTAGAGCCTACAAAATATGATAAGAATAAATGTGATAAATAAGTCATTGGGAAAATTAATACACACATTAAAACAATAGGCCAAAAGCCACCAGTTCCTGCACGAATAGGTAAGAATAAAATTCCAGCACCAACAGCAGTGCCAAACAATGAAAACATCCAACGATTGTCAAATTCGCTCCATTTTTTCATTATTACTCCTTAAAATAATTTAAAGCCGCTATTTTAATTATATTTATATAACTTATTATAAATTTAAATCAAACTTTTAAAATAAATGTTACAAAATGTAACAAAATATTAAAATTTATAAAAAATAATATGATTTTGATATTTATTATCTTTTATTTATTATAATAACTTCGTTTTTTTTAAATTTAAAGGAGATATTATGAATTTATTACATCCAAAGAGCTTAAAAGACATTATTAAAAAGCCAGATAATCAAAAAAATCCTTTTGAAAGATTAATTATTGCTTGCGAAGATAAAAGCAGTAAGCATAAGTAATTAACCAAAAACGCTTGAATTTATATATAATGATTTTTTGAAATTTTTATCAAGGAGAGCGTTTGCAAAGTTTATTAGAAGAAATACATTTATTTTTAGATTTAATAAATGGTTATTTGTATACTTATTTTTTAGTATTTGCACTAATTATTGTAGGTGTTATTTATACTATTAATACTCGTTTTGCTCAGTTTAGATTGATGGGTAATGTTTTAACATTATTAAAAGAAAAGCAAGACAACAAAGACCATGTTAGTAGTTTTGAAGCTTTAATGATTTCAACAGCTTCAAGGGTTGGTATCGGAAATATCGCTGGAATTAGCACTGCAGTTGTAGTTGGTGGTGCAGGTGCATTGTTTTGGATGTGGGTAATGGCATTTATAGGTGGTGCAAGTGCATTTGCTGAAAGCACATTAGCTCAAATATATAAAAGTAAAGATGAAAATGGTTTTCGTGGAGGACCTGCATATTTTATTGAAAAAGGCTTAGGAAATAAATTTTTTGGTAAATTATTTTCAGTTATTTTAATTATTACTTATGCTTATGGATTTAATGGACTTCAAAGCCATACTATGACTTCAGCATTTGAGATATATTTTCCTGATAACTTTGGTAATGCAAGTATAATTATAGGGATTATTTTAAGTGTTGTTGCTTTTGCATTATTCTTTTCAAATTCAAAATCACTTGGAAAAGTAAGCTCAATTATTGTTCCTATAATGGCTTTTGTTTATATTTTACTAAGCATTATTGCTATGGCTATGCACTATGATTTAATACCATCTGTGTTTAAAATGATTTTTAATAGTGCTTTTGATTTTCAAGCTATTTTTGGTGGATTTGCAGGTAGTGTTATAGTAATAGGAATTAAGCGTGGGTTATTTTCAAACGAAGCTGGTATGGGTTCTGCTCCAAACGCAGCTGCAGCAGCAAATACAAGTCATCCTGTAAAACAAGGAATTATTCAAAGTTTTTCAGTGTTTATTGATTTAATTATATGTTCATGCTCTGGATTTTTAGTATTGTTCTCACAAAGTTACATTAATCAATTATCAACTGGCGAAACTAAATTAAATGCTTTACCTATGGTGCAACAATCAATGATGGAATATTATGGTACTTGGGGACTTCATTTTATAACTTTTGCTGTTATTTTATTTGCTGTAACTTCATTAATCGGTAATTTTTACTATGCAGATGCAAATGTTAAAAACCTTACAAAAAATAATTTAAATGAATTAGTTTTTAAAATAAGTGCGGTTGCTATGGTGTTTATTGGTTCTCAATTAGATTTAAAAGTAGCTTGGGATTTAGCAGATATTACAATGGCTGCAATGGCTTCTATAAATATCATTGCTATTTTATTATTAAGTCCTATTTTAATAAAATGTTTAAAAGATTATGATGAACAAAAGAAAAGAGGTTTAGACCCTGTATTTAGTGCTAAAAAATTAGGTATTAAAAACGCTGAATGTTGGGATTAAGCAAGATTTGAATTAGGTTAAATCCTAATTCAAATTCTTTACCATTTATATCCAAATCCTATTCTTAAATCAAAATAATTAGGCACTTTACTTGAAACCTTGCAAATATCTTTATCGCAATTACTAGACTTTAATCCACTTGCTAAGGCTATATCAAATATATTAAAGAAATTAGCTCCCGTTGTAAGTATAGTCCCATAATCTTTTTTAATATCGTAAGCTAAGCCACCCCTTAGATTAAAATAATCATTAAATTCGTATTTAATACCACCGCCTAGCATTTGAGATTTATTGTATTTATTTGATAAAGTTGTGTTTGTAACTAAATCAGTATCAAAAGCAAAAGTAAAATCACTATATTTATATGCTAATCCAAATCTTACTTGCGGATTTAATCTCATACTACTTGAATGGAATTTGATTTTAGGATTATTTAAATTTTTAATAACCAATCCAGTAGAAAAATCATCAATACTATATAATGCTCCTATATCTATTCCAAAAGTATTTGTTGATTTTGCATTATGCAAATCATTTTTAATATTTATATCTTTAGAATTAACTCCATTCATATCTATTTTAATGCCTTTTTCTACTTGATATGCTTGAATATTCATATATTTTAAACTAGCACCTAAACTAAGCTCTCCATAAGGCATTATAAAACCATTTGCGTAGCTAATTGGCACTTCTGTTATCATTAGCATTGTTGTATTTAAAGGATTTTTTACACTATCTTGCATTGCTGAATGATTTAAATATTCTTCTTCGCTTACATTGGTTACGAATAGTTGTGAATTGCTTTTAAATAATTTTAAATAAATATATCTATCATCATCTTTTACTTTTATTATTAAACTACTTTTTTCTTTATTTAATGAAGCATAAGTATTAAGTGAAATCGTATTAAATAAGCTTACAGAAAAAGCACTTAAATCCCCTAAATTATTGTTATATTCTAAACCACTTAATATATTTAAATTAACTTCATTATCATAAACTGCATTATAAATTAATTCAATATCATTTAAGGTATTTTCATCAAGAAAGGTATCTAATTTAGTATCTCCAATATCTAACAATAAATCATCTAAATTAACATTACCATCTTTTGAATTCTTTATCACATCTAAGACATTTTTTGTATCAGTATCACTTATTATATTTGTTAATAATTTTGTATCAACGCCATTGTTATTTAATTCTTCATTTGTATTATTTGTTGAAGTTATTAGCTCGGTTTTTATTGTTGTAGATAATTCATCATTATCTTGCATTTTATTTTTTAAATCATTAATTATATTGTCTAGTTCATCTTTAGTTAAATTATCATCTAATTCATCTTTAAAAGTTTTTGCTAATAAGGCTAAATCTTCATTATCGCTATTTGTGTTTCTTAATATAAAATCATCTATAACACTACCAAAATTACCAAATTTTAAATTATTAGCTCTTGAATTGTTGTTTGGATTAAAAATATGCTTTATTTTGCTTATATTTGCTTCAATTTTTTTATTTATAGATTTATCAAGATTAGATAATTCTAAAAGATTTTTTTGATTATAATTTGCTCCAAAACTAAAATTAACCCCATTTTTAGAATAAATCAAACTAGCAGGATTATAATAAGCTGCAAAATCATTATCTTTAAGTGCAACTCCAGCATATCCCATACTCAAAGGTATATTACCTAAACTACCAAATTCTAACGCCAAAGCACTAAAGCTAAAAGCACTAGTTAATATTATCTTTTTCATAATTTTCCTTTTTAAAATATTAAAAATTATATAGTTACTTTATTATTGTTATTTAATGTATCAAAAAAATAATTTTTAGATTATTTTATTTGATTAATTGGCTTAAAAAATATAATTTTTTATAAAATCTCTCAAAAGGAGATTGGTAAAATGACAAGCAAATTATTTGTAGAATTACTTTATAGCGTCGGCTTTATAAGTTTGTTTTTATTATTAGGAATATTTTATAAGCAAAAATATTAAATGGAATTTTGGTTTTTACTAATTTAGCTTTTAATAATGCAAATGATGATTAAAAATTAACCTTAAAATATTTTAAGTTTAAATTGTTTTTAAATTAAAGCTTAAAAATAGATATTAATTTTTTAAAGTTAGATGATTATTTAAAAAATTAAGATTTTCTTTAGCTTTTTTGGAATATATTAATTTCAACTTAATTTTAGGAGTTAATATGAAAGGTAAGGTTCCGTTGTGGAAATTTATCGCACCAGTTGTTGCTGGTTTGCTTGTGTTTTTGCTTTCGTATTTATTTGCTGATTATTCTCAGCTTAGTATGAATGCTTGGATTTATGTTAGCATTTTTGCTGCTTTAGTTGTAGGGCTTATCTTAGAGCCTATGCCACCTGCTTTTTTAGGTATTATTGCTATAGCTTTAGCAGTATTATTTAAAGTTGGACCTGCAAAATCAGGCGAAGTTGGTGCAAAAATTACTTCAGAAGCTGCAATTAATTGGGGTTTAACTGGATTTTCAAATTCTGTTGTGTGGCTTATTTTTGCTTCATTTATGATAGGAATTGGCTATCAAAATAGTGGTCTTGGTAAAAGAATTGCTTTAATTTTAGTAAATAAATTAGGCAAATCTACTTTAGGTTTAGGCTATGCAATTGCTATTGCTGATTTAATTTTAGCTCCATTTATTCCGAGTAATGCTGCAAGAAGTGGTGGAACTATTTATCCAATAGCTACAAGTATTCCTGCTATGTATGATAGCTCTCCTGATAAAGAACCAAGAAAAATAGGTGCTTACATAGCGTGGGTAAGTCTTGCTACTACTTGTATTTCAAGTTCAATATTTTTAACAGGTCAAGCACCAAACCCACTAGCTTTAGAGATATTATCAAAATCAGGTATTGCTGTAGTTGATTGGATGGGTTGGTTTTTATGCTTTTTACCTATTGGTATTATTTTGTTTTTAATCACTCCTTTATTAACTTATTATATCTATCCACCAGAAGTTAAAGGCTCTAGTAAAATTAGTGCTTGGGCTAAAGAAGAATTGGTAAAACTTGGTTCAATTAAATTAAAAGAATTATTAATGTTAAGCATTTCAATTCTTGCTCTAATTTTATGGATAGGTTCAAAGACTTTTGGAGTTAGTGCTACTACAACTGCTTTAATTGTAATTATTCTAATGATAGTTACTAATATTATTACTTGGAATGATTTTTTAGCTAATAAACCAGCGTGGAATGTTCTTACTTGGTTTGCTACTTTAGTAACAATGGCAGGTGGATTAAAAAATGTTGGATTTTTAGAATTCTTATCAAAATATACTGATAGTTTATTAAGTGGTATTAGTCCTACTTTAGCAGTATTTATATTATTACTTGTATTTTGTTTATTAAGATATTTCTTTGCTTCTGGGACTGCATATGTTACTGCAGTTGTTGGGGTGTTTGCAATTATTGCAAGTAAAATTGCTGGTTATGATGCGTCTTTTATTATGATGTTTTTACTAGCTCCAATGGGTATGATAAGTGTTTTAACGCCTTATGGGACAGGACATAGCCCAATTTGGTTTGCGAGTGGTTATATTAAAGGTGCAGAATTTTGGAAATTAGGTGCTATTTTTGGAGCTATTTATTTACTAATTTACACACTTATTGCGTATCCGTGGTTTAAATTCATTATTCCACATATTTTTTCGTAGGTCGTTTGTTAAACATTAGTAAAATGAGAAAAATTTAAGAAAAGGAGTTAAAGTGTCTAGTAAAATTGAAAATTTTTTAGGCAAAAGAGTTGATGGCACTAAATCACGCTTACCTGCTAAGCTTGATTTTTATCAAAGTGCTACTGGTTTAATTCTAGGGCTTTTTATGTGGGGACATATGCTTTTTGTTTCTACCGTTTTAATCAGTCCTGAATTTTTTGAAGCTACGGCTAAGTTTTTTGAGGGTTCGGCTATTTTTGATACACCAAAACCTGCTTTAGTATCTTGTATGGTGCTTATTATTTTTATTATTTTCTTTATTCACGCTGCTCTTGGTATGAGAAAATTACCAATTACTTATCGCCAATGGCAAATCGCAAGAGAGCATTCAAAACTAATAAAACACGAAGATACAACGCTTTGGGTTATTCAAGCCTGTACAGGTTTTGTTATGTTTTTCTTCGCTTCAATGCACCTTGCAATGATGTTTTTTAATCCTGAAACTATTAGATTTTTAGGTGCAGTTGAAAGAATTGTAAATCATAATATGTGGGCGTTTTATTTAATTTTATTATTCGCTGTTGAGCTTCATGGTGGTATTGGTCTTTATAGACTTTGCGTTAAATGGGGCTGGTTTGATGGAAATGATGTGCATACTGCAAGAGCTAGAAGAAAAACTCTTAAAAAATTAAAATGGGTTATTAGTATTTTCTTTATAGTTTTAGGACTTGCTAATTTAGCAGTATTTATAAAAGCTGGTATTAGCTTATAACAAACAGAAAGGCTTAAAATGAAAGTAGAATTTAGTGATGCTTTAATAGTTGGTGGTGGTTTAGCAGGACTTAGAAGTGCTGTTGAAGTTGCTAAAAGTGGTCAATCAGTTACGCTTTTAAGTATTTGTCCTGTTAAGCGTTCTCACTCAGCTGCGGTTCAAGGTGGTATGCAAGCAAGTCTTGCTAATGGTAATAAAGGCGAAGGAGATAATGAAGATTTACACTTTGCTGACACCGTAAAAGGAAGCGATTGGGGATGCGATCAAGAAGTAGCAAGAATGTTTGCTCAAACTGCACCTAAGGCTGTTCGTGAGTTAGCTAGTTGGGGCGTGCCTTGGACTAGGATTACAAAAGGTCCTAGAAATGTTGTTATAAACGCACAAAAAGTAACAATAGAAGAAAAAGAAGAAGCACACGGACTTATAAATGCAAGAGATTTTGGTGGGACTAAAAAATGGAGAACTTGCTATATTGCTGATGCTACAGGGCATTGTATGATTTTTGGGGTTGCAAACGAAGCAATCAAACATAATGTAAAAATCATAGATAGAATGGAAGCTCTTAGAATTATTCACAAAGATGGAATTTGTTTAGGCGTAGTTGCAAGAAGCTTAATTGATGGTAGTTTAACTGCATTTGTATCAAAAGGCACAATGATAGCAACAGGTGGATATGGTAGAGTTTATAAACAAACAACAAACGCTGTTATTTGTGAAGGAACAGGTGCAGCAATGGCACTTGAGACAGGGTTATGCTCTTTATCAAATATGGAAGCGGTTCAATTTCACCCAACTCCAATTGTTCCAAGTGGGATACTTTTAACTGAAGGTTGCCGTGGTGATGGTGGTATTTTAAGAGATGTTGATGGATACCGCTTTATGCCTGATTATGAGCCTGAGAAAAAAGAATTAGCAAGTCGTGATGTTGTAAGTCGCCGTATGATGGAACATATTAGAAAAGGAAAAGGTGTTAAAAGTCCTTATGGAGAGCATTTATGGCTTGATATTTCAATCTTAGGTCGTGCTCATGTTGAAAAAAACTTAAGAGATGTTCAAGATATTTGTAAGACATTTAATGGAATTGACCCTGCTGATGAAGGTCCAAAAGGTTGGGCGCCGGTTCTTCCTATGCAACACTATTCAATGGGTGGAATTAGAACTAAGCCAAATGGAGAAACTCCTAAGATGAAAGGACTTTTTGCAGCTGGTGAAGCAGCTTGCTGGGATATGCACGGATTTAATAGACTTGGTGGAAATAGCTGTGCTGAAACCGTTGTTGCAGGTATGATTGTAGGAGATTATTTTTCTGAGTATTGCAAAAATAATACAATAGTAGCTGATATGCAAGTGGTTCAAAAATTCTTAAACGATGAAGCAAATTATTTAAAAGAAATAGCAAATCGTGAAGGTAAATATAATATTTTTGAAATCAAAAACGAAATGAAAGATATTATGTGGGAGCATGTTGCTATTTTTAGAACAGGCGAAGGATTAGAATACGCAGTAAAACGCCTTGAAGAATTATTAATAGAGAGCAAAAAAGTAGCTATTAAAGATAAAGAATTAAATTGCTCAAATCCAGAGCTAGAAGAAGCTTATAGAGTTCCAAGAATGTTAAAAGTTGCTTTATGTGTTGCTCGTGGTGCGCTTCTTAGAACTGAAAGCCGTGGGGCTCATTATAGAGAAGATTATCCAAAAAGAGATGATTTAAATTGGATGAAAAGAACTATGACTTATTGGGATGAAGGCTCAACTTTACCTAGAGTTGAATATGAAGACCTTGATATTATGAAAATGGAAATGCCACCAGCATTCCGTGGTTATGGTGCAAAAGGAAATATAATTGAAAATCCTTTAAGTGAAGTTCGTCAAAAACAAGTAGATGAAATTACAGAAAAATTACAAGCAGAAGGTAAAAGTAGAGCAGAAATCCAAGACGCACTTATGCCTTATGAATTACAAGCTAGATTTAAAGCAGCTAATCAAAGAATAGGGGTTGATTATGAGTAGGAAACTAACAATAAGGGTATTTAAATATAATCCACATAGTAAAATTAGCAAGCCACATTTTGCTACTTATACATTAGATGAAACTAGTGGTATGACTATTTTTATAGTTTTAAATCAAATTAGAGAAAAATTTGATGCAAGTTTGAGTTTTGATTTCGTTTGTCGTGCAGGAATTTGTGGCTCATGTGCAATGATGATTAATGGAAAACCAAAATTAGGTTGCAAAACTCTTACTAAAGATTATCCTGATGGAGTAATTGAGCTTATGCCTTTACCTGCGTTTAAGCATATTAAGGATTTAAGTGTTAATACAGGTGAATGGATGGAAGGTATGTGTAAAAGGGTAGAAAGCTGGATACATACTGACAAAGTTACTGATATTTCTAAGATTGAAGAAAGAGTTGAACCAGCAGTTGCTGAAGAAACATTTGAGCTTGATAGATGTATTGAATGTGGTATTTGTATAGCTTCTTGTGCTACTAAAGTTATGAGACCTAATTTCATAGGTGCTGCAGGACTTATGAGAGCTGCAAGATACGAGCAAGACCCACACGATAATAGAACTTTAGATGATTTTTATGAATTAGTTGGTGATGATGATGGAATTTTTGCTTGTATGAGCTTACTTGCTTGTGAAGATAATTGCCCTAAACAATTACCACTACAAACAAAAATCGCTTATCTAAGACGCAAATTAGCTACAAATAAAGGCTAAAAATATTAAGAATTTGAAATAAGATTTTATTTCAAATTCTTTTTTCACTACTCATAAAATACTTAATAATTTTGCAAATAAAACTATCAAAAAACATATTATCAAGGCTAAAATATGAGCCTGTTTTACCAAAAAATGTTCTTTATTGTTTTTAAATCTCGCTATATAAATACTAATAAAAGTTATAAAAAGCATTAAAATTACTAGAGCTATTTTGATAAAAAACATAATTTTATTTATATTTGCAAAATTATTATATTCATTATATGCTAGATAAATTCCACTAAGAATTAATATAACAAAGCTAAGTGCATATAAAATACCTGAACTTTTAAAATAAGCCTTTTTTAGCTCATTAGCTTGTTTTAACCCATAGCATAAAATCGCATCAACAAATACATAACCTATAAAAATAATTGCTGAAAATAAGTGTAAAAAAATCACAATAAAATCAACCATTTAAACTCCTTTTTTTAGAAAAATATTATATTATTTTGCATATATAAATCTTAATTAAGGATAAGTTATGAAAGCAGTTGTAATTGGATTAGGATTAATTGGTGGCTCATTGGCTTTAAATTTGATGAAAAACAAATTTATTAGTGGAGTTTATGGAATTGATTTAAATAAAGAACACGAAAAAGAAGCTTTAAAGCTTAATTTAGTTCATGAAATTATAACTTTTGATGAGATTAAAACTTGTGATTTGATTTTTTTATGTGTTCCTGTTGGGGCTATTATTGAAATTATTAAACAATTAAAAGATATTCCAAAAACTACTACAATTATAGAATTTGGTAGCACAAAAGAAAGTATTCAAAACGCAATAAGCGATGATTTAAAAGAGCAATTCATACTAGCTCATCCAATGGCAGGAACAGAGCATAATGGTCCTAGTGCTGCTAAGATTGATTTATTTAAAAATGCTGTTTGTGTATTGTGCAATACCGAAAATACGAGCGTATTTCATCAACATAGAACCATAGAATTATTAAGCAATATTGGAATGAGAATTACTTTTATGAATGCAAGTTCGCACGATCATCATAGTGCCATCATATCTCATCTACCGCATGTAATTAGCTTTTCTTTAGCAAATTATGTGTTAGATTGCGAAGATAAGAAAAACATTTTACACCTAGCAGGTGGTTCTTTTGCTGATATGAGTAGGATTGCAAAGAGTAGCCCTGCAATGTGGGAAAGTATTTTTAAAGAAAATAAAACAAATGTTTTAAATGCTCTTGATGGCTTTATAAATGAACTAAATGAGTTTAAGCAAATGATAAATAACGATGAATATCAAAAGCTAAACGAATGGCTTAAGAATGCTAATAAATTAAAAGAGATTTTATAATTTCATTGATTTCAATTAATATATTTTTAATTGAAATCATAATTTTTCTTATTATTCCTTAAACGCTTAAACCATTGCTACATAGATATTTAAAAATTTTTTTACTATTAAATATTATTCAATTCTTTAATTGTAACATTAACGCAATTTTTTAAAAAGGAGTATTATGAAATTAACAAACAAAATTCCAGCATTAATTGCTATCCCACTTGTAGTTTGCTTTATTGTATTGTGTATAGTGAATTATTCTAGTTCAAAAACTGATTCATTATCATTTACAGACAAAGCTAAAGAAAACGGCTTAAATGCCACTATGCTTTATGTAGATTCTTATTTTAATTCAAGAATAAATTTTATAGAGCAATTCTCACCAATTTTAGCAAATTCAATTAGTGAAGATAATCAAGATGAGAATATCTTTAAAATTCTTAAAAATTATTTAGGAATTTCAAATTTCTCTGCTTTATTTATTGGTATGGCTGATAGTGGCAAGTTTTATTATATTAGCTCTAATAACGAGCCTTATATAGTAAAAGACCAAGATGCAAGAAGTAGGGGTTGGTATAAAGATGCTATTAGTGCCAATAGGGCTTTATTAGGTAAAGAAGTTTATCCTGATGAGAGATTAAAAGAAAAAGTTATGACAATTTCAGCACCTATTATTAAAAATGGCAAAATCATTGGAGTAATTGGTGGAGATATGGCATTTAAAGATTTAAAAAATCAAATTTTAACTTTACATTTTTCTAAGACCAACACAATATTTGCTTATGATGATAAATTAGAATTTGTAATGCACCCAAATGAAGAATTTGAATTAAAGCAAGATGATGTTATAAAAATGATTGAAAATAATCTAAAAGATGGCATTTCAGTTCGCTATACCTTTAAAGGTGATGAAAAAACTGCAGTATGTATTAATTCAAATACAACAGGCTGGAAATTCTGTAGCACCAATTTAACTAGCGATATAGACGATACTTTAAATTCTTTATTAAAACAAAATATAACATTATTTTTCGCTTCTTTAGTGATTATTTTATTATGCTTATTCTTCTTAATCAAATTCTCACTTCGCCCACTTGAAATCATTCAAAAAGGCTTAAGAGAAGTATTTTCACTAATAAATCACGAAAGAAAAACAGCAAGTAAGATTGATTTAAATTCTAAAGATGAATTCGGAGATATGGCTAAAGCTATTAATGAAAACATTGAAAGAACAATCAACTCACTTACTCAAGATACAAACGCAGTAGAACAAAGCGTTCAAACAGCAGCAGCAATTGAAAGCGGAGATTTAAAAGCAAGAATTACTTTAAATCCTGCAAACCCACAATTAATTGAATTAAAAAATGTCTTAAATAAAATGCTTGATACTTTAGAAGAAAAAGTTGGAGCTAATACAAACTCAATTGAAAAGATATTTGATGAATATAGCCAAAACGACTTTAGAAATGAAATAAAAAATGCTAAAGGTAGAGTAGAACTTGCAACTAATATGTTAGGTAAGCAAATAAGAGATATGTTAAAAACAAATCTTGAAACTGCAAGAAACCTACAAGATAAATCTAAAATACTAAAAACAAGTGTTAGTGATATAAACGAAGGTGCAAGAAAGCAAGCAAGTAGCTTACAAGAAAGTGCAGCAGCAGTAGAAGAGATGAGTGCATCTATGCATGCAGTAAATCAAAAATCAAACGAAGTTATTAAAAACGGAGAAGATATTAAAAATGTTATTACTATGATTAGAGACATTGCAGAACAAATTAATCTACTTGCACTTAATGCTGCAATTGAAGCAGCACGTGCAGGTGAGCACGGACGTGGATTTGCTGTAGTTGCTGATGAAGTAAGAAAACTAGCTGAAAGCACTCAAAAATCACTAACAGAAATAGAAGCAAGTGTTAATGTATTAACTCAAGGTATAAATGATATGAGTGAAAGCATTAAAGAACAAACTCAAGCAATATCTCAAATAAATGAAGCAATAAGTAGTATAGATGAGCTAACACGTGCTAATGTAGTAGTAGCTGATAATACTAATAAAATATCAGATGAAGTAGATTTAATGGCTAGCATTGCTGTTGAAGCTGTTATGAAGAATAAATTCTAATACTAATTATTCTTAAGAACTTTTATTTATTAAGTTCTTAAGAACTTATCTAAAGCTAGAAAGTAAAACTTTTTAGCTTTATTGTTTTTATGAGTTTTTGTCTTTTTACTTAGAGATTGTTTTTTAAAGCTTATTATTTTTTACCTTAAACCTAAAAGTTTTTAATATTTTTTATATTAAAATTCTTTTGATTAGATTGTTAAAAATTTATAAAAATATTAATTTTTATAATTACCCCCCCCCATTTTGTTAGCAATTGATTAACCTTTATATATTGATTTTTAACTATAATAAAGCATTTTTCATTTATTTTTTAGGGGAGAAAATGAATAGAACTATAAAATTATCTTTAATAACTTTTATATTAGCGGGGGGGGGTAATTTAGCTCTTGCTGATACTATTCCAAGCACTGCTAATACATTAGTGCAAAGTAATACTATTAATGTAAGTAATAGTAGCAATAAAAATTATAATGCAGCTGAAACCGATAAAATTATTAATCAAACTGGTGGAACACTAAATATAGGTAATACTACTGCTAAAAATTATACAGATTTAAAAGTAACTTCAACCGGTGGAACTACAAATATTAAAAATGCAAGCATTACTAATGGCAAGTTAGACTTAGATAGTAGAGTTGATTTTGATGGAGTGGTTAATTTTATTAAAACTGATTTACAAGGGAATAAGAATTCAAGTAATTTTAATTATCTACTTAAAGATACTGCTAGTGTTACTTTTGATGGTTCAGTAATTAGCGATGTTAAATTAGAAGCTTGGTCGGAAGATAATACAAATGGTGCTTTAGTTATTAAAAATTCATTAATTTATGATAGTCAGTTGGGTTTTGAAAAGATAAATTCAACTAGTAAATTAACACAAAGACCTTATGTGCCAAAATTAACATTAGAAAGTGTTATATTTGACAAAACTCAAGATGAAAAAACATCTAATATTTTTGCTAGAGATTTAAATATTAATAATTCATCTATTATTGGAACAGAGATAAGAATTAAAAATAATGCTGAAATAGATTCTACCTTTATTGATGATAGCTCAATAATTTTACAAAATACATCTAGTATAAGTATTAAAAATAATTCTAACATTAACGCTAATATTAATAGTGTTTCTGTTAATAATAATGCTATTAATACAAATGTTACTTTAGATAATTCAGAAATAAGTGGAAGTATAAATGCAGGTAATCTAACTGCTACAAATGGCTCAATTATAAATAGCAAATCTATTATAAGTGGAACTACAAATATAAGTGATAGCACTATAAAAGCTGATATTTCAAGTAAGAATTTAAATATTACAAATTCAACTGCTAGTGGAACTGCTGATAAAAAATTAGATATACAATCTACCGGAAATCATATGCAATTAAATGGGGTTACATTTAGCGATGTTGCTCTTAGTTCTGGCAATAATAGAATTGATTTAAATGGAGATAATACCTTTAATAGAATTTTAGTTAAAAATGAAAATATAAAAGGAACAGGTCATCATATAACTTTGGGTAATAATGCTAGTGCTACATTTAATGATAGTGAATTTATAAATACTGCTATTAATAATTTTTCAAGTTCTAACACTAATACAACCACTTTTAACAATTCAAAACTAACTAATACAGCTGTGGGTTTAGCATCTACTTTAGATAATGTTGTTTTTAATGGTGGGAGTATTGTTAATAATGATAAAAATATTTCTATCTTGGCTAATAATATAGAATTTAATAGCACCAAAGTAATTTCAAATTTGGGTACTATTAAATCAAATAATAATAAGTATGTATTTAATAATTCTGAATATCAAGGCAACATAAATCTCGGAAATACTTATTTTAATAATACAAAAGTAAATGCTGATTTTATAGGTGGAAAAATTTATTTTGATGGTTTAAGTAGTGTCAGCGGAACCTTAAAGGGTGCTAATATTTATTTAAATGATGAAAATAAAAAAGTATTATCTGATATTATTTACGAAAAAGGTTTGGTTATTGCCGAACAATCTTTAAAATTCGATGGTAAAGAAGATTTCAAAGATAAAGAATATAATTTTGGTTTCTTTGTAGAGAATGATGTAACATTGGATATTAATAATCTCAAAATGTCAAATAATAGTATTAATGCTTGGAGAAAGAATTCGGCAGATTCTTTAGTAAACAATAAAGTAAATATATCAAATTCAAGTTTAAAAGAAGTAGGAATAGGTATACATAATAATTCATCACTTATTAAGTATATGACTGACTATCTTAGCTTTACAAAAACTACAATTACAAACAATAATGCAAATAATATGATATATGCAAAAGTTATAGATATTAAAGATAGTAATATTACTGCTCCTATGATTACCACTTTAAATCAAGAATATTTAAATTCTACAAGTAATGCTATATATTATAAAATTAATAAAATAGGCACTTTTTTAAATATTGATAATTCAATTATTAATAGTTCAGTAGAAACAGGCGAACTTCATCTTAAAAACAATTCAGTTTTAAATGGAAATATCCAAGGAACTCAAAAAGTTTATATAGATAATTCTACTCTTAATGGAAATATTACAAAAGACAATAGAAATACTTGTTTTGAACACGAAGGTTGTAGTAAAGAAGTAGAAGATGTAATCATCACAAACTCAACTATAAAAGGTGATATAAACGAAGTAGGTAATGTAAGCTTAACTAATACTAACCTAGAAGCTTCAAATGTAATAGTAAAAAATGATATTAGCATAGATAACTCAACTAGCACAGAAGCAAAAACCATCACAGGAAATTTCAAAGTAGGCAACGACTTTAAATCAAGCAATACAATTATTCAAGGTAGTATTAATACTACAAATAATATGGAATTAAATAATTCTAATATTAAAGGCGATATAACTGCTAATAATTTAACTTTAAATAATTCTAGTATTACTAATAAAGCTGATGGTTCTACTAATACTATAAATGTTACAAACGATTTAACTATAAATAACGAAAGCCAAACTACTATTGATGGAAATTTCAAAGTAGGCAATGACTTTAAATCAAGTAATACAATCTTTAGTGGAGATATAACTGCAAATAAATTATTAAGCGATGAAAAAAGCACTTTTCAAGGTAATGTTAGTGCTGATAGCATAAGTGCAGTTGGTTCTATATTCAAACAAACTCTAACTATTACAGGCGATAGTAAAAACAATGTCTTAGATAAAGCTACATTAGAGCAAGGCATAATAATTGATAGTAAAGATGCAAAAGTAAGTGTAATAAACGGCTCAGAAATCAAAGGAGAAATAAAAAACGAAGGCTTTATAAATGTAGAAGAAGGCTCAAAGGTATCAGAAAAAGTAACAGGTAGTGGTATTTTAAAAACCGATGGAGCTTTTTATGAAGATAATGTAAGTATGGGTAAGATTGAAGGAGAGAACAATACCTTTAAAGGCGATGTAATTATTACAAATACAAATACCGAAGTAAAAGCTGATAATAATACCTTTTTAGGCAATGTATCAGTAAATAATGGTAAACTTAGTGCTACTACTAATAACAACTTTAAAGACATTAATGCTAATAATATTGATTTTATAAACGATGATATAAAAACAACCGATGAAATAAAAGCTCAAACAATAAAAGTAGATGATAAGCTAGTAATTAAAAATATAGATTTAAAAACAACTTCTATTAGTGCAAACAAAGGAGAGATTACAAACTCAAATGTATTCTTAAATAATACTAATGAAGGCTCTAAAGATACTAAAGTGTTTTTAAAAGGTAAAGATGATAATGCTAGTAGTGTATATGATAAAGCAGAAATAACAAGTGGAGATTACACTATAGAAAAATCAGCTATTAAAGGTGGTATTAGAGCTAATACCTTAACTACAACTAATTCAAAAATAGTAGGGCAATTAGCAGTAAATAATCTAAACGCTACTAATTCTACATTTTATATAACAGGTGGTGGATATAACACTTCTTTATATAATCACTTTAGTGGAGCAATCATTGCAAGATATGGTGCAAGTGGCTTTAATAATATAATTAATATTTCTAATACAAACTTAGGCTTATTAATTAATGGCTATGTTCCTATTGCAATTATTAATAATACTAACAACTCAAATACTACTAATTCAAATTCTACAAGAGCTGATGCAATAGCTACAACACCTAAAGTAGTTAATAAAGACTTCTTTAAGGTAACTTATACAACACCTATTTCAAGTGTATTATTATCACCTAATCTAGTTCATTATACAACTATGCAAGATGAGAATGGAACTAAAGAAGTTTGGAGTGTAGGTTTAGCTGGTAAAGAATTAAGTAAAGATGAAATCCAAGCAATAATTGATGGTAAAGGCAATGTTAATTACACTACAACAGAATTAATTAATAAAAACTATAAAGATTATTTTATGAGTGAATTATTAGACGATAATACAAAAGCTGAATTAAAAAGCATAATTAATACACCTTATTATGTAGCAAAAAATCAAGCAGAGATTTTAAATGATAGATTTACTTATCTAAGAGATGATATTAAAAATCACGGCTTTTGGGTGAATAATTCATATAATTATTTAAAGACTAATTATAATGATTTAAGAAACAAAGGCACAAGTGTTGGTATAGATAAGAATATAAGTTTGGATAGATTTAATCTAACTTATGGAGTATTTGCAAATATTTCAAGATTAGAAATAAATAAAGCTTTAAGCTCTTCTACTAATGTAAGGTCATTTGGAGCTTATGCTTCTACTAATTTTTATAATGGAAGCTTTATTGATTATTCTTTAGCTTATGTAACATTAAAAAATAAATTTGAAGCTAAAAAGATTGATTTATATACTACTAATTACTTAGACTTATATCAAATAGGTTTAGGCTTAGGACATAGATTTAGTATAAATAATAATTACTTAGAGCCTAATATTAAATTAATAGCTACTAGATATAAGGACTTAGACTTAAAAGGAACTAATGCAAGTATAGAAACTAAAAAAGGTCTTCAAGCTAGTATAAAAGCAGGAGTTAAAGCAGGGGTTGAGTTTAACAAAAACTTTAGCTTAGTTACTGAATTACAATACTTTAAAGACCTAAATGCTCTTTCAAAAAGTAAAGTAGTAGCTCTTTTAGAAAACAATTTTAACAATATCCAAGATAGTGGCTTAAATGCTAAAATAGGATTTTTAGTAAAACCAAATTCTAAACTAGACATTAATGCTGATTTTACAAAGAATATTTCTAATGAGTTTGATACAGGATATAGATTAAACTTAGGATTTAGCTATAAGTTTTAATTAGAACTTTATAAGTTCTAATTAACTTAGCTTTATTCTAAATACAAAGCTATTTCATCTGATATTAAATAGTTTTTATTAAATACTTTATTATCTTTTATAAAAACCAAATCTTTTAAATCATCTAATTTATTTTTATCTTTTGTTTGATATTGTTTTGGTTAATTAGAACTTGAATAGTTCTAATTTTTATCTATCTATTATATTTTTAGGTAGAGTGATGATATTTTTCATAAGTATAAAAGGACTTGTTAATATATCTTTAGCTAGGCTAGTTTTATATTCAAGATTGTCTAAACTACCGCTAATTTTTAATTGAGTAGCTATTTTATTATCCTTACCGCCTATAAATATTTCTTTTACGATAGGAATATTGCTTATGATTTTATTTGTATTTTTTAGAGTAAAAATATTAAGAGTAATATCTGCTGTTTTTGATTTTGTATTAATAATGCCTTGACCGCTACAATCTATGTTGTAACCTAAAATATTAACCTTATCAATATTTATAATGTCATTTTTATTTCTAAATTCAATTGAGCCAAATTTTATCCCTAAACCTTTTTTTGTAAAACCCGGCTTATTAAAAGTTACTAAAGCCGGTATGCTTTCTATAAATGCGATTAGATTTATGTAGTTTTTGGTATTTGATAAATAGGCATTTCTTATATTAATTAAGCCTTCATAATCACTTAAAGTATTGCCTTTTGCATCTAAATCAATTTCTCCACTTATAAAAACTTCTTTATTTACGATTTCATTTAGTGCTTGATGGCTTAGTTCTCTTAGGTAGGCTTTAAAATTGTTTTTTCCTATTTGGGCTATCAAATCTCCACCTTTAATAAAACTTGCACTGATTGAAGTTTCATAAGGATTTTTATTTAGTTTTAAATTCTTGAAATTAAATAAAAAATCTTTATAAATAATCTTAGAATTTAATAAATTAAGAGCTATATTATTATTGCTATCATTATTTTCATCATTATTTAATTTATTTGCGTCTATTATTAGATTATTTAGATTAATAGTTGTTTTATTGTTTTGAGAATTTAAATTAATAAGATTGCTTTTGGTATTTATTGTGGTTATGTTGTTTTGAATACTTATATAAAAGTCATCTTGAGTATATTTATAATTATTATCTAAATTATTTGGATTATTTTTATATAAATTAAAATCAAATTTAGCATTAAATATATTTACAAAAAATGCCCCATCTTTACTACTTAATTCAATATCTCCATCATTAAAATTTAATTTTTTAAGTTGCTTTGAATAACTAATAATACTTGAAATATCGCTTTTTATAAGTAAATTTTTATCAAAATATATTGTGGTATTTAATGCCGGAAAATCTAAAGTTTTATTATTTAGATTTAAATTCATTTTTGCTTTATCGCTGTAATAAAAATAATCTTTATAATCAATTCCTAAAGTCTTTATATTTACACTTGCTAATTTGGTTTTAGTATCTAAATTTATATCCGCATTGCTTATTTTTAATTCTTTTGTATCTGCATTACCTTGAATTGCTACTAAATTATCATTTACACTTATATTTAAATTAGCGTTAAAGTTAAAATTGCTAAAAGAATAATTTCCATTGGTTTTAACATCTACTTTTACATTGTGAGTATGGTCGTTATTTAGTTTTATATTAACTAAGGTGCTTGTTTTACCACTATTTTGCTTTAACCCTAAAACAACATTATAAGCATTTAGTATTTTTTCTATTTCACTATTGTAAAGCGTATTATTTGAGATGATATTTATATCAATATTTGGCTTTAATAAATTATCTATTGTTAAATTAAATTCATCAATAGTCGTGATATTGTCTTGAGAATTTAAATTATTTGCTAATAGCTTTAAACTATAATCTTTTAAGCTTAATTTAACTTCTTTTGCATAAGCATTTGGTGCTTTATCATTATAATTTGCAATTACATTTGTAAAAACACCTTCTCCTAAGGTATTTTCTAGTTGATTATTTTTTATTTTTACAATAAAGCTACCTTTAAAATTATCAAATTTTACTCTAGTTATTAGCCATTCTTTTAGTATTGGTTTTAAATAATTTTCAATATGCTTAAATGCTTCTTGTTGATTTTTAATCTCTAAATTATCAACGCCTAATAAAAAATCATTTTTTGTATTTATTATATTTATTTTTGCGTTTAAATCATTGTTTATAGAGTGTAAATATCCTTTAATTTCAACATCTTTAGCTATCTTTATATCTCCATAAAAATATAAGTTTTTATATTTTAGATTTGTTATGTTTGCTAAAAGCTCATTTGAGTATAGATTTATTTTTATATTTGCTTCAATATCATCTGATTGGATATTCAATTGGTTTTCATCATAATATATTTTTACTAAAGCATCATTTATTTGAATATTTTTTATATTAATACTTTGAAAAAATAAAAATACTTGTTTGTATTCTTTAAGGCTTAATATTTTTTTTCTAATTTGATTTATATCTAGTGCTTCGTTGCTATTTGCTTTTTTTATATAAACTTTATTTATATTTAAGATTAGTTTTTTATCAAGTTTCAAATAAAGCTCAGAGATTTCAATATTAATTAATTTAAAATCCTTAATTGAAATTCCATTGGCTAATACAAATACAAAGGCGATTATTAAGAATATGAATATAAAAAGAATTTTAATTATTTTATTTATGTGTTTTGATGTTTTAAGCATTTTTGTCCTAGCGATTTTGTTTTACTTATTGCAGCCTGTTAAGTCAAATTCTGTTGTATTTATACCACAAGGCTCTAATGCTAAAATTATAACAAGTTTAAATAACACTAAATTGCAATTTAGCAAAATAGACCAATATTTGTTATTATTTTTTGGACACCCGCAAAGTGGTTGGATAGCAGTATCTAAACCTATTTTAACAAGATATGAATTTTTAAAAGAGCTAACTACAAATAAAGCTGCGTTAGTTAATCTTACTTTAATTCCAGGTGAAACAAGTGAATATTTTTTAAGAGAAATTGCAGCAAAAAAACTTAATTTGAATCCTGATAAATTATTAGATGAATTATATTCTCAATCAAATAGAAAAGAAGGTATGCTAACTCCTGATACTTATTCAATTCCATTAGGAATTAGTGAAAGATTGTTTATAAAATATTTATTAGAATTTACAAAAAAAAGAAATGAAACAATTAGTAAAAAAGTGTTTGGAGATTATACTGAATATAAATTTTATAGATTTATTATAGTAGCTAGTATTATTCAAAAAGAAGCTGCTAATGAAAGCGAAATGCCTATTGTAGCGAGTGTTATTTATAATAGATTAAATAAAGGTATGAAACTACAAATGGATGGAATGCTAAATTATGGTATGAATTCTCACATAAAAGTAACTCCACAAATGATTAGAGAAGATAATTCAGAATTTAATTCTTATAAAAATTCTGGTTTACCAAGTGTTTCAATTTGTAACGTTTCTACACAAGCAATTTTGGCAGCAATTTCTCCAGCTAAGACAAATTATTTATATTTTATGAGAGATAAAAGGACTGGTACACATAGGTTTAATACAACTTTAGCAGCTCACGAAAAAGAAATAGAAAGGCAAAGATAAGAGTAATTTAATTTTTTTTGATTTACTCTTTTTTAACTTAGCAGTTATACATTCATCTAAAATTTAATTAAAGGAGTTACGATGAGTATTGTATATACTTTCACAGATGAATCGCCAGCGTTGGCAACTTTAAGTTTTTTACCAATTGCAAAGGCTTTTTTAAAGCATGCAAATATTGAAATTACCACAGCTGATATTTCATTGGCTGCAAGAATAGTTTCTAGTTTTCCAGAGTGTTTAAAAGATGAGCAAAAGTGTGAAGATGCACTTGCAAAACTTGGTGAATTAGTAAAACTTGATGGAGCAAATGTAATTAAAACTCCAAATATTTCTGCTTCTATTCCGCAACTTAAGGCTTGCATAAAAGAATTACAATCAAAAGGATATAATGTTCCAAATTATCCAGATGAACCACAAAATGATAGCGAAAAAGCAATCAAAGAAAAATATGCAAAAGTTTTAGGTTCTGCTGTAAATCCTGTTTTAAGACAAGGAAACTCAGATAGAAGAAGCACAAAAGCTGTAAAAGAATACGCAAAAGCAAATCCATATAGAACAAAAACCTTTAGTAAAGATAGTAAAAGTTGTGTAACTTGTATGAGTAGTGATGACTTTTTCTCTAATGAAAAGGCAACTTTAATCAAAGAAAACGGCACTGCTAAATTATATAAAGTTGTAAATGGAGCTAAAACTGAGCTAAAATCTTTTGAAGTTGTAAAAGATGAAGTAATGGACGCGACTTTTATGAATGTTGCAAAACTAGATGAGTTTTATGAAAAACAAATCAATCACTGCAAACAAGAAAATATTTTATTCTCACTTCATTTAAAAGCAACTATGATGAAAGTAAGTGACCCTGTATTATTTGCTCACGCTTTAAAAGTTTATTTTAAAGATTTATTTGCTGAATTTGGCGATGAGTTTGCAAATCTAGGCATTAATCCAAATAATGGTTTAAGTGAGCTTTTAAGTAAGGTTGAAAACTCAAGCAAAAAAGATTTAATCCTAAAAAGATACGAAGAAATATTAAATACAAGAGCACCAATTTCAATGGTTAATTCTGATAAAGGTATTACTAATCTTCATGTTCCAAGTGATGTAATTGTAGATGCTTCAATGCCTGCAATGCTTAAAAATGGTGCTAAATTATGGGATAAAAATGGTGCAGAAATGGATACAAATGCTGTTATTCCTGATCAAACATACGCAACAATTTATCAAGCAGTTTTAGATGATATGAGAGCTAATGGAAGTATTAATCCAAGTGTGGTTGGTTCGGTTAGCAATGTTGGTTTAATGGCTAAAAAAGCTCAAGAATATGGCTCTCATGATAAAACTTTCATAGCTGATTGCGACGCTACTTATCAAATAGAGTTAAATGGCGAAGTTTTATTATCACACGATGTTAAAAAGGGTGATATTTATAGAATTAATTTAGCAAAACCTGATGCAATAGCAAACTGGATAAAACTTGCAAAACAAAGATGTGAATTAAGTGGCGAGCAAGGAATTTTCTGGCTTGATAGCAAAAGAGCAAGTGATAGAATAATCATTGATTTAGTTAAAAAAGAATTAGGAGAAACTTTCTTAATCTTAAGCCCTTATGAAGCTTGCAAAAAAAGTTTAGAAATTATTAGAAGTGGTAAAAATTGTATATCAATTACAGGTAATGTTTTAAGAGATTATTTAACAGATCTTTTCCCAATACTTGAATTAGGAACAAGTGCGAAAATGCTTTCAATAGTTCCAATGCTAAATGGCGGAGCTATGTTTGAAACAGGTGCGGGTGGTTCTGCTCCAAAACAAGTTGAGCAAGTTGTATTAGAAAATCACTTAAGATGGGATAGTTTAGGCGAGTTTTTAGCTCTTCAAAGCTCACTTGAATTTGAAGGAAACAAAGGCAATGCAAAAGCAAAAGTTATGGCAGAAGCTTTTGATGAAGCAATATCTCATTATTTAAATGAAAATAAAGCTCCAAGTAGAAATGCGAAAGAAAACGATAATAGAACAAGTCATGTGTATTTTGCAATATATTTAGCGAATGCACTTGCTAAGCAAAATAATGATGAAAGTATGAATAAGTTTTTTAAAGTTATTGCTGATAAACTTAATTCAAATTCTTCTAAAATCATTGAAGAATATATGAATGAAGAAGGTAAAGCAGTTGAATTAGGTGGATATTATGTTTTAGGCGAAGTAGCTGAAAAGATAATGAGACCAAGTGTTACATTTAATGAAATTTTAAAATCAATTTAAGGAGAAAATATGAATATACACGAATATCAAGCAAAAGAAATTTTTGCTAAATTTGGTGTGCCTACTTTAAAAGGTAAGGTTGCATTTAGTGTTGAAGAAGCTGTTGCAAACGCAAAAGAATTAGGCGGAAGTGTTTGGGCTGTAAAAGCTCAAATCCATGCTGGTGGTCGTGGTTTAGGTGGCGGTGTAAAAATCGCTAAGAATTTAGATGAAGTTAAAATGTATGCTGAAAAAATATTAGGTATGAACCTTGTAACTCATCAAACAGGACCAGAAGGAAAACTTGTTAGAAAACTTTATATTGAAAGTGGTGCAAATATTGCTAAAGAATATTATTTAGCACTATTATTTAATAGAATGGAAGAAAAAATCACAATCATTGCTTCAAGTGAAGGTGGTATGGATATAGAAAAAGTTGCAGCAGAGCAACCTGAAAAAATAGCAAAAGTTACAATTGACCCTGCAATTGGCTTTAAAATGTTTCACGGACTTGAAGTAGTAAAAGTTTTAGGTCTAAATAAAGATGAAGGTAAAAAATTAATAACATTTATAGATAAATTATATAAATTATATTTAGCAAAAGATGCAAATTTAGTAGAAATTAACCCATTAATCAAAACTGCAGAAGGCGAGTTTTTCGCACTTGATGCTAAGATGAGTTTTGATGATAGTGGTCTTTATAGAAATCCAGATATTGCAGAATTAAAAGATGAAACAGAAGAAAACCCAGCAGAGCTAGAAGCTAGTAAATATGGTTTAAGTTATGTAAAACTTGATGGCGATGTGGCTTGTATGGTAAATGGTGCAGGTCTTGCTATGGCTACAATGGATATTATTAATTATAGTGGCTGCAAACCAGCAAACTTCTTAGATGTTGGTGGTGGAGCAAGTGCTGAAACCGTTGCAAAAGCATTTGAGATTATTATGAGAGATAAGAATGTAAAAGTAATTTTCATTAATATTTTTGGTGGTATCGTAAGATGTGATAGAATTGCAAATGGTGTTTTAGAAGCTACAAAAACAACTAAAATTGATATTCCTGTAGTAGTTCGCTTAGATGGAACAAACGCTAAAGAAGCAAAAGAAATTCTAGATAATTCAGGTCTTAAAAATATTCACGCAGCAACAGATTTTGCAAATGGTGCTGAAATTGTAAAAAGCTTAGTAAAGTAAGGAGAAAAAATGAGTATATTAGTAAATAAAAATACAAAAGTAATAGTTCAAGGCTTTACAGGTAAAGAAGCTACATTTCACGCAGAACAATGTATTGCTTATGGTACAAATATAGTTGGTGGTGTAACTCCATTTAAAGGTGGAGAAACTCATTTAGGAAAGCCTGTATTTGATACGGTTAAAGAAGCAGTTAGTAAAACTGGTGCTGATACAAGTTTAATTTTCGTTCCTCCTTTTGCTGTTGGAGATAGTATCATTGAAGCTGCTGATGCAGGAATTAAACTTGCAGTAGTAATCACAGAACATACTCCTGTAAAAGATATGATGTTCGCAAAAGCTTATGCAAATAAAAAAGGTATGAAAATAATTGGACCAAACTGCCCAGGAATTATCACTGCAGATGAATGTAAATTAGGAATTATGCCAGGCTTTATATTTAAAAAAGGAAATATCGGTGTAATTTCTAAAAGTGGAACTTTAACTTATGAAGCAGCAAATCAAGTTGTTTTAGGTGGTTATGGAATTACAACTGCAGTTGGAATTGGAGGAGACCCAATCATAGGTCTTGCTTATAAAGAATTATTAGCTGAATTTGAAAAAGATAGCGAAACTAAAGCTATAGTTATGATAGGTGAAATTGGTGGAAGCTTAGAAGTTGAAGCTGCTAAATTTATAAAAGAAAATATCACAAAACCTGTTGTAGCATTTATAGCAGGTGCAACTGCTCCAAAAGGTAAAAGAATGGGTCACGCAGGTGCTATTGTAGGAAGTGCTGACGAAAGTGCTGCTGCTAAAAAAGAAGCTTTAAAAAGCTATGGAGTTCATGTAGTTGATTCTCCTGCAGATATCGGTAAAAAAATCAAAGAAATTTTAAAATAATTAAAGCCTAGATAATCTAGGCTTAGAAAGGTTAAAAATGGAAAATAATAATAATGCACCTGTATGGGTGGATGAAAAAAGATGTAAAGCCTGTAATATATGCGTAAGCTATTGTCCTATGGGCGTTATTGCTATGAGAGATGAACCAAGTGCTGTTTTAGGTCAAATGATTGAAGTAGTTAATCCAGAATCATGCATAGGTTGTAGAGATTGTGAAACTCATTGTCCTGATTTTGCGATTAATGTTGCAGATGCTAAAGGCTTTAAATTTGCAAAACCTACTCAAGAAGGTAAAGATAGAGCGGCTGCAATTAAAGCTAACAATTTTAAAAAGTTAAAGGCGTAAAGATGAGAGAAGTAATATCAACAGGAAATAATTTAATAGCTCAAGCTGCAATTGATTGTGGTTGTTCTTTTTTTGGTGGTTATCCAATAACTCCTAGTAGTGAGATAGCTCATGAATTAAGCCATATGCTACCAAAAGCTGGTGGAACATTTATTCAAATGGAAGATGAGATAAGTGGAATTAGCGTTGCACTAGGTGCGGCTATGAGTGGTGCAAAAGCAATGACTGCAAGTAGTGGTCCTGGAATTAGCTTAAAAGCAGAACAAATAGGACTTGCATATATAGCTGAAATTCCAATCGTAATAGTAAATGTTATGCGTGGTGGTCCATCAACTGGTCTTCCAACTCGTGTTGCTCAAGGCGATTTATTTCAAGCAAAAGCTCCAAGTCATGGAGATATAGCAAGTATTGCTATTGCACCTGCTAGTCTTGAAGAAAGCTATAATCTAACAATAACAGCATTTAATTATGCTAATAAATACTCAACTCCAGTATTTTTATTAATGGACGAAACGGTTGGACATATGAATGGTAAAGCAATTTTACCTGATGTAAAAGATTTAAAAATAGAACCACGCCGTGAATTTACAGGAGACCCAAAAGATTATAAACCTTATAAAGCTGATATGGATGAACCTGCTACATTAAATCCATTCTTTAAAGGCTATCGTTATCATATAGCTGGTCTTCATCACGGAGATATAGGTTTTCCAACTGAAGATGGCAAAATAGTTGATTATAATATGAGAAGATTAGTCGGTAAGATTAAAAATAAAGTAGATGAATTAGCACTTTATGAAGAATATATGTTAGATGATGCTGATATTTGCATTATTGCTTACGGAAGCGTTGCTCGTGCTGCAAAAGAAGCAATTGCAAGACTTAGAGCGCAAGGATTGAAAGTAGGTTTATTTAGACCAATTACTTTATATCCAGTTCATGAGAAAAAAATAGCTGAAGTTTGCTCAAGATTTAAGAAAATTTTAGTAACAGAATTAAATATGGGACAATATTTAGAAGAAATTCAAAGAGCAAGTAAGAGAGATGATTTTGCTAGCTTACATAGAGCTAATGGTCGTCCAATAACTCCAAGTGAAATTGAAGCAAAAGTAAAGGAGAGTTTCTAATGGCTTTTAATTATGATGATTATTTAAGAGTAGATAAAATGCCTACTCAGTGGTGCTGGGGATGTGGTGATGGTGTTGTTTTAAAATGTATTATTAAAGCAATTGCAAAAATGGGTTGGAATATGGATGATGTTTGCGTAGTTAGTGGTATTGGCTGTAGTGGTCGTATGAGCTCATATGTAAATTGCAATACCGTTCATACAACTCATGGTCGTGCATTAGCTTATGCAACTGGTATTAAATTAGCTAATCCAACTAAACATGTAATAGTTGTAACAGGTGATGGCGATACAACTGCAATTGGTGGTAATCATTTAATCCATGCTGCAAGAAGAAATATTGATTTAACTCATATTATGATTAATAACTTTATTTATGGACTTACAAATTCTCAAACAAGCCCAATGACCCCACAAGGATTTTACACAGTTACAGCTCAATTTGGTAATATTGACCCTACATTTGATGCTTGCGAATTAGTAAAAGCAGCTGGAGCTAGTTTTATAGCTCGTGGTAATGTAATTGATGCTGCTAAACTTGAAAATATGATTTATAAAGCAATGGCTCATGAAGGATATAGTTTTATTGATTGCTTTAGTAACTGCCATATTAATTTAGGTCGTAAAAATAAAATGGGCGAAGCTGTTCAAATGCTTGATTGGATAAGTAATCGTTCTGTTGAAAAATCTAAATTTGATAAATTAAGCGATGAAGAAAAAGTTGATAAATTCCCAGTTGGAATTTTATATGAAAATAAAACTAAACCTGAATATTGCAAAGCTTATGAAGAAGTTCGCCGTGCTGCTAAAGAAGGTAGAATGGTTAATTTAAATGCTTTAGGGGGTGCTAAATGAAATTCCAATTAAGATTTGGTGGAGAAGGCGGTCAAGGTGTAATTACTGCTGGTGAGATTTTAGCAGCTGCTTGGATGGAAAAGGGTGGAAGTAGTAAAAAAGGTGCTTATGCTATAAAAGCTAGTACATATACTTCTCAAGTTCGTGGTGGTCCAACTAAGGTTGATATTATTTTAGATGATGAAGAAATATTATTTCCTTATGCAGTTGAAGGCGAAATTACTTTTATGCTTTCAACTGCTCAAAAAGGCTATTCTGGTTTTAAAGATGGTGTTTGTGAAGGTGGAATAATAGTAGTTGAGCCAAATCTAGTAAAACCAAGTGAAGAAGATAGAAAGAAATTTAAAATATTTGAAATTCCAATCATTACAATAGCTAAAGATGAAGTTGGCAATGTGGCTACTCAATCAGTTGTTGCGCTTGCAATTGCGGTATATATGAGCAAATGTATGGATACTGATGTTGTAAAAGAAGTTATGTTAAGTCATGTGCCACCAAAAACTCGTGATGCAAATGCTAAGGCTTATGATTTAGGTATAAAATACGCTAAAAAAGCTTTAGGAGAATAATTTTAAGCCCTTTATAGGGCTTAAATATTAATTATTTAATAAAAATTTAATATTAATCTTTAAATTATTAAAAAATATACTTTATTTTTCTTTTTAATAAATTCTTATTATAATTACTTACTTTTTGAAAAGGAGATGTTATGACTAAGGATAAAATTCCTTTAGCTATTTTATGTATATTAATAGCTATTTCATTTGTATTTATTCCGGTTCCTGAAAGTCTAATTTCTATTAAACAAGCTGCTTTATTAAAGGCTCATTCTGATTTTTCAGAACAAAAATTATTAGAATTAAGCTTATTTGATGCAAGACTTTCTTGGATATATTTAGGTTGTTTTATAGCTACTGTTTTATGTATTATTTTAAAGGTAATGCCACTTGGTGCAGTTAGCTTAATATCTATTGCTTTTATAGCAATTTCTACAATTAGCGTTAGTGCTGATATTAGTGGAGCTGCTAGAAGTAAGGCTGCTATTAAAGATGCTTTAAGTGCATTTTCTAATAGCTTAATATGGCTTATTGTAATATCTATTATGCTCGCTCGTGGTATTATCAAAACTGGTCTTGGAAGAAGATTGGCATTTTATTTTTTAAGCATATTTGGTAAAAAAACTTTAGGTATAGGATATTCAATTGCTTTAAGCGAAGTGTTTTTAGCTCCAATTACTCCATCAAATACTGCAAGGGGCGGTGGTATAATTAATCCAATAGTTCAATCAATTGCTAAAGCTCTAGGTTCAGAGCCAAATAATGGCAGTGCAAATAAAGCAGGAACATATCTTAGCCTTGTAAATTATCAATCAAATCCAATTACATCTGCTATGTTTATTACCGCAACTGCACCAAATCCATTGGTAGTAAAACTAATTTCAGATGCAACTAATGCAAATATTAGTATTACTTGGGGGCAATGGGCTTTAGGAATGTTTGTTCCTGGAATGTGTGCGATATTGCTTATGCCATTAGTGATTTATTTTTTAAGCCCACCTGAACTTAAAGAAACACCTGATGCAAGAGAATTAGCTAAAAAAGAATTAGCTGCTATGGGTAAATTTAGCTTAGATGAAAAAATTATGCTTAGTATTTTTGGATTATGCTTATTCTTATGGGCTGGAATGCCTAGTAATTTTGCTAATTGGTTTGGTTTTAGCGAATATGCAAAGGCCTTGACGTTTGATCCTGCTAGTGTGGCGGCTTTAGGACTTGCAATTGCGCTTTTAACTGGTGTTTTAAAATACGATGAATTATTAGCAGAAAAGACAGCTTGGGATACATTAGTATGGTTTGCTGCTTTAATTATGCTTGCTACTATGCTTGATAAATTAGGTTTAGCTGCATTTTTAGGACAAGAGTTAAAAATGGCAGCTTCATCTTTAGGGCTTAGTGTAACTTTTGTAATGATATTTTTTACTTTAGCGTTTTTATATTCGCACTATTTTTTCGCAAGCACAACAGCTCATATTTCAGCAATGTTTTTGGTATTTTATAAAACAGGGCTTGATTTAGGAGCACCACCTATGCTATATGCTTTTATGTTAGCAGCTGCAGGAAATATTATGATGGCACTTACGCATTATGCTACAGGGACTGCTCCTGTTGTATTTGGTAGTGGTTATGTTAGTCTTAATAAATGGTGGATAATAGGTTTTATTGTAAGTGTTATTGATATAGCAGTTATGATTTGTGTTGGCTTGGTATGGTGGAAGATATTAGGCTTTTATTGATTTAAGAATTTGAAATAGGAAATTCCTATTTCAAATTCTAAACACAAAATTATTAATAAACTTCCACATATACCATACCATCATCAGTATATCTTGCACTATAATCAAACCAATTTTCAGCACTTTGTTTTGTGTTTTTATTTGTCATTTTCATTTCAGCTTTACATCTAATTAGTTTTTTTTCTTTATCTATTTTTTCAGTCATAAATCCAGAATACGAAATATCTAATGAAGAAATATTAGGAACTTGTTTTTTAACAATTTGAGTAACAACATCAGTTACTTCTTTATCATCACAACTAGGTATAGAACCACAACCTATACAAAATACACTAACCACAATTAAAGAAAAATATATTTTTTTCACGATATATCCTTATATAATTTGTAAAATTTGTTGATAATTGTATTGTCTAACTTTTTTGCCAATATTTATAATATCAATAATCCACCATATAATTCCTATTGCAAACATACAAGTAATGAATTTGAGTATAAAAATAAGTATGCCTAAACCAATAGAGCCAAGATAAAATCTATCTACATAAAACATAGCACATATAATTCCAGTAGTAGGATTTTTAAGCTTTGCAGCAAGTAGTTTGTCTGAAAAGTTTTTTCTTTCAGCATCGTTCATTCTCTCTAACTTTTCTCTTAAATTAATTACAGCCATTCCGTCTTTTGGCAACTTGTCTTGAATACTCATTAAAATACTATTCGTATCCATTTACACTCCTTAATAAAAAATTAAATCCATATAATACCCCCCCCCCCAATCTTAAAAGTAGCTTAAAATAATTTTAAAATATTTAAAACAAAAATTATCTTATTTAGGCTACAATGAAACTACATTTTAATTTTAAGGAGAAGTTATGAAAAAAGTTGGTATTTTTTATGCTACAAAAGGTGGTACTACTAAAGCTTTTGCAGAGCAAATCGCAGCAAAAATTGGTGCTGATGTTGTAAATATTAAAGATGTTGAAATAAACGCATTATCAGAATATAAAACTTTAATCTTAATGAGTTCAAGCTATTTTTTTGGTGCTTTGGCTGATGATTGGGGAAGTAAAGTAAAATTATTAAATACTATTGATTTTAGCGATAAAAATGTAGCTATCGTAGGTGTTGGCGGACAAGAAAGACATCCTGATAGTTTTTGCTCTGGTGTAGCTGATTTTTATGATAAATTAGCTTTTAGTGGAGCAAGATTTATAGGCGAAGTTTGCTCAAGTGATTATAACTACACATTCTCAAGATTACAATTTGGAAAAGCTTTAAGAGGGCTTTGCCTTGATAAAGCTGATGGGGATAAAAACGAAGCAAGAATTAATGCTTGGGTTGAAAATATTAAAAAATATTTATGATTTTTAGGAAGCCAAGCTTCCTTTTTGGTAATGTTAGCATTTTTTAAACACTTATATTTGATATTTATTTTTAGACTTTGTTATGATAAAAAAGGTAATTTTTTATTGTTTTTATTTCAATTAGTTTCAGCGTTTTTTGTTTTTGTAACTTTTATTGTGATAGTTTTATATAGCTTAGAATACATAAGCGATCATACAAAAAATCTTGATGAACTTAAAAAGGCTGAAGGTGTATTGTACGATATAGAAAAGATAGTTTATAAGAAAATATTTAGGAGTAGAACTGATTACATAATATGGCATTATAAAATGATTGATAATAATAAAAATCACAAAACTTTCATAGCAAGAGAAGATAAAAGTTATGCAAAAAATCTCATAGGGCAAAAAGTAGCTATTTACTATGTTCCTAGCGTATTTTATCCAGAAATAAGACAATTAGAATCAAATGGCTTTATTTATGAGCGATACAAAGTAAGAGATAATTATGAAGATTTAAAGTATATTTTCCCATTTTTTATGTTTTTTGCGAGTATATTTTATATGCTAAATATTAAAGGCAAATACCCTGATGATTATGAATTACCATTACTTAAACATAGTATAAAGCTAAAGGCTTTTAATAAATATTTTTTGATTTTATTAATTTGGTTTATTTTTATAATCGCAGCGTTTAAATATAGTGATGAAATTATTATAATGTATTTTTTAATTATTTTAAATCCTATAATTACGCTAGTTTTTGAGCTAAAATTTAATTTAATCAAAATTAATTTTTATGATGATTTTTTAGAATTTGAATATGGATTTTTCTTATTTAAAGTCAAGTATAAGAAAATAAAATATATAGATTATCAAGGAATTTATATTCAAACTAAATATATTAATTTTATTATTAATATAAATAAATTGAGCGAAGATGATTTGGATTATTTAGCTATAAGTTTAAAAAATAATTCCTAATTAATTAAATTAGGAATTATGAAAAATTTAATTATGAAAATAAACCATTAACACTTTCATTATGATAAACACGGCGAATAACTTCTCCAAATAAAGGTGCAACACTTAAAACTGTTATTTTTTTACATTCTTTTGCTAGTGGTATAGTATCAGTTACTATTAATTCATCTAAAGCACCATTTTCTATTCTATCATAAGCAGCTCCACTTAAAACAGGATGAGTACAGCAAGCAATTACACTTTTAGCTCCTAATTTTTTAAACACTTCAGCAGCTTTAACAATAGTTCCTGCAGTATCAATCATATCATCAACTATAATTACATCTTTACCATTTACATCGCCAATTACATTCATAACTTCGCTTTCATTAGCTTTTTCACGGCGTTTATCAACAATAACAAGTTCTAAATCTAGTGCTTTTGCAACAGCTCTTGCACGAACAATTCCGCCTGTATCAGGACTTGCAACTACTGCTTTACTTAAATCTCTTTGTTTTAAATGTTCGTTAAAAATAATACTTCCGTATAAATTATCAACAGGGATATTAAAAAATCCTTGAATTTGACCTGCGTGTAAATCAATAGTAGCTACACGGCTAATTCCTGCAGTTTGCATTAAATCAGCTATTAATTTTGCACTAATTGGAACTCTAGGAGCTGCTTTTCTATCTTGTCTAGCATATCCAAAATAAGGAATTACAGCAGTGATTGAATTAGCTGAACTTCTTTTTAATGCGTCAGTTAATATTAATAATTCCATTAAATTATCATTCGCTGGTGCGCAAGTGCTTTGGATAATAAATACATCTTTACCACGCACACTTTCTCCAATTTGAACGCTAATTTCTCCATCACTAAAACGCTTAACTCCAGCATCGCTTAATTTACAATCTAATCTTTGAGCGACTTTATTGGCAAATTGAATATTTGCAGAACCCGAAAAAATGGTATAACCTCTCATAAAATAACCTTTCTAAATTAATAAAATGAGCTATTATATCTTAAAAAACTTATTTGTAAATTTGTTACAAAAAGTAACATATTGTTAAAAATATTACGATTATTCTTAATCTTGTTGTTATTATATGCTAAATTCAGCATTTAAAATTAAAATATTAAAATCTTATCACGAAAGGAAAATTATGGAATTTACACCTAATTTTAACCCACTTGGCAACATTTGGTTAAGTGCATTTGTAGCATTTTTACCTATACTTTGCTTTTTTCTTTGCCTAGTGGTTTTTAAGACAAAAGGTTATGTGGCAGGTTTTTTAACCGTTGTTACAGCCATTCTTGTTGCAGTTTTTGCTTATAAAATGCCGTTAAATGCTGCATTTGCTAGTATTATAGTAGGTTTTACTACTGGTATTTGGCCTATTGCTTGGATTATAATAGCAGCTATTTTTCTTTATAAGCTTTCGATTAAATCAGGTCAATTTGAAGTAATTAAACAAAGTATTATGACAATTACGCCTGATCATCGTATTCAAGTAATCATCATTGGATTTTGTTTTGGAGCATTCTTAGAAGGTGCTATTGGATTTGGTGGACCTGTTGCAATTACTGCTGCTTTACTTGTTGGTTTAGGTCTTAGACCATTACAAGCAGCTGGATATTGTATGATAGCAAACACAGCTCCTGTTGCATTTGGTGCTATTGGTATTCCAATTATTGCAATGGCTCAAGCTGTTGGAATACAACAACATGAAGTTGCTGCTATGGTTGGTAGAATTTTACCTCCGTTTAGTTTTTGTATTCCATTTTTTATAGTATTTTTAATGGATGGTATGAAAGGTATTAAAGAAACTTTCCCTATTGTATTTGTTGCAGCTATTTCTTTTGCTATAGCACAATTTTTATCAGCAAACTTCTTAGGTGCTGAATTACCTGATATTATTTCAGCTATTGTTTCTTTAGTAGCTACTGCTGTTGCTGCAAAAACATTTAAACTTAAAAATATTGTAAGATTTGATGATAAAAAAGATTTTAGCGATGTAAAAACTTTAAGCATCAAAGAAATTGTTTATGCCTGGTCACCTTTCTTATTATTAATTGTATTTGTTGTTATATGGACTCAAGGTTGGTTTAAATCATTATTTGGAACTGATGCAGCTTTAGCATTTACAAATCTTAAATTATCATTTGCTAGTTTAGGTGATTTAGCAGTTATTAAACCATCACTTGTAGAAGGTGGAAAAGCAGGAACTCAACCTTTAGGACTAGGAATTCCATTAATCAACACTCCAGGAACAGCTATTTTATTTGCTGCAATTGCAAGTATATATATTTTAAAAGTAAAAGCTAGTGATGCTAAAGTATGCTTTAATGATACTTTAAGAGAAATGGCGTTTCCTATTTTAACTATTGGTTTAGTTGTTGGTTTTGCAAAAATTACTGATTATAGTGGAGCTAGTGGAACATTAGGAATTGCATTATCACAAACTGGTGGAGCATTTACATTCTTCTCTCCTGTAATTGGCTGGATTGGAGTATTCTTAACAGGTTCTGATACAAGTGCAAACCTTTTATTTGGTTCTTTACAACAAGTTACAGCTCATCAATTAGGCTTTTCTGACACATTATTCTTAGCAGCAAATAGTGCAGGTGGTGTTGTTGGTAAAATGATATCTCCACAAAGTATTGCAGTTGCTTGTGCTGCTGTTGGTCTTGTAGGACGCGAGAGTGAGTTGTTTAAATACACAGTTAAATACTCAATAGCTATGATAATAATTATAGGAATTTGGGTAAGCTTAATTGCATATTTTATGCCTGGAATTATACCACCTAGTATTCCTTTAGCTAAATAATTATGCTTAGTTTAAAAAGGTTAATTAAAAAAAATCTAGGAATATATTTTATGGTTATTGCTAGTTTTGCATTTGCACTCATGGGGTGCTGTGCAAAACTACTTGCAAATACTATGCCTAGTGTAGAAATAATGTTTTTTAGAAATGTTATTGGAGTTATTTTTATAGCTTATTTGATTTATAAAATTCCACACAAAAAATCAGGTGGTAAATTCTCTTTATTGTTTTTTCGTGGTTTAATAGGAACTATTTCTTTATATTTTTTCTTTTATAATGTCGCTAATATTTCTTTAGGCGGTGCTTTTGCTTTTCAAAAAACAAATCCACTTTTTGTAGCATTAATTGCATTTTTGTTTTTTAAAGAGCAGTTAGGATTTAAAAGTATTTTATATTTATTATTAGCTTTTGGTGGTGTAATGTTAATAATTCAACCATTTGCACCTGAACATTTACATAGTGGTTTTGATATTAAAAACTCAATTTTAGGTGTTTTAAGTGGTTTAACAGCAGCACTTGCTTTAACAAGCGCTAGGGAATTAGGAAAGTTTTACAATACTGAAGTTATAGCATCAAGTTTTTTTATACTAGGAACAATTTTACCTATATTATCTATGCTAGGCGGAGAGTATTTAAATGAGAGTATTATTAGGCATTTTGATTTTGCTTTTGCTACATTTGTAATGCCTGTTGGATATAAAATATGGACTTTAATTATTTTAATGGGCTCTTTATCGATTCTATACCAAATATATGTAACAAAAGCCTATAAAGTAGCTAAAAAGGCTGGGGTTGTAGCTGGAGTTGGATATATTGATGTTGTATTTACTTTATTTTTAGGAATACTTTTAGGAGATGATTTACCAAGTTTTGTAGTTTTAACAGGTATAATCTGCGTTTTAATAGGTGGTATAGGAATAAGTTTAAGTAAGGATAATAAAAAATGAGAAAAATAATATTATTTGCAGGACCTTGCGTTATAGAAAGTCCTGAAATTGTTACAGAAGTTGCAAAAAGATTAGAAAAAATTGCAAAACATCCACAAATTGATTTTTATTTTAAATCAAGTTTTGATAAAGCAAATCGCACAAGTTTAGATAGTTTTAGAGGACCTGGACTTGAAAAAGGTTTGCAGATTTTAGCTGATATAAAATCTAAATTTGGATATAAAATAATTACAGATATTCACGAGAGTTATCAAGCTGAAATTGCAGCTCAAGTTGTTGATACTCTACAAATTCCAGCTTTTTTATGCAGACAAACTGATTTATTAGTTGCAGCCGCTAAAACTAAAGCTATTATAAATATTAAAAAAGGTCAATTTTTAAATCCAAGTGATATGAAATATAGCGTAGCAAAAGTAGCACAGACTAGAGGGTATGATTATAAAACTAATGATGAAAGTTTTTTTGCTTGCTCTGATATTGGAGAATTATCATATAAAGATTTAAAAGACGAAGATTTTTCAAAAGCTCATCAAATGGCAAGAGAAGCTGGTGTTTTAGCGGTTGAGCGTGGAACTAGTCTTGGATATGGGAATTTAGTTGTTGATATGAGATCTCTTAAAATTATGAGAAATTTCGCACCTGTTATATTTGATGCTACACATAGCGTTCAAATGCCTGGAGCAGCAGGTGGTAAGAGTGGTGGAGATAGTTCTTTTGTATTGCCTTTAGCAAGAGCTGCTGCTGGAGTTGGCGTTGATGGATTTTTCTTTGAAACACATTTTAATCCGTGTGAAGCTTTATGCGATGGACCTAATATGGTAGCTACTAGCAAATTAGAAGAGAAAATTAATTTATTATTGAAAATATTAAATAAGGAATAAGTATGAATATTATTGAAGGACAATTAAAATTAAATGGTAATGAGAAATTTGCCATAATAAATGCTAGATTTAATAGTTTTATAACTGATAAATTAGTTGAAGGTGCTAAAGATGCTTTTGTTCGTTTTGGTGGAAATGAAAAGAATTTAGATTTAATTTTAGTTCCTGGTGCTTTTGAATTACCTTATGCTTTAAAACAAGCAGTGAAGAAAAATTATGATGGAATAGTGGTTTTAGGTGCTGTTATTCGTGGAGATACTCCACATTTTGATTATGTATCAGCAGAATGCACTAAGGGTGTTGCAGCTATAACTTTAGCAAATGATACTCCAATTAGTTTTGGTGTTCTTACAACAAACACTACAGAGCAAGCTATGGATAGAGCAGGAATTAAAAGTGGTAATAAAGGTTATGAAGCTATGGTAACTACTATTGAAATGCTAAATTTACAAAGAGTTCAAAATGGCAACTAGACATCAAGCTAGAAAAACGGTTGTAAGTTTATTGTATTCATTTGATTATGTTCAAAATAGTGAGCATGTAAATGATTATTTAGAAGAGCATAAAATAAGAAATGCTATTCGTGAATGGGCTTTAGAATTATTTAACGGCGTTCAAGCAAATCTATTAAAAATAGATGAGTGTTTAAAAGGTATTTTAGAAAGCAATGAAGTTAGTAATTTAGGTGGTATGGAAAAAGCTATTTTAAGACTTGGTGTTTATGAATTGCTTTTTACAAAAACAGATAAAGCTGTTGTTATAAATGAAGCTATTGAACTAGCTAAAGAATATGCAAGTGATAATGCACCTAAGCTTATTAATGGTGTATTAGATAAAGTTAGAAATTAATTTTAAATTAGCTAATATTTTTTATATTAGCTAATTACTCGTTGAATATTTTAATAGATATTTTTATATTTTATTTTCCAAATTAAATTCCTAATAGTTTTATGATATTTATTAAAATAATCAAAAAGGATAAATATGGAAAATGTTTTAATGCTAATGATAGGGGTATCAATATTATTAGCTTTTATAGTAATCATTGCCTTTATTTGGGGTTTTAAAAATAAACAATTTACCGAAAATAATGGCTTTTTAGAATTAAATGATAGTGAAGAAGCATTAAATGATGCAATTATTTTAGAACAAAGAAAAATGGAATTAAAAAATATGAAAAAGGCTTTATTTTTAGATAGAGATGGAGTAATTAATAAGGATTTTTCTTATGTTTATGAATTAGAAAAATTAGTATTTATGCCTAATATTTTTGAGATAGTTAAATTCTTTCAAGATAAAGATTATTTGATTTTTATAATTACAAATCAAAGTGGAGTAGGGCGTGGGTATTTTACAAAAGAGCAAATGGATATTTTTAATGAAGCAATTTTAAATGAGTTTAAAAATCATAAAATTAATATAAGTAAAATTTATTCTTGTTTGCATATACCTAGTGATAATTGTGAATGTAGAAAACCAAAAGCTGGTCTTATTTTACAAGCAGCTAAAGAATTTAATTTAGATTTATTTAATTCAATTTTTATAGGCGATAAAGTAAGTGATATGCAAGCGGCTATAAATGCAAATATCAATAATCGTTATTTGTTTAATGAAGATTTAAAAGAATTTGAATATTGTAAAAAAGTGAATAATTTATTAGATATAAAAAAGGACTATGAATGAAAAATATTAAAGCTTTAGTAATTGGAGATTTAATACACGATATTTATGTTTTCGCAAATTGCACTAGAATTAGTCCAGAAGCACCAGTTCCAGTAATCACTCCTAAAAGTGAGAAAAAAGTCTTAGGTGGTATGGCAAATGTGGCTAATAATCTTGCAAAATTAGGTGCAAATGTTAGTATTTTAAGTGTTATTGGAGATGATGATAGTGCTAAATTTATTGAAAACGAATTGCAAAAACAAAATATAACTTGCCATATAATTAAGCAAAAAGATAGAAAAACTTCTACAAAAACTCGTATTTTTGGCTCAAATCAGCAAATAGTAAGAATAGATATAGAAAGCACAGAGCAAATTAGCGATAAATTAGCTGATGAATTATTTGATAAAATACGCAATGATAAATATGATGTAATTATTTTTAGCGATTATGATAAAGGAGTTGTTAGTCCTTATTTAGCACAAAAAATAATTAAATTTGCAAAAGATAGCAATACTTTAAGCCTAGCAGACCCTAAGAAAGATTTTTATAAGTTTAAAGGCATAGATTTAATAACACCTAATTACAAAGAAGCTTGTGAATTTTTAGGTAATTTTAATGAATATGATGATGATATATTATTAAAATCATTAGAAAAATTACAAAAAGAATTGGATTTAAAAATACCATTAATTACTTTAGGTAGCAATGGAATTGCTGCTGTTTATGATAATAAATTAAATCGCCATTATGCTTTAGCTAAAGAAGTTTTTGATGTAACCGGTGCTGGAGATAGCGTGATTTCATCATTATCATTTTTCTTAGCGAATGATTTTAATATTAGTAAAAGTATAGATTTAGCTAATAAAGCTGCTGCTATTGTTGTAGGTAAGATAGGGGCTGTTAGCGTAGGGCTTGATGAGATTATAAATTTTGATAATGAATTTTATAAATTTAAAAATATAGATGAGATTAAACAACTTAGTAAAGGTAAAAAAATAGTTTTTACCAATGGCTGTTTTGATATTTTGCATTACGGGCATCTTAGTTATTTAAGAGCAGCTAAGGAGTTAGGAGATATTTTAGTTGTTGGTTTAAATTCTGATGAAAGTATTAAGAGATTAAAAGGTGAAAATAGACCAATTAATAATATAATGACTAGAAAAGCTATGATGTGTGCTTTAGAATTTGTAGATTATGTTTGTGAATTTAGTGAAGATACGCCAATTAATTTAATTAAAACTTTAGAGCCTGATATATTGGTAAAAGGTGCTGATTATGAAGGAAAAGAAGTTGTTGGCTCATCATATGCAAAAGAAGTAAAATTAATAGAATTTAAAACAGGATATTCAACCACAAATATTATAGAAAAAATAAAGGAGTTATATGTTAAATAAATTAAAAAATGAGTTAAACGAGCACAAAAAAGCTTATGATAATATTAATGAAGAATATTTAAAAGATATTATTCAAGTAGCTGATATTATAAAAAAAGCTTTGGAAAATGGTAAAAAATTATTGATTTTTGGCAATGGTGGTAGTGCTGCAGATGCCCAACATTTTGCAGCCGAACTTAGTGGAAGATATAAATGTGAGCGTAATGGTCTTAGTGCTATTGCACTTAGCACAGATACTTCAGCACTAACTGCAATCGGTAATGATTATGGCTATGAATATGTGTTTAGTAGACAAGTAAATGCTATTGCTAAAAGTGAAGATATAGTGTTTGGTATAAGCACTAGCGGGACTAGTAAAAATGTTATTTTAGCACTTGAAGAAGCTAGAAAAATTGGTTGCAAATGCGTTTTATTAGCTAGTGAAAAATTAGAAAATAGTCCGTATTTTGCCCTAAAAGCACCTAGTAAGAATACGCCAAGAATACAAGAAATTCATATTTTCACAATACATTGTATTTGTGAAATACTGGATAATTATTTTAAAGATAAATAAGGTTTGAGCTTAAAGCTCAAACTAAATTATGATTTTTAGCTAGCCTTAATGCTTTTATAAATTCTTTTAATTGTTTAATATTTCCTATGCTAATTCTATTTAATAAAGGATAATTATCTATAGGTCTTCCAACTATTATCCCGCATTCTTTCATAAAATCAGCATATTTTGTGCTTTTAATTTCGTGTAAAATAAAGTTAGTATGAGATTTAAAATATTTTATATTTAAAGTTTTAAATTCATTTTCTAATAAAGCTTTATTATCGTTAATAATTTTTCTTGTAGTTTTTGCAAAGTCATTTTGTTTTAGGGCAAAAATCGCACACTCTAAAGCAAAAGCATTAATAGCATCAGGACTAAAAAAATCTTTTAAAATCGTTATTAATTTATTATGAGCTATCCCATATCCAACTCTTAAACCTGCTAATGAATACATTTTAGAAAATGTTCTAATATGTAAAATATTTGGATTTTTTGCAAATTCTAAACTATAAAAATCATCAGCAAATTCACAATAAGCCTCATCTAAAAGCATATATACATTATCTTTACAAATTGAGTTTAATTCATTTAAATCTTTCTTGCTTAGCATTAGGCCTGTTGGATTGTTTGGATTTACAAGATAGATTATATTTATTTTATTTGGGATTATTTTTATTTTATTTATATCAAAATTAAACTCACTATCTAAATAAAACCCATCAATACTATAACCTATATTTTTAGCATAATAAAGTGTTAAGTCAAAAGTAGGTAATGGTGATATTAAATGAACATTGGAATTTGAATATTTATAAAATGCTAAAAGGCTCATATAAATAACATTACTTGAGCCATTACCTAGAACAAAATTATCACTTTTTAAATTATAAAAATTAGCTAATTCATCTAATAATTTATAATTTTTATCAAAAGAATACTTATTAAATTCAATACTATTAATTATTTCTTTAATATCTAAAGTATTACAAGTATTTTCGTTTTTGCTTAAATCAATCATATATTTTTAAATAGATTTTCAAGATTTGCTTTTGCTTCTTCTGAGCTTATATGATTTTCTGCTTCAGTGCCAACTTCAATTAATTCAATATTAAGTCCTGTTAGCATATTGCATAATCTAATATTAATTCCTTGCTTACCTATAGCTTTACTTTTTTGGTCGTGATTTATTACAACCTTAGCTATGTCGTTATCAATCGTAACTGAATTAATAATTGCAGGTGCTAAAGCACGAGAAACTACAATAGCTTGTTCGTTAGAATACTCTATACAATCTATATTTTCGCCATTTAATTCTTTACTAATAGCATTAATTCTAACACCTTTTGTTCCAACACTAGCACCTACAGCGTCAATATTGATTGAGTTAGCTTTTAATAAAACTTTAGCTCTTTCGCCAGGAATTCTAGCGCAATTAATAATTTCTATAGCACCATCTTTAATCTCTGGAACTTCAAGCATTAAAAGTGCATTTAAAAATTTTGGAGATGTTCTTGAAATTTCAACCTTTAAGCCTAGTTTTTTATCAACACTAACTTTTCTAATAACAGCTTTTAATACATCACCAACTTTAAATTTTTCGCCTTTTATACGATTTTTTCTAGGTAATACTGCTCTAATTTCATCAAATTCTATGAAAGTATTTTCATCATTATCAACAAATACTACCGTTCCAAAAATTAATCTATCAACCATACTTTGGTATTTTTCAAATAATTTTTCTTCTACAAGTCTTTGCACATTATATTCTAATTCTTTATAAAGCCAATTTATTGCAGTTCTATCAAGATTTGCAAAAGATATTTCATATTTTAAAGTATCTCCGATTTCTACTTCACTTGATTCTAATTTTGCTTTATCAAGGCTAATATATTTACTTTCATTATTAGCTAATTCATCATTATTTGCAACAACTACTAGATTTTGATATACACAAAGAGTTTTTTTAACATCTACACTAAATTCTTTATCATCACCAAAAAGTCTTTTAGCAGTATTTGTAATAGCTTTTACTACACGCTCACTTACTTCTTCTATTGGCAATGATTTCTCATTCGCAATTGATTCTATTATATCTACTATTCTTTCCAAGATTTTACCTTTAATTGAAGTTTGAAGACTATTATTATATAAAAAATAACTTTTAATAAGTTTAATGAAAGAACTTTTTGTTATTATTTTATTTTTTTAATTTAAAAAAGGATATGAGATGAAATTTAAATTAGCAAAACAAACTTTAAATTCAAAACCAAAAGAAGTTACTATTGAAGAAGTTATAAAAATACTTGAAGAAAAAAAGGTTATATTTTTAGACCATTCAAATTCTAGTGAAGATATTACAAAATTAGTTGAAAAATTAAATAATTTTAAGGTATATGTAAATACGGTTAAATATGGTTTAGTAGAAGATGAATTTATTTATGAGGTACATATACTTTGAGTAAAAAATTATATATAGAAACTTTAGGCTGTGCAATGAATGTTCGCGATAGTGAGCGTATGATTGCAGAGCTTACCACTAAAGAAGGTTATGAAGTAACTACAGATAAAAAAGAAGCTGATTTAATATTAATAAATACTTGTAGTGTGCGTGAAAAACCAGTCCATAAGCTTTTTAGTGAAGTAGGTGGTTTTTTAAAAGAGAAAAAAGAAGGAGCAAAAATAGGCGTTTGTGGTTGCACAGCTTCTCATTTAGGTAGCGAGATTTTTAAGCGTGCTCCACAAGTTGATTTTGTGTTAGGTGCAAGAAATATTAGCCGTATAACAGAAGCAATTAAAACTCCAAAATTTATAAGTAATGATATAAATTACGATGAAAGCGATTTTGCTTTTGCTGATTTTAGAAATAGTATTTATAAAAGCTATGTAAATATTATGATAGGTTGTGATAAGCATTGTGCTTATTGTATCGTCCCACACACTCGTGGAGATGAGCTAAGTATTCCAAAAAATATTATTTTAAATGAAGTAAAAAAAGCCGTTAGCAACGGAGCTAGTGAAGTATTTTTGCTAGGACAAAATGTAAATAATTATGGTAAAAGATTTTCAAGTAACCATCCTAAAATGGATTTTTCAGACCTTTTAAATGAGATTAGCGAGGTTGATGGGCTTGAAAGGATTAGATTTACTAGCCCACACCCACTTCATATGGATGATAAGTTTTTAGAAACTTTTGCAAAAAATCCTAAAATTTGTAAAAGTATGCATATGCCTTTACAAAGTGGTAGCACAAGTATTTTAAAAGCTATGAAGCGTGGCTATACTAGAGAATGGTTTATAAATAGGGCTTTAAAATTAAGAGAATTAGTTCCAAGTGCTAGTATATCAACAGATATTATCGTGGCATTTCCTGGTGAGAGCGATGAAGATTTTGAATTAACACTTGATGTAATGAGAAAAATTAGATTTGAGCAAATTTTTTCATTTAAGTATTCTAAAAGACCACTAACACCTGCAGCAACAATGCCAAATCAAATTCCTGAAAATATAGCAAGTGCAAGGCTAACTAAATTACAAAGTTTATACAATGAAATTTTAGATGAGATTAGTGCAGCACAATTAAATAAAACTTATAAAGTATATTTTGAAGAATTAAGAGAAAATCAAACTATAGCAGGAAGAAGTGATAATAATTTCTTAATAGTTGTAAATGGTAGCGAAGAATTGCTTGGAAAAATGGTTGATGTAAAGATTACAAAGACTTCTAGGACAACCCTTTATGGCGAAATACAAAGTTAAAATTTTAGCTTTTATAATATTTATACTTTTAAATATTATTTATTTAACTTGTAAAAAAAGATTTTATGGAGAAAAAACTTTACCTAAAGAGCCTTGCATAGTGCTTTTTTGGCATGGAAAACTTACTATGATGGCTTTTATTTTTGCTTATATGAAGAAAAATGGTTATAAAAAAAAGCCTTATGTATTAATAAGTAATCACAAAGATGGAGAATTAATTGCTAGTGTTATGAAATACTTTAATATAAATGCTGTTAGGGGTAGCACTTATGATTCTCCAGTTAAAGCATTGCTTGAAATTAAAAGTCTTTTAGGACAAGGTCATGATGTATATATTACTCCTGATGGACCTAGAGGGCCTTATCATAGCATTTCAGCAGGTTCTTATAAAATAGCTTTAAAATATAAAATTCCTACGATTATTTTTGATAATGCTGCAAGTAGATTTTATAGGGCTAAAAGCTGGGATAAGATGATTTTAGCTAAGCCATTTTCTACAATTGCTTATATTATTTCAAAACCGATATTATTAGATGAAGAAAATTCTGTTAATTTAATAAATAAGGAATTTAATAAACTAGAGCTTAAATTAAATGAAGAAGGTTTTTATGTTTAATATAAGAAAATACCTATCAACTATTTTTATTAATTTAGTAATTAAGGATAAAAGTTGTAGTATAGAAGCTTATTCTGTTAAAAATGAAAAAATTATTAAAATTCATCAAAGAACTTTTATTGAAGAAGATAAAAATAAATTACTAAAATATATAAAAACCTTAATTGATAATCATTATTTTACTTATGTTTCACTTTTATTTACTAGTATCGGTCAAGGAATGGTGCCGACAATTAATAAAACAGATTTACAAAAATTTGGTGTTGATAGCAGTGCTGTTAGTTTAAAAATCTTTGATAACTCGTTTTTGTATGCGGCAAAAACTGAATTAATTAATGCTGATATTGTTTTTGATGAATTGCAAGTGGATTTAATTTATTCTCCTTTTAGCATATTGTTTAAACTAATTCAAGATAAAAAATCAGATGGTTTTGTATTTGATGGCATAAGTTTATTTGTGTTAAAATACGGAGAATTCATTACTTTAATGATTTATGATGGTAAGAAATTTAAATTTGGTAGTTATTTTGAGCTTAAAATCAACAAAGATAATGAAGAAGACCATCAAACTTTAGAATTAGAAGAAGAAATTGAATTAGATAGCAATAACGATACATTAGAAGAACTTGATTTTGATGAATTTGATAATGTAAAGGTTGATGATAATTTTGATTTAGGAGCTGATTTAAATTCTGATTTGAATGAAAATTTACAATCATTTAGCTTGGATATGCAAATATTTGAATATATAAATAGTGCGATTAAAGAATTTTATAATAACAATATTTATGATAGTGATTTTATTAATAATATTATTATATTTGAACACGAAAAAAGCTCTAAAGCTATGCATTCTTATATTGAAAGTGAATTATTAATAAAGCCTATTGTATATACAATTGATATATTTAAGGAAATGTTAAAATTAAGCAGTAATGATTTAGGAGCAAAAATTGATATATAGTCTTAAAAATGCTGAACAAAAACCTATATTAAATAAATTTAATAAATTATGCTTTTATTTTTTAATCTTCATTATTTTTGTAATTATATTTTTTGCTGTATTTATAAAAATAAAACAAGAATTAGCATATAGCGACGCACAACAAGCCAAAGAAAATAGTGATAAAATGATAGAATTAATAGGAAAAAATAGGAATGAAATTATTTTAAATAAAGAATATATAGCTTTAGTAAGTGATATACAAGCTTCTAATATAAATTTAAAAAAGAGTATAAAAAATTTATTTGACTTAGTTCCTGATAGTATAGTTTTAAATGAAGTTCTAATGGAGCAAAAAAGCTTATTGATTAAAGGAATTACTCCAACAAAAGAAATTTATAATAATTTATTGCAAACACCGCTTCAAAGTATTTTTGAAACATCAAAAACTAATTTTATACAATTAAATTCTGGTTGGTATAACTTTGTAAGCATTAACACTATTGAAAATTCTGAGGGTTTTAATGAATAAAGATAATAGTATGATTAAAATTGATATAGTAAAGTTGCTATTATGGTTGAGTATATTTTTGATTACTATTTTTACTCTTAGTGCTTTGCTTATAATTCCAAGTGTAAATAAATTAAAAGTTGCAAATGAAGTTTTAAGCTCTTCAAATTCAAAATTTCAGCAAAATAAAGCAAAAAATGAAAGTATTGAAAGACAATTAAATGATTATTTATCAGAGAATAAAACCAATTTAGCAAAAATTCATAATGAATTTGATATTGAAAAATTTAAAAATCATTGCAAGACTTTTTTTGATGAAGTGAATTTAGATAAGAATTTAGATTTTAGCGAAGATTATGTAAGCTATCAGTTATCAGTAAGCACAAAAATAACAAGTCCAACTATTTTTTATGATTTCATAGATTCTTTAGATAATTTTCCAAATATTTTACGAGTTCATTTCCCAATAGTTTTAAAATCTGATAAGAATTTGATAAAAGCACAATTTAACATTCAAGTATATAAAAGATAAGCCTACAAAAGTAGGCTAAGAATTATTTATGCAATTCGTTTGCATAGAATTTAACAGAATTAAAGCCTTCTTTTAAAGCCCATTCGTAAGCACTTGATACGAATTCCCAATTAATATGCTTATAAAAACCTTCAAGGTAAGCTGCTCTTGCATTTCTGTGGTCAATATAATAAGCGTGTTCCCAAACATCAACAACTAATAAAGGAATTAATTTATCAGTAATTGGAGTTGCTGCATTGCTTGTTTTTACTAATTCAAGTTTTTTACTTGTAGTATTATATACAAGCCAAAACCATCCACTACCAAATAAGCCTGTAGCACCTTTTATAAATTCATCTTTAAAGTTTGAACAGGTTCCAAAAGCTTCATTAATTGCTTTTTCTAATTCAGCACTCATTTTGCTTTCTTTTGGACTAATGCAGTCAAAATAAAAATCGTGATTATAAACTTGTGCAGCATTATTAAAAATACCTTCTTTAGAAGTTAAGATAATATCAACTAAATCTTTTTTTTCAAATTCTGTTCCAGCAATCAAATTGTTAAGATTATTAACATAAGTTTGATGGTGTTTACCATAGTGATAATTGAAAGTTTCTTCAGTTAAAAAGCCTGAAAACGCATTTGTTGCATAATTTAATGTTCTTAATTTAAACATCTTTTCTCCTTAATTTTAAAATTTGTATTAAAAATATATCAAAAAAAAGATAATATTTATCTTATTTAAAATCCTTTTTTATTTGTAAAAAATATATTTATTAAAGAAAATTAAAATTATTATCAAATTAAGAAAAAATTAATAAATAATTCATATAATAATCAATATCAAATTAATTTAAAAAAAAGGATATGTTATGAAGTTAAGTAAAATTACATTAGCTAGTATTTTTGTTGCAAGTTCTGCATTTGCTCATCAATTTTTTCCAATGAAAACAGATGATGGTTATAAGGTTGGATTTTGGGCTGATGATCACTGGGGTCAATTTCAAAGCGATAGAATATTTGGTGTAAGTGCAAAAGATTCTAAGGGTAAAAAGCTTAAAGCTGGATATGATTATTTAAATAATAAAATCTTTATAGAAGGTAATCCATCAGTAGCTAGTGTAAATTATGATTTTGGTTATTATACTTTTACAAAAGATGGCAAACATTATTCTCAAGCTAGAAATGAAATTACCGACATTACAGGTGCAAATGAAGTAACCCAAACTAGAAAAATATTTAAAATGGGTAAAAGTATATTCGCTTGGGACGAAGCATCAAGTAAGCCTTTAGGATTAAAGTTTGAAATAATTCCATTAGAAAATCCACTAGACAAAAAAGTAGGTGATAAATTAAAAGTTCAAGTATTGTTAGATGGAAAACCTATTAGTGGGGTTGAATTTGAAGACCAAAATGATGATATAGATGATATTACAACCGATGAAAAAGGTATTGCAACTTTAACTCTTAGCAAACCTCAAGATGGCTTGCAAATTATTGCAGCTGGTATAAAATTGCCTTATAATCTTGATAGATACGGAGATACTTTACAGCTTACTGCTACTTTAAGTTTTAAATCTAAATAATATTTTTAATCCCTAATTGTTAGGGATTAAAAGAAATATTTTAAAATACCTTTATTAAATTTAAAGGTTTTTAAAATGAAGACAAAAGTGTTTTTTGCTATATTAATAGCTGCTTTTGGCATTTGGTATTATTATTACAACGAAGGTAGTTATACAAAAACAGATGGTTTTGAATTAACTTATATAGATAATAGTATTATTAAAAATTATAATTCAAATATATTGTTAAATTTTTGTAATACTAGTAATTCATCTTGCAATCAATTTCAGCCAATTTTAAAATCAGTTTATAATGAACTAGGTAATTTGAATGTAAAAATTTTAAATATTGATATTTTTGACAATCCTGAATTATTGAATAAATTCCCAATTTCTTTAATACCGATACAATTTTTTTATACAAAAGATGGAGTAAATTTCAAACCAAAATCAGAAATTGGAAAGAAATTTAAAGAAGTTAATTTCAATGATGAAACTTTTTATTATCACTTAGGTATTTTAACGCAAGAAGAGATAATGTTGATTTTTGAAGAAATGCAAAACTATTAAAGTTGGTCTAGTTTTATTAGTGCATCTTCAACAATTTCTCCAATAGGTGGAGTAATATCAATATTTATTACCAAGTCTTCATTGTGTGGAAATTCCAATGTTGAAAATTGAGAATCAATCATATTTTCTTTCATATAATGACCGCTTCTTTTACTCATTCTTTGCATTATTAATTCTTTTGAGCCGTGTAAATGAATAAAGATAATTTTACCAGATTGTCTTATTTTATCTCTATATTGTTTTTTTAATGCAGAACAAGCTATGACACAAGAGCGATTTCTTCTTGAAATTGAGTAAAATACATCAGCAATTCTTTCAAGCCAAGGTTCTCTATCTAAATCATTTAATGGAACCCCACTTTGCATTTTTTCTATATTTGCTCTTGGGTGTAAATCATCTCCATCTATAAAGCTAGCCCCTAAACTATTTGCAATCATAGCACCTATCGTGCTTTTGCCACAGCCACACACTCCCATTACAACAATATTATAATGTTTCATTAATTATCCTTTTTTATAAAAATCTTGCTATTTTTAACCTATTTTTCTTAATATTACATAAATTCAAATAAAAGGAGAAATAATGCAAGAGCTTAGTGCTTCTTACTTATTATGTGTTGCCGCAGTTGCGGTTGTTTTATTATTATTTATGATTATGAAATTAAAAATTCACGCTTTCATATCATTAATAATAATAAGTTTTTTAACTTCTTTAGCAGCCAATACGCCGCTTGATAAAATTTTAGGAGTAATGCTTGGTGGTTTTGGTTCAACTTTAGCAAGTGTTGCTTTATTAGTTGGTATTGGTGCTATGATAGGTAAAATTTTAGAAGTTTCTGGTGGAGCTCAAGTTTTAGCTGATACTTTAATTGAGTTTTTTGGGGTGCAAAGAGCTCCATTTGCACTAGGTTTAGCTTCATTGATTTTTGCTTTCCCTATATTTTTTGATGCAGGGTTAATTGTAATGTTGCCTGTTATATTAAGCGTAGCTCATAAATTAAAAGGTTCTGTTTTAACTTATGCACTTCCTTCGGTTGGTGCATTTTCTGTAATGCATGTTTTCTTACCACCACACCCAGGTCCAGTTGCAGCAGCAGCTACAATAGACGCTAATGTTGGTTGGGTTTTAATATTAGGACTTATTATTGGTCTTCCTACTTGGTATTTTAGCTCTTATTTATTTGGGCTTTATTCTGGTAAAAAAATGTATTTTAAAGCACCAGATTTATTTGAAGATGAAAAAATAGAAATTAAACATAAACCTAAATTCTTAACCGTAATATTTATATTATTAACCCCTGTAGTATTGATTTTTATAAGTGCAATTATCTCATCTATGCAAAAATTAGAAATAATCGCAAAAAATGATATATGTTTTAATGTTTTAAATCTAATAGGTCAAACTCCAATCGCTCTTATGATTACTTTAATAATTTGTATTATTGTATTTAATAAGAGTTTAGGTGCTAAAAATCTTGAAAAATATTGTGAAAAAGCTCTTCCTGCAATTTGTTCTGTAGTGCTTGTAACTGGTGCAGGTGGTATGTTTGGTGGTGTTTTAAGAGCTAGTGGAATAGGTGATGCGTTGGCTGGAACTTTAGCTAATTTAGGCGTTCCTGTTATTTTAGCTGGTTTTATAATAGCAGCAATTATTAGAATTGCTCAAGGTTCAGCTACTGTTGCACTTACTACAACAGCTGGTTTAATGGCACCAATTATTGCAGCAAATACATCAATTGCAGAATTTGATAAAGTTGCTATCGTTTTAGCAATAGCTTGTGGTAGTGTTGTTTGCTCTCATTTTAACGATTCTGGATTTTGGCTTGTAAAAGGCTTATTTGGTTTAGATGAAAAAACAACTCTTAAAACTTGGACTATGCTAGAAACTTTAATAGGTGTTATAGGTTTTGTATTAATACTTATAATTTTAGCTTTATTTAATCTTGTATTTTAGTGTTTTTACTTTGGAATTTAAAATTATATTTTAAATTCCATTTTTAATTAATTCTTCTTAAATAATATAGTTTTCATTATATTTACATATTATTCCTTTTTGCTATTGGGGGGGGGTATTTAATATCTATATCATAATTAAGAATATATTATTCCATTTACTTAATTCTTAAATTATTTTATTATAATTTTATCTAACTTATAAAATTAAGTTTTATTTAAATTTTTAAGGAGAATTTATGGAAAAGTTATCTCGTAGAAGCTTTTTAAAAGGTGCAGCAGGAGTAGCAGCTAGTGCGTCAAGTTTAGGTGCTGTTGATTTTATTGGTGAAAACGCTATTCCTAAAATAGATGAAAGCTTAATTAGTGCTTCACATTTTGGAGCTTATCATCCAATTATTAGAAGTAGCAAAGTTGAAGGATTTAAAGCTTTTAATGGGGATTTTAAACCAACAACTCTTATGAATGGTGTAGTAAATAGAGTATATTCACAAGATAGAATTAAAAACCCAAGCGTTAGAAAAAGTGTTTTAGAAAAAGGATTTGAAAAAGCTCCTAAAAACTTAAGGGGTAAAGAAGAATTTGTTGAGATTACTTGGGAAAAAGCTTATGAATTAGTAGCTAATGAGCTTAAAAGAGTTTATGAAAAATATGGCTCTAATGCTGTTTATGGCGGTAGTTATGGTTGGTTTTGCGTTGGAAGCGTTAATAACCCACAAAGCTTACTTGGAAGAATGTTAAATATAGCTGGAGGTTGCACTACTAGAACTCTTACATACTCAACTCATTGTATTCGTGCAATTACTCCTTATATTAGTGGTGTTGATGAATCAAGTGCTAAGCAAACTTCTTGGGACAATGTATTAGAACACTCAAAAGTGGTTGTTTTATGGTCAAATGATATGATTAATACAAATCAAATTGCTTGGGGTGTGCCATTACATGAAACTTACCCTTATTTAGAAAAATTACAAGCATTAGTTAAAGATGGAAAAATAAAAGTAATTAATATTGACCCAGTATATAATGATACAGCGAGATTTTTAGGTGCTAAGCAAGTATTTATTAATCTACAACCGATGTTGCCTTAGTAGAAGCAATGTGTTATCATCTAATTAAAAACAATCTTCACGATGAAAAATTCCTTAAAAAATACACAGTAGGATTTGCTAAATTAAAAGAAAGATTATTTGATGAGAATAATCCAAAAACTCCTGAATTAGCAGAAAAAATTACAGGTATAAAAGCAGAAAAAATAAAAGAATTAGCAGAACTTATGGCTAAAAATAGAACTATGATTATGGCAGGTTGGGGTTTTCAAAGGGCTCATCACGGAGAGCAAGCTCACTGGGCTATGATAACTCTTGCATCTGTTTTAGGACAAATTGGACTTGATGGTGGTGGATATGGGTTTAGCTACCATTATTCAGATGGTGGAGTTCCAACTCCGGGTGCAGTTACGGGCAATGCTAATAGTGGTAATATTGAAGATAAAGCAAATAATTTTAGTGGTTTTCCTGGACTTGCAGGAATTAGCACAAAAACTACTATAAAAGGGGAGTGGGATAATAGAACTAACGAAGTAATTCCTGTTTCAAGAATAGTAGATATGCTTGAAAATCCTGGTAAAGAATATGAATTTGATGGCAAAGTTAAGACCTTCCCTTTAATTAAGTCAATTTATTGGGCTGGTGGTAATCCAATGCACCATCATCAAGATAGAAATAGACAATTAAAAGCATTTGCTAAGGTTGATAGCTTTATAGTTCAAGATTGTTTTTGGACTGCTAGTGCAAGACATGCTGATTTAGTTCTACCGTCTACTACTGAAATAGAAAGAAATGATATAACTAAAGCACATACAAACAAATATATCTTCGCTATGAAAGAATGTATAAAGCCTATGTATAACTCAAGAAATGATTATGATATTTTTTGTGGAATTATTAAGCATTTTAGTGAAGAAAAATACCAAGCTTTTACAGAGGGTAAAACTGCAAATGAATGGATTAAATACTTTTACGAACAATCAAGAGAAAAAGCAGCAGCAAGTGGCCTATCAATGCCAACCTTTGATGAGTTCTGGGCTAAAGGCTATGTAGAATTTAAAGCTCCTAAAGAAGCTAAGAATTTCGTAAAAATGAAAGATTTTAGAGATGACCCAATTACTAATAGATTAGGAACTCCAAGTGGTAAGATAGAAATATTTTCTAAAAAGATTGATAAGTTTGGCTATGATGATTGCAAAGGCTTAGTTCAATTTTATGAACCAGCTGAATATTTAGGCAATGCTAAAAAATATAAATTAAATCTAATAACTCCACATCCAAAGTATAGATTACACTCACAACTTAATAATACTTTTTTAAGAGATTTTGAAGAAGTAGAAGGAAAAGAAAGCTTATGGATGAATCCAATTGATGCAAAAGCTCGTGGTATTAAAAATGGAGATATAGTTCGTATATTTAATGATAGAGGGGAAATACTAGGTGGTGTTTTAGTAACTGAATATGTTAAACCTGGTGTAATTAGAATGCAAGAAGGCTCTTGGTATAATCCTAATAAAAAAGGCTTATGCTTACACGGAGATGTAAATGTGCTTATAGCTGATATCCCAAGTAGCAAACTTGCTTGTGGTAATCAAGCAACTGCTTTAGTAGAAATAGAAAAATATACTAAAGAAATTCCAGCACTTGATTTATTTAGACAACCAAAGTTTAAAGCATAAATTAAATAAAGCCTAAAAGTATATTTTAGGCTTTAAAAATACTTATTAAGATAAGTAATAAAAACAAATAATAATAAGTATAAAAACATTTATAAGGATAATAAAAAATGAAAAAACTAATATTATTAAGTTTAATTACAAGCTCATTATTAGCTAATAATTATGCTTTAGAAAACACTCCTTTAAGTATTAATAATAAAACAATAGGAACAATTATCATAGGAACTAAGTTTGATATAGTTAAAAATGATAATAATAAAAGTGAGATAAAACTTACAGGCTATCGTCCTAAAGGTGGAAAAGCTATTTATGATACTTTAGGTGTCTTATCAAATAGCGTAAATCTTGATGATGCTAATGCTGTTAAAGTAATAGGAACTAAAGTAGATGATTATGATAATACTTGGGAAGTAGTAGAGATAGTAGCTAGTGTTGATAATACTAAGATTACAAATAAAGATATTATAGAAGATGGTAAGGCATTATTTGAAGAAAGATGTGGTATATGCCATGCTTTACATGCTTATGATGAGTTTAGTAAAAATGTATGGCCAAGCACAATTAAATCTATGCAAGATAATGCAAGTTTAGATGAGAATGAATACTATCAAGTAGTAAAATACTTACAAAGAGTAGCTCCTGGCGATGATGAATAAGTATATTTTTAAAAGTGTAAGTAAATACTAAAAAAGATTAAGGAATTTAAAAGTTTGTTTTTAAATTCCTTTTGAGTGTTTTTTCAAATATCTTAGTGGTTTATTGGGTTTTAAATATAAAATCTAACTTAAGCAACGAATATTTAAAGCTTTCAATTTATTTTAAATCACTTAATTATTCACTATAAAAGTAGCTTTAATTACAAACAAGAACTATAATAAACCTATGCAAAGTAATTTTAAATTTATGCTTTTAATAGTTTCATTAGGTTCATTTTTAAGCACATTAGCGCTTAATCAAATTCTACCGCTTTTACCATTTATTATGCAAGAATATGGAGTGAGCGGAGATAAGATTAGCTTATATAGTGGTTTAGCTTATGCTGGTAGCACGCTTACTATGGCGTTGTTTGCACCATTATGGGGTATTTTAGCTGATAAATATGGTCGTAAAAAAATGCTTTTAAGAGCTAGTTTTGGTATGGGCTTGTGCTTGTTAATTAGCGTATTTTTAAAAACCGCAGAATCATTTATAACACTTAGATTTATTATGGGATTTTTTTCTGGGTTTAACCCTGCTTGTATTGCATTAATAGCTGTTAATGCTCCTAAAGATGATGTGAATGTATCTCTTGCAAAACTTAGCTCATTTCAGATAACAGGCTCGCTTTTAGGACCATTGTTTGGTGGAGTATTAATGCACTTTTTTGATTTTAGAGTTCAGTTTGCAATATCGGGATTTTTATTAATTAGTATATTTTTATTGATATTATTTTTTGTAAAAGAAGATTTTACTCCAGTTCCTAAAGGCGAAAAAATAAGGCTTGATAAAGGCTTGTATTCATTTGTAATAGTTTTGTGTTTAGCTTCGTTTTTAGTGCAGTATTCTCAAACATTTATAGGTCCTATAATCGGCTTATTTGTTTCAAAATTAGTAGACCATAAAGAATTAGCTACAGGTTTTTGCTTTAGTTTAGCAGGAATTGCTAGTGCTATATTTGCTCCGAAATTATCAAAATTAGCAAAAGATTATGGAGAAGTTAATTTGATTTTAATTAGCACTTTTGCTTTGTTTATATGTTTAATATTGCATTATTTTACTAGCCATAATTTTTGGTTATTTTGCTTAGTTAGGTTTATAACCGGTATTAGTTTTTGCTCTATTATGCCTAGTGTTTATTCTATGATAAGAAAAAAGATACCTAAACAAATTAGCTCAAAAATATTTGGAATAAATCAGAGTTTTTACGGATTAGGTGCGTTTTTTGGTAGTTTAAGTGGTGGGTATTTTTATAACTTATATGATGAAAAAGTGTTTTTTATTTGTGCTAGTTTTATTTTAGCTAGTTGTTTTTTAGTTTTCTTTTATAAAAGAATAGGTTCAAAATAAAGTAGGGTATTTAGCTTAAGAATTTAAAAATAAATAGATTAGGTTGATTAGTAATAGTTTATTACAATCTATACGATGAAAAAATCTTTTTTATCTATTCAAGTTTTATTTTAGCTAGTTGTTTTTTTAGTTTTACTTTATAAAAGAATAATTTCAAAATAAAGTAGGGTATTCAGTTTAAATATTTAGAGTAATTTAGAGTTATTTATGGATTAGGTTCGTTTTTTGGTGATATTAGCTTATATGATGAAAAGTGTTTTTACTAGTTTTATTTGTTATTTTGCTTAATATATAGACTATACTTGTTTTGAGCTAAATTAATTTAATAGTTTTGATGGATACATAAGAAGACTTTTTAGTCTTCTTTTAAATTATTAGCTATTTTTGCTGCTAATTTTAATTTATCATTATCAAAATGAGTATAAATTCTTGAAGTATTAAGCGAAGCATGTCCTAAGGCTTCTTGGACTAATAACAAATCTTTTTCTTTTTTATAAAGTAGGGTAGCAAAACTATGTCTTAGCATATGAGCTCCATTTTTTTCTTTGCGAATACCGGCTGCTAATAATACATTTTCAATTAATCTTGATATATAAGCTTGAGTTAATGGCTTACCTTGTTTATTTGTAAATAAGTATTGATTAGGTTCGGCGAAATTATTAAAATATTCTAAATGCTCTTTAATGGAATTTATATTTAGTAAAACCACTCTATATTTATTACCTTTAGCATGAATTCTAAGGCTTATCAAATCATTTTCATAGCTAATATCTTTTAACCTTAATCTAAGAACTTCATTAACCCTTACTCCAGTAAATAATATGATTTTTATAGCAAGTTTATTTCTGTCTTGATTACTTTTAAACTCATAATTATTTAGAGTATTTAAAAATGTTTTCATTTGCTCTTCACTCATAAATTCTGGTAGTTTGTGTCCTGATGATGAGTTTAATCCTGACCAGTTTTTTAACTCTATTTCATAAACATAAGAACTATCATCATCTTTATTTTGCGAACTTAAAAATTTAAAAAAATTAACTATAGCGATTTTGTGATTTTTTTTACTCGCATCACTAAGACCTGCTGTTATACTTGATAGAATTTCAATTACCAATTCTTCATCAATTAGTTTTAGGGAATATAGCTTATAGTGAATTATTTGCTCGTAAAATTTTTTAATAGGGTTAAAATAAGTATTTACACCAATCATTCCTATATTTCTTGATTTTTTAGCTAGCTCATCTAATTCTTCTATAGTGAAATTATTTTTACTTAAAGCAATATTAATCTCTCTTAATTCTTCTGCTTTTTCAAGTAGTTTATTTGATAAAGAATTTAATTTAAATTTTAGAAATTTAGCTATCCAAAATAAAAATGATTTTGAAAAATTGTCTTCACAATCTAAAGGGTATTTCATAATTGTTCCTTAAAATAAGTTGTTTAATATAGAAAAAAATTATAATAAAAGAAGATTATATTATAAACTTAGTTTTCAATATAGATTTAATATGTAAAATTTTATTAAAAATAATAATAAAAAAATATGATAATTTTACATAAAATAATACATAAAATAATATGATTATTTTTATAAATATACTAAATATCGTATAAAATATCAAAAAATTATTTATATATTTTATTAAAATAATTAATATAGAAATAATTCAAATTTATATTAAGCATATAAAAAATAGTTTGAAAATTATATTACATATATAAATTAAATTCTAAAACCTTATTAAATCTAATTTTGCTATGTTTGGAAATGAAGTATTTTTATAGTATTGAAATTATTGGCGTAGGCATATGAAAAATACATAAGTGATTGGTATAAGTATATAATTTAAGTTCCGTAAGACTATTAAATTATTTTAAAAATAAAAGCAATCTAAATTGATTATTAGCATATTTAATATGTTTACATGTTATATTAGTATTGAAAACTATAATTTTCAAATTAGTATTTTAAAACCATATCACCACTCTGCGATTTTAATAAAACTAAAGATTTTAGATTGTTTATAACAAATTATTATTAAGTCTTTTTTGGCAACTATTAGTTCAAATGCTATTTTAAGCTTACTTGTTGCGTTTAATAGCATTTTGAATTATGTTTTATAAACTCATATATTTTATTGGACAATAGAAATATATGTATGTTATTTGCTAAAAGCTCAAAATCACTAAGCTTAGCAGTATTATTAAAATCAGCCAAAGCACTCTCTTAGTAATACTTACATTCAATTTATCCTTATCATTAGCACTTAGCTTTGTTACACGACCAAGCACCTTTAAAGAAGTTTGCTTGTCTTTAATTCCATTAAATCCATCAAAAGCTTAATTTTATCTATTTCCAAATCTAAGCCCATTTTAAGCTTCTATTAATGCATAATTGTATAATACAAATGCGTGATATAAGTAGCTCTTATTGAGCGACAAGGGCTTGAAATGTATATTGTAGGCTAATATACAAGGCTTTAATGCTTCGCTAGCAAGGTGACTTAGTCTAGTCCGCCTGTCAATTAATATCATAAAATGACTCAATATAATATTTGCTATTGATATCCTTTGAAGTCAAATATATATAATGTTTAAGCACTTTTTAAATACTCATTTTAAACTAAATATTAAATATGCTTTAAGTTAAGGCAAATGCAAGTGCCGTTGTTTTAAGTGTAGTGTTGTTCTATATATTTTGAATTTGATTTGTATAAAAGGTTTTAGTTTATAAAACAAGAAAATTATTATTCTTGTTTTTTGCTCTGGTATTTTGCTAATTCACTTTTTTGCATTTTTAATATATGTTCATCTGTTACTAGAACATAAAAAATACCTTCAAATACACATACTTCTCTTATATATGCTTTTACTAAAACTTCTCTTTTTTTACTATTATCAAATTTAGCAGTTGCTTCAAAAGATATAATATCCCCTATTTTAGCCGGCGCAAAAAAACTAGTTCTTGAGCCTATAACACAGGTATTTTTTTTGTTAATTGCTACTTGTGCAACATAAGCTCCTGCAGAATATATAAAACCATTATGCGCTAAACCTTCAGAATCTGAAATTAATTCAGATGTTATTTTTAATTGCAGATTTGCTTTATTTTCATCTGTTTCGGTAATGTTGCCACAAATTTCTGTATTTATTGTAGGGCAAGCTTCAACATTGATTTTAATCTCTGTAGAATTTTCTTCTATATCATTTTTTTCTTCAGCCATTTCATACCTTTAATTTTATATATATTCTTTTTGGTGCAGGATAACCTTCTTTTGTAAAATCATCATCTTCTAAAAAATCTTCCAAGCTATATCCATCAATCCAATCTGTTTTCCTTTGCTCTTCTATTGTTGTTTTAGAAGTTGCTAGTATTTCAAATTCTTTAAAATTAGCTTTTTTACACCAATTTTGCAATGCTTTAATACTTGGTATAAAATATACATTAGACATTTTTGCATAACTTGTATCTGGAACTAAAGCAAAAGGTTGTTCGCTATCAAAATAAATAGTATCTAAGAATACAATCCCATTAGTGTTTAGGCTTTGTTTTAATTGTTTTAGCATTTGCACTGGGTCGCTTCTGTGATAAATCACCCCTAAGCAAAAAATTACATCAAATTTATGATTGTAGCTTGGTAAATCAGCTACCCCTAATCTTTCAAATACAATATTTGTTTTAAATAAGGAATTTAAAAAAGTAAATTGCTCATAGCACCTTTGAGAAGGGTCAAATCCGACAATCTTAGTCGGTCTAAATTCTTGCATTCTAAACATATAATAACCATTATTGCACCCAACATCAGCCACTATTTTATTCTCAATACAACTAATATGCTTTTTTAAAATATTATATTTTATATTGCTTTTCCACTCACTATCTATAAAAATATTATTTATTTTAAAAGGCCCTTTTCTCCAAGGTTTAAGGCTTTTTGCTTTAATTAATAAATCTTCTTCATTTAATGTATCATCATAAATTTCAACAATATCATCAAAAATAACTTTCATTATCCCTCATGCCCTAAAATTTTTGCTGTTAAATCTATAAAAACATCATTTAGCATTTCATTTAGCAAAGCATCATTATTAAATATAAATTCTTCAACTTGTGTATAGTCTATATTTTGCTTTTCTAATAATAATTTTAATGCCAAAAATTCTTTACTATGCGTTACTATAGTATTTTGAACTGCACCTCTTGGTGCGTTTTGTAATACGTCTATTAGTTTTTCTTCTGGTGTGGTCTCAAATAATTTATCAAAATCATCCATTTTAATTCTCCAATAACTTATTTAAATAAAAACATATTTTAACTAAATAAATTATCATACAATTGATTTTTATGTTTTGTTTTTTTGTATTGATTTTGCTTTTTTATTTTCTCTAGAGTATTAAATTTGCTAATTAGCTCAAATCTGTCTAATTGAGAAAAACAGCATAAATTTACAAAATTTTCTAATTCTTTTGAATATGTAGAATCAAGATAAACTGGCTCACATTTATTTAGTAATTTTAAATTCTGCTCTATGCTAGATGCGAAAATACCATCTGAAAAATCTTCTTTTTTTAAGGCTAAAGCAAAGCGATTAGCAGCTTTTTCTAAAGCTCTTAAGTATTTTACACGCTTTGCTTTATCGTTCATAATTATTTATTAGCTCTTTCTATATACTCGCCTCTTTGAGTATCTACTCTAATAACTTCCCCTTCTAATACATGGAAAGGTATTTGAACAACTGCACCACTTTCTAAAGTAGCTGGCTTTTTATTAGAGCCTTGTGTGTCACCCTTGAAATTCGGTTGAGTTTCAACTATTTTTAGTTCAACAACTTGCGGAACTTCAACGCCTATTGCTTTTCCGTTATGGAATAATACGCTTACATTCATACCATCAATCATCCATTTTCTACTTTCGCCAACATCTTCTTCTGTTATAGCTACTTGCTCATAAGTCTCATTATCCATAAATTGGCAAAATTCTCCATCATCATATAAATATTGCATTTCTTTTTCTACTAAGTTAGGAGATTCACATTTATCACCTGCGTGGAAAGTTTTTTCTAAAACCTTACCATTTATGAAAGATTTTATTTTTATTCTTACGAAAGCAGGACCTTTACCTGGCTTTACATGTTGATATTCCACTATTTTATAAGGAACTCCTTCTATTTCTATTTTTAAACCTTTTTTTAAATCACCCATTGAATAAGATGCCATTTTGTTAATCCTTTAAAATTAAATTAAATCCAAATTTCTTCAAAATCAGAATTGATATTATAGTTTTTTAAACTATCTATAAGGTAATGTAATAAAGAAATATTGTTAGTATCTATGACTATCTGAGAATATTTTTTATTATTAATTAAAAAATATTTCAAATTTAAATTAGATATAGTTTGTTTTACACAAAATAAAGAATAATTATCGTTTTTATCTATATTTAATTTAAAAAATTTCTTTTTACTTAAATTACCTGTATCTTGTAATTCAAAATGAACATAAAGTTCATTTGATATTGGGTAAGAATCTCCCAATTCATCTTTAGCTAATTTAGCATACCACTCATTATTTGATATTTTATTTTTAATAATTTCAATATTTTCATCAATAATTTTAGAAATCTGCAAATCTTTATAATTTGCAGATTTTATTAATAGCATTAAAACCAATACTAAAATAAAAAAAATTATTCCAAATATAAAATATAACGAGTGTTGTTTCATTACTATTGTAATTGATCTTTAATTATATCACCTATTGTAATTTTATCATCAGAATTAAATTTTTCTAAATCTTCACGAGTTTTAATTAAATTTAATTTTTTTATACTTAAGCGAATTTTACCATTTCTAGTGAAAATTAAAGCTCCTTCAATTTCATCTCCAATATTAGGCTTAACTTCTCCTAAATCTTCATTTTTAATTAAAGCTTCAACTTTATCATTTACTTTAACGAACACTCCAAAGTCTTTAATATCGCTTACAATACCTTTAATAACATCACCTAATCTATGTTCTTTAGCAAATAATGAACTAGGACTTTCTTCTAAATGTTTAACACTTAAAGAAATTTTTTGGTTTTCACTATCAATTTTTCTAATTTTAACTTTTACTTTATCCCCTACTTTATAAACTTTTTTGCAAGTTTCATTTTCAGTCCAAGATATATCATCATTTAATAATAAACCTTCAATATTGTCAATTTTAACAAAAGCTCCAAAATTTGTAATAGTGCTAATCTCGCCTTCAACAATATCTCCTACTTTAAATTTCTCATTAAAGCCATCAAAAGGTTTTGGAAGTAAATTTTTAAGAGATACTCTTAAACGGCGTTTTTCATAATCTATTTCAATTACTTCAACATCAATTTCTTGACCTTCTTTTAAATAATCTCTTGGATTTTTAACATTTTTATCCCAAGAAATTTCACTTATATGTAAAAATCCTTCAATATCATTTCCTAAATCTACAAAAGCTCCATAATTTTCAATATTAGAAACTACTACTTTTAAAATATCTCCAATTTCTAAGCTATCTTTAATTTCATCCCAAGGGTCACTTAAAGCTGCTTTAATTGATAAAGAAATATGTTTCTTCTCTTCATCATATCCTACAATTTTTACTAAAACTTTATCCCCTTCTTTGTATAAAGTACTAGGATTTACAGGACCTTTATAAGATATTTCGCTATAATGAACCAAGCCATCAACTCCACCAATATCAACAAACATTCCATAGCTTGTAAGTTTTCTAACAACACCTTCTTTAAGTTCTGAATCGTTGATTATATTATTAATTAATTCTTTTTTCTTTTTGCGGTCTTCTTCGTTTGCTTTTCTTTTTGACACAACTATACTTTGTGTTTCTTCATCAATTTTTAATATTTTAACTTTAATTTTTTTATTCATTAAAGTATTAATTTCTTTATGAGAGCATTGTGATTTTGGTAAGAAAAATTCTACTTCATTATTATCTACTGCAACAAAACCACCACGATTTTTTCCTATAATTTTTACTTCAAAAGTATCGTTATTGTCTTCATTATAGTTTTTAATAAATTCAACTACTTTTTCTTTACGAAGTGCTTTTTTGTATGATAATAAACGGCGTCCATTATAACTACCTACAACTGTTACTTTAATAACATCATCAACATTAAATAATAGCTTATCATCTTTTGTGATTTCACTAATATTTAAAACACCTTCTGATTTATCTTGTATATCAACAAATACTTCGTCGCCTTCAATTTTAATAATTTTTCCATCAATTACTGAAATATTTTCAGGATTTTTTTCGCTTTCAAACTCATCTAACATTGCCGCGAAATCAATGTTTTCTAAATCTTCTAAATTGTTATGAGCTCCATTTAACTTAGCCATTTTGGTCCTTTTGTAATAAAATTAATCAAATTAAGAAATGATTGTGCCCTATTCTATCACTATTTCACTTATGACTATTTAATATTAAGTAAAATTTTCTATTTTTTTAACAACTTTATCAATAATCCATTCAGGTGTGCTAGCTCCTGCACTAATTCCGCATAGATTTTTATCCTTAAACCAATTAAAATCTAATTCATTTTCATTTTCAATTAAATAACTATCTTTGCAATGCTCTTTTGCTATTAAAAATAATTGCTTTGTATTTGAGCTATTTTTACCGCCAACAATTATCATAACATCACTTTTCATTGCAAGAATTTTAATAGCTTCTTGGTTTTTAAATGTTGCATCGCAAATTGTATTAAAAACTCTTACTTCTTTTACTTTTAACATTAAAAAATTAGCTATTTGCATAAATTTTTCTACTTTTTTTGTAGTTTGACTTACTAAAGCTACTTTATTTTTAAACTTAATATCTATCAGTTCTTTTTCATCTAAAACTACATAATTATTAGTAGTAGCATAACTTCTTACGCTTTTTACTTCTGGATGATTGCTATCACCAAAAATAACAATTTCATACCCTTCGTTGCTCATTTTTTCCACAATTTCTTGTGGCTTTTTAACGAAAGGGCAAGTTGCGTCTATAATTTCTCTACCACTTTCTTTTAATATGTCTAAGTCTTGTTTTGTTATTCCATGCGTTCTTATAATAGCCTTTTTCTCATCATTTAATTCTGTTATATCATTAATAGTCTTTACATTAAAATCGTTCTTTAATCTTGATATTTCATCATTATTGTGAATTAATGGCCCAATGGTGGCTGCATCTTTAGTCTTTTCTGCTTGTTTGATAGCTCTTTTAACTCCAAAACAAAATCCGTAACTTTTAGCTAATTCTATTTTCATATTTTATTGTCTTTCAAATAAAGATAAAATTTCATAAAAATTTGTAAAAGAAGCATCTACACATTCAACATTGTCAATTTCTATTTCATAATCTTTAGCTAGCAAAGAAAAACTCATAGCTATTCTGTGGTCTGCAAAACTTTTTAGTATTACATTATTATTTTTTATACTTTTTCCAACAACCATAAATCCATCTTCAAATTCTTCGTATTCAACACCTAAAATTGAATAATTTTCAAGGACAGCCTTTATTCTATCGCTTTCTTTTACTCTTAATTCTTTTGCATTTTTGACAATAGAATTTCCTTCAGCATATAAAAATGCTATTGATAATGCTGGTATTTCATCAATTAGCCAAGAAATATTTTCACTAACTTCAACTGCCTTTAATTTAGAACTTTTTATAGTAATGGTTCCTATATTTTCATAATCATTTTTCTCTATTTGATATGTAATATTTGCCCCCATTTTTTCAAGAATTTTAAATGCTTCAATTCTAGTTTTATTTAAAAGCATATTTTTTAAAACTAGAGTGGAATTATCACTGATAGCACATAAAACAGCAAAGAAAAATGCAGAAGAAGGGTCATTTGGAACTTCTATTTCATACGATTGTAATTTATCTTGTAATGGTTTTACTTCTATTTTAGAACCATCTGTTTTTATTGGTGCTTTTATCATTTTTAATAAATTTTCTGAATGGTCTCTGCTTAATTCGCTTTCGTATATTTCGCAACCATTACTCAATAATCCAGCTAATATTAATGCAGTTTTTACTTGTGCTGATTTTAGAGTATTTTCAAAAGTAAAATAATCTATTTTCTTTCCCCTAATTGCTAAAGGAGCATAATTTGCCCCTTCTCTACCATCAATTTTAGCCCCTAGTTTATTAAGTATATCGCTTACTCTTTTCATAGGTCTTTTGTTTAAATATTCATCTCCGCTTAAAACAAAAAAACCATCTTGACTAGCTAAAAAACCAATTAAAAGTCTCATTAGTGTCCCAGAATTTCCACAATCTAAAACTACATTAGGAGATTTGATAGCATTAGGCGGTGTTATAAATAATTCATTTTTATCTTCATATATTTTTATTGTAGCACCTAAATTTCTTACAACTTCTAAAGTATGTAGGCAATCTTGTGCGTAAAGATAATTTTTAACCTTACACTCCCCATTAGTTAATAAAGAAAATAAAGCAGCTCTATGAGAGATAGATTTATCTGCAGCTATATTTTCCAAAACTAAATCAAATTGTTTATTTAATGCTTTTATTCTCATCTTAATTTTAATCCTATTTTATCTAATTCACTAATAATTTCATTCATTTCATTATTTATATCATCATTTTTTAATACTTTTTCATCATCAACAAATGAAAAACTTATACTTAAACTTTCATAATTTTTTAAGCTTTCATCTTGATATAAATCTACGATTTTAAAATCTTTTAAATTCTTAATGTTTAATTTATTTATAGTTGATTTTATAACTGAATAATCATAATTTTTAGGCACTAAAATACTTAAATCTCTAGTTGTTCCTTGGAATTTTGAATAAGCTTTTGCTTGTATAAAATCATACTCTAAAGCATTAAAATCAATTTCGCATAAATAAGTAACCGGTAATTCTAATTCATTTTCTAAATGTAAATCTAATCTTCCAACTACCCCTATTTTTTGATTGTTTTTATAAATATCAGCTCTTTCAAATTCGCTAAATAAATGATAATCACTAGATTTTAATTGAAAATCCTTTAATATTGTTTTTAATTCATTTAAGAATGTGAAAAAATCAACATTTTTAGGTTTTGCATGATTTTTTAAATTTGCATTTTCACTTAAGCCAGAGCTAATTAAAGCAAATTTTTTATTTTCTTGTCCGTTTTCATCAAATACACTACCAATTTCAAATAATTTTACTGATTTTCTTGAATTATTAAAATTAAAACTAGCTTGTTTTAAAAGTGTGCTAATGATAGAGCTTCTTAGCGTATTCATTTCATTTGTGATTGGGTTTATAATTTCATTTTTGATATATTTTAAATTTAATTTTTCTAAAAATTCTTTGCTATCAAAAACATAGCCAATACTTTCAAAATATCCACACATTAAAGCTCTATTTCTTAATTCAAGAGATTTTTTATATTTTAAATAAGTGTTGTTTGTTCTGTTTAATTCATAAAAATCAAGTGGTTTAGGCTTAATATTATCAATGCCAATCATTCTTACTATTTCTTCACAAATATCAGCAGAATTATTAATATCATGTCTATAAAATGGAACTTTTAAATATAGATTATCTTCAGCAATACTTAATTCAAACCCTAATCTTTTTAAAATTTTCACAACATCATTTTTTTCGCAAGACTGACCTATCATATTTTCAAGCTCACTAATATTACAATTAATTGATATTTTTTCTTTGCTTGGGGTATTTTGACAAGAACTACCATAAATTTTAATGTTTTTATTAAGTTGTAATAAATTAAATAAATAATCAATTCCTATATTAAGCTCTGGTTCGCTACCCCTAAAACTTCTATAAATATCTGTATTTTTATAATTTTTATGGGTATTTGCGATTATTTTAGGATTTACATAATTTGCAATTATGATTATTTTTTTACTATCTTTATCTATTTTAAATTCTTCATTTTGTGTAATTCCAGCAATTGCTAATTCTTTATCTTTATACTTAATAACAAATTCTTTGTTTTCTTTGGTTTTTACATCTAAACTTATTTGCTCGCATTCATTACATAATTTGCTTAAATCAACTGCATTAAATAATACCCCGCTTGCATGTGTTGTATAAGATAATAAGTTTTCTATAGCATTATCTTTTAATTCTTCAATACTAGCTAATCTTAATTTAACCTTTAAAGTATTTTCAATATTATTTAATAATTCTATTGCTTTTATATTTAAATTACCATCAATTCCATCACTAAAATGAACATTTAAAATTCTTCTAATACCTTCTGCATTATCAATATCTTTAAAAGGTTTCTTTTCTTTTAAATTAATATCTAATGCTGCACTTAAATCTCTTGCTATACCATTAATACTTAAGCAATCCCCACGATTAGGAGTTAGCTCAATTTCAATTAATTCATCATTAAATAAAGGATATTCGCATAATTCTTTACCTAAAGTAAGTTCGCCTATACTACTATCTAAAACCATAATGCCATCATTTATTTTAGCAAATCCAAGTTCAGTTGATGAGCATATCATTCCATTGCTCTCAACCCCACGCAATTTAGCTTTTTTAATAGTAATATCACCAATTTGTGCACCTTCTAAACTAACTGCTACAAATTGCCCTGCTTCAACATTTTTAGCTCCACATACGATTTGTAAAACTTCATTACCAACATCTACTTGGCAAATGCTTAATTTTTCAGCATCAGGGTGCTTTTCTTTACTCATTACTTTTGCAACTACAACTTTTTTAGGAGCTATAATTGTAGTTACTCCATCAACTTCTAAACCTATGCTATTTAAAGTTTTTACTAATTCATCTGTGCTAATATTTTTTAAGTCTATAAATTCATTTAACCAATTCTTACTAATTATCATTTAAATTGCTCCAATAATCTTAAATCTCCTTCAAATAATGACCTTAAATCAGGTATTTTATGAAGTAGCATTGCAAATCGCTCAACTCCTAAACCAAAAGCATATCCGCTAACATTTTTATAGCCAACATTTTTAAATACATTTGGATGAACCATACCACAACCCATAACTTCAATAAAGCCAGTTTGCTTACAAATTCTACAACCACAACCGCCGCAGAATACACAAGATATATCAACTTCTGCACTAGGCTCTGTGAATGGGAAAAAGCTTGGACGAAATCTAACTTTTACATCTCCGAACATATATCTTAAAAATTCTTCTAAAACATATTTTAAATTAGCAAAAGATATTTTATCCCCATCTTCAACCACAAGCATTTCTATTTGATGAAACATAGGAGTGTGTGTAATATCAAAATCTCTTCTAAATACGGCACCAGGTGCAATCATTCTAATAGGTGGATTTTGTTTTTTCATAGTTCTTATTTGCACCGGACTTGTTTGAGTTCTAAGTAGTAATTTATCTATAAAATAAAAAGTATCTTGCATATCTCTAGCAGGATGTGATTTAGGTAAATTTAAAGCTTCAAAATTATGAAAGTCGTCTTCAATCAACGGACCTTCTTCAAGACTAAAATTTTGTCTTAAAAAATAATCAATTATCTTATCCATTGTGCTCATTACAGGATGAAGAGCACCAGAATTTGAACGCTCATCAAAATAAGCAAAATTGAAAGCATCTTTTTTAGCTTTTGCTTTTATAAATTCATCTTTTAAATATTTTTGCTTTTGAATAAATTTATCATTAAATTCATCTCTTAATTTATTTAAAATTTCTGCTTTTTGTTTTTTTTCATCACCTTCTAAGTCTTTTAACTTAGCAAATTCACTTGTTAAATAACCTTTTTTACCAAGAATTTGCACCTTTATTTGCTCTAATTCTTCAAGCGAAGAACAATTATCTAAACTAATTAAAATATCTTCCAAGAGTTAGCCTTTTTATTGATTTTTTACAATTTTAGTGTAAATTACATAAATAAACGATTAAGACTATTAAAAAAAGGAAAGAAAATGAGCGATTTAAATGTTTTTGAAAGAATTGTAATAGGCGAACTCCCATCTAGTAAAGTTTTAGAAAATGATGAATTTTTAGCATTTCACGATATAGATCCAAAAGCTCCTGTTCATATATTAATAATTCCTAAAAAAAGATTTGTAAGTTTTCAAGAAGTTGACGGTGCTACAATGGCAAAAATGACAGATTTTATTCACGAAGTTGCAAAATTATTAGGACTTGATAAAAGCGGATATAAATTACTTACTAATGTAGGTGCTGATGCAGGACAAGAAGTGTTTCATTTACATTTTCATATGCTAGGTGGATTAAAACTATTTATCCCAAAAGTTGAAGAAAATAAAGAAGCATTATTTTAATTTAACTTCCTAGCATTTAGCTAGGAATGTTTTAATATTCTAAATCAGGTTTGATTGTTTTAGAAGTTGAAGCAGGTAAGCTAGGATATGTAATATCAGGCATTTTACCTGTTAGTGATTTTAAGAATGTAATTATTAATTGTGATTCTTCATCATTTATTTCTATTCCTAATTGGATTTTTCCCATTAATTTAACAGCTTCATCTAATTCCCAAATAGCACCATTATGATAATAAGGTGCGGTTAATTCAATGTTTCTTAATGTAGGAGCTTTAATTAAACCATCGCTATCTCCTTTAAAATCACCTATATTTGCATATTTATATTTATTAGCTACTTCAAATGCTTGTAGTGTCCCACCAAGATTAATACCTGTATGACAAGCAGTGCAACCTTTATCTATAAATAGTTTTAATCCTTGTTTTTCTTCTTTACTTAAAGCTTTCTCATTACCATTTAAAAATTCATCAAATCTTGATGGAGTTATTAAGGTTCTTTCAAAAATACCAATACTTGTAGCAATTAAATCAAAATCAATTTTTTTATCTCCATAAGCTTTTTTAAAATCATTAACATATTCAGGAATTGAAGTAATTTTGCTCACAACTTCACTTGGTATAGCTGCCATTTCTACTGATGATTGGATAGGTCCTTTTGCTTGGTCTTGTAAATGACCTGAACGACCATCCCAAAATTGCGAAGAATTAAATACAGAATTATAAACCGTTGGAGAGTTTAGATGATGTGGATTAGGAGACCATTTATGCCCTGTACTTGCTGGAACTCCATCAGTTCCACCTAAACCTAAATTATGACAGGTATTACAAGATATAATTCCACTTTTTGAAATTCTTGGGTCAAAATATAGTTTTTTACCAAGTTCAACTCTTTCTTTAGTGGTAGGATATTCTACATAATCAGGTGCATATTGTTTAATTAATTCTTCTAATTTGGCTTTATCGCTAGGTATAGCAACCAAACCTGCTTCTTTTGCTTCATCAATTAAACTAGCAGCATTTAAACCTACTAATAAACTTAAAGATAACATAATTTTTTTCATTATTTTCTCCTTTTAATTAAAGTAAAAAGATTATAAAGTTTTTTAGATAATAAAAAATATTATTTATATAAAATTTTAAAATTTTGTAATTTATTTTTTGATAAAAAATATTATTTAATTCATCACTATGCTTTGTGTAAAAATTAAAATAAATATCGTAATAATATTGTTTTAAATAGCTAGAAAATAGAATTAGATTGTAAATAAATATAGAAATAGAATAATTTTAGGTCTTAATGAAAAGACCTAAAATATTAAATTAAGATTTTTTTAGTGCTCTAATTTTTGCACTTAAGCTAAATAGTCTTATAAATCCTGCTGCATCAAATTGATTATAAACTTCATCTTCACTAAAAGTTGCAAAATCTTTATCATAAAGACTATTAGGAGAGCTTTTACTCATTGCATTGCAATTGCCTTTATATAATTCTATAATTATTTCTCCATTTAAATCTTTGCTAAATTCATTAATCGCAGCACTAATAGCAGCTCTTGTAGGGCAAAACCACTTACCATCATACACTAAATAGCTCATTTCAAGTCCTAACATAGCTCTTAATTTTAAGCTATCTCTATCAAGAACGATTTGCTCTAACGCTCTTAAAGCAGTATTTATAATTGTTCCGCCAGGTGTTTCATAACATCCCCTTGATTTCATTCCTACAAGCCTATTTTCTACAATATCAATCCTACCAACTCCGTGTTTTGCCCCTATTTCATTAAGCTTATTTAAAGCTTCATAAGGACTTAGACTAATATCATTTACCTTTGTAACCACACCTTTTTCAATGCTTAATTTTACTAATTCAGCTTCATTAGGAGCGATTTTTGGATTTACACTTAGACAAAAACAATCTTCATTATTAAAAGTCGTTGTATCTTCTAAAACCCCGCCTTCAGTTGAAATATGCCAAGCGTTTGCATCTTTGCTATAGATTTTTTCTTTACTCGCTGTTGTTTTAATATTTTTTAATGCTAAAAAATCAAGCAAATCTTCTCTTGATTTCATATTCCAAATTCTCCAAGGAGCTATAACTTCTAACTTAGGTGCTAGTGCGTTTATAGTATATTCAAATCTTACTTGATCATTACCTTTTCCTGTAGCTCCATGTGCGATAGCATCAGCATTAATGCTTATTGCATAATCAACTAAAGCCTTAGCAATTACCGGTCTTGCCATTGAAGTGCCTAGTAAATATGTGCCTTCATATAATGCCCCGCTTAAAATTGTAGGATATATATAGTTTTTAACAAAATCTTCTTTTAAATCAACTACCACACAATCTTTTGCTCCTGAATTAAATGCCTTTTGTTTAACATCTACTAATTCATTTTTATCTTGACCAACATCAGCTACTAAAGCATACACTTCACAATCATAATTTTCTTTAAGCCAAGGAATAATTGCTGAAGTATCAAGACCCCCGCTATAAGCTAAAACAATTTTTTTCATACTTTCTCCTTAATTATCTAAATCGTATTTTTGTAATAATTTTACATAAGTTCCGTTGTCTTTTAGAATTTTTAAGGCATTATTAAAATCATCTTTTAATTTTGTATTACCTTTGGCAAATGCAAAACTCACTCCATCACCTAAAATTGGTGTTTTAGCAAATACGCTAAGTTCAGGATAAGTATTAATATAGCCTTTAGCCACAGCAGCGTCTAATACAAAACCATCTATTTTTTTATTAACCGTTGCTAAAACAAAAACTATTAATTCAGAATTTAAATATGGTTTTACGCCTTTAATTTTACTAACTTCATCAGCTTGTAAAGTGCCTAATTGAGCTCCTAATTTAGCCCCTTTTGATAAATCTTCTAAAGAATTTATATTAGTATTTTCTTTTAATTTAACATAATAATTTACCCCGTTATAATATGAATTAGAAAAATCAACACTTTTTGCTCTTTGTGGGGTTTCGTTCATTCCAGAAGCTATAACATCAATTTTCCCTGCTTTTAAAGCATTGATTAAACCATCAAATTCAATAGCAACAAATTCAACTTTAATATCTAGTATTTTTGCTATTTCTTCCACTAAATCCATATCAAATCCAACAATTTTACCATCTTTCATATATTCAAATGGTGCATAACCTGGAGATGTTCCTACTTTTAAAATATCTTGAGCAAAAATTTGTGCAACTAGTGCAAAACCTAAAAATAACTTTTTCATAATTAATCCTTTTAATAAAAATAAATAACTAAATTGCTTAGAGCAAAAAACTAAAATAACCTAAATAACAATGATAAAACTAACAATAATAAAAATTAACAATGATAAAATCTGGGAAATTAAAAAATAGTAGTAAGCATCAACGAAGTCTTAAAAATAATTTAGCAACACTCTTTTGCATTTTTTCTCCTTTAAAATAATTTAAATAATAATATCAATATTTTTTGTTAATGATAATAAAAAATTATTTTTTTTGTTAATTTCGTTACGATTTGTAACAAAATTAACAAAATTTGTATTAAAAAATATCACATTTCATATTTTTCTAATAATTTTTCATAAATTCCTTGACTTTTTACAATTTCTAAAGCCTTATTAAAATCATCTCTTAATTTAATATTACCTTTAGCAAATGCAAAGCTAGTGCCACTTTTTTCTTGTATATCTTTAAATATTTCAATTTCTTTATAGGTATTTAAGTATCCTCTAGCTACTAATTTATCAACTATAACAGCATCTATTTTGCCATTTACTAATGCTAGGATTAGATTTGAAATTTCAGAATTTAAAAATGGTTTTGCCGAAGGAATTTCATTAAGCATTGCAGCTTGAATTGAACCTAATTGCACTCCTACTACTAAATTATTTAAATCTTTAATATCAGTTCTTGATTTTAATCTTAAAAAACAATTTGAACCAGTATAATAAATATCACTAAACTCAACATTCTTTGCCCTTGCAGGAGTATTGCTAAGTCCTGAAGCTATCACATCAATTTTGCCTAATTTAACAGCACCCATTAAAGCATCAAAATCCATAGGAACAAATTCCACTTTAATATCCAATACTTTAGCTATTTCATTTACTAAATCTATATCAAAGCCAACGATTTTTTCATCTTTTATATATCCAAACGGAGCAAAACCAGGCGACATACCAACTTTAATTAAATCTTGTGCGAAAATTTGCATTACAAATGCTAATAAAATAATTAATTTTTTCATAATTTTTCCTTATTCCATATCATATTTTTTTATTAAATTATCATAAATTCCACTATCTTTTATAATTTTAAGTGCCCTATTAAATTCATCTCTTAACTTTGTATTTCCTTTAGCAAAAGCAAAACTAAGACCATCAGTTTTTTCTTCAGTTTTCTTAAATACAACTAAATTTTTATAATTTCTTAAATATCCTTTGGCTACAGTTTTATCTACTAAAACAGAATCAATTTTGCCACCAACTAATGCTAAAATTAAATTTGAAGTATCAGCATTTAAAAATGGTTTTACATCTTTAAATCTAGCTAATATATCAGCTTGAATTGAGCCTAATTGTGCTCCTATAGTAAGTCCATTAATTTCATTAATATCAGTTCTTGAAGATTGTTTTAAAAAATAATTACTACTTATATAGTAAAAATCACTAAACTCAACGCTCTTAGCTCTTTCTGGTGTATTTCTAAGTCCTGAAGCTATCATATCAATTTTTTTAAGTTTTAAACCACTTATTAAACCATCAAAATCCATAGGAACAAATTCCACTTTAATATCCAATATCTTAGCCATTTCATTTACTAAATCTATATCAAATCCATATGCTTTACCATCTTTCATATATCCAAATGGTGCATATGCTGGGTCAATTCCAACTTTAATCAAATCTTGTGCGAAAATTTGCATTACAAATGCTAATAAAATAATAAATTTTTTCATAATTTTTCCTTTAAAAACAATAAAACAAATTTATTTTCAAGCAAATAAAATAAAGCTATAAAGCTTAAAATGCTAAAAATAAAAAACTAAAAAAATAAACAATAATAAAAATTGGGAAATTAAAAAATAAGAGTAAGGGTCAATGGGCTTTAGTGAATAATACAAAAGAATTTAGATTGTTACAATTTAACATTTTATCTCCTTTAAATTTTTTTGCAAAATATATCATAAAATAGCAAATAATATTAATTATTTATAAAAAAATATTATTTGCTTTTAAATTTTATACTTTTTTGAAGAGTTTTAAGAGTTTTAACGTTAATTTTTTTAATATACTAGATTTTTGCGAAGCTAAATATTCAGCAATTTCAGTTCTTCCAAACATTAAAGCAAATGTGTAAGGAGTCATTCCTAAACCATTGTTTTCATCAATATTTGCTCCGTTTTCTACTAGCAGTTTTACGATATTTAAATAACCTTTAAAGCAAACTCCAGCTAGTGGAGTTTGACCTTTATCATTTTTCATATCAACACTTGCACCATTGCTAATAAGCATTTGAGCGCATTCGTAAGAGCCGTTATAACAAGCCAACATTAAAAGTGTGTTTCCACGATGGTCTTTAAAATCAACATTAAATCCTGCCTTTATCATGTTAAGGAGAGTGTTGTAATCATTATTTCTTGCAAAATCCAACGCCATTTTACATAATTCATCGTATCTTGCTAATTCGGCACTACTTAATTGCATTTTATTTTCCTAAAGCTTTTCTTACGCCATTTGCATATTCAGGGCTAATTTTTTCAAAATGTGCTAGAGCTTTTGCAATGATTTCATCTTTTACACCATCAAAACTTGCTGCTAGATTTTTATATAGTCTTTCTTTTTCATCAGCAGGTAAGATATTAAATAGATTTCTTGGTTGTGTATAAAAATCATTATCAAGCGGAGCATATCTAGCTGCACTATTACCTATTGCCAAATCAGGCTCAAGATATTTAGCATTTTCACTTGCACCACCTAAAGTATTTGGCTCATAATAAGCACCATTAGATAAATTATCACCTATACCAAAATTCATAGCACCTGCAACATTATATGTGCTAACTTCATTTCTAGCTCTATTTACAGGTAATTGATGATAGTTTGCACCAATTCTGTATCTTTGTGCGTCAGGATAGCTAAAAATTCTAGCTTGAAGCATTTTATCAGGACTAAAGCTTATACCTGGAACAATATTGCTTGGGCTAAATGCAGCTTGCTCTACTTCATTAAAGTAATTTTGTGGATTGCGATTTAATATCATTTCTCCAACTTCAATTAACGGAACAATGCTATGAGGCCATACTTTTGTTAAATCAAATGGATTAAATCCAAGTTTTTCAACTTCGTTTTCTGCAAGGATTTGAACTTTTACGCTCCAAACAGGGAAATTTCCTTTTTCAATATTCTCGTATAAATCTCTTTGATGAGATTCTCTATCTTTTGCTATGATTTTTTCTGCTTCTTCATTTGTTAAGCACTTAATTCCTTGTTTGGTTTTAAAGTGAAATTTAACCCAAAATCTTTCATTTTTATCATTAATAAATGAATAAGTATGAGAACCATATCCATTCATATGACGATATGATGCAGGAATTCCTCTATCACTCATAAGAATTGTTACTTGATGTAGTGCTTCAGGAGTTAAAGTCCAAAAATCCCACGCCGCATTATTACTTCTTAAATGAGTTCTTGGGTCTCTTTTTTGAGTATGAATAAAATCAGGGAATTTGTAAGCATCTCTTAAGAAAAATGTAGGAGTATTATTACCTACTAAATCCCAAATACCTTCTTTTGTGTAAAACTTAATCGCAAAACCACGAACATCTCTTTCAGCATCAGCTGCACCTGCTTCACCTGCAACTGTTGAAAAGCGTAAGAAAAGTGGAGTAACTTCACCCTTAGCAAAAACTTTTGCTTTTGTATATTTGCTAATATCTTGTGTTATTCTTAATTCTCCATAAGCTCCACTTCCTTTTGCATGAACTGCACGCTCTGGAATTCTTTCTCTATTTTGATGAGCAAGTTTTTCAATCAATTGATAATCTTGCATTAAAAGCGGTCCCATTGCACCTGCACTAAGTGAGTTTTGATTTGAACCTATTGGGTTACCAAAATCCGTTGTTAATTGTTTCATTATATCTCCTTTTAAAAATGTGAAGTAATAATAAATAAGATAGGATAATAATTGGTAAATAATAAAAATTATTATCTAAAAAATTTTTTAGCTAATAATTTTATTCTATTTTATATGAAATTAGGAGCGTCATTTGAGAATATTATTAAATCCTTTTCTTTAGTTTCATTAGCTAAAGTTTCAATTAATTTTGCTTTATCTTTTAGAATGATTTTTTTAATTTTTAAATTCTCATCATATATTCTAGCATTAGTCTCGCTTGTAATAATTGCTAAATCAAAACATTCATTAATTACTTCGCATAGTTTTTTGTTTAACTCTTCACTTGCTTCAATTATCCCTGGACTAACTAAGACTTTTTTGCCTAAATTATAATCTTTAATTATTCTATAGCTATCACTCATACCATCATAATTACCATTAAACCCATCATCAATTATAAATTTTGGCTCACGAGAGATGATTTGTAATCTATGTTCTGTAGCTTTTAAATTAGCTATTTCTTTGCTAATTTGCTCGTAATTTAAACCTAAAGCCTTAGCTAGGTAAATACAAGCACATAAATTACTAGCATTAAAACTACCTAATAAATTAGCAAAATACTTTTCATCATTGCATGTAAAACTAAGCCCATCTAAACTAGCTTTTATCTCACTTAAAGCACTATCATAGCTAAAGCTCTCACCTACACTACTATGAGTAATTGCTAATTCTAATCTAGTGCTTTTTAGGGCTTCTTTTTTAACTTCTTTAGTATTTTCTATATTTTTAAAATATTCTAAATGGGCTGTGCCAATTTGTCCTATTGTTACATAATGTGGGCGGACTAATTTTGTGATTTCTTCTATATCGCCCTTTTTTCTAGCACCTGCTTCTATTATTAATAAATTTGTATTTGTGTCTAGGTTTTCATTAATATCTTTAATAAGCCCTAAAAGAGTGTTAATACTACCTTTAGCATAATGAATTTTAAAATAGTTTTGAGTAATACTAGCTAGGTAATGTTTGATACTTGTTTTACCATAACTTGCAGTGATTAATACTACTTTACAATCTTTTAAATTGCTTATTTTGTTGTAAGCTTTATCATAAAAACTCTTATTTACAAAATACTCACAAATATACGAAAGTAAAAATGCAAAAATTATAATATCTAAGGTATGTGGGTCAAGTTTGCAATAAAAATGAATTGGGGTAAATACAAAAGCACCTAATAAATTAAATAAAAATAATCTCTTAATCCTAGCTGTAAATACTAAAGGTTTATCAATATTTTTTGCTAAAAAAATTAAAGCTAAAAGATAAATTATAGCCACTCCTAAGGCTAAAAAATGATTAATATCACAAGTAATTACATAGAGTAAAAATGGTGCTATTAGATAATAAAAATGCCAACGCTTTTTAGAAAAATTAAATAAAACTCTTTTAAATTTATAATTATTTAACTGCAATACCAAAGCTAAATAATAAAGCATCAAAAAAGAAAACGCAAAAGAAACTATATAAATCATAAAAATAACCCTTCGTTAAATACATTTAATTCATTAATAAATTTATTTTTATCGCCTTTATATAACATATAAGTATGATTTTTTATTTCGGTGATTTCAAATAAATTTAAATGTTTTTTGATTTCGCTAATGATTAATTCGTTATTTTCAAAAAACACAACCTTAGAGCCTTCGCTCATTTTGACTATTTCATTATTATCATTTAAAAATATAAAATCTAATAATTTAAGATTTGAATAATTGATATTTAGTTCTTTAAATACATTGATTTTCGCAAATTGTTCTGTAAATATTATAGGTATAAAAACATTGTAATAATACTCATCATTTAATATTAAATCTTGATAAAAAAAACTAGAGCGTTTAATAATTTCATAAGAATACTTTACATTTTCATAGCTTAAGCTTAATTTATCTAAATATTCCTTGCTTGAGCAAAAGATTAAGTTATTTTTTAAAATATTTTCAAAATCATAAAATAAGTCATTTTTTAAAGTAGTAATATTTAGCCTATTTAAACATTCTATGCTTAATTCATCTAATAAAACCACCCTTTTATCAATTGAATAAAAGGCAAGCAATCTTGTTAAAGCAAATTCAAAATCATTTATTTTTAAAAATGCTACTTCTTTATCACTAATTGATAAATCCTTAGTGCTAATTATTGCATAAGCACCTTTTTTAATAGCTTCATTTGCCAATGCTTGTTTATCAGTAAAAAACGCACTAGCATTAGTAACGCTATTTAAATTAAGGCAAAAATCTTTAAGCCTAGAAACACTAGGCTTATTAATAATTTTTGCATTAATTAATTCTGAAAAATTAGTTATTTCCAATTTTTATCCAATCACAGCACCATTTTCACATTTAGTAAGCGGTGTTAATAAAACTAAGCTTTCATCTGAATTTTTAGCACTTAAAATCATACCTTCACTTAAATGCTTAAATACTTTTCTACTCTCTAAATTAGCAAGTAAAATAATTTGTTTGCCAACTAAATCTTTAGCATTATAATATTTAGCAATTCCGCTTAAAACTTGTCTTTTTTCAGTTCCTAAATCAAGTTGGAATTTTAATAATTTCTCACTACCTTCTACATTTTCACATTCTAAGACGGTTGCTACTTGCATTTTGATTTTTGCAAAATCATCAATTTTGATTTTTGGCTCTTTTAATTCTTTTTTTACTTCTTCTTTGCTTTCAATTTTAAGCTCAACTCTTGAGAATAAATGTTCGCATTCGTTTAAATTAAATTCTTTTTGTAAATTAAACATATCGTTATATGTTTTAGTATCAATATTTACTCCTAAAGCATTAGCTATTTTTGTACTAGCTTTTGGCATAACAGGACTTAATAAAATACTAGCATTTTTTAAAATGTTAAAAATTACTGCTAATAAGCTTTGAGTTTGTTTGCTTTCGTTGTTTTTCATCATAGTCCAAGGCTCATATTTTGAAACCATCGCATTTGCTATACTTAAAGCTTTCATAATTTCGCTTATATATTCATTCATTCTAAGCTCATTTATAGCATTTATACTTGCTTTAAAATATTCATTTGCTTTATTTAATTCTTCGCTAAATCCTGATTCAAATTCCACTTTTAAATCAAAATATTTTTTAGCCATTGATATGCTTCTGCTTAATAAATTACCTAATTCATTTACTAATTCAGCATTTATTTTATTAACCATTGCTAGTTTGCTAAAATCTCCATCATTTCCAAAAGGCATTTGAGATAATAAAAAATATCTTAAAGGCTCATTGCCAAATTCATTTTTAACATCAATAGGATTTATTACATTTCCTACACTTTTACTCATTTTTTCGCCTTCAACCGTCCACCAGCCGTGCGCTCCTATCATTTTAGGCAACTCTAAATCAAGGCTCATTAAAAAACAAGGCCAATAAATTGCGTGGAATTTTAAAATATCTTTACCAACTAATTGAATATTTGCAGGCCAAAAAGACATTTTTTCATCATTATCTAAATACCCTAAAGCACTCAAATAATTACTCAAGGCATCAAGCCATACATAAACTATATGCTTACTATCATTTAATTCGTCAGGTATTTTTATACCCCAAGAAAAGCTAGTTCTAGTTACCGATAAATCCCTTAAGCCTTGTTTTACGAATGCTATTACTTCGTTTTTTTTGCTAGCTGGCATAATGCAAGTAGGATTATCTTCATACCATTTTAATAATCTATCTTGGTATTTGCTTAATCTAAAAAAATAGCTTTCTTCTTTTAAAATTCTAGTAGGCTTTTTGCAATCAGGACATTTATCATTATCAAGTAATTGAGTTTTTGTATGAAAAGTCTCGCAAGATACACAATAATGACCTTCGTATTCATCTTTATAAATATCGCCTTTTTCATACATTTTTAAAAAAATCTTACGAACACAATTTTTATGATTTTCATCAGTTGTTCTAATAAAATAATCATTACTAATTTCAAGTTCAGCCCACAAATCTTTAAAACTTTTGCTAACTTTATCAGCATAAGCTTTTGGACTTTCGTTGTTTTTGATAGCGCTTTCTTCTATTTTTTGACCATGCTCATCAGTGCCTGTTAAAAAGAAAGTCTCATCTCCTTTAAGTCTAGCAAATCTAGCAAGCGTATCAGCAATTATAGTAGTATATGCGTGACCTATATGAGCTTTGTCATTTACATAATAAATTGGAGTTGTAATATATGTTTTCATCTAAATCCTTAAAAATTAAAATCTTGTGAAGCACCTTGCGACATATTTTCATAAGTAGCCTTTACAAAAGCATTTCTTATATCGCACTCACAGAGCTTTTCACAATCTATACAAGATAATTTATTTTGCGTTTTTTGTTGGCAATCTTGCAAATTCTTTTTAGCAATTTGCAAATTACTCTCATAAATATTCATCTAAATATGCCTTTTCACTGATTGAACCAAGATAACAAGGTGTGCTTGCGTGAATTGTGCTAAATTTTAAATTAAGCAAACTCTCATATCCTTTAGAGCCTTTTATCCCATCACTTGAAAATCCACCAGCTTTTTCGTAAATATAAGCGAAAGGAAATACTTCAAATAAAGCCCTAAGTTTTCCTAATTTACCATCATTTAATGTAGCTTCGCTTGTATTTGGATATGAAAACAATCCCCCACCTTTTATTAAAATCTGATGTAAATCACTAACCATAGCACCGCTATATCTTAAGCGATATCCATCACTAAATATTTTATCAATCATTGCTTTATGAGCTTTACTCCAATCTTTTTGAGTGCCGCCTGTTGCGTTTAATTTACCTTTTTCATTTAGTTTTAAATCTTTTAAGAATTTAAATTCTTTTCCATCGTATTCATATAATTTTGGCTCATTTATACAAACTACTAATTGAGTTCTAGGGCCATAGATTGAATAAATAGCTGCTTTTAAACTATTAGGCTCTGCAGTATTTTCATAGATAGCAAATATACTTCCTACTGCAAAATTAACATCAAATAAAGAAGAGCCATCAAGTGGGTCATACGCAACTATATATTTTGCATCATCGTATAAAAATTGCGGATTTTCTTTTTCTTCACTGATAATTGCTTTAATTGAGCCAATTTTACTAAGCTCGTTTGTAATTATCATATCGCTTAATACATCTTGTTTTAATTGTAAATCCCCACTAGCATTGCTTAATTCTGTATAGCCATATTCAGGGTTATCAAAGCTTTGCTTAATCTTTAAAACGCTTTGTTTTATAGCTTCTATTATTTCTTGCATTAAATCTCCTTAGCATTATTCAAAACAAATTCACTAATACTAGCAATATCATCTAAATTAAATTGCTTTAAACCATAATCTTTATTAGAATAACTAGCTAATGCTAAAGAATATTCTAAATAACTCTCATCAACTTCTTTGCAAAACACACACAATCTTGGTAAAGGCAAACTTTTAAGTCCTTCAACTAAAACAATATCAGCACTAAATTGCTTAATTATTTGCTCTATTTCTAAGCTTTCGTGATAAAAAATAGTGGTTTTTACAGGACTTAAAACTGCAACTTCAGCACCCGTTTGATAGAATTTAAAACTATCTTTACCATTCGTATCAAATACTGCTTTATCTTTTGGGTCGTGCTTAATTATTGCTACCTTTAAGCCAAGCTTTTGTAAATGCTCTGAAATTTTACAAATTAGTGTAGTTTTGCCCGAATTTGATGGGCCAGTAAATGCGAATGCTTTTTTCATTGATTAACCTTTTTTATTAAAAATTATAAATTTATAAATTAAACGAAAGAGAAGTAATGAAAAAAGCTTTATTTTTAGTAATTTTGATATGTTTTACAGCTTGTGTTAGGCAAAATGATGAATTTTATAATTCAAAAGAAGAAATAATGTTAAGGTCTTATTATGTAAATGATTGCATTATTAGTTATTTAGGAGTTAAGGATAATAACGATTATTTTGTGATTGCTAGTAAAAATGAAATTGAACATATAATAATTGAAGGGTATTTGGTTCAATTTTTAAAACTGCCAAAAAATGAATTTAATTTGCCTTATAAAAATGATTTTTTATATTTTTACAAAATAATAAATACTGCTAGTAAAAAGACAAATATTGATATGGAAATTACTTTAAATAATGAAGAAACAAGAAGCGTTAAAATACAAAGAATTTCAAAATCTCTTGAATATCAATTTTAAGGGCTAAAAACCCTTAAAATTACGCTAATAATGACGCTATTTGAGTTTGGTTAAAATTAACTTGCTGAGCGTTTTTAAAACTTTCTTCATTTTGCTTTAAAAAATTAGCGTTTAATTTAGAAAAATCTTCATTTTTAAATCTATCGTTATTGTTATTTGCTGTTTTTAAACTATTTTCTATTTTTTCTAAATCATTTTTCAAATCAACTTTATTTGTATTATTATTTTGAATTTTTGAAATCATTTCATCTTGTTGAGTGCTGATTTCTTGATATTTTTTCTCGCTTAATTTTTCTTCACTTACTTTTTTCTCATTTAATTGTTCTACCGAAGTATCTTCAACTTTTTGAGTAGGTTTATTTTGAGCCATTAAGACATTGCTTTGTATGTTATTGTTAATTTGCATACTAAACTCCTTTTAAATTTTGCCGATTATAGCCTATTTTTCTTTTTTCTTAGTAAAAAATAATATTAATTGTAAAATAACCATAACTTTAAAAATCATTTCACTTTGCTTATGATTATCATCAAAATCTTTACTATCAGTAACGCCTAAAGCCTGCATATCAAGCACATTAGCTGTATAATAAAATACAAACACTAAGGCTAAAATCAAAATTATTAGGCTTAAAATTGGCTTTAAACTAAATAATTTATTTGAAATACTTTCATAAATAATATTTAAAAAGCTTACGAAAAGTAACAAATAATTAAATTTTACAAACACTTGTGTCATCAAAAGTCCGCTTTGAAAGTGGCTTAAAATCCCATCTCCAATAATTGCACTAGGATAAAAAATAATAGGAGCAACAACAATTCCTATGAATAATTCTACAAAAATTATTCCAGCTAATAAAAAATCATTAATTTTTTTCATAATCTAACCTTTCTGCTATAAAAACTCTATCAAAACCATTTAAATCTTTATAAAAACTAGCCTTAAAATTCTTTTCTTTTAGATAATCATTTAGGATTTCTTTTTGATCATATCCAAATTCGCACATTAAAAATCTCACATTTTCTAAATAACATTTATCAATTATTTTAAATAATATCTCATATCCTTTTTTACCACCAAAAAGCGCTGTTTTAGGCTCTTTTAATACTGATTTATCTAAATTATATTCGGTGCTAATATATGGAGGATTTGAGATAATTAGTTCATAGTCTTTAAAATTAACTTTCATAAAATCGCTAATAAAAAAATCACAATTTACATTATGCAATTTAGCATTTTCATTGGCTAGTTGTAAGGCTAATTTGTTTATATCACAGGCTTTTATATTTGCTTTTGTAAATAATTTTAAAAATATACTAATAATCCCACTTCCAAAACCTATTTCAAAAATATTTTTTATATTATTTTGATTTATTAGATTTATTGCTAAATCTATTAGTATTTCAGTATCATTTCTAGGAATTAACACTCCTTTAGCACATTTAAATTCTAAATCTTTTATATAAGTTTTTGAGAATATGTATTGCAATGGAGTGCCGTTTTTGTATTCGTTTGCAATACTTAAAAGTTTAATTTTATCGCTTGGATTTATCACATTTGCCCTTGCGACTGAATACTCAAGCATTGAATATGAAAAATACTCCATTATAATCTGTCTTGCAATTACTTCATTGCTTAGGGCTTTTAATTCGTTAAATGTGGCTATCATTTAATACACTTATTCTTCTACTTAAACTCGGATGAGTTTTATAAATCATTTCATAAATAGCGTTATGATCTAACAAGGCTTTATTATGAATAGCTAATACCTTTAAAGCACTTATCATATCGTTTTTGCTAGTTTTTATTGCTCCGTGTTTATCTGCACTAAATTCATTTTTTCTTGAAATAGAATTTAAAATAGGACTTAAAATAAACGAAATTGCCGAGCCTACCATAATAAAAGCAAACAACGGGCTAGATACAAAGCCTTCTAAATTAAATTGATTTTCAAAAAAACTTGAAAAATATCCAAAAAACGCAAAGGTAATTAATAGATTTAAACCACTTATAAAAAGCATTTTTAAAATATCTTTATGTTTAAAATGCCCTAATTCGTGAGCTAATACGGCAAGTAATTCATCTTTACTCATAGCATTGATTAAAGTATCATAAAGAACTACTTTTTTTGCTCCAAACATACCCGCAAAATAAGCATTAAGTCTAGTATCGTTTTTACTAGCGTCCATACTAAATACCCCATTACTTTTAAAGCCACATTCATCTAATAATTTTGCAATATCATCTCTTAATTCACCTTCTACAGGGCTTAACTTATTAAACAATGGAACTATAAAATTAGGATAAATAACCATAGCTAAAAGACTAAAAATAAATAAAATAACAAAGCCACCTATCCACCAAAACTCGCCTAATTTAGCAATAGCAAAAAGCAAAATATAAACTAAAGCTCCACCTATAATTACTAATAAGATTAATGATTTTAAAAGGTCTTTAAAATACATTTTAGGAGTTTTTTTATTAAAGCCGTGCTTGGTATCAACAACCATAGTTTTATAATAATCTAAGCAAGTTAGAATGCAAGAATTTATAATAAAATACAATAAAACTAAAATAGTATTATCAAGCAGTGAATTAGGCTCAAAATGAACCTTTAATACATTAAATAACACCAATATAAATACGCAATTTAAAATAAGTGCTAAAAAATTATTTAGTATTGAAAATTTATGCTCAACTATGGCTATATTTTTAAATTCTATAAATTGCTCATCACTTAAAAAACCTTTATTTGTTTTTGTTTTAATATGATTTATTTCAAGTAATTTAAGTATTGTTTCAATCACAAAAATTACACTAATTATACTAATTATCAACATTTTCTAACCTTTCTGTAAGTTCTAAAACTTCGTAATACTCATTTTCTAAAAGCTCTAATTCCTGATTTAAATTCTCAAGCCTTTCATTTAAAGCTAATATCCCATATTTTTCATATTTTGTAGGGTCGCTTAAGTATTCATTTAATAATCTAATTTCTTTTTCAATCTCTTCAATCTTAACTGGGTGTTCTTCTAGGATTTTATTTTGTTTATAGCTTAATTTTACGCTTTTTTTACGCTCAACTTTTACTGGTTTTTCTTTATCATTTTCTATTTCACTATTTAACTCGCTTAATTCATCGTTTAATTCTAAAAGCTCACTAAATTTCATAGTTTCAATTTCAATTGATTGATTTGAAAAGGCAAAAAGCTTAGTAGCAAGTCTATCCGTAAAATATCTATCATGACTTACAAATATCAAAGCACCTTTAAAATCCATTAAATACTGCTCTAAAATATTAATCGTAGCAATATCTAAATCATTAGTAGGCTCATCTAAAATTAATACTTCATAATCTTTTGTAAAAAGTTTTGCTAAAGCCACCCTACTTTTTTCGCCACCACTAAGTGAGCCGATTTTATAAGTAAGTTGTTCTTTAGGAAATAAAAAATGCTTTAAATATCCATATACATGCATATTAGAGCCTTTCACATTGATAGTATCACCGCCATTTGGACAAAAATACTCAATCAAAGTTTCATCATCTTTTAAATCACTTTTTTTCTGGTCAAAATATCCTATATTTATCTCACCTTTTTTTATAAAACCACTGCTAGGGCGAAGCTTTTCAAGTAGAATTTGTAAAAAGCTAGATTTTCCACAGCCGTTTTTGCCTACAATTGCTATTTTTTCACCTTGCAAAATCCTTGCATTAAATGGCTTAAATAATAATTTTTCGCCTAGTGTTAGGCTAATATCGTGTAATTCAAAAAGCATTTTTTTCTTATTTGCTATGAGTGGATTTGATTTTATATCACTTGCACGGGCAAGCTCAACTCTTAGTCTATTCAAAATACTAGGATTTTTTTTAGCCTCTTCACGCATTTTAAAAATACGCTCTTTTCTACCTTCGTTTCGCTTAAGCCTTGCTTTTACCCCACGACGCAGCCATTCTTCTTCGCTTTTTAATTGTTTTACTAAGGTTTCATAGCTTTTATTAAGGCTTTCTAGTAATCTTGCCTTAGCTTGTAAATAATTTGAATACCCACCTTCAAATTCTCTTAATTTTGCATCTTCTATTTCTACGCATTTACTTGCAATGTTGTCTATAAAATATCTATCGTGACTTATAAAAATAACACATTTTTTACTAGCTTTTAACATATCTTCAAGGTATTTACACATAGTTACATCTAAGTGGTTCGTAGGCTCATCTAAAATCAAAACATCAGGAGATTTAAGCAGCATACAAGCAAGGCTTAATCTTCTTAATTCCCCACCACTAAGACTTGCTAGATTTCTATTTATAAAACTACTTAATTCAAATTCTTTTAAAGCTCTATTTATTTTGCTATCAATACTCCAAGCGTCCTTACTCTCTATTAAATCAAATAAAATTTGTTGTTTTTGTAATAATTCTTTATCATTTGGATTAGTTGATAGTTTAGAATTAATCTCATTATATTCGCTTAAAGCATTAAAAATATCGCCTAATTCTAATTTAATATATTCATCTACGCTAAGATTATAATCTATATTAATGCTTTGAGAAAGCATAGAAAAATTTATACTTGAATTAATCAAAACCCTACCATTATCAGGTTCTATTTCTTTAGTAATTATTTTTAAAAATGTAGATTTGCCCTGCCCGTTTTTACCTATTATTGCGATTTTTTCGCCATCGTTTATACTAAAATTTACATTTTTTAAAATAACTTTTTCGCCGTAAGCTTTATCAATATCAATACAATCTATTAAAATCAATTTAAATAATCCTTAAGTTTTTTAAAGGCTAGTATTCTAGCCTTTAAAGATTATTTAACATCTACATCAAAATAAATTTCAACTTCTTCGTGAGTTTTCTTTCCGTGAAGTGCCGAGATTTGTTTATCAGTTGAAAGTGCTGTAAATGCTTCAGTTGTATTAAAATCAGTATTCATATTTATTACTCCTTTTACAACTAATTTACCATCAGCTACGCTATAAGTCATTGGAATTTCTTTTGTAATATCATTAAATGTGATTACACCTGTAGCACTACCACTTGTTTCATCACCTTTTACATCTTTTAAACTAGCTTCAATTTTGCTATTTTTTAAATTTGCAATATAAGTTCTATGGATATTGTTTTCACGAATTTTATCTTTTGTATTTTCGTTAGCAAAATCCATACTTGCTTTAGTTCCGTTTAAAATATCTACAACAGAGCCACTTGTTTTGCTAAATTCAAATTTAGCATCATCAATAACGCCAGGAACACCTAATTTTTTTTCCATTTTAAAACCAACGAAATGAGCTTTTACACTAGCTTCATCAATAGTAATTGCATAAGCACTTGAGCCTAAAATCGCAGTAGCGATGATTGAAGAAAATATCTTTTTCATTTTTTATCCTTTTTTTTAAATTGAACCATTATTATACGATATTTTGTTAATCATTATCATTTCTAATAGAAATTTTTATTAATTAAAATTTTATATATTTATGCAATTTTTTTAAGGAGAAAAAATGTTAAAACAAATTAAAAAGTTAGCTTTAGTGTTGCTTGTTAGTTCAAACTTATTTGCCTTAAGTGAAGGTGTAGAATACAATGTACTTGAAAATCCAATCCCAAATTCTGATAATTCTTTAACAGAAATATGGTCTTATCAATGTTCGCATTGTTATTTACACCACAATCACAATACTTTAGGACTAATAAAAGAGCAATTAAAAGATTTAGATATTAGATTAATGATGGTAAAAACTTGGGGAAAATTTGGTCAAGAAATGGCTAATTTACTTGCATACGCACATTATCAAGATGAAAAAAATAAAATTAGCTTGATTGATAAAAATAGCCTATATGATAAAATTAGTAGCGTTTATTTTGTTGAAATGTTTAAAAATAAATCAACTTGGAATAATAATCCTGATGAATTTTATAAATCTGGTCTAAGTATTCTTGGAATTTCAAAGAAAAAATTAGAAAGTTTCTTGCAAAGCCCTGAAGGAAAATATTTGTTAAGCTCAACTGATATTGCAAATGAAATTGCTAATACTTACGGAACTCCAACTTTTATTGTAAATGGAAAATATGTAATCAATTTAGCTTATGCAAAATCTCCACAAATGCTTATAGATATGATAAACGAACTATCTAAAAAATAAGGATTTACTTAGGTAAATCCTAAATATTTCTAATACTTGTATTATGAAGTAGTGAAATGTTGCATAAAATTATAAAACTCTTACAATATTTATCTTATTATTTATCTTGGTTATGCGTAGTTGTTGGCTTGATTGAACTTTTTATGGGCTTTAATTTTGCTTATTATTTTATATCTGCAATTTTGCTTTCTGCTATTTATGGAAGTATTAAAAAGAGATTAGATGAGATTAAATTTAATAAATACTTTTTAATAATTTTAGCTTTAGTATCTGCTTATAAATACTATGAATTTTTTATAAAAGAGCCAAATGACTTAATAGTAAAAATCATAAATGCTAATAAAACTTGCCTAGAAAATCAAAGATATTGCATAATAAATGAAGTTACTACAAAAGAACTCAACGCTGTATTACTAGATAAAAACAATGATGAAATTCTTAAATATCTAAAAAAATATGGATTTAGAAAAAATGAGAAAAATAATATGCTGTATTTTCAAGATACTATTTATAACAACCCAGTTGATATAGCAATAAAATTGCAAGATAATCAAATAAATAAAATATATTATAAAGCAGATAGAAAATAAATCTACTTTACACAAAATAAGCAAATCCTACTTATATACCTTATAATGAATTTCTTGGATTACTTTATCTTTATAAATTAAAGCTATGAAAATAGTCTTACCAAACACTACATTTTTATAACAAATATTAGCATTTTTATAACACCTTAGCATTTTAAATTCTTTAAAATATTCATAAACTTCATAAGAGCTTTTATCCTTTATATTTTTATTAAGTGCATTGATTAAATTAATATCATCTACTAAAAAATAATCATCAAAATTAATCGTTTTAGCCTTTATAATCTGCATTACAAGTTCATTTGGCTGTTTTAAAAAATAATCATAATATTTATAGGCGCAAAATACTAGCAAGATAGCTAAAACAAGTGCTTGGTATTTAATTGTATTTTTACCAACTAATTTATAAATTATGAAAAATAAAATCGCATAAATAATGTCTAAAATAAAATCATTTTTTACATAAAGATTAAATAAAGCATTAGCTAAGGCAATAAACATTATATTAAATGAAAAATATTTTAAAACACTAAAAAATCTATCTTTTAAATATATTTCAAAGTTTTTTAATCTTTTAGAAATTATATAATAAAGCATAAAAGATAGGCTTAAAATTATCAAATAAATTATAAAATCCAAGTGATTATTAAAACTCAATGGATTTATATTGATTAAATAAAACAAAGCTAAAGCTACGAAAAAGAAAAACCAAGCTAGATAAAAAAGTATATTTTTTATAAATACAATAAAATCATTTTTAAAAGTCATATATTCTCGCATTATATTATTTTAGTTTTGAAATAATTTTATTGTAAATATAATTTATTGCAAGAGCTAAATACATATAAAACAAATTAATATTTAAAATAACTTCTTCTGAAAATATTTTATAAAATTGTTGATAGTAAGTAATAAAAATAGCAATAGTTAAAAAAATAAATAAATTGTCTTAACTCTAAAAAAATAACACACAATATGTATTATTAAAGATATAACTAATAAGCTAAAACTAGGAAAAATATTATAAAAAAGATACAATAATGCAACAATAAAAATCAAACTTATATACGCATATTCTATATTGATTTCATGTGAAATTTTATTTTTAAAACTAGCAAACAACCACATATAAGGTAAAATGAAAAAATGAATAATTGTAAAAATTATGTTGAAAAATATATAGCTATCATTTGAGTTATGTGAAAATGCTTTAGTTAAAAGCCCTAAATCAACAGAATAATAAAGTGATAAATAAAACAAGAATAATAAAAATCTATAAATACTAATCTTCAAATAAGAAAATGGAAAAAACATAGCTTTAAAATAATCAAAATCTATTAAAGCCTTATCCTTGCTATTTAAATTAATAATAACCCAAGATATTAGCATATTAATATAGTTTTTCATTACTTTCCTTTTTTATTAAAATAAATCTTGTATATATTCTATTCCAAGAAATGGCTCGTATCTTATTACAATATCTTTCATCACAATACCATTGTCTGTTTCATTACTAACGAATGTTATATCATAATATTGACCTTTTATAATCTTCTTGCAAGAATAAACATTATTTTTAAATTTAATTTGTTTAAATCCACTATCCTCAAAATATTTTTTAGTATTATCTCTTATTTTTGTATTAACATAATCAAATAAATCTAAATCATTTTTTATCACATAGATATATCCGCCTTTCTTTCCATCTGTAAAATACCCTTTATTAGAACTTATAATCATTTTTATTAATTCATTTGGTTCTTTTATATGTGTTATATAAAATTGTGAAATTATTAGCAAAGTTGATAAAGTAATAAAAATATATAAAACTTTTTTAGAAGGTTTATAATCTCTTATAATCATTGACATTAACAAATAAAGAAAAGCAAAAACTATCGTGCAAAGCAATAATATATCATTACAAACATTGATATAAATTAAAGATACAAGATGTATAAAAAAAATTATAAATAAAGCAAGAAAAATATTTTTCAAAATACCTATGATAAGTTTTAAAATATTAAAAATTTTACCAATACATTTCATAGTTTTACCTTTTTTTGTTTGAATAGTATTTAAAATACATAAAATACAATTAAAATTCTAATTTTTATTAATATAATTTATTTTATATTAAAATCTTCTCATTAAAAAGCTTGATATTTTTATAAAAGAATTTAAATGTTTTTAAAAGAGTTTTATTAACCCTAGCTTAGGTATTAATTAAGCTAGAGTTATTTGGAATTTTATTCCCATTCTATAGTTGCAGGTGGCTTACTAGAAATATCATAAACTACTCTATTAATTCCATTAACTTCGTTTATAATTCTTCTACTTACATTCTCTAATAATTCATAAGGTAAATGAGAAAATGTAGCTGTCATACCATCACTTGCATCAACTGCTCTTAAAGCTATTGCATTATCATAGGTTCTATTATCACCCATTACTCCAACGCTTCTTACATTTAACAATACGCAAAATGCTTGCCAAGTTTTATCATAATAACCATTTGCTTTAAGCTCTTGAATGAAAATATCATCAGCTTCTTTTAAGATATTTAGGCTTTCTTCATTTACTTCACCCATAATTCTAATTGCAAGTCCTGGACCTGGGAAAGGATGGCGATATACTAAGTCTTTAGTAAGACCTAATTCAAGTCCAAGCAATCTTACTTCGTCTTTAAATATTTCTTTTAAAGGTTCAACTAATTTTAAATTCATCTTTTCAGGTAAGCCACCTACATTGTGATGGCTCTTAATTGTTTTTGAGCTACCTACAACGCTACTTTCAATAATATCAGTATATAAAGTGCCTTGAGCTAAAAATTCAACACCTTCTTGTTTTTTTGCAAAATCTTCAAATATTTCAATAAAGGTATTTCCGATAATTTTACGCTTAGTTTCTGGGTCTGTTACACCTTTTAATTTTTTTAAGAAAATTTCTCTTGCATCAATAGTATTTAATTCTATTCCGAATTTTAATTTAAGCATACTTTCTACTTGCTCTTTTTCATTTTTTCTAAGCAATCCAGTATCAACAAAAACTAAAATAGTTTGTTCTTTAATAGCACTAGCAAGCAATGCAGCCACAACGCTACTATCTACACCACCACTAATTGCACAAAGAACCTTTTTATCTCCAACTTGCTCTTTAATTTTTTCAATTTGTGTCTTAGCAAATGAACCCATATTCCAAACGCTTTCGCAATTGCAAACATATTTTGCAAAGTTTTTAAGAATATTTTTACCAAATTCACTATGTTGAACTTCAGGATGAAATTGTAAGGCATACATTTTTTTCTCATCATTACCATATACACAAAATGGACTATTATCACTAACAGCAATAGTTTTAAATCCTGCTGGTAAATTCTCAACCTTATCAGAATGGCTCATCCAAACCACTTGAGATTTAGGTAAGTTTTTAAATAAACAACTATCTTCTTGAATGCTAATTTTAGCTTTACCATATTCTTTATGTCCTGCAGGTGCAACAACTGCTCCAAAATGATGAGCCATTAACTGCATTCCATAACAAATCCCTAAAATCGGCAAACCTAAATCAAAAATTTCTTTATCGCAAAAATAAGCATCATTTGCATAAACACTAGCAGGACCACCACTTAAAATAATACCTTTAGGCTCATAATTTTTAATATCATTCGCACTAATGTTAAATGGTAAAATAAGTGTATAAACTCCTTGCTCTCTAAGTCTTCTAGCAATAAGTTGGGTATATTGCGACCCAAAGTCAAGCACTAAAATATCTGCTTTTTCCATTAATTTCCTTTCCTAATATAAATCAAAATATTCAAATTGTAACCACCAAACAATAACACTTAGAACATAACCTAATAAAACAGTCCAAGCATATTTCATATGAGAGCCAAAGGTATAAATTCCACGCATTTTTCCCATTACTCCAACCCCAGCAGCAGAACCAAAACTAATTAATGAGCCACCTATTCCAGCCGTTAAGGTTACTAAAAGCCAATCATCTATATTCATATTTGGATTTGCTTTTAAAACCGCACTCATTACAGGCACATTATCAACTACCGCACTTAAAAATCCAACTCCAATATTTGTGCTCATAACTCCAGCAAAATCATATAATCTTGAAGCATAAGCTAGCCAACCTGCAAAATGAAGTGCTCCAACAGCGGCTAAAATACCGAAGAAAAACAACAATGTATCCATTTCAATTTTAGTCATATATGAAAATATATTTATATCTTTTTTGCCACGAGCGACATTAAATCTATAAGTATAAAGACTTAAAAGTGATAAGCCAAACATCATTCCCCACATAGCAGGTAAGCCAAATAATGAGTGCATTAAAACTGCACTAAAAATTGTTAAAGCACCTAAGAAAATAATGATTTTTCCACCATCTTTTATACGCTCAACTTTTAAAGATTTTTCATCAAAATTAGGTTTTACATTTGGAACGAATTTGCTTAATAAAAACGCAGTAAGCCACCAACCAAGGAAACTAGCAGGAAATAATGCGAAAAAGTCTATAAAAGGACTTTTACCAGCAGTCCAAACCATAAGAGTTGTAATATCTCCAAAAGGACTCCAAGCTCCACCTGCATTTGCAGCTACAACTATATTTATAGCACCAGGAACTAAAAATTCCTTTTTTTGATTGTCAATTGTAAGTAAAACGGTTGAAAGAATTAAAGCTGTAGTTAAATTATCAGCAACAGGAGATATGAAAAATGCTAAAAGCCCAGTTAGCCAAAATAATTTTCTATAAGTATATCCCTTTGTTACAAGCTTATATTTTAAGGTATTAAACACATTACGCTCAATTAAAGCTTCAATATAAGTCATAGCAACCATTAAGAAAAACACTATTTCAGCAATCTCTTCTATTAAATCCTTTACTTCATGCTCTAATGGCTCTGTGCTTTTTCCATTTAGACACAAATAAAGCCCTAAAATAATAAACATTAAAGTTCCAATAAATATTGCAGGTTTTGTTTTGTTTATATGATATTTATCTTCAGCTGCGATAAAATAGTAACCGATGATAAATATCACTAAACATAAAATTCCTGCCCATGAAAATGTAATTTCCATAAAAGCTCCTTTTAAAAAAATGATAGATATTATTTACTCTAATTCAACAAAGGGTAATTTTTGCGTTTGCGTTGACTTGTTATTATAATAACTTGGGTCGCTTTTATACCCACAAGCAGAAAACAACAAGGCAGCAAGTAAAACAATATGGTGGAATTTAAAAACATTGAAAATATTCATAATATTCTTTCTTCTCATAATAAAAACCTTTTATTTTTAAAGATTAATAAGCAATTAAAATTATTTATTTTAAGTATGCCACCTGACCTTAAATATAAATTAACTCAAAAAGGTGTAGTTTGTGATGTATTTAAAAAATATAACAAAAATTGCTTTAGAATTAGAGTTTATCATCCGACTTTAGCACAAGACTTAAGAAATGATTCAACTATAAAAACATTAAAAGAACATATTAAAATATATAAAAGAATTAATCCAAAAGACGCTGCTATTTTAAATCTATTTGAAGAAGAAATTATAATTAATTCTAATGCTATTTTAAAAGCATATATTGATTATGAAAAATCAAAACAACCAAAAATATTTTTAAAAGATTTAATGTGTGAGAATTTTCAAAATCTAGCGATATATGAAGAGCAAAAAATATTAATAAATAATCTAAAAGAAAGTATCAAAAAAACAAATGCAAAAATCAAATCTCTTAGACAAAATTAAATCATTACCAAATTCTTCTGGAGTTTATAGATATTATCATAATAATACCTTGCTTTATGTAGGTAAAGCAAAAGATTTAAAAAAAAGAGTTAAAAGCTATTTTGCCTTTACTCCAAGCCTTAGAGCAAATCCTAAAAACTCTCCTAGAATTATAAAATTAATTGAAGAAGCAAATAATTTAGAATATACCGCTACAAATAGTGAATTAGACGCACTGATTTTAGAAAATTCATTAATTAAACAAATGCGACCAAAATATAATATTTTATTAAGAGATGATAAGACTTATCCATATATTTGCTGTGATTTAAAAGAGACTTATCCAAGATTTGAGATAACTAGAAAGGTTAAAAAAGACCCACTGACTAAATATTATGGGCCTTATGCTAGTGGGGCTAAGGATTTGTTAGAAGCATTGTATTTATGTTATCCATTAAGACAAATGAAAAGCTGTAAAAAAAGATGTATATTTTATGATATGTCAAGATGTTTAGCTCCTTGTGAGTTTAGTGTTAAAGATGAATATGAAAATATCTTAAAGCAAGCCTTACAAGCTCTTAAAAATCCAAAACAAATGCTACAAACTTTAAATGAAAAAATGTTTAGATACGCTGATAATGAAAACTACGAAGAAGCGGCAAAAATAAGAGATATGATAAATCATATAAAGAATTTAAATCAAGAAATTGAAGTGGATTTGGCAAAAGATGTTAGTTTTGATGTATTTGCAATAACCAATAATAACGAATTCTTATCAAGCACTAGATTGGTGATAAATCACGGAAAAGTAATAAGCGTAATAAATGAAAAAATATCTAATAAAGAAGGTGATTTTTTAACCCAATTAATACTAGCAAACTATAAAGAAGGAATAATTCCAAACAATATTTATATAGAAAATCACAATGAAAATATAGAACTCTTAGAAGAATACTTAAGCAATCTTGCAAATCATAAAGTAAATATAAAAATCGCAAAAACTTTGGAGATAAAAAAACTAATTCAATTAGCTAAAAACAATGCTTTAATAAATCTTGAAAAGACTGAAAATAATATAGCAAATAAACTAAAAAGCTTTTTTAATCTTAGCAATACTCCTTATAATATTGAAGTGTTTGATAATTCACATTTTCAAGGTCAAGCAATAATTGGAGCTTTAATTAGTTATGATGTGTTTTCTAATAGTTTTAATAAAAATAATTATAAAAGATTTAATCTTACTAGCAATAACGATTATGAACAAATGAGAGAAATGCTTACTAGAAGGATAAATTCTTTTGATAAATCAGCCTGTCCTGATTTGTGGATTATAGATGGTGGAAAGGCTTTATTAGATTTAGCAAACGAGCTTTTAGCTCAAAATGAAATCAATTTAGATGTAATTGCAATTTCCAAAGAAAAATTAAATCATTTAGCACATAGAGCAAAAGGTGCTGCTAGGGATAAAATACATTTTAAGGATAAGGAATTTAATCTTAAAACAAGTGATGAAATATTGCAATTTATTCAAAAACTAAGAGATGAAGCACATAGATTTGCAATTACTTGTCATCAAAATGCAAAAAGAAAACAAGATATAAAATCATCAAAATTAGAGCAAATTGGAATTTCAAAAGCTAGTATCGTAAAATTATTAAAATACTTTGAAAATTATGAAAATATATACAATGCAAGTTATGATGAAATAGCAAAAGTAACAAATAAAAATGTAGCAACGAAAATTAGCCAAATTATTAAGTAATCATTTAATTTAATAGACATAATTATGCTCTAAATTATATAAAGGATTGTTGTGTTCCCAAGCTTGTTTAATATATTATTATGTGCTATTTTAATAGCAAGTTTATTTATAGAAAACCTATTAAATCAAACAATTTTTACAATTATTCTAGCAATAATTTTGATATTTAATGCTGTTAGTTTTATGGCTGCATTAATTAGAAAAAAAAGTGCTAACCAAAAAATAAATATTTTAAAAGAAATTTTAAAAAGTTTAGGTGCTAATAGCGATAACTTAGATTTGAATAAGAATTTAAGATTAATCGTTGATGAGGTTGGTAAAATCAAACAAAAAATGATGGCTTTGCAAAATCACAACGAATTTTTACATAAGCATTTAATTGATAATGCTAAACAATTAAAGAATATAAATGCCGTGTTATCTTATACAAATGACAAGAATTTAAATCAAATTAAGGAATTAATAGAAAAGCATAATGAAGATAATATTCAAAATATATACTCTTTAACAAAAACTACAATTACATACGAAACTAATTATGATAATTTTGATAATGAGTTAAATCCTAATTTTGCAGGTGCAAAAATAGCTATTTTAAATAATGATTTATTAGAAAACTTTTTGCTAGAAACATTACTAAATCAATACGGAATTAGTGTTGATTTTTATACAAAAATTAATGATTTTTCAAATTATGCCTGCGTTATAGCTGATGAAAATTTTAATTATAAAGAAAAAAATACAATTATTTTAAGTGAAAATTGCAATAAAGATAGTTTTTTAAAAAGACCTTTTAATAAAAATAAATTAAAAAATATTTTAGTAACAATGCTAAATGATTATAAGAGTGATATGAATACAACAAATTATCAAAACGATGTATTAATATTGCTTAGTTCTGATATGCAAAGTGATTATTTATATCATATCGCAAATAAACACGCAAAATTGAATAAAAAAGTAGATAGTATAAGTTCATTTAAAGATGAACTAAAAAATAATTATAAAATCATTGCCATTGGATATGAGGCTATTTTATTTGATTATGAAAGTTTAGTTAGCAATATTAATCAAGTAAAAAGCGAAAATCCAAATACTTTTATAATGTTATTTTTAGGCAATAAACACGCTAAAAAGAATTTAGATTTTGCAGATTTGATTATTAAAGATGCTACAGAAACACAAATTGCAGAAGTAATGAAGAAATATTTATGATTAGATACTTGCTTTTTAAATACCTAAGATTTGATAAATCAATGCCATTTATTATGATTACTAAGCTACTTGCTTTTATCGGAGTAGCTTTAGGAGTTTGTGTTTTAATAATAACTATGGCAGTAATGAATGGAATGAATAAAAGCTTTATTGATAAATTACTTACTATGAATTATCCAATTACTTTATATCCTAAAACCACATTAATTGATGAAGAATTAATAAATGAATTAAGTAAAGATTATAAAATTAGTCCTTTTATTCAAACACAAGCTGCTATTAAATATGGTAATGAAATGAGAGGTGCTATAATTTTTGGGATTGATTTTGAAAAAGAAAAAGAAGTAAATAAAATTTTTAAAGATTATTATTTAAATTCTAATTTGAAATTTCCTGCAATTTTAGGCAATTTACTAGCTTCAAGATTAGAAGTTAATAAAGAAGATAAAATACATATAATTTTTACAAATCTTAATGCAAATGCTTTTAGTATTACACCTAATATAAAAAGTTTTTATGTAAATAATACTTTTCATTCAGGTCTAAATGCTTATGATTCATCATATGTATATGTAGATATTAAAGATTTACAAAAGGTATTAAAAAATAATGAGATTACAGGCATTCACATAGATACTGCAAATCCTAAAGAAGAAATTAAAAAATTAAATGAAAAATACAAAAATAATTATTTTTTAGTTGGCTGGTGGGAGCAAAACGGCAATATTTTAAGTGCAATTGACTTAGAAAAAAAAGCATTATTTTTTATTTTAATGATGATAGTAATTATTGCTAGTTTAAATATAATTACTTCTTTATTTATGATAGTTTTAAATAGAAGAAATGAAATAGCCCTACTTTTAGCGTTAGGAACAAGCAAAAGCGAAATACAAAAATCATTTTTTACCATTGGTTGTTTTATAGGATTTATCGGAATTATTTTTGGTTGTTTATTAGGATTTTTTGGACTTTGGTTTTTAGATACTTTTGATATTATTTCTTTACCAGCTGATGTTTATGGTAGTTCAAAATTACCTATTAATTTAAGTATAAGTGATTTTTGTTTTATTATTTTAGGTGCTAGTTTAATAGTAGTGTTATCATCACTTTATCCAGCATATAAAGCAAGTAAAATTGATGTATTAAAAACTTTAAGAAATGAATAAAAAGGAGTTGTGTTATGCAAATGTTTAAAAAAGAAGATATGAGAAAAGTTGTAGAATTTTTTACTGCTAATATTTATAGGTATTTTTATGATATAGATTTTGAATTTTGTCTTACTTATATCAAAAGCCCTGATGAAGAGCATAGAAAAGTAATTGCTAGTATTTTAAGAAAAACTGATTGTGTATTTGAACTAGATAGTGGAATAATAATATTATTTTCTGGAACAAGTAAAGAAAAAACACAAATAATAAGTAATGAAATATATGATTTTTTAAATACTAAAGCAAGAGATTGTGTAGCTTTTTATCCTTATGATGGAGATAATTTTGATGATTTAATGTTAAGATTAAATAATCTTACTACTAAAAACTATAAAGTAAATATCTTAGATGAATCAAATTAAACATATCATTGATTTATTAAAGCAAGGAAGAAATGTATTTTTAACAGGTGGTGCAGGAGTTGGAAAATCCTACACCATAGAAAAAATCATAAAAAGTGAAGCTTTTAAAACCATAGTCTTAGCAAGCACTGCACTTGCTGCTATTAATATTGGTGGAGACACTGTTCATAGATTTTTTAAATTACGCCTAGCTAAAAACATTAATGAGCTAAAAACAAGTAAAGATGATTTAATGGCTTTAAATAAGTCTTTATCAAATATAGATTTAATAATAATAGATGAAATTTCAATGATTAGTAGTGATGTTTTTGATATGATTTATTCAAGGCTTTTTGGTTATAGCAATATAAAATTACTAATAGTTGGAGATTTTTATCAACTCGAACCTGTAAAATCCGATGGAAATTATGCTTTTTGCTCTAAATATTGGAATGAATGTAATTTTAAGGTGATTGAGTTAATTACCCAGCACAGAATGGAAGATAAGGAATTTTATGAAAATCTAAGAAGTATTAGGATTGGCAATATAACTAATACTTGCATAGAGTATTTTAAAAAGTATAAAATTCAAGATGATATAAATAATTATGATGATTATACAATTATTTGTGGCACCAATGAAGAAGCAAAAAATATAAATAATGCTAAACTTAAAAAAATTGATGATGAAGAATATGTTTTTAACTCAAGTATTAAAAAAAATACAGAATTAAATGAAGAACAAGAAAAAGAATTTAAACAATGGCTAAAAGCTCAACCAATTGAAGAAGAATTTATTTTTAAAATTGGAGCTAAAGTTATTTTTACTTATAATTCTGATAATTATTATAATGGAATGCAAGGAGAAATAATTGCGTGGGATAAAAGTGAGCAGGAACTAAAGATTAAATCTAATAGAATGATTTATTCAGTTTATCCTAAAGAATTTTTATACTTTAATGACCCTGAAATAGCAGCTAGCTATAGGGTTAATCCTAATTTGGTTGATACCAAGCCTGATGCTATATTAAAAGCATTCCCACTAAAATTATCATATGCTATTACTATACATAAAAGTCAAGGAATGAGTATTGATAAGTTAATTTGCAAATGTGATAGGATTTTTGCACAAGGTCAGCTATATGTTGCATTATCAAGAAGTTCAAATCCTAATAATTTTAAAATTATTTTTAATGGAAGTGATAAATCGTATGAGAATTTGTTTAGACTAAAGGCAAAGACAAATCAAGTGGTAAAGACATTTTATCAATTTTGCGATAAGGAACAATTATGAAAAAAATAATGCTAATATTTTTTAGTATTTTTGCATTTGCAAATAGTATAGAAATTAATAATTTTGAGACCGATTTGTATTCAAAATCAAACGGGCTTAAAAAAATTACTTTAAGTTTAAAAATCATAGGAGATAATGTTAATAACGAAAATGATTATATACAAGATAGTATTAATATGGTGATTTCTAGCTATTATTACGAAGATTTATTTACAGAACTTGGTAAGGAAAATCTCAAAAAAACCATAATAAAATACGCAGGTAAAAAATACTCTGTAAATATTGATGATATATTAATCATAAATCTAAAAAGCAAAGATAGTGCAGAAGCGATAAAAGAGATATTAAAAGACGCAAATTTAATATAAAAATTAATAAATAAGTTCATAAATTTTAGAACTTATTTAAAATTATTATCATAAATTATTAGCTAAATCTTTATCTTGAGAGTATTTAATATAACCCAAAACAAAAGCTAAAATAATTATTAAAATTACGAAAAATAAAATATTTAAAAAAGAATTTAAAAAAACAATAGGAAATTTAATAAACAAAAAGCTCATATAATTAGTAAAAAAAGCTTCGTAAAAATCCACACATAAAAAATATAATAAAATAGCTGGCAATAAGCCTATTTTAAACATAGAAAAAATCTGATTTTTATTTTGTATATTTTTATATTCTATTTTTAAAAATTGTTGATAGGCTAGTTTGATTAAATACATAAACACAAATGATAAAAGAATTTGAATTGAAACATTTGAAGCAATATAATCAGACAAATATTTAAAAAACATCAAAAAAGACATATAAGAAATGATATATCCATCAATCTTAGAAATAACCTTTAGCATAATTTTTCCTTTTAATAGAATTTAAAATAAGAATTTTAAATTCTTATTTTAAATCTTATCTTACTGATATTTTATCAAATCATTAAATCCAGCTTCGCTAAAGCCTTTTAGTCTTAATTGGCAAGATTCACATTTACCACAAGCTAAATCATTACTATCATAACAACTATAACTAAGCTCTAAAGGTGCTTTTAGGCTCATTCCAAGTTTTACTATTTCTGATTTTTTTAGCTTGATTAAAGGAGTAATTATTTTAATATCTTCTCCACTACCTTCTTTTATAAACGAAGTGGTTTTTTCAACGAAATCTAAAGTAGTATCAGGATAATTGCTAGAATCCTCACTAACTAAACCCGTATAAATCGCACTAGCATTAAATCTTTGTGCAACAGCAGCAGCAATACTATAAAAAATCCCATTTCTAAAAGGCACATAAGTATTTGGTAATTTACCATTTTTACCTAATTCATCTTTTGGAATTTCTAAACTCATATCAGTTAAACTAGAGCCACCAATTTGTTTGAAAAAATCCATATCCACAACTAATTTTTCTATATTATAAAACTTGCAAATTTCATTAAAAGCTTGCAATTCTCTTTGCTCTGTTCTTTGACTATAATTAAAATGAAGGGCTATTACTTTATAGCCTTCATTTATAGCACAAGCAGTGCTAACGCAGCTATCTAGCCCTCCACTTAAAATACTTATAGCGATTTTACTCACTTATATTCCTTTACAAATTCTGCGATTTTTTCTATACCTTCTATGATATTTTCCATTGAAGTTGCATAAGAAATTCTAAAATACCCACTCATGCCAAATCCACTTCCTGGCACACAAGCTACTTTTTTATCATCTAAAAGCTTAGCACAAAACTCAACATCATCAGGATTAATACTAGAGCAATCAATAAATAAATAAAACGCCCCGCTAGGTTTTACGCTTAATTTAAGCCCATTAATACTATTAATCATTTCACAAGCTTTATCTCTTCTTTTTTTGAATTCTTTTTTCATCATCTCAATATCTTTATCAATCTCTCCAACTAAAGCAGGAACTGCAGCAGCTTGAGTTATACTACAAATATTACTTGTGCATTGACCTTGAAGATTTTTCATTAATTTATTCAATTCTTTATTTTTACTAGCACTATAACCAAATCTATATCCTGGCATTGCAGCACATTTGCTAAGTCCATTTATTGTAACCGTGCGTTTTAGTGCATCTTCGCTTAAACTTGCAAACGCTACAAATTCTCCATCATAAACTAATTTTTCATACATTTCATCAGCTAATACAACAATACTAGTGCCTTCTAAAACTTTAGCTAATGCCATTAATTCATCTTTTGAATATAAAGCTCCGCTAGGATTACTAGGATTATTTAATATTAATATTTTCGTCTTAGGTGTAATTGCAGCTTTTAATTCATCAGCACTGATTTTAAAATCTTTTTTAGGAGTTACAATCACAGGAACTCCACCTGAATACTTAACTTGCTCTGGATAAGTTACCCAATAAGGAGCTGGGATTATTACTTCATCACCATCACAAACAAGTGCTTGAATTGCATTAAATAAACTATGTTTAGCACCAACATTTGCTATTACTTCACTTGTCTCATAATCTAAATTATGGTCTTTTTTAAGCTTAGTGCAAATTGCTTTTAAAACTTCAGTAGTTCCAGATACTGGAGTGTATTTTCCGCATCCATCATTTATCGCTTTAATAGCTGCATTTTTTACAACTTGCGGAGTATCAAAGTCAGGCTCTCCTGCACTAAAACTAATAACTCTTACGCCTTGTTCTTTTAGTAATTTTGCCTTAGCTGTAATTGCTAAAGTTATTGATTCTTCCAAACCTTTAATTTTTTCTGAAAATTGCATATTCTCTCCTTTTAAATTTTCTTTAAATATCCATTATCGTGCATAAATATGAAAAGCTCACCTAAAATATGTTTTTTAGTTTTTTCATTTATTAATTCCGAAGAATTTATTTTATCTTGAATTTTTTCATCAATTTCACGAATATCGTAGTCTAAATCTTCTAAAATATCCCTAATTGATTGACTTTCAATAATACTTTCAATCTCATAACCTTTATCATCAATATCAATACTAACTTGAGTTGGATGGGTAAATAAATTATGCTTCATTCCTAATACTTCTTGATAAGCACCAACTAAGAAAAATCCTAAGAAATAATCTTCTTGCTCTACATCAACATCGTGTAAAAATAAAGGACGCTTAGCAGCATCAAACGATATTTCTCCATCACTATCACAAGTTATATCCCAAATACTAGCTGATCTTGTTGGTTGAGTATCTAATCTATCAAGTGGCATTATAGGAAATTCTTGCCCTAAGCCCCAAAAATCTGGCAAACTTTGAAACATTGAAAAATTGACCAAATATCTTTCTTGAACTTCTTTTTGAGTTCTTAATAAATGTTTTGGACTTAGCATAGAAACTGCTTTTTTACCTATTAGATGAACCAATATTTCGGCATTTGAGCGGTCTTGTAAATCTACATATCCTAAGTCAAATAAGGTTAAAATACTATCTAAATGATCATAACTATCGTGCATATATTCTACTGCATTGCTTGGCTTTATATTTTTGTATAAATCGCATAATTCATCTATTAATTGTGGGTTTTTTTCTTTTAACTGCATTTTGCTTTCTGAATATTCTTGAGAAAATAGTTCAAGAACAGGTGCTACTAATACTGCGTGAGAACCGCTTACAAAACGACCACTTTCTATATAAATATTTGGCTCTATTTCTTGTTTTTGTGCTGCAAGAGTTTTTAGAATAAATACAATATCATTTGCATATTCGCTTAAAGTATAGTTTCTTTGAGAAGTCTTTTGAAATTGTGAATACTCAATTGCTAAACCACCACCAATATCAATATTTTCAAGGTTATTTGCACCCATTTTGCGTAATTCAAAATAAATATTTCCTGCTTCACTTAAAGCTTTTTTTAAAGGATGTATTTCATTAATTTGTGAACCTATATGAAAATGTATCATAGTAAAACAATCTAATAAATCATTTTCTTTTAAAAGCCCTACTGCTTCTATTAATTCAGTTGATGTTAGACCAAATTTTGAATTAATCCCACCACTTTTAGCCCAAGTGCCACTACCTAAAGAATGTAGCCTTACTCTAAGACCGATTTTTGGTTTTATCCCAAAACGCTCTTTTGCTGTTTTGATAATTACTTCAAGCTCATTAATACCTTCAATAGTTAAAGTTATATTATGCCCCATTTCAGCAGCGATAAAGCCCATTGTTATTAGTTCTTTATCTTTAAAACCATTAACAGTTATTGGAGCATTTTCGTTGTTATAAGCCATAGCTAATAATAATTCTCCTTTACTACCAGCTTCAAGACCATAATTTAGATTTTTACCAAGTTTTACAAGACTTTTTACAAAACCAGGAAATTGATTGACTTTTAGTGGATAAACAGCATTAAAACTACCACGATAATCAAATTCTTTAATGGCATTATTAAAATTTATATAGATTTGTTCTATTTGTTTTTTAATCAAATGATTAAATCTTAAAATTATAGGACCTTTATATCCATCATCTAAAAGAGTATTTACTATATCAATAATGGCAGGTTCGCTTCCATATTTTAAACATACCTTGCCATTTTTAATGATAAAATTATCATCTCCCCAAATATCTATGCCATAATCATTCATAAAATTTCCTTTAATTCATCGTATTTTATACTTTTTTGTTCGCCACTTTCTAAATCTTTAAAAAATACTTCATTTTTACTAGCTTCATCACTACCAATTGCAATAAAGTATTTATAGTTTTGTTTATTTGCTATATTTAAATGTTTTGCTAATTTTTTTGCTTCGTAATTTAGATTAATTGTTTTTCCGTTTTCTCTTAAATTATCAACTAATTTATAAGCAATTGGCAATAATTCTTCATCTAATATACAAAAATAAGTATTTTGTAATTTTTGCTCTATATTTTTACTTCTTAAAATATCCATAACACGCTCAACACCCATAGCAAATCCAACGCCATAGCTTTTAGCTCCGCCTAAATACTCAACCAAATAATCATATCTTCCACCACCAGCTATTGCAGCCTTTGCACCTATTTCGCTACTTTCAAACTCAAATGCTGTTTTTGAATAATAATCAAGCCCGCGAACCAATCTTTCATCAATTACAAAACTAATCTCATTATCTTTTAAAATCTCTTGTAATTTAATAAAATCAGCCCTACTCTCATCATCTAAAAACTCACTTAATTTAGGAGCGTTTATTAAGTGTTTAGCACATTCATCGTTTTTACAATCTAATACTCTAATAACATTAGTTTGTGTTCTTTTAGCACAATCAGCACAGAATTTAAAACCAGAACTATTTTCAATGTTTGCAATATATTCTCTTAATGCTTTTCTATAGTTTTGAAGGCATTCAGGCGAGCCTAAAGAATTGATTTTTAAAGTATAATTAATATCAAGTTTTTTAAAGATTTTAGCAAGTATCATAATCACACTAGCGTCTTCATAAACATTAGCTATATTAAAACACTCTAAGCCAAATTGATGAAATTCTCTATAACGACCTCTTTGTGGTTTTTCATAGCGAAACATTGAGCCGTGATAAAACCATCTTTTAACAACTCCAGCTTTATCCATCTTATGTTCAATAAAAGCTCTTACAACCCCAGCAGTTCCTTCAGGTCTAAGACATACACTATCCCCGCTTTTATCTAAAAACTCATACATTTCTTTACCAACTATATCGCTACTTTCTCCTACGCTTCTTTTAAAAAGCGGAGTAACTTCTAAATGTGGCACTTCAATATAGCTATAACCATAAGTTTTTGCTACTTCTTCACAAGTTTTTATAATCTTTTCGTAAATTAACGCATCATCATCTAATAAATCATTCATTCCTTTAATTGCATGTATCATTTATATACTCCTTAATCATTGTATTTATTTTATCTATACTAAGACTTGCATCTATTGTAAAAACTTTTAAATTTAAAGCCTTAAAAATCGCTTCATAATTTTCTTGAACTTTTAAAAAATATTCTACGCCTTTTTGCTCTATTTTATCAAGGCTTTTATTATTTAATCTACTTTCTAATAATTCCTTACTGCCTTTAAAAAATATTATATGATTAGGTAAAACATTATTAGTTGCAAATAAATTAAAATCCAATAATTGTTTGTAATCACTATCAACTTCATAAGCTAAATGAGAAAACAAACTCCTATCAGCTATAATAAATTCTTTAGCAAAATCAATTTTTGAAAATAATTCAGCCCTATCAGCTAAAAACAAAAACATTCTAGCCTTTTTACTCATTTCGTCATTTAAAATCAATTCTCTTAATTTTATTCCTAAAGTAGTTTCGCCGGGTTCTTTTACAAAAATCGGCTGGAATTTAAAATAAGAATTTGGTAATTCTTGTAAAAGCTTAATTTGAGTGCTTTTGCCTAGAGTATCAATTCCTTCAAAAGCGTAATAATTCATTTTAAATCCTTTAAAATACTAGATGGAACTAATTTTGAAATATCTCCACCATGAGCTTTAATGCTTCTTACAATTGAGCTTGAAATAAAGGCATTTTTAAGGCTTGGCATTAAATAAATAGTGTCAATTTCTTCGTTTAATTCAGCATTTGCATAGTGCATTTGTAACTCGTATTCAAAATCACTCACAGCCCTTAAACCCCTTACAATGGTATATATTTTTTGCTCTTTTGCAAAATCTACTAATAAATTGTCAAACCCTATTACTTCTACATTCAATCCATTTGTTGCATTTTTTACTAAATTAATCCTAGTTTCTAAATCATAATCAGGCTTTTTTTTATCATTTTTAGCAACTGCTATTATTAATTTATCAAAAATTTTTAAAGCCCTTTTTATTACATCTAAATGCCCATTTGTTATCGGATCAAATGTGCCTGGATAAATTGCTTTTTTCATTCGCTTTTCCATCTTTTAAATTTTTTATATTCAACTCCAAGCAAATCACACCATTTACCTATTACAAATTCTTTAAAAGAACTCTTAGAATATTTAGCGTAAATTGCAGGGGCTATTATACAGCCTAATTTATTTAATTTTAAAATATTTTTAAGCATTAATTCATTTAATGGCATTTCTCTTGGAGCTATTATGATTTTTCTATTTTCTTTAAGATTTACGGTAAAACTTCTTAGAATTAAAGTATCACTAAAACCATAACTAGCCTTTGCTAAAAAATCACTACTAGCATAATAAAACGCTGCATCAAGCTTAAAACTCCCACTTGATACAGGTGCAGCTAAATCATCATTTTTTAAAAGAGTAATATTTGTATTTTTAATGTATTTTTTCAATTTTTTATTATTTTCTTCTTTTAAAACCTTTAAAGCACCTTTACTAAGGATTAAATATACTTCATTTTCTTTGCTTAATACCTTAGCTAATTTTAAAGCCAAATTAACTCCACTAGCTCCATTAATCGCTACTAAAAATCTCATTTTATTAAGACCTGTTTTTCATTAATTATTTCGCCAGTTAGATTGTGTCCTTGAGTGTTTTTAAGGCGAATTCTTTGACCTTTTACTCCACTTTGCAAGGCTATTAAATCAACAAACACACTCAAATCTCCATCATCTAAAATACCAACTACACTATCATCTTTATTAATTAAATAATTTGGCATTAGCATAGAGGTTTTTATAATACTACCTGCTCTTACTTTGCTTTTAAACTTAATACTATTATCAAGTGTTCTTAAAGCATTATAAGGTAATTTTGAAAAATCAATTTTTTCACTTTTTAAATCAAATAGTCCTATTTCTTCATCTTTTAAGACATCTTTTTTTAAAATATAAACCTTAGTAAGAGCTTGTAATTTAAAAGATATTTGCATATCTTTATCATTGCAATTTGCTTTAAAAAATCCTTGTTTGCCAAGATTTGGATATGTAATAATTTTGCAATTATTAATATTAGGATTAAAACTAAGGCTTTTTATTTCTAAAAATTCATCTTGTTTTTTCCAATGTTTTAATAATTCATCGCTTAAATTATTAGCAAACAAAACCCCACTTAATACAAATAAACTAAATACTTTGTTCATAAACTCTTACTTTATCGTTTTGCTTAATATCACAATCAATAGGACAAATTATGTAATGAGTGCATTTATTTAATGGGGTAATTTGTCCGCTACTAAGTTTTGCATTATTAAACGGAACAAAAGTATCATTTATAATATTTCCAATAACTACATTTTCTTTATTATTTTTAATCTTTAAATCCATTGATATAGGATATAAAAAGCTTGGCTTTTCATATACAATTCCTTGCATTTTATAAATTAAAGCTCTTGCATAAATTAAAGCCCCAATATAAGCGCTCATAGGATTACCCGGTAAAACCAAAATATATTTATTATCTTTAAAATATAAGCTAACAGGACCTGCAGGTTTCATTTTTACCTTAGTAAAAATAGGCTTAAAACCTAGCTCATCTAAAGCTTTTTTGATAAAGTCAGCATCACCTACACTTGCAGCTCCGATACTTACAACTAAATCAAAATTATCTAAAGCACCTTTTAAAGAATTTAAAACGAACTCATATTCATCTTTTAAAACCCCTAAATAATAAGGTTTAGAAAAACTCTTAAAAGCAGAATAAATTCCATAAGCATTAGAATTATAAACACCAAATCCATTTGAATAAGGCTCAATAATCTCAAGACCACTTGCAAAAATACCAACTTTTATTTCTTTAATAACTTCAATATTAAAAACTCCATTACTAGCTAAAATCATAATAATTTCATCAGTAATTACGCCTTTTTTGATAATTAATTCGCCTTTTTTGTATTCTTCGCCTTCATATCTTATAGCTTCACCTACTTTTAAATTATCACTTGTAGCATACATTAAATCATCTTTAATAATAGAGTTTTCAACCATTAAAACACTATCAGCACCCTTTGGCACTCTTGCACCTGTCATAATCTTTACACATTCGCCACTTTTAATCTCGCATTCACTCATATCTCCTGCAAAAATAGTCTTTAAAACTTTAAGACCATTTTTAAACTCACTAGCCTTTAAAGCATAGCCATCCATTGCAGAATTTGTAAATAAAGGAGCATTGCATTTAGCATAAAAATCATTCGCTAAAACTCTTCCTTTTGCATCAAATAAATTAATAATTTCGGTGTTTTGAGTGTGATTAAGTGATTTTATATTTTCTAACGCTTCATTAATTGTCATTCTTCTTCCTTTAATTCAACTAATTTCGCACCTAATTTACTTAATTTCTCACACAAATTCTCATATCCACGCTCTAAATGATAAATTCTATGAATATTAGTAGTCCCATTTGCAGCAAGTGCAGCTAAAATTAATGCCGAACTAGCTCTTAAATCAGTTGCCATCACTTCAGCACCTTGTAAATTAGAAGTCTTAACATTAGCAATATGTCCATTTAGCTTGATATTTGCACCCATACGATTTAGCTCACTTACATGCATAAAACGATTTTCAAATAATCTTTCATCAATAATGCTTTCTCCATTTGCCTTAAGACATAAAGCCATAAATTGAGCTTGCATATCAGTAGGAAAGCCTGGATATTCGCTAGTTTTGATATTTGCCGCTTTATAATCGCTTGAATATACTTTAATACTATTTTTTAAAGTTTCGTATTTAATTCCCATTTCATCAAATTTTGATAATAATGCACCTAAATGCTCTGGAATTATATTTTTAACTTCTATATTTGATTTTGTAATAGCACCTGCACAAAGATATGTTCCTGCTTCAATTCTATCAGGAATAATTTCGCAAGTAAAATCAGTATTTAATTTGGTTACTCCTGTGATTTCAATAGTATTTGTCCCAATACCTTTTATATTAACACCTGCTTTTACTAAAAACTCACATAAATTAACGATTTCAGGCTCACAAGCTGCATTTATTATAGTAGTTACACCTTTAGCATAAACTGCTGCTAAAATTGTATTTTCAGTAGCACCAACAGAAATTTTATCAAAATGTATTTTAGCTCCAACCAACTCTCCACTAGCTTTTACATAGCCATCAACTAATTCAATATTAGCACCCATTTTCTCTAAAGCACTTAAGTGCATATCAATTGGGCGTTGTCCTATAGCACAGCCACCTGGTAAAGATACTTCGCAAATTTTAAATCTACTAAGCAAAGGTCCTAAAACCAATATGCTAGCACGCATTTTGCGAACAATATCATAAAGTGCTTTTGTATTAAATACATTACTTGAATCAATTGTAACGCTATGATTGTTTAGTTCATATGTAGCTCCTAAATTCTCAAGCAATCTTAACATAGTCTTAATATCTGATACTAAAGGAAGATTTGTTAAAGTGCATTTTCCTTTAATAAGTAAAGCAGCAGCAAGTAATGGTAAAGCTGCATTTTTAGCTCCACTAATTTCTACGCTACCACTTAATTTTGCATTACCTTCTATTTTTAAATATTTCATTCATTATCCTTTTGTATGTGAAAACCTGCCCAAGTTTGAGTAACAGGCATTAGTTCTATTCTATTTATATTTACATGGTCTTTTAAATTAATAATACTAATAACTGCATCAGCAATATCTTCTGCATCAAGGTATTTTGTATTTTCATAAACTTTATCAGCTGCAATTTTATCGCCTTTAAAACGCACTTCGCTAAATTCTGTCTTACATAATCCCGGTGCAATATCAGTAATTTTTATATTATTTTTTCTTACATCATTTCTTAATGCGTGGCTAAATTGACCCACAAAAGCTTTAGTTCCTGCATATACATTACCACCAAAATAAGGATTATTAGCAGCAACTGAACCAAAATTAAATATGTGTCCGCCGTTTTCAAGCATTCTTGGTAAAATCAAATGAGTTACATATAAAAGCCCTTTTATATTAGTATCAACCATAGTTTCAATATCTGCTAAATCTAATTTATAAAACTCTCCTAAACCCAATGCTAATCCTGCTGAATTAACTAAAACATCAATTTTATTAAAATCATTAGGTAAATTATTTACAACATTTTTTAAAGCATTTATATCTCTTACATCAGCTTCTGCTATATATACATTATTTTTAAATTCATTTTCAAATTCTAATAATTTTTCCTTGCGTCTTGCAAGAACTACTACTTTATAATTATTCTTTAAAAGTCTTTTAGCAATCGCTTTTCCAAAACCACTACTAGCACCTGTTACAAACGCTGTTTTCATTGTTCTTTCTCCTTTAATCCTAATTTTTTTAAATACTCAATATTTTCTTTATTGTTATAAATCATCGCATAATCTAGTGCATTTAATCCAAAATTATCGCTTATCGTATAATCAGCCTTATTTTCTATAAGCAATTTTAAGGTATTTAAATTCGCTAAAGACGCTGCGTGTATTACCAAAGTCTTTGCAGGATGAATGTAAGAGCAAAAAGAAATATAATAAGGAAGATTTGTTTTTAGCTCTTCTTCACTATCAATTTGTTGTAAATTAAGATTAGCCCCATATTTTATAAGTAATTTTATAGTTTTAATATCACTGATTTCAACTGCATAAAAAATCGCACTTTTACCAAGAGCATTTACATAATTAACATTGGCTTTGTTTTCTAATAAATATTCTAATGCTTCATAATAATCAAGTGCATAAAAAATCGCACTCTCATAACCTGAATTAATATTTGTATTATTTTTAGCTAAAAACTCTATTATTTTCATATCTTTTTTAGCTAATAAAGCTATTTTTAATAAAAAATCTAACTGATAATAATTTGGGCTAATTTCGTTAAGATATGCAATGCTATCTTCTGGATTTTCTATCTTTAAAAATTCAATATAAATATCATCAAGCTTAATAAATTTATTAATAGAGCCAAAAGCTCTCATTCCTAGCCTTTGAGTAAAATTCTCACAAGATTTTTGATAATTTTTAGAAGAAAGCTTTATAAAATGCTCCTTGTTATTGCTACAAAAATTATTTATTTCATTATTAAACTCATCAAATAATCTTTTATTGCCAATGCTTTGATAAGCCCAATATTGAAAATAATCATAATATTTATCATAATCTTTTATAGGATTTTGATAAATATTTTTATCATTATAAGCTTTATTTAGCTCATCTATATAATTATTTAAATTTACAAAATAATCATGTCCGTTACACTCAACATTTCTTCCGCTAATTGTCTCGGCTAATTTAAATAACTTTTCATCACTTAATTCCTTTGAAAAAACAAAAGCACTAATTAATAAAAATACAATCTTTTTCAATACAAATCCTGATAATTTAATAGCCCTAACTTTAACATTTTTAAATAATTATTTGGTATTTTTTCGCACTAGTTTTAAATAAAAAATATAATTAAGTTTGTGCTAAATCAATATATATTTTTAATACTAAAATATAAAAATTACGCTTTTTTAAAGAAATTAATATTGAATTGTTATTAGTTTTTAATAGCAAAATTAGAAATTTAAATTCCTAATCTTTAACTAAGCCTTTTTTTAAATCCCTTATTAAAAATCTAGCAGGATGAAGTGCGTGTTCGTATCTTTTAAACATTCCACTAGGTGTGTTGTTAAAATAACTAGCAATTAATCTTGCAGATGTTATCGCACTAGATAAACCCCTTGAACCATGAGCTGTATTTATAAAAATCCTACTTCTTGGAGAATTTACTTGCGGTTTATGTTTATCAAATTGTAAAGATTTATAAAGATTTTTATATTTTTCTTCATTGAAATAAGCTCCAACAATAGGAAATCTATCTGAAGAATAACTTCTATAACCAACCCTATTACCTATTACCAAATCACTAAAATCAGCTTTAAAAATTTCTTTAAAATTATTTATATTAATATCATCATACTCTCTACTTGCTTCAGCAATTAAGTTTCTATCATAAGTAGCACCTAATAAAATAATCCCATCTTTTGCTCCAGTTATATAAGCTTTTGAGCTAATTGGGTGCTTATATTTAATTTTATTTTTTAGCCAAGTTGCCTGACCTCTTACTACTGATAATGGTAAATTACTAAAGATTTCTTTAGAATATGCACCACTAGCAAATATTACAGCATCAAAAATCATAGTCTTATTATCAAAATCAAGCTCAACTCTATCATAAAATTCTCTAAAACTATTTAGTTTATAATTTAAAAATATCCTAGTATTAGATTTTGCAAAAATTTTAGGAACTAATTTACAGGGTTCTAATGTCCCACCATCTTTTAAATATGCAAAATCAAAATGTAATTTAATTAATGGATTATCCTTTTGCAGTTTAAATCTTTCTCTTAATTCATCAGTATATGCGTGCTCTAATATCCCTTCTAGGTTATAGCCTAATTTTTTATAAAATTTTGAGCTATGCCAAAACGAAAACTGACTAAATTCTCCTAACAAACTTGATGGATTTTGAATTAATGCTGTTAATAACCCTATTTTATTTCCACTTCCTTCGTTTGCTAAAGTATGGCTTTGCTCAAATACACTAATAGTTTTACCTAACTTTGATAGTTCATAAGCTATTGTAGCACCTGCAATACCACCACCAATAATTGCTATATTATTAACTTCTAAATAGTTTTTATGAAAATATCCTTCTATATCATCTTGCAAATCTTTATGTTTTAATATAGCAAGAGTGCTTTCTCTTTTTATTCCCAAATTAATATCGTGTATTTCAAATCCTAATTCAATTAAAGATTTTTTAAAATCAGAATTTGAACTATAACTAACTAATTTACCAGTTAATTTTAATAGCTTTTTGACATATTTTAAAGTCTCTTTAGAAAACATTTCTTTATTTTTATTAGGAGAAAAACCATCAGCATATACAACATCAGCTAAAAAATCTAAATCTTTTAAAGCAATATTTACATCTTGAAATACCAAGTCAAGAACAACGCCATCAAATTCTATTCTATAAATTCCATCTTTACAAGGTGGGTAATCATTAATAAAATTATTATTTAACTCTATACCAAATTTATTACAAAAATATCTTATATCATCAATACTTTGGTAATAATTTTCAATCGCTACATAATGGAGTTTTATGCCTAAATCAATAGCTCTTTTTGCGCTTAAAAAGAAATTTAAACCCAATCCAAAACCAAGTTCTAAAATAGTTAATTTATTAAATGCGTTACTAAAAGCATTATCTATATAAATTCCATTTCTTTCTTTTAAAGGTTCTTTTATGTTGTAATAAAAATCATCAAAATCTAAAGAAAAAATCTCATCATTTTTTAAAATCCAATTCGCCTTTTTCATAAAACTTCCTTATTTGTTTTTAACAAAATAACTCTCAATTCCATTTACAATACCATTTACCAAATAATCCTGATAAGCACTATCTGCGATATTTTTACCTTCAATAGGATGTGATATATAGCCAACTTCAATCAAAACAGCAGGCATTAAAGCACCAACTAAAACCCAAAAAGGAGCTTCTTTTACGCCACCATCTCGCTTTAAATATCCCTTAGGTATATTATTTAAAATACCACCTTGTATATCAATAGCTAACTTATTAGATGAAATAATTTTTTCTCTATTTAAAAAATTCAAAAAAGTTTGTTTAGAAAAATAATTCATCTCTTCAATATCACTTTTATTTTCTATTGCAGCTGCGTTTTTACTTCTTTCGCTTCTAGCTGGAGAGAGAAAATATGTCTCAATTCCATATATTTTATCAAATTTTGTCTTATCCCCGATAGAATTTGCGTGAATACTTATAAATAAATCACTTTTTTTATCATTTGCCATTTTAGTTCTATCTCTTAGATTTATATAAACATCTTTTTTTCTTGTTAAAAATACTTTATACCCTTTGTTTTTTAGAGCTTTTTCTAATTTTAGAACTATTGATAGAGTAATGTTTTTCTCATATCTGCCAAAAGCAGTTGCACCTACATCTTTTCCACCATGACCTGCGTCTAAAGTAATTAATAAATTTGATTTTTTAAATCCAACTTCAAATTTTTCACTAATCTCATCAGTGCTTACTTCTAAAGAATTATTATTTATATTAAAAAATATTTTTTTAGTATTCTTAGAGTATAAAACCACTCTTGCCTTTTTAGGATTAAATTGTAAAACACTAATAGAGTATGTTTTAAAATCATAATTCTTCCTACCACCATTTAAAACTGCGTCAAATTCTAAAATTTGATTGTTGTTATAGCTAAAAGTTTTAATATCATCATTTGATAAAGAGTTGTTTAAAGTCAATAAAACCCCATTATCTTTTTTAACGGCTTTTGTAATTGTTATAGGTTTTTTGTTTTTATCATTTGCAATATTATTTGCAGCATTATCATTACTATCTAGCTTCGTATTTATACTACTTTCTTGTTTGTTTTTATCGTTAGTAGTAGCGTTTTTTACATTATTATTTACTTTAGTATTATTATCTAATTCTTTTTTATCTTCAACTGAAGATTTTTTTATTTGAGTAGTATTTTCTTGCTTATTTTGCTCTTGCAAATTACCATCTATAGTAATGAGTAAAACATTATTATCAATCTTATAATCTAATTTCAAATCAGATTTTGACCTTAATACAAATCTTACTTTTTCCGGATTAAATTGAACCAAACTTACTTCATAATTTTTATCTATGAAATTTTGTTTTCCTATATCTAAAGCAGCATTAAATTCCAATATTTTATTTTTTAATTCTTTTGTATTATAGATAATACTTTTTATATTATTATCAAAATCTCCTTTTAATGATATTTCTATTGTGTTATTTGCCTTATTAATTTTAGTTATATAAGTTTTTTTTACTTCTTCTTGTTTTGTTTCTGGCTTATTTTGACTATTTATATTTTTAGAATTTAAAGTATTTGTTGTAGTTTTAGTATTTTGTGTTTTGGTATTTTGAGTATTAATTGATTTTTGCTCTTTAGCTATATCTTTAGTCTTTTTTGCATCAGTATTATTTATGTTATTAAATGAAATCTTATTAGGATTAATACCTAAATCTTGTAATTCTTTTTGATATGTAGATGAGTCAAGTTTTAATGTTTTTGAACTTAAAATAATTCTTTTTAAAACTTCTTTTTTGGTATCAATATCATCAGAAATTATACTTTTAATATATATAGTTTTTAATCTCTGATGAATTGCTAATTGTTCTGTTTTGCTAGATAATAAAAAACTCTTATCAAAATTAACAAATTCTTCATTTAAACTACTAGCAAACAAAACAACGCTTAGTAATAATAGTAAGATTTTATTCATCTTCACCATTAACTAATTTTTCAATCAACTCTTTAACACTAATTAACTTATTTAATCTATATCCATTAGCACCTGTAAAAAATAATCCACTTTCCTTTTTTCCACTATAAGCATCATAAAGTCTTTCGGCAATACAATATCCTACCTTTTTAGCGCCCCTACCACGCTCACATGGTGCAACACAATTTGCTATACAAGAAATTTTAGGAGCAGTGCCTTCTTCTATCATTTTTTGAAGGTTTGTTCTAATACCACGAGCAGGATAGCCAACAGGACTTTTTAGCAATTCTATATCTTCTTTTTTAGCATCTAATAATACTTGTTTAAATTCAAGTGCAGCATCACATTCATAAGTTCCTATAAATCTTGTTCCCATTTGAACCCCATTTGCACCTAAACTAATAGCATTTAAAATGTCATTTTTATTCCAAATTCCACCAGCTGCAATTAAAGGAATATTATCTCCCCATTCATTAAGTTCAGCTCTTACTTCAGGAATTAATTTTTCTAATTGATAATTTGGGTCTATACATTGCTCGTATGTAAATCCTTGATGACCACCACTTAAAGGCCCTTCAAGAACAACTGCATCAGGCAATCTATCGTATCTTTGAGTCCATCTTTTACAAATTATTTTAAGAGCTTTTGCTGATGATACAATAGGAATTAATGCAACATCAGGAAAGTCTTTAGTAAATTCTGGCAAATTTGTAGGTAATCCTGCACCACTAATAATTGCATTAAAACCGACATTGCAAGCGTCTTTTACTATTCTTTCATATTCATTTGACGCATGCATTATATTACAGCCTAATGGTGAGTCATTGCAGATTTTTCTAGCATTAGTAATTACAGCATTAAGTCCTTTTGTAGAATAAAAATTCTCACTTCCATAAGGTTTGCCATTTAGTTCTTTGTTAATATGTGCTCTATTTTCATAAAACCCAGTTCCAACCGAACTAATAATACCTAAAGCTCCATTTAAACTAACATTACCAGCTAATTTATCCCAACTTATTCCAAGTCCCATACCTCCTTGAAATACCGGCACTTTTAATGTAAAATTTCTTATTTTTAATTCTGGTAAGCTCATTATTATCCTTTTATTATTACTTTTGCAAATTTTCTTTTTCCAACTTGAATTATAAATTCACCATTGCTTATTTTTAGTTGTTCATCGCTAATTTTTTCTCCATTAACACTTACAGAATTAGCTTTTATAGCTCTTCTTGCTTCACTACCTGAACTTGCCAAATTAGTATCTTGCATTAGTTTTACAATCCATTGTTCTTCATCAAAATTAAACTCCGCAATATCACTTGGAATTTCATTTTTACTATGAATATTATCAAACTCATTTTTCGCATTAATTGCTAAATCTTTACCCCAAAATCTCTCAACTATTTCTAAAGCCAAATTTTCTTTAGCAACCTTTGGATGTAGAGTATTGTTTTTAATATTGTCAAAAATATCATTAATTTCTTTTGTCGTCTTAAAGCTTAAAAGATTGTAATATTCTTTCATTAATTCATCACTTATACTAAGTAATTTTGCATACATAGAATTTGGTTCTTCACTAACTCCGATATAATTACCCAAACTCTTACTCATTTTATTAACACCATCAAGACCTACTAAAAGTGGTAACATTATAATACCTTGTTCTTTACCTGTATTATAAGTTCTTTGTAATGTTCTTCCCATTAATAAATTAAATTTTTGGTCAGTTCCACCCATTTCAATATCACATTTTAATGCAACGCTATCATAACCTTGTAAAAGTGGATATAAAAATTCGCTAATTGATATAGGGCTTTGTTCTTTAAATCTTTTCGTAAAATCATCTCTCTCAAGCATTCTAGCTACACTAAAAGTTGATGTAAGTTCAACTATGCCAACTGCTCCTAAAGCATTAAGCCAAGTTGAATTAAATTTTAATTCAGTTTTTTCTTTATCTAAAATTTTAAAAACTTGCTCTTCATAAGTTTTTGCATTTTTTAAAACTTCTTCCTTGCTTAATTGTTTTCTAGTAGCACTTTTGCCTGTTGGATCACCTATTTGAGCAGTGAAATCTCCTATTAAAAATTGAACTATAGCACCATGATTTTGTAAAAATCTCATTTTGTTTAAAATAACACTATGACCTAAATGTAAATCAGGTGCAGTTGGGTCAAACCCAGCTTTTACATAAAATACTTCGCCCTTTTCATAGTAATTTTTAATCAAATTCTTAATTTTTTCTAAATCAATAAATTCTGATACACCGCGTTCTAAATCATTATAAATTTCATTCAAATTCATCTTTATCCTTTATTCACTATAAGCGTCTTTTAATGATATAAACTCATAGATTTTACATTTTGTTTTGATTTTTTCTTTTGCTATTTCTATATTTTGATTATCAGGTACTTCAAAAACTATTTCAAAATACTCCAATAAACTATCAGCATTTTTTGTAATATTAATACTATTAACATTGATTTGTAGTTTTAGTAATTCTGTTAATAATGCTAGTAATGTGCCTTTTTTATTCTCTAAAGAAAAAATCATTTTATAATTTTTAGGAGCATGCTTAGACCATTTAATTAGCACCATTTCTTCTTTAGAATCTTCCATTAATTTACTTGCTCTTTCACATAATTTATTATGAATTGTAACAGAATGATTATGTTTAAAAGCAACTATATCATCACCTCTTTTTGGGTTACAACAATAATCAAAATCCACATTATTTATTTTATAGTTTGAATATACAACAAGATTTTCTATTCTTTGTTTTTTTAAATCATAATTTTTAACTAGCCAAATTCTTTTTGAATATTTTTTAAGACTATCTATAACCTTACTTAAAGTAATATTATCTGTAGTGCATTTTTTAACATTTTTTGATAGTTTTTCATTTGCAATCCAAGTATTTATTTTGTCTTCATCAGCACTAAAAATAGTTTGCAAAATTCTTAACCCAGCTTTTTGGTCTATACTTGAAATTCTTTGTTTACAATGTGATTTAATCATAGCTTTAGCTCTAGCAGTAACCACACTATCAAGCCAAGAGCATCTTGGTTTTGCGTTATCATCTATCTCAATTCTTACAATATCCCCATTTTTAAGACTTGTAAGCAATGGAGATTTTACTCTGTTTATATAAGCATGACTTGCTTTAAGACCAATTTGTGAATGAACTTCAAAAGCAAAATCAAGAGCAGTCGAACCTCTAGGTAATGTAAAAATCTCTCCTTTTGGAGAGTAAACTGCAATATCTTCAACATATAAACTATCTTTTGCGTATTCATAAAATGCCAAATCATTGTCTTTTTCTTCTAAAGAACTATTGGTTGCTATATCATTTACCCAATCAGCTTTATAGTCTTCTTTATCATTTTTATATTTCCAATGTGCTGCAATTCCAAGTTCTGCAGTTTCGTGCATTTTATATGTTCTAATTTGTGCTTCTATTATTGATTGTGCGTCAAATAAAGTAGTATGGATTGTTTGGTAACCATTTTGCTTAGGTAAGGCAATATAGTCTTTAAATCTTGAAGCAAGTGGATTAAAATGCACATGTAAAAGTCCTAAAACTATATAACAATCTTTAACATCTTTTACTAAAATTCTAATCCCCAATAAATCAAGCACTTCTTCAATACTAACGCCTTTTCTTTGCATTTTTAAGAAAATAGAATATACATGTTTTATTCTTTTTTCTATTTTAAAATCTACATCTTCAATATATCCGTTATCACGCATTAAATTAATTATTTTTTCAATAAAATCATTTAATGTTAATTGTAATTGCACATTATTTGCCTTTAAATAATCTGCTATTTCTTTAAATTCTACTGGCATTAGATATTTAAAGCTCAAATCTTCTAAGTAATTTTTAATACTAGAAATTCCTAGCCTATGTGCAATTGGTGCATATACCATTAGAGTTTCTTCAGCTATTCTTTTTTGTTTTGCTTCTCTTAACGCATCAAGAGTTAGCATATTATGCAATCTATCACATAATTTAACAAGCAATACCCTACTATCTTCAATGCTAACCATCAGCATATTTCTAAAAGTCATTGCTGATTTTCTAAGTTTTTCGTTTGATTCTGAACTAGCTAAATTATCTCCCCTAATCTCAACTATTTTAGTCATACCTTCAACTAAAATACCCACAGAATGTCCGAACATTTTTACAAGTTCTTCCTGAGTGCATTCGGTATCTTCTACAACATCGTGCAAAAGTGCTGCTAAAATCATACTTTCATCTTTTGAAAAGAAAGCTACAAAACACGCAACTAAAATAGGATGAATAGAATAAGGTTCTCCACTTTTTCTAAATTGTCCTTCATGTGATTTTATACAAAAATCTAAAGCTTTTTCAAGCATAGGAGTGCTTGAAAAAAGTGAATACAATAATTCCCGTGCTTTATTTAAATCATTACAATGCTTAATGTCTTCTAATAATGTTTCAAAACTTAGAATATTTTTCATTTTTTTATTCGTTTATTACACCATCAAATATAATTTTTTCTTCAGCAACTTCTAACATTGCTATATCAGTAAATTTCATTTTTCCTTTTTCAACTTTTACTAAAGGTTCAGCACCATCGCTTAATTCTCTAGCTCTTTTAGCTACTATTAAAGATAGAATATATCTATCATTTCCTACTTTTTCTAATGCTTTTGCTGCTACTTGTTCAGTTCTCATTTTATTCCTTTTAATTAATTTTTTACGATTGAGCAATTGCTAAAATCATCTTTAATAATTTTTAAAATATTACCTTCTTCAAACATATTGCAAACTACTATTGGTAATTTATTATCCTTAGCAAGTGCTATTGCTGTATCGTCCATTACCTTAATATCATCGCCCATAGCAAGTTCGTAACTTAATTCATTATATCTTTTTGCATCTTCAAATTTCATAGGGTCTTTATCATATACACCATTAACTTTTGTTGCTTTAATAATCATTTCAGCATTAATTTCAATAGCTCTTAAAACTGCTGCAGTATCGGTAGTAAAAAATGGATTACCTGTTCCTGCTGCAAAAATTACAACTCTACCTTTTTCTAAATGTCTTTGCGCTCTTCTCATAATATAAGTTTCGCAAAAAGCTTCCATTTGAATAGCACTCTGAACTCTTACACTAATTCCACAACCTTCTAACGCTTCTTGCATAGCAATTGAGTTTATCACGGTAGATAACATTCCCATATGATCGCCACTAACACGCTTAATTATCCCATCTTTAGCAGCACTAACTCCACGAATAATATTACCGCCACCGATAACAATTCCTACTTGAGTTCCAGCATCTACTAATTGTTTAATTTGTCCTGCAATAAACTTTAAAATATGAGTATCTATTCCAAAGCCTTGCTTTCCAGCCAAAGCTTCACCTGAAAACTTAATTAAAATTCTTTTAGCCATAATGATTTCTCCTTAATTGATAAACGCGATACTACAAAAAAATTTTTAACGCTTAAACTCAAGTAAGAATTTTTCAATCTGATATCTATCTCTATAAGCAGGGCTCATTAAATGAATTAAACAATCTCCTAAATCAAGAACACTCCAATCATCAGTGCATTCTTCATAATAAACTTTACTATTATGTTTTTTTAACAATTCTTTAATATCTTCAATTATTGCAAAAGATTGTTTAGTAGAAATCATAGTTGCAATAATTACTTCATCTACAAAATATTCACTTCCTTTAATATTAATCAACTCAACATTCTCTGCTTTTTTTTCATCTAAAAGCTTAATAATATCTTCATTTCTATTCATTACTTTCCTTTATAAAATTCTTTTACTTCATCTTTAATTTTAGGATTTACTTTTTCCAAAATCAAATTATTTCTTATAAAACTTGAAGAAATATCTTCATTTATTTCAAGTCTTAAATAATTATCTGGTATAAAAATATTATCCCTACTAGCTATAACAAAAACGACATTTTTAGATAATTCATCAAAATTATGCCATTTATGTAAAGTTTTTAAATGATCAGCCCCTATTATAAAATAAATTAAGCTAGAATTTAGTAAATTTTTAAAATACATAACACTCTTAAAACTAGGAACTGGCTCATTTTGAGATATTTCATAATCACTTATTAATAATTTATCACTTTCAACAAACACGCTCTTTAGCCATTTTAATCTAAGTTCTGGACTAGCATTAAAATTATTTTTAAATAAACTAATATATGTTGGCAATATTATTAATTTATCAATATCTAATGTATCTAAAGCTGCTTTTACTACTTTTTCATGACCTAAATGAACTGGGTCAAAACTACCACCAAAAATTGCTATTTTCAAAATCTCTTAACCTTTTTTTATTAGTATTATCTCAAATTTTTTAAATAAAGGGTTAAAAATGGGAGTAAATGTAGCGATTAATGGATTTGGTAGGATTGGTAGATGTCTTAGTAGAATAATTCTTAATGAAAACAAAATGAATTTAGTAGCAATAAATTGCTCGTGGGATATGAAAAGTATTAAATACCTTCTAAAATACGATAGTGTTCATGGGAATTTCAATCAAGAAATTGACAATGATGGAGAAGATATTTTAATAGTAGGAAATAAAAGAATTCAAATAATTAGAAGTAGAGAAATTGAAAATATTGATTTTGCTAAATATGGAGCTAGTTTAGTTTTTGAATGCACGGGAGCATTTTTAACACAAGAAAAAACTAAAGCATATTTAGACAATGGTATTAAACAAGTAATTATGTCAGCACCACCAAAAGATAATACACCTATGTTTGTAATGGATGTAAATCACACTAAATATAACGGCGAAGCTATTATTTCAAATGCAAGTTGCACAACAAACTGCCTTGCACCAATGGCAAAAGTTTTAGATGAGAATTTCGGTATTAAAAAAGCTTTAATGAATACAATTCACGCATATACAGCAACTCAAGAACTATGTGATACAAAATGCCCTAAAGACATTAGAAGGGGTCGCGCAGCAGCACTAAATCTAGTCCCATCAAGCACAGGTGCAGCAAAATCAATAGGTAAAGTTATACCTAACCTTTTAGGTAAAGTTGATGGTCAAAGTGTTAGAACTAGCTTAGCAAATGTATCAATGCTTGATTTAACTTTATTGTTAGATAAAAAAACTACAAAAGATGAAATAAATGAAACTTTTATAAAAGCAAGTAAAACAATGAATGAAATTCTAGCAATTGATTACGATTGCTGCGTTTCAAGTGATTTTTGCACTAGCACTTATGGATGTATATTTGTCCCTGATTTAACTCAAATAATTGATGAAGATTTTGTAAAAGTTCTAGCTTGGTATGATAATGAATACGGATATTCATATCAATTAAATAGATTAGCTCAATATATTAGCAAGGAGAAATAATATGCCTTTAATTTCCATAAAAGATGTAGATTTAGTAAATAAATGTGTTTTTATTAGATGTGATTTTAATGTCCCACAAGATGAATTTGGAAACATTAGTGATGATAGAAGAATAAAATCTGCAATTCCAACTATTAAATATTGCCTTGACAATGATGCTAGAGTGATTCTTGCAAGTCATTTGGGTAGACCAAAAGAAATAAGTGATAAATATTCTTTAAAGCCAGTTGCAAAAAGATTATCAAAACTTCTTGGAACTGAAGTTATAATGACAAACGATATAATCGGAGAAGACGCTCAAAATAAAGCTAAAAACTTAAAAAAAGGTGAAATTTTACTACTAGAGAATTTAAGATTTATAAAAGGTGAAACAAAAAACGATGAAGATTTAGCTAAGAATTTAGCTTCAATGTGTGATGTGTATTGTAATGATGCTTTTGGAGTTTGCCATAGAGCACATTCAAGTGTAGAAGCAATTACTAGATTTGCAAAAGAAATTTGCGCTGGGTTTTTATTGCAAAAAGAATTTAATTTCGCACAAGATTTATTAAAATCTCCTGCTAGACCTTTTGTTGCTGTTGTTGGAGGTAGTAAAGTTAGTGGAAAATTACAAGCTTTACACAATCTACTTCCTAAAGTTGATAAGATAATAATTGGTGGTGGAATGGCTTTTACTTTCCTTAAAGCAAACGGATTAAACATAGGAAATTCAATTGTAGAAGAAGAACTAATTGAAGATGCTAAACAAATTATGCAAACTGCAAAAGAACTAGGCGTTAAGTTATATTTACCTGTTGATGTTCTTGCTGCACAAAGCTTTTCAAATGATAGTGTAGTAAAGAAAGTAAGCGTTCAAGAAATACCAAATGGTTGGATGGGGCTTGATATTGGACCTGCTAGCTCAATTTTATTTAAAGAAATTTTAAGTGATGCTCAAACTATATGGTGGAATGGACCTATGGGAGTATTTGAGTTTGATAAATTCTCAAAAGGTAGCTTTAAAATGAGCCATTATATAAGCGATTCTTATGCTACTAGCGTTGCTGGTGGTGGAGATACTGCTGATGTTATTAATCGTGCAGGAGATGCTGATGATTTTAGTTTTATCTCTACTGGCGGTGGTGCTAGTTTAGAACTAATTGAAGGTAAGGAATTACCTGCTATAAAACCACTTATATTAAAGGAAGAATATTAATGATAATTGCCGCAAATTTTAAATGTAATCATACTAGAAAAGGTTTTGCTGAATACGCTAAAAAACTTAATGCTTATTTAAGATTTAGTGATTTTACTAATCTTGAAGTAATTGTAGCTCCAAGTGCAACTTCATTTATTGATAGTGAATTTAGTTTCATTCAAGCTGCTCAAAATATATATCCAACTCATAGTGGAGCTTTTACTGGAGAAATTGGACTAGATCATTTGCTAGAATTTGGAATTAAAACAATTATTTTAGGACATTGTGAAAGAAGAAATTTAGGCGAAACAGATGAATTTCTAGCAAAAAAATTTGAATTTTGCGCTGAAAATGATTTAAAAATTATTTATTGCATAGGAGAAGATTACTCTACTTACGAACAAAATAAAAGCATAGATTTTTTAAATAAACAACTAAATAAAATAGATTTGCAATATGATAAATTAATATTAGCTTATGAGCCAATTTATAGTATTGGTAAAAGTGCTGCAAAATTAGAAGATATTGAAAATATTATGAGCTTTTTACGCTCAAAAACTAAGCAAAGTATTTTATATGGTGGTAGTGTAAATTCTAGTAATATCGCTGATATCAAAAGACTTTGCGATGGGGTTTTGGTAGGTGGAGCTAGTCTTAATGTAGATGGTTTTATAGACTTAATCAATGCCGCAATAAGAGGTTAATATGATAGGCCTAATCGGTGGGATGAGCTATGCTAGCACAATAACTTATTATAAATTAATAAATGAATTTAGCCAAGCTCATCACAATTCTTTATCTCGTGCAAAGATTTTAATATCAAGCGTAGATTTTGATGAGATTGAAGAACTTCAACACAATAACGAATGGCAAAAAGCAGGAGAATTATTAAATAAAGAAGCAAAAAGATTAGAAAAGGCTGGAGCAAACATAATTGCACTTTGTACAAATACTATGCATAAAATTGCAAATGATTTGCAAAAAGATTTAAAAGCTAGATTTATTCATATAGCCCATTCAAGCCTTAAAGAATTAAATCATAATAATATAAAAAATATTTTATTACTAGGCACTAAATACACTATGCAAGAAGACTTTTATAAAAAAGAGTTAAAAGGAATAAATGTAATTACCCCAAATAATAGTGATATAAATACTATTAATGATATTATTTTTAATGAACTTTGCTTTAATGTTATCAAACAAAAAAGTAAAGAAACTTTCATAAATATTATAAATAAACATAATATTGAAGGAATTTTATTAGCTTGCACTGAAATTGCACTATTAATTAACGAAAATGATTTTAAAAATATAAAAGTCTTTGATACAACATATATTCATGCAAAAGATATATTTTTGCAGTCTTTAGAGTAAAATGACAAGAGTTGTAGTAAAACCAATAGATAAAAATAAATTTGAATTAGCTTTTGAATATAAATATGAAAGCAAAAATCAAACCATCATAATACCAAAGGGATTTGTTACAAATGGAGCAAATATACCTAGAATATTTTGGAGTTTCTTTCCACCAAATTCTCCAGAATACTTATCAGCAGTAGTAATTCATGATTTTTTATGTCTTCAAGCTAAAAAAAGTAAAAAATACCAAGACGCTGTTTTAGCTGATGAAATTTTTAAAGAAGCTCTTAGAACTTTGCAAGTGGCAAATTACAAAATTAAAATATTTTATTTTTCTTGTAAAATATATCACTTATATAAAAAATACTTAGGATTTTATAGGTAATAATATTTATTAAACTAAACATTATTAAACCATTTTAATACTTTATATTTTTATAATTTACATTCAAACCCAATAATCATTTGATATCTAAAACTATTTATATTCTTTTAAAGCTTTAACATTAAAAAAAAAGTTAAATTATTTAAAGTACTTATTTGATTTTAACAAAAAAAAGATGATAAAAAATAAGAATGGTGGAGCTGTGGAGATTTGAACTCCAGTCCAAAACTAGCTCAAAACCAGCGTCTACATGCTTAGTAGGCTGCTTAAATTCATTTTTACCAAGTGCAGCTTACGACTTTAGCAAAAACTAAGGCTTTTATTTTATTTAAAGTCTAGCCAAAACTTTAAACTAGCTTGAATGATGACCCGCTAATGCTATTACAAGCTTTAAGCATCGCAGGGCTCAACTGAACTTACGCAGCGTAAGCGTAAGCAGGAGCTAATTCTTTTTTGTTTGCGTTTAATTTTAATTTAGCGTTTAACGTAGCAACACGGCATGCAGCTAATCCCTTACTAATCCTGTCGAAACCTAGTCAGCCCCAAGAAAAGTAAAGTCGTGATTATATCAAATTAACATTATTTTTCAAGGTCTATTTTCACTTAAAGGTCCTAAAGCATTTGTAATTAAATCTAATTTTTTCTTAATTTCTAATTGTTCTTTACTTAATTTTAAATGCTCTATTTCTAAATTTATATTTTTTTCTTCAATGTTTTCAGGCTCTATTACAAATTTAGATAATTCTAATTCGCCTAAATGCCTAGATATATTAAAATCTTGCTCTTTATTAAACTCATTAGCCTTATTTTCTAAATCAATACTACTTTGAAAATCTGGTTCTATTACAAATTTAGATAATTCTAATTCACCTAAATGCCTAGATGTATTAAAATCTTGCTCTTTATTAAATTCATTAGGTTTAGTTTCTAATGAAGTTTTTTTTTATCTAGCTCTGCATTGATTATTTTTGCATTTTTAGTTTTAAAAAACGCACTACATTTAGCTAAAACATTTTTAATATTATCTCTTAAAATAGCCTTTTCTTTCTCATTATAAGGCGGCATTACATGTAATTCTAAAGTATCATTTTCTATTTTAATTTTTACTAATGATTCAAATAAAATATTTTGAAGTTCAGGTTCGTATTGCTCTAAAATATCATCTGGTATTTCATAAATATTATCTTCATCTTCAAAAGCCATATTAGAATCTAAAAAATCATCGCTTTGATACTCAGGATATTTAATCTCTTCTTCATAAGTATTGTAATTATTTTGAAATTCCTGTTTTAAATTCTTGCTTGAATTATTTTCAAAATTAGTATTATTTATTTTAGGATAATTACTTTCTTCTTTTATTGCTTCATTTTTTACATTTTGTTTCGTTAAATCACTAATTAAAACTAATTTTGCATCATTAAAGATACTAGCAAATACATTCTTTACAACGCTTGTGTAATATTGTTTAAAATACTGCTTATCTTCTTCATTTTTAGGGTTGATTTTAATACAAAACTCACTACCATCAAAACTTACAAAAGAAGCACATTCTTTAAATATTTCTCCTAATTTATAATCTCTTTTAGCAATCATAGTTACAAAATTTAAGTAATCTTGCTCGTTTTTATTTATATTTTCTACTTTTAAATCTTCATCTATGCTTTTTAATTTTGTAGCGTCTTTTAACATAAATGCTAAAATGTATAAAATAAATTCATCATCATCGCTAATCTTTGTCATATTTTTAGCCTTTGCTAAAATATGAAAAAATCTATCGTATAAAATTAAAGAAAAATTTGGATTTTTATTAGCAAAACTATCTTTTAAAAAAGAACTCATCTCATCAATTACCACACTTGCTTCATAAGATTTAGCAAGTTCTAAAAACCTAAAAATACCATTATCATTTGAGCTTAAAACATCAGCAAAAAATTGCTTTATAATATTTGGCTCTATTAAGCCTAGCATTAAAGCTATGCTTTCTTTATTAAGTTTTCTTTGAGAATAAATTATGCCTTGCTCTAATAAAGTAAGACTATCTCTTAAAGACCCGCCACCGCTTCTAGCAATAAGAGTTAAAGCTTCTTTTTCATAAGGAATTTGCTCATTTGCTAATATAAATTCCATTCTACTTACAATATCTTGTAAAGGAATTTTTTTAAATCTAAAATGTAAAACCCTACTCAAAATAGTAGCTGGTAATTTATGCACATCGGTTGTTGCTAAAATAAATTTAACATGACTAGGTGGTTCTTCAAGTGTTTTTAAAAGCGCATTGAAGGCTTCACGAGTAAGCATATGTACTTCATCAATTATAAAAATCTTAAATCTTGAATGAAGTGGTGCATATTTTGTATTTTCTATTAAATCTTGAATACTATCAATACCACGATTACTGGCCGCATCAAGCTCATAAATATCTATTCCATCATTACTAACGCAACTAGCACACATTCCACAAGGTTTTGAGCTAATCCCACGCTCACAATTTAGTGCTTTTGCTAATATCCTAGCAGAGCTAGTTTTTCCACTCCCGCGAAGACCAGAAAAAAGATAAGCATTAGCTATATTTTTACTATCTAGTGCATATTTTAAACTCTTACTAACAGCACTTTGCCCTACTAAATCATCGTAATTTTTTGGACGATATTTAAGTGATAAATTTTGCATATTATTCATTTAATCCTGACAATAATTCTTCATTATTTTGAGTTTTTAGCATTTTTGCATATAAAAATTTAAGCGCTTCTACATCTTCCATAGAATTCATAGCTGAACGAATTGCCCAAATCTTAGGTAAATTAATTGGCCCTTGCAATAATTCTTCTTTTCTCGTTCCACTCTTTGTAATATTTATAGCTGGATATATTCTTCTATCTGAAATATTTCTATCAAGAACGATTTCGCTATTTCCTGTTCCTTTAAATTCTTCAAAAATCACATCATCCATTCTTGAACCCGTATCAATTAAAGCAGTTGCAACTATTGTTAAGCTTCCACCATGCTCAATATTTCTAGCAGCTCCAAAAAATCTTTTTGGCTTATGAAGTGCATTTGCATCAACACCACCACTTAAAACCTTACCACTACTAGGAGTTGCAGTATTATAAGCACGAGCAAGTCTTGTGATGCTATCAAGTAAGATTATTACATCTTTACCCATTTCTACTAAACGCTTAGCTTTTTCAATCACAAGTTCAGCCACACGCACATGATTTAATGCAGGTTGATCAAATGTAGAGCTAAAAACTTCACCTTTTACACATCTTTGCATATCAGTTACTTCTTCAGGTCGCTCATCAATTAAAAGCACTATTAGTTGGCTTTCAGGATGATTTTTAGCAATTGCAGTTGCTAATTCTTTCATTAATTCAGTTTTTCCTGTTCTAGGTGGTGCTACTATTAATCCACGCTGACCTTTTCCAATAGGTGTGAATAAATCAAGCACCCTACCCGTTAGCTTTAAAGGGTCGTATTCAAGTTGTAATTTTTCTGTTGGAAAAATTGGAGTTAAGTTATCAAATAAAGCTCTTTTTTTAGCTTCTGCTAAAGGCAAATAATTAATCGCTTCAATTTTCAAAAGTGCATAATATTTTTCTTGTTCTCTTGGCTCTCTTACTTGACCTGTTACGATATCACCCACTCTTAAAGCAAATTTTTTAATCTGTGAATTACTAACATAAGCATCGTTTGCACTATCACTTAAATTCGCATCCATAGCTCTTAAAAAGCCGTAACCTTCTTGGTTAATCTCTAAAATACCTGTAAAGAGTATAAAACCACCTTTTTTTGTTTGAGCTTTTAATATTTCAAACATAAGCTCTTGTCTTCTAAATTCCATCGGATTTTCAACACCAGCTTCGTTTGCGATTTCTATTAGTTTTTCAAGAGTTAGTAGTTTTAATTCTTCTATTTTATATCCATCTACTGGAATATGCTTTTTTTGATTTTTTTTATCTTGCTTTTGTTCTGTTTGTATATCTTTATCCATTGATTTCCTTATTTGTAAAAAACGAAGTATTAAAAATTATTTTATAAATTAAAAATAAAATTGTCAATAAAATTAAAGGAAATTATCTTGAAGTGCTCTCATTGTAAAATAGATTTTGATAAAAATAGTATGATTTTTCAAGGCAATAACGCATTTTGCTGTAATGGTTGTAAAAATGTTTTTAATCTCATAAACGAAAATAATTTAGAAGATTTTTATAAAAATGCTTCAAATTTATCTAAAATTAATGAGCAAATTTCTTATGATGAGAACTCTTTTTGCATAGAAAAAGAAAATAATTATGAAAAAATTTTAATTTTAATAGACAATTTACATTGCGCAGCTTGTGTATGGCTTATTGAAAAAATGCTGCTTAAAAATGAAGGCGTATTAGAAATTAATATAAATTATCAAACAAAAAGAGCAAGTATAGAATATAATCCTAATAAAACTAAAGCAAAAGATATATTAAATATAATAATATCTCTAGGCTATATCCCACTAGCTTACAATCCAAATACAACAATGAAAGCTAAAAGAACTCATATTGAGTTTTATTCAAAACTAATTGTAGCAATTGCTTGTGTTATGAATATTATGTGGCTTAGTATCGCAAGATATGCTGGGTATTTTTCTAGTATGGAGCAAAGCGTTCAAGATATTATTAATTTTGCAGAATTTGTTTTATGCACTCCTGTGCTTTTTTATAGTGCTTCATCTATGTTTAAGAGCGCAATTTCTGCTTTAAAAAATAAGATTTTAAATATGGATTGTCTAGTTACATTTGGGGCTAGTTTAGTTTATATTTATAGTATTTATGCTATGTTTACAAGACTTTCTTATGTGTATTTTGATAGCGTAGCTATGATAATTTGCTTTGTTTTTATAGGTAGATTTTTAGAACAATTATCATATAAACAAGCTTTAGAAAATATTGATTTTTTAAGTGATTTATTAAACGCTAGTGTAAATATTGTTAAAAATGACAAAATAGAAAAAATAAGCGTTACTAAAATAAAAAAAGATGATGTAATTAGAGTATTTTTAGGGGATAAAATCTTAATAGATGGCACTTGTAAAAGCTTACAAGCTAGATTAAATCTAAGTGCTATTACAGGCGAGAGTGAATTAGTTGATATTAAGCAAGGAGATTTTATAAAAAGCGCTAGCGTGGTTGAATGTGCTAGTTTTGATTACATAGCAAATTGCACTTTTCAAGATAGCTATATTAATAAACTTGCAAAATTACTAAATAAAACTAAAAAATCAAACCTAGAAAAACTAACTGATAAAATTGGTGTTTATTTTTGTTATGCGATTTTTAGCATTGCGTTTTTGTGCTTTTTATATAATATGAGCGATATTCAAGAAGCAATTATTAGAAGCGTTAGTTTATTAATTATTGCTTGTCCTTGCGCTCTTGCACTTAGCGCTCCTGTTGGAAATCTTTTATGCTTACACGAAGCTTTAAAGCTTAAAGTATTATTTAAAAACTCAAATTATATTGAAAATCTTAGCAAAATTGACATAGCTGTATTTGACAAAACTGGGGTTTTAACAAAATCAAAATTAGAATTATTAAGCCAAATAAATCTAAATGATTATGAAAAAAGCATTTTAAAAGCAATTTTAGATAAAAATAATCACTTCATAGCAAGTTCGCTAAATGAATATATAAAAGATACTAAGCCTAGTTTAAAAGACTTTAAACTCACGCAATTAAGCGGCTTAGGAGTGATTGCAGAATTTGAAAATGATAAATACTATCTAGGCTCTGCAAAATTATTAAATAATCATAATATTAATGCAAATTCTAAAAACGAAACTGAAATGTTTTTTGCTAAAAATGATGAGATTTTAGAGCATTTTGTATTTTCTAATCAATTAAATGATGATGCTTTAGAGCTAATAAATTATTTTAAAAAGCAAAATATAAAAGTAATAATGCTATCAGGAGATAAGCAAAAGCCTTGCGAAAAAATAGCAAAAGAACTACAAATTGATGATTTATATAGTGAATGCTTGCCCGAAGATAAGCTTAAAATAATTCAAAATCTTAGTAAAAATAATAAAGTCTTAATGGTAGGTGATGGCATAAATGACGCACTAGCTTTAAAATTAGCATTAGTATCAATTAGCTTTAAAAACGCTACTAATTTAGCCCTTAATTCAAGTGATATAATTATGCTTGATAATAAATTAATAGGCATTAAAAACTCTCATTTATTAGCAAAAAGAACTTATAGACTAATAAAAACAAACCTAGCATTAAGCTTTTTATACAATATAATTAGCATTCCACTAGCTTTTATGGGGCTTATAAATCCATTAATTGCTAGCATTTTTATGTCGCTTAGCTCAATTTGTGTGATACTTAATTCTATAAGAATTAAAAATTATGCTAAAAAAATAAAGAATTTAAAATAAGATTTAAATTCTTTTAATTTTTCTTACCTTCATCAATAAAAATTGAGCGTATTGCGTCTGTTTTATCATCTTCTTTTTGCCTTTTAGCCCAGCTCATAATAAGTTCATCTTTTGCCCTTGTAAGTGCTACATAAAATAATCTTCGCTCTTCATCAATACCCCCAGCACTTTTGCTAAGCTTTAGATTTGGAAACCTACCTTGCGCTAAGTCAATCAAATAAACAATTTCAAATTCCAAACCTTTACTAGCATGAACGGTTAAAAGCTGAACTCCTTTAGTATTTTCATAATCAATATTTAAAATAGTTTTTTCATAAAATTCTTTAAAAGTATTATAGTTTTTCGCATCGTCTAAAATATATTTACAATTATTTTTAATATTTTCTAGCTTTTGCTCTTTTATCTCATTTACTATTTTTGCACCTTTAAAAGAACGCTTAGCTGCAAGATTATTGATAATCAAGCTAAAAATCTTAGATGAATAAGCATTGTTTAATAAAACGCTAGGATTATCAATATTTTCATTTTCTTTTAAGAATTTATAAAGTTCTTCAAGAAAGGTTACATTATCAAATTTTAATTCTTTTAACAATAAAACAGGATTATTTTTAAACTCGGTTGCTAAAAAGCTAAACTCACTTTGCTTAGCTTGATTTTGAGTACTTGCAAACAGACCAAAAGCTTCATCACTTTTAGCTAAAAAATCGTAATTATCTTTTTTAATAGGTCTTAAAATACCTTCTAATAAAGAGCCATTTCCTAATTCTAAAAATGCTTTATAAATAATATTTACCTTAGCATTTCCAACACCTTTACTCTCTAATAAAATCCCTAAAAAGCTTAAAATATCACTATTTTTATTAGTTAAATTAGCTAGATTTATAAGAGTATTTATTTCTTTTAATTCATAAAAACTACTGCCACCTTTTCTAGCTATTTTAATGCCCTTTTGCTTTAGGCTTCTTTCCATTAAATCACCACTTGAATTATTGCGATAAATCACTGCAATATCAGCTCTATTATTTGCTTCAAGTTTGCTTAAAATATCATTGGCAATGAATTCATATTGTTCATTGGCTAGATTAAAACTATGTAATTTAATAGGTTTTGTAGCTTCTTTTCTAGTTACGATTAGCTCTTTTGGATATAGCCTTTCGTTTTTTGTAATAACCCTATTTGCAAATTCTAAAATATTGCTAACACTTCTATAATTTTTATTGAGTGAATAAATTTTAGCATTTTTATATCTATCTTTAAAACTTCCAATTATTTCTATATTTGCCCCATTAAAAGCATAAATGCTTTGATCATAATCTCCTACACAAAAAAGAGATTTTTTAGGGATTGCGTCTAAAATCGCACTTTGAAGATTATTTGTATCTTGATATTCATCTACTAAAACTTCATAAAAAGGCTCATTTTTATAATCATTTGTGAAAAAATCCTTAGCATTTAGCAATAAATCATCAAAATCATAATAATTATGAGCTTTTTTTTGTTCTTCGTATTCGCTTAAAACTTTGCAATAAAAATTAATATTATCGCCCTGCTCTTCATAATTAGCCTTTAAATATCCACGAAAATCATCAACTAAATTAGTATTATTAAACCTTGAATAAATATCGGCTAAATATGAATAATCAAACAAATCATCTTTATTAGGAGAATATTTTTCGTAAATACTTTTTAACAAGGCTCTTAATTCACTATTTCGCTTAAGCTGAATATTTTTATGCTTTTTAAGATATTCAAGACTAATTGCGTGAAATGTCCCACTTACAATACCTTTTATCTTGCTTGAGCCGAGTTTTTTTTCAAGTCTTGCTATCATTTCACGAGCGGCTTTGTTTGTAAATGTAAGTAGCATAATGCTATTTGCTTTAGCACCATCATTTAATAATTTTTCTATCCTTGCAACTATTGTGCTTGTCTTTCCTGTTCCTGCACTTGCTATTATTAAATTACTACCTAAACTAGTATTAACCGCTGCAAATTGTTCATCATTTAATCTATTCAAAACATCTCCACAAATTAAATTAAAAGCCAAAAAGTCTAGCAAAATAACCTAAAAATAAGCAAAAATTAATAAAATGGCAAAAAACACTAATTTAAGGATTATTTATGAGCGATTTTTACAATCCAAAAGAAATTGAAAAAGACTACTATGAATTTTGTAAACAAAAAGGCTATTTTGAAATAGATGGAAATAAAAACATTCAAGAAAATGGCAAAAACTTTGCAATTATGATGCCACCGCCAAATGTTACAGGTGTTTTACATATAGGACACGCACTTACTTTTACCTTGCAAGACATTATTACAAGATATAAAAGAATGGATGGCTTTAAGGTACTTTATCAACCAGGCTTAGACCACGCAGGCATTGCTACTCAAAATGTAGTTGAAAAGCAACTTTTAGCAAAAGGGATTAAAAAAGAAGAGTTAGGGCGTGAAAAATTCATAGAAAAAGTATGGGAATGGAAAGAGCAAAGCGGTGGAGCTATAGTTAAGCAAATGCAAGCACTAGGCATTACTCCTGCCTTTTCAAGACTTCGTTTTACTATGGATGAAGGGCTTCAAAATGCTGTTAAAAAAGCTTTTGTGGACCTTTATAATAAAGGCTTAATAGAGCAAAATAACAGAATGATAAACTGGTGCACAAAAGATGGAGCATTAAGTGATATTGAGGTTGAATATGAAGAAAATAAAGGCAAACTTTATCATATAAGATATTTTTTAAATGATAAGGATTATTTAGTAGTTGCAACTACTAGACCTGAGACTTATTTTGGCGATACTGCCGTAATGATAAATCCTAATGATGAAAGATATAAGCACTTAGTTGGTAAAGAAGTTACGCTGCCTATTATAAATCGTAAAATAAAAATCATAGCTGATAGCCATGTTGATATGAGCTTTGGAACAGGAATTGTAAAAGTAACACCAGCTCACGATAATAATGACTATGAAGTAGGACTTAGACATAATTTAGAGTTTTTAACTATTTTTGATGAAAATGGAATTTTAAACGAGCATTGTGCTGAGTTTAAAGGACTTGAAAGACTTGAGGCTAGAAAAATAGTAGTTGATAAACTAAACGAATTAGGCTTTATTGAAAAAATTGAAGATTATGTAAATCAAGTTGGACATTGTTATCGTTGTAAAAATATCGTTGAGCCGTATATTTCTAAACAATGGTTTGTAAAAACTGATATCGCAACAAAAGTTATAGAAAAAGTAAATAATGGTGATGCTAAGTTTTATCCAGCTCATTGGATAAATAGCTTTAATGCTTGGTTAAGAGAATTACGCCCTTGGTGTATCAGCAGACAACTTTGGTGGGGACATCAAATTCCTGTTTATTATTGTGATGAGTGCGAACATATTCATGTAAGTGAGAGAAAGGTAGAAAAATGTGAAAAATGTGGCTGCGATAGTATCACTCAAGATAAAGATGTGCTTGATACTTGGTTTAGCTCGGGACTTTGGGCATTTTCAACTCTAGGTTATAACAATGGCGATTTTGGTAAAGGCACTTTATGGAATGAAAATGATATAAAAGACTTTTATCCAAATTCGCTTTTAATTACAGGCTTTGATATATTATTTTTCTGGGTATGTAGAATGCTATTTCAAAGTGAAAATGAGCTAGGCGAAATCCCATTTAAAGACATTTATCTTCACGCACTTGTAAAAGATGAAAACGGACAAAAAATGAGTAAGAGTAAAGGCAATGTAATTGACCCACTTGATAGCATTGATAAATATAGTGCTGACATTTTACGCTTTACTTTAGCACTTTTAGCCGTTCAAGGAAGAGATATTAGAATGAGTGAAGATAGAATGATTTTAGTTCGTAACTTCACAAATAAGCTTTATAATGCGGTAAATTTCTTACTACTTAAAGGTAAGGATTATAAAATACTAGGTAGCTATAAAACAACACTAGGTATTTATATAAACGCAGAATTTCAAAAATGCGTAAATGAAACTCGCAAAAACTTAGATGAATATAGATTTAATGATGCTGCTATGAATATTTATAAGTTTTTATGGGATGAGTTTTGTGATTATGGAATTGAGTTTAGCAAGGCTGATGAGAGTAGTATAGATGAGCTTGCGAGCGTATTTTTAAATGCTATGAAATTGCTTAGTCCATTTATGCCATTTATTAGTGATTATTTATATCATAAATTAGGCAGCACAAGTATTTTTGAAAACGGCTCAATTATGGTAGAAAAGTATCCTAAAATAAATGAGATTTCAACCACTGAAGAGCAAATTATCAAAAACTACGAGCTTTGCAAAGAAGCGATTAATAGCCTAAGAAGTATCAAAAAAACAGCAAATATTACTGATAAAAACGCTCCGGCACAAATTATAAGCGAACATAAATTTGATGAATATTATCTAAAACTAATAGCAAAATTAGCTAAAGTAGGAGAATTAAGCCAAGATGAAAATCCTAAAGAAAGCTTTAGCGTAAATGTTAGCACGAACCTAAAAACCGCTATTTTTGTAGATAGCAAAGCACTTGATGAAATGAAAGCTAAGTTAGAAAATAGATATAAAAAAGTTCTAGCAGAATACGAAAAGCTAAACAAAATGCTAAGCAATGAAAAATTCGTAGCTAACGCACCAGCACAAGTTGTAGAACAAAACAAAATTGCTATGCAAAAAGCTGAAAATGAATTAAATGAAATAAAAGCTGAATTAAATAACATAGGATAAATTATGAATGAATATATCTTAAAAATCACTTGCCCTGATAAAAAAGGGCTTGTGGCTATTATCTCAAATGAGATTTATAAGGCAGGATTTAATATAGAAAGCAATAATGAATTTGTAAATAGCGATACAAATTCTTTTTATTTTCTAGCGATTTTAAGCTCAAGTGAGAGTGTAAAAGATGAGTTTGTAAATAATTTAAAACAGATTTTAAAAGACGCACAAATCACATTTAGCCCAAAAAGAAAGAAAAATATAATAATCCTAGCATCAAAAGAGCTTCATTGTTTAGGTGATTTGCTACTTGCAAACTATGAAGATGAACTAAATGCTAATATCTTAAAAGTTATGGCAAATCACGATTTAAGTGATTTTGTGAAAAGATTTGATATAGATTTTAGCCTAATTGATACTAACAAAGATAAAGAACTTTACGAGCAAGATATAATTCAAGAGATTAAAAAATACAATGTTGATTATATAGTATTAGCAAAATATATGCGGATTTTAAGCCCAAATTTTGTAAATACTTTTAAAGATAAAATAATCAATATTCATCATTCTTTTTTACCTGCATTTATCGGTGCAAATCCATATCTACAAGCTTATGAGCGTGGGGTTAAAATCATAGGAGCAAGTGCGCATTTTGTAACGGATAATTTAGATGAAGGGCCTATTATTTTTCAAGACATAGTTAGAGTAAATCACACTTATAATTCAAAAGATTTAAGAAAAGCAGGTAAAAAAATAGAAACTCTAGTGCTAAGAAATGCCCTTGAAAAAGTGTTTGATGATAAAGTATTTATTGCAGGTAATAAAACAATTATATTTTAAAAAATTTTGAAAATACAATTAGGGTTTAAATTTTTAAACCTTAATTTTATTAAATTCCTTAGCTTATTAAATACATATAATAATTTGTGATTAGTTTTAAAATTATGCTAATTTTACGATTTTAAATTCTTTTAATCTAAACTCTTTTATCATATAAATTCTCGCCATTTTTATAGGCTAAAAATATAGCTAATAAATCTCTTTCATCTTTGATATTTTGAATATCAAGTTTGCTTAAAATATCTTCCATACTTTCACGAATATTATCACTTTTCACTTCTATGGGTTTAAACTCATCTTTTTTAAGCTCTTCGCTAGTTTCTTCTATATTATCTTTTAGATTTTCTTGCTTAAGTTCGTTTATACGCTTTAAGTATTTTTGCTTAAATTCATTCACGCTAATATCACTTGCAAAAAGCTCTTTAATCTCATAATCATAATTAGCAGTACAATCGTTGTTTAAGGCATTTTCTTTTAAAAATGCCTTAATATCCTTTGCCTCATCATCGTTTTGAAAAAGCTTAGAAATAAACATTTCAGGATGAAGCCTAGCATAACCAAAATCTCGCATATAAACATAAAATATAGAAATATCACTAATATTTGTCGATGCATTATTGTTACTTATATTATTGTTTTCTTGACTATCATTTTTACCTTTAAATAAAGCGATATTACTTAATTCTTTTAAGTATTTATTCTCTTCTTCTAGTGTTTTTGCTTTTTGATAATCTTTATAAGCGTCATTCCAATTTCTTAGATTTAAATCATTAAAATTAATTTTCATTTTTTACTCTTTTGATAAAAATTAAGATTTTTAAATTCTTTTATTTTAAACCCTTTTATCATATAAATTCTCGCCATTTTTATAGGCTAAAAATATAGCCAACAAATCTCTTTCATTTTTGATTTCAGTTTTATTTAATTTGCTTAAAATCTCTTCCATACTTTCACGAATGCTAGTGCCTTTTACTTCTATGGCTTCGAATGGTTTTTCTTTAGTTTGTTCTTCTTTTTCTTCTTGTTTAATTTCTTCTTTTGTATTTATTGCATTATTTCTTAAATTTTCTTTTTCTTTAACTCTAGCTTGTAATTCTTCAACACTTGGCATTTTCTTACTATCTATATAACCTAAAGGAAAATCATCAGGCAAACCTAAAGATGACATATTTAGTGAGTTTAGCGTTCTATCAAGCTCTTTTTTATCAATTTCTACCCAATTTTTCATAAATTCTTTGCTTATTTCTTCTACTAAATCAGGGTCTAATGCTCCAAACACACAATAACCTGCCTTTTCTCCAAGATTTAGATTTTTATCATTTATTGGATTATAAGTCGGATCGTTTTCTAGCTTTTGCTGGGCTAGTTTAAGATATTCTAAACTAGCCCCATCATTTGCTTTATTTTGTGAATTTTTATTATTAAGCGTATTTGCATAAGTATTTGAAAAATTATTTACTCCATTAAATATCATAACAAATCCTTATACTTTCATATCAAATAAACTTATATTTTTTTGGCTGTATTGTAAAGCTGCTTGTAAAAACTCTTCAAATGTTTCGTAATTATCTATATCTTTAGGAGCTTTTAGATTTTTACCACTTAGCATTTCATAAGCTAGTTTTTCATACCAATTTAGTATTTTTTTATATTCTTTTGCTAATTCTTCACTTCTTGCTCTTTTAAAATCTTGTGATAATCTATTTGCTTCATCAGCTAAGTATTTTGGCATTTTTGAAATATCGCTTTGAGTTATTAAACCTTTTGCTACCATAGAATTAAGTGGTTTTGCGACATTTTGTGCGAATTCTTTATAATCTACAAATCTATCCCCGCCACTCATCTTGCCCCAATAAGTTCTCTCGCCTTCTACTAAAAAATGATTATTTCTTAATACGGCTATTAATATTCCACCACGACTTACATCTCCTTGATTGTTTTTATAATTATCGCCTTTAGCGTCCCATAAAATAGAATAACCTTGAGAAAAACTATCGCTATGCACGGGAAACATATCCATTTTGCCATCACCATCATAATGAAATAGTGTATCAGCACCCTTTATTCTTTGAAAATCTCGTGCATGAATATTCTTATCATTATAATCTTCAAAATCATATCTAGTTTGTAAAATCTTGCCTACACTAAAGGTACTATTATCTATCTCAAACCCACATGGCAAATTGTTAATATCTTCTTTGCTAAAAAATTCTTTAGAGTTTAAAAAATCTTCACTTACAACTTGGCTTAAGACTTTATAAGCATTTCCAACGCTTTTTGCTATATCAATTTCCATGAATCTTTTACCTATTATATGAGCTTTATTGTTTTGTTCTACTAAAGATTTTAAACTATCGCTGTGGATTTTATAATTATCCGGAATACCTGCAGCTTTATTAAAATCACTTGTAAAAAAGCCATCTTTATCAATTCCGTATCCTAATACTTCACCTACCTTTTTATCATCTGCTTTATTGTCTACTTTTTTAATCTCGTTATTTGTTTCTTTTTTGCTTATATTAGTTATTTGATATGTTGAATAAGAATTTATTTTCATAATTATTCCTTTATTTTAAACCCTTTTATCATATAAATTCTCGCTATCTTTATACGCCATTAAAATAGCTAATAAATCTCTTTCATCTTTGATATTTTGAATATCAAGTTTGCTTAAAATATCTTCCATACTTTCACGAGTATTAGAGCCTTTTACTTCTATGGGTTTTCTTTTTATATTCTCATCTTTTTTGGAATTTTCTTGTAAATATTTCTCTCCAAAATGTTTTTCATAACCATTTTGCTCTTTGTATAAATCAACTTCTAATTTTAAAGCCAAATAACCGATTTTAAACTCATCTAAATCATCAAGAGCAAATAAATCCATAAGCCTATCCATAAAGCCACCGCTCCCACAAAAAACATCTCCTAGCTTTATATTGCCTTGAGAAAATCTGCTTAGATAAAACTCAGGCACGCTAGTATCTCCAAAATTTGTATCATTAGTAGCAAATCTAACGCCCACAATCTCGTTTTGCTTTAAAAACTCTAAAAGTTTTAAATCGTTTTTAATAAATGCTTGATTATAAATATTATTAGCTTTTGTATTTATTTGTAAAGCGTCTAGCTTAGAAAGAGCCTTTTTGTCATCGTTTTCGTTGAAAAATGCAGGGTGTAAAGAATTAATCACTTTTACCATTTCTTCAGCGCCAACTTTTTTACCCGTTTCTATCCAATCTTCTCGCTCTTTTTTACTCATTCCATAAAAAAGCATACCTTCCATAAACTCGCTTTCAAGCATAGCGTGAAGCTCTGGATACTTAGATTTATTTACACTCAAAAGTATTCTTTGCGTATTATTTGGCTCATAAGTTCCCCATTCATCTTGTGGGGCGTCTTTTAAAATATTTGCGATTTGTTCTTGTAGATTATCTTTAGGAGTTTGAGTGGTTGGAATTTGATTTTTAATATTTGTTTGATAATTTATATAATTGTTATTTATTATTTGCATTTTAAACCCCCGTTATTTTTCTATATCGGTAGGTTTAAAAAAATATTAATAGATATTTAATTTATATCTGAACTCTTTTATAAAATTTTTAGCTTTAATTCTTATTTATATAAAATATTAATCTATATTCATTTTAACAATTTTATAACTTTCCTTTATTTTAAACTCTTTTATCATATAAATTCTCGCTATCTTTATACGCCATTAAAATAGCTAATAAATCTCTTTCATCTTTGATATTTTGAATATCAAGTTTGCTTAAAATATCTTCCATACTTTCACGAGTGCTAGAGCCTTTTACTTCTATGGCTTCGTAAGGTTTTTTATCTTCAGTTTTATCTTTTTTATCTTCAGCTTTTTCATAATTTTTATTTATTGTTGATATTTCATCACTTGGTTTTGTATTTTCACTATTTTGGATACTTTCATGCTCTTTGCCTTGTTTTATCTCATCAATTCTTGCTAGATATCTTTGCTTAAACTCATCTTCGCTAATATTTCTTGCATTAAATAGCTTTGCTATTATTACATCTTGATTCCATTTATAATCTCCTAAGCTATCAGAATGCTCCTTTAAAAAATATTTTAAATCTTTTTGCACATCTTGGTTTGCTTCGGGACTAAAAGCTCTTTCATAAATTGTATTTGTATACATATCGCCATATAAAGCATCTTGATGTTCAAGTAACATATAAATAACCATACTTTGGATTTTTGCTTCATTGCTATTAGTTGGGTAATTAAAATCCAAGCTATCGTGAGTATCGGGGTAAAACATTTTAATAAAATCATCATATCTTTTTGCATTTTCTTTATTTTCAAGTCTTCCTTGAACTAATGCTTGATTATTATTTACCTTTTGTAATGGTAAGTTATAATTATTTGAACTAATTTTCATATTTTATCCCTTTAAAATAATTTAATAATTAGTAAATATATTAATTAAATATAACTAAATATAACTTTAAAAAGATTAAGTAGCAAAACTTAATTTAAACTAACGATTAAAAAAAATTAGATAAATTCAGCAAAAAATTATCTAAAAGAGTTTTATTATGAGTTTTATGGAAATTGTTATTATTTTAATAGTTGCTGTTTTGGTTTTAGGACCTGAAAAACTACCTGGCACTATAGTTGAAATCGCAAAATTATTAAAGGCTGTTAAAAAACAAATTAACGAAGCTAAATCAAGTATAGAAAACGAAATCAATATTAGCGAATTAAAAGATGAAGCTAGAAAATATAAAGAAGAAATCACAAAAGCAAATGATAGTATCAGAAAAAAATTAAGCTTTGAAGAATTTGATGAGATTAAAAATACTTTAAGTGATTTTGAAAAAGACGCACAAAATGCTTTAAATAGCACTATTGATAGTGTAAAAAATACAGAAAACTCAAATCAAAATTCAAATTCTACAGAAGAAAAAAATATAAATACAGAAGAAAAGCAACTTAGCAAAAGAGAACAATTTTTAAAAGAAAAGAGCGAAAATGTTTGAAGAATTAAAACCACATTTAGTTGAACTTAGAAAAAGATTATTTATTAGTGTAGTTGCTTTGATTTTAGCTTTTTTTGTATGTTTTGTATTTTGGAAACCAATACTGCATTTTATTTGTGTTCCACTTATGAATGTATTGCCTGAAGGCTCTGAAATTATATTTTATAAACCACAAGAGAATTTCTTCACTGCTATGCAAGTGTCTTTATTTGCAGCATTTCTTGTAGCATTGCCTATAATTTTGTGGCAAGCTTGGAAATTTGTTGAACCAGGTTTATATGAAAATGAAAAAAGATTTGTAGTGCCTTTTGTATTTAGCGCTACTATTATGTTTTTGATTGGTGCGGCGTTTTGCTATTATTTAGTAGTTCCTATTGCTTTTGATTTTTTAATCAATTTTAGCGGTGGAGAATATAAGGCTATGCCTTCAATTTCTGAATATGTGAGTTTTTTTACAAAATTAGTAATTGCATTTGGATTAGGATATGAATTACCTGTTGCTATATTTTTCTTAGCAAAAATTGGTCTTGTAACTGAAAAAACTCTTATTAGAAATTTTAGAGTTGCTATATTAATTATTTTTATATTCGCAGCAATTATGACCCCGCCTGATGTATTTTCGCAATTTTTAATGGCAATTCCTTTAATTGGGCTTTATGCTATTTCAATTTATATTGCTAAAGTAGTAAATCCAGCTGACCCTGATATAGATAGCGAAGATGATGAAAAAGAATTATTAGAAGATAAAAATGCTTGATAATTTACTAAGTTCTTATGATTATGATTTGCCAGAAGAATTAATAGCAAAATACCCTGCAAATCCTGCTGATAGTGCAAAACTATTAGTATATGAAAAAAATAGTGGAAAAATTACTCATAGTGTATTTTATGAATTAGCTAATTTTTTGCCTGAATGTGCTTTGATTTTTAATGATACTAAAGTATTTAAAGCTAGATTTTATGGCAATAAAATTAGTGGTGCAAAATGTGAATTATTTATAAATAAAATTCTAGCAAATGATGAGTTTTTAGTGCAAATTAGGGGTAAAGTTAAAGAAGATGATATTTTAATTTTTCAAGATAATTTAAACGCAAAAATATTAAAGCTAAACACAGATGGCACCAGAATTGTGAAATTTTGCAAAAACAATGAAGTTTTAAAAACCGATGAAGTTTTAACAATTAGCGAAAAAATCGGACATATTCCACTACCACCATATCTTAAAAGAATGGATAATTTAGATGATGAGATAAATTATCAAAGTGTGTTTGCTAAAAATATTGGAGCTGTTGCAGCACCTACTGCGTCATTGCATTTTACGAATAGAGTTTTAGATAGTCTAAAAGATAAAAAAAGCGCTTATATTACTTTACATGTTGGTGCAGGAACTTTTGCTAGTGTAGAATGTGAAAACATACAAGAACATAAAATGCATAGCGAATACTTTAATCTAAGCGATGAAGCAATAAAATTAATTAATAGTGATATACCTATTTTAGGGGTTGGCACAACTGCTACAAGAACAATAGAGTATTATGCAAGGACAAAAAAAAGTAGTGGTGAATGTGATTTGTTTTTAAACCCATCTAATAGACCAATTAGACAAAATTATTTATTAACAAATTTTCATTTGCCAAAATCAACTTTAATTATGTTAGTAGCTAGTTTTATAGGTAGGCAAAATACTTTAAAACTTTATGAAGAAGCTATTAAAAATAAATATAAATTTTACTCATACGGCGATGCAATGCTTATTATTTGAAAGGAAAATATGAAAAAATTATTATTAATTTTAATCTCAACCTATCTATTTGCAGATTCTAAAATAGATTTTTCTGATAAAGATACAATACTTTTATTTGTAGTTTTAGGTGGCTTAATAGTTTTATTATTAGCTTATATTTACAAGCTAAAAATGAAATTAAAAACTAAAAAAGTAAAAATGTTTAGTGTTAGCGATGAAGCAGAATTTGAAAGTGAAAGTTTTGAAAAATCATCTTTATATTTTGATTTACAAGAAGTATTTTTGTATTTTTTCAAAACGCTAAATTACGAAGCTAGTGTTAAAAATAATATATTTTTAGTTAGACAAGATATGTTATATCTAAACGATAACAATGAAAAATGTATGCCAAATAGGTATTTTTATGGAGATTATACAAATATTATCAATGCTATTTGGGCTGCTGCTGATTTGATTAATCAAAATGTAGAAAATGAAACCATATTTATTGATATTGGAATTATGAATAATATGCAAAATAGAACTCTTTTATGCGTTGATATTGGAGTTTGTGGGGTTGTTGATGATAAAAAAACTGAACTATTTAAAAGCTTTACTAATCCTAAAAAATTATCTATTTCAGAACAATTACATAAATTTAGTGGATATATGAAAAAAATTGATGGTTCTAGCTATGCCTTTAAGGATACAAATGAAAGAATTAATCACGCAATCTGTCTTAGTATCCCAATACTAATCAATGATAAAGAAAATAATTTACCAGATGTAACTCCAAAAGATAGATTAAGTGTTTTAATAGTTCATAACAATATTGACATATCAAAAACAATCACTGCAAATCTTGAAAGCTATGAAATAAACTGCATTCAAAACCAATCAAGTAATGGTCTTTTAGAAAAAATTGAAGATGGGGTAAATTGCGCTTATAGAGCTGTTTTATTAGACGCAAATCTAATTAATACTTTTAATGAATATGATTTAAATCGTTTAGTAAAAGCACAAGATGAATATTGCTTTAAATTAATTCTTATACTAAATAATCATAAAATAACACCTAATATTGAAAAGATTATTCAAGAAGTAGATTTCCTACCATTACCATATACAATTGATAATATTCGCTCAATTGTAAATATCATAAAAACTCAACAAGAAAAATTATTAAGCTAATTTATTAATTAGCTTAATTTTATAGTTTTAATTAATTTAGCTGGAACCCCTGCTACTATTTGAAATTCTTCAACATCTTTAGTAACCACCGCACCAGCTGCTATTATTGAGCCTTTTTTAATGTTTACTCCGCTAAGTATTGTGGCATTTGAACCAATCCAAACATTATCTTCTATTGTTATTGGCTTTAATACCATATCAGAGCGTTTAAATGGATTGATATCGTGATTTATAGTAGCTAATACTACATTATGCCCTATTAAAACATTATTTCCAATATAAATTCCACCTTGGTCTTGAAATTTACAACCACTATTTATAAATACATTTTTGCCTACTGAAATATTTTTACCGCAATCCGTATTAAAAGGTGGAAATAAAGTGAAACTTTCATCTACTTCTTTACCAATTAATTGAGAAAATAATTTATTTAATTCTTCTAGTTCATTATAAGTATTGTTAATTTTAAAAGTTATTTTCATAGCTTCTTTAGCTTGTTTAAGCATAAGTTTATGCTCAATAGAATTTGCTTTTACATACTTAATCATAATTAATCCTTATTTTTAACATAAAACCTAGCATTAATTTTGCCATTACCTAAAAGCTTTTTTAACTCATCTTTACTAATGCCATAAATTGTTCCTAATTTAGTAAAACTCCAAGAATTATTATCATAATAAATTACTATATTATTAGCATTATATAAAATCAAATCAAGTGCTTTAGCTTGAAAATATTTATCATTAGTAGGAAGATTTTTATCAATTCTTCCTACCTTTTCAAACCCACCATAATCATTCATTAAAACATTCAAATCAGACTTTTGTAATACTTCATAAAGAGCAGTTGATGATGAATTGCTTTCTAATTTTATTCTTAATTCTTGATTATTTATTTCAACATATATTTCATCATTGCTAAATCCATTTAACATACAAAAAGCTCCTAAACCAATAAAAATACTAAAAACTTTTCTTAAGTATATGAATAATTTCATCTTTATTAAGCTCCTTATAACCACCATTTAAAATGAATACATTATTAGCAATATCTTCAATCAAGCTTTCATCTACTAATAAATCTTTTATATTCATACAAAGACCTAGCTCACTCATCCAATCTCTCATAGCAAATAGTCCTAATTTAGCTATTTCTTCATCGCTTTTATTGTCTTTTATACCCCAGACATTAATAGCAAATCTTTTAAATTTCTCAATATTATAAGGCATTATATATTCATAATACGCCAAGCTAATAGCACTTAAAGTAGCTCCGTGCGTTGCATTGGTAAAGCCACCAATTGCCTGACCTATCATATGAACCATCCAATCTCCATTTTTACCACAATGAAGCATAGTATTTAATGCTAGAGTACTTGCCCACATAATATCGCTTCTAGCCTTATAATCATTAGGATTTTTATTTGCAATTTTGCTTGATGAGATTATTGAACGCATAAGCCCTTCTGCTAAATAATCGCTCACATTATCATCTTCTTTTGAAAAGTATTGCTCTAAAATATGATTAAACGCATCATAAATTCCATTTATCATTTGATATTTGCTAAGACTTAAAGTGTATTTAGGATTTAATATAGAAAACTTAGGAAATACTCTTTTATCATTAAAAACTTTTCCTATTTTTTGATGAGTTTTTTCATTTGTAATTACACTACCACCATTCATTTCAGAGCCTGTCCCACACATTGTTAAAATACAACCTAACGAAACTACATCACAATTTGGCTCAAGTTGATTTATAAAATACCTATCCCAATAATCATCGCTTGAGTTTATACTAACTGCTAAAGCTTTTGTATAATCACAAACAGAACCGCCACCTAAAGCTAATAAAAAATCAGCTTTATGCTCTCTTGCTATCTTTACACCTGAGTTTAATTTTTCTAAAGTAGGATTTGGCATAACACCATCAATATATGCTACATTTTTGCCTAATTTATCTAGTATTTTTACAATTTGGTTAAAAATACCATTTTTATGCACCGAGCCGCAACCATAAACCAAAACAATGTTTTTACCATATTTACTTAATTCAAATTCTAAAGATTGCTCTACTTCATCAGTAAAATAAATCTTAGTTGGATTGTGAAAAATAAAATTATTCATAAAAAATCTCCTTGTTTTAAAAGTAAAATAATTTTATTTATTTTTAAAAGAAATATCAAATACTTATAATATATAATTAATTATAAAAATTAATTATTTCTAAGGAATATTATGGAAATTAGAGTTTTAAAATATTTTATAGAATCTGCAAAATTACAAAATATAACTAAAGCAGCTAATAAATTAAATCTTACTCAACCAAATCTATCAAGACAATTAAAAGATTTAGAAACAAAATTAGGGCAAAAACTTTTTATTAGGACAAATTATAAAATCATTCTCACAAAAGAAGGAGAAATGCTTTATAAAAGAGCTTGTGATATTTTAGATTTAGTTGATAAAACCGAGCAAGAATTTAAAAATTTAAAAGATTTTAATGGTGGAGATGTTTATATAGGCTGTGCTGAATCAATTGGAATAGTCAAAATAGCAAGAACTGCTAAAAAGCTACAAAATAAAAATATTAAGTTTCATATATTTAGTGGAAACTATGAAAATGTGGTAAATAAATTACAAAATTCTTTAATAGATTTTGCCGTTGTAGTTCAAGAATTTGATATTAGCAATTTTAGTTATTTAGATTTAAATCATAGTGATACTTGGGGGATTATTATGAAAAATACTTCAAAATACGCTAAGCAAAAAGACATAAGCATAAATGATTTATTTCAAATGCCACTTATAGTATCAAGACAAGGTTTTACGCAAGAAATGCCAAATGTTTTAAGACAAAATCAAGATAAGCTAAATATAGTAGCTACTTATGATTTATTATACAATGCTGCAATTTTTGTTAAAGAAGATATTGGATACGCTTTATCTCTTGATAAATTAATTAATACTAATGATGATTTATGTTTTAAGCCTATAAACCCATTAATTACTTCTAATTTAAGGTTAATTTGGATTGATGATAAATTAAGTGATGTTGCGAGAATTTTTTTAAAAGAATTGCAAAAAGACTTAAAAAACTAATTTGAAATTCCTAAGAATTTCAAATTATATTTATTTATTTTCTTCCATAGCTCTTGCTACTTCTTCTGAACTTTGTTTGATTTTATTCATACATTCATTTGCAGTATTTGCTAACACAACACTATCATTTACTTGAGCTATGCTTTTATTTATACTCTCAACAACATTAGCACTAACATTTCTAATAGAATTAATTGTTAAAGTAATTTCATTAATTGATGTTGCAGTCCTTTCAGCAAGTTTTCTAACCTCATCAGCAACCACAGCAAAACCACGACCATGCTCGCCAGCACGAGCAGCTTCAATAGCAGCATTTAATGCTAATAAATTAGTTTGCTCTGCAATATCTTTAATAGTTTGAATAACAGATACAATCTCATCTGATTGAGTATTTAACGAATTAACCAATTCACTACTTTCATTCATAATTTCTGCTATTTCTTGGACATTTTGCACGGTTTTAGCAATAACTTTACTACCTTCATTTGTGCTTTCATCATTTTTTTGTGCTAACTCGCTTACGATTTTATTTTTATTCAAATCTCTTATTACTTGCTCGCTAACATCACTTGCGAATTTAATTACCTTATAAACCTTACCTTCAACATTATAAACAGGATTGTAACTTGCTTCTAAATATACAGGATTATTATCTTTTGTATATCTTATAAATTGACCTGATTGAAAATGTCCGCTTCTTAAATCTTCCCAAAATTTTCTATAATCACTGCTTTTTACATATTCACTATCACAAAACATAGAATGATGTTTGCCTATAATTTCGCTTTTTCTGTAATTTAATGTATTTAAAAAATTATCATTTGCATCAAGTATTTCCCCGTTTGGAGTGAATTCAATTAAAGCCATAGACTTACTTGCCGCATTAATTGTATTTTTTAAATCCAACAATTCATTTTCGTGTTCTGTAACATCAGCAGCAAACTTAATTACTTTATAAACTTGATTTTGCTCATCTACTATTGGTAAATAATTTGCTTCTAAATAAACTACTTGACCATCTTTTGCAAATCTTTTAAACTGACCACTTTGTGGAATATTTCTTGATAATTCTTGCCAAAAGATTGAATAATCACTTGAATTAACATAATGTTTATCACAAAATATTCTATGATGCTTACCTTTTATCTCTGCTAGTGTATATTTTGTAGCTTTTAAAAAATGCTCATTTGCATCAACAATATTTCCTTTAGTATCAAATTCTATAATCGCCATTTCTTTATAAATAGCTTTTAAAATAGCTTCTTTATCTTTTAACTCGTTAATAATCTTGTCTTGTATTTCTTTATTATTTTTAAAAAACATTAAATTACTCCTAATTTTAAAAAAAGGAGCGATTATAAATAATTTTATTTAAAAAAGTATTAATAGTTTAAATTAAAGCAAATAATTAATCCAAATCAATGAAAAATTAATTTGGATTAATCTAAAAAATCAACAAATTACAATCACATTAAATTATCATCAATATATTTATCAACATATTTTTCTTTTATTGCAAATATTTCTTCTTTACAAGCAAAAAATGCTTCAACCACTTTAGGGTCAAATTGAAAACCTGAATTATCACTAATATATTTGCAAACTTCATCAAGTGGCCAAGCTTTTTTATAACATCTATCACTTGCAAGCGCATCAAAAACATCAGCTAAAGAAACAATTCTTGCATAAATATGAATATCATCACCTTTTTTACCCATTGGATAGCCACCACCTGCATATTTTTCGTGGTGTTCGTGAGCGATGATTGCTGCTGCTTCCATAATTTTGCCTTTAAACCTATGCAACATTTCATATCCTATTTGTGCGTGTTTTTGCATAGTTTTAAATTCTTTTTCATCAAGTCTTCCAGGTTTATTTAAAATAGCATCGGGAATTCCAATCTTACCAATATCGTGAGTTGGAGCACCATAACTAATTAGTGTTACTTCTTCTTCGCTTAATCCCATTTGTCTTGCTATAGCTTCGCTTATTTTACCTACTCTTTTTACATGATTTCCTGTTTCTTCACTTTTGCTCTCAACCATTTCAGCTATTGAATAAATTAAATCTTTTTGAGCGTTTAAAATATCTTCTTGGAATTTCATTCCTTCATAAATCTTACCTGAATAATCAGCTGCAATTCTTAGATAATCTAAATCATCTTTATCAAAATTATTATTAATATCTGTAAGTTTATTTAAAGCTTGGAATACCCCAATAACTTCATGCTCACTATTTAAAATAGGCATAGCTAAAATTGATTTAGTGCTATATTTTGTTCTCTCATCATTTGAGCTATCAAAATACGGATTGCTTTTTGGATTATTTTCTAAAATAGCTTCTTTTGTCTCAATTGCACGACCTACTATTCCTTTACCAAAAGGAACTCTAATCTCACCTACTCCATCAGCGTGTAAGGTATAATATTCTTTTCTTTCATTGTCAATAAACCACACACTACATCTATCAGCTTGAATGTTTTGTTTAACCATTTCGCCTAAGGTATTTAGGTTGGCTTTAGAATCAGAGTTTTTAGAAATTTGAGAAAAGCATTCAAGTATGGTTTCTAGTTTTTGTTCTTGGTCTAAATTATGTCTTTTCAATACATTTATCATATCACTTTGATAATTTGTATTAAATTGCATAAATGAACCATTTTTAATAATCATTCCATAATCTTTTAAGATATTAAATTCTCTTAATTCTTCTTCTATTTTATCTTTAAAGCAATATTTAATGTGGTATACATGGAAAATCACATCATCTCTTACTTGCTCTTGTATTTTTTTTAATAATTTTGGAGTTAAGTGTTTTGAATCTTGTGCTAATTTTTCTAAACTTGAATCAAAACTAACATCAGCAATTACTTGTCTTATATCAGTTCTTTTATTGATTAATTCCACTATATCATCGTGATAATAAGTATCTGAAGTAAAATATATACTATCTTTATCATAGCTTAAAATAAAGCCAAAACTACCTTCAGTATGATAGCTCTTAACTGGCTCTATTGTTATATCATCTATTAATAATTTATCTCCTACATTAATTTCTTTATAAACTATAGCAGGACTTCCATTTGGCAATTTTATCTTTGCAAAATCAGGCCAAATTTTATTGTTAAAAAAATGCTCTTTAAGATTATCTATACTTTCTTTACTAGCATATATACAAATACTATCTTGAAGTTTTAAAAAATAATTATCAACATATAAAGCAATAGCGCAAATATGGTCTAAATGAGTGTGAGAAATAAAAACATGCTTTATAAAATTATCATCAGTTGGTTTTGGTAAAAATCCAGCATCAATTACACCATTTAAACTAAATTGAATGCAAGTTAAATTATCACTTAAATATTTGCTAACCGAAGAACCTTCAAAAACTATTCTATGTGTGTTAAAAATATTCATATTAATCCTTATTAAATACACTTGAAAACGCTATAAAAGGTTTGCAAGAAAAATTGGGCGTATTATAATTCAATTTTTGTTTATCAAGCCCTAACATTAATCCACCACTTTGATTTATTAAAAAATCCCCAGCAGCTAAATCCCAAGAATTGAGCCTTTCGTATCTTAAATATACATCAGCATCACCTTCTAATAAAGCACAAAACTTTAATGCAGAGCCTATATTTAATGCCGAGTATCCGTAGCTAAATGGAATTTTACTATTATTTATATCTTGTTCTTTTCTTAAAGATACCAAAGCTTTATTTGATTCTTTTTTAACTTTATTTAGGATTTCTTGATTTTTATAAACTGGCATATTTTTAGCTGAATAATACAAATTCTTATTGCAAACATCATAAATTACACCTAAAATTGGTCTTGTATCTTCAATCAAACTAATACAAACGCAAAAATTTTTTCTATTTTTTAAATAGTTATTAGTGCCATCAAGTGGGTCAATTAGCCAAAATAAAGATTTTTTTCTTTTTTCATAATCTAAAATCTGTTCTTCAGAACATATATTAATTTTACTTTTTCCTAAAATATCAAATATGATTTCATTAGCTTTTAAATCAGCTGAACTAACTAAAGTTCCATCTGGTTTTGTATTAATTAAAGGGTGTTTTATATCAATTATTTCATCTCCAGCAATTCTTGCTGCTCTTTTAGCAAGAGTTAATAACTCTTGCATTATTTTTCCTTAATCCAAGTCTGACTTCTTCCTATTAAAGAAAATCCAACATATCCTCTTAAAATTAATTTATCATCTTTAAAAGTTGCATTTGCTCTATATAATTTACCACTTTCTGGGTCAATTATGTAACCACTTTTATAAGAATTTTCACCATCTTTTTTTAATTTATAAAGCAATGGCGCACCTACTATTTTCATCTTTCTAGCATCTTCTGCATAAGTAAAATAATCATAAGTTTTTTCACAAGATTTACAAAGTTCATCATCGCCATATTCAAACAATTTAACAACTTTGCCAAATAATTCATTATTTTCTTCATAAATATGCCATCTAGCAGTTTTTTTACCATTTTCATCAATACTTATATAATTACCATAATCCTTAGCTAATAAACTACCTAATAATCCTAAACATAAAAATATTTTTTTCATTAAATTAAAGCCTTTTAAAATTTTTTGATTTTGGGTTTATTATATCATCACTTATATTTACAAAATCTTTATTTTTGTATGCAATAACCCCTGCTCTTGCTATCATTAAAGCATTATCAGAACAATATTTAAGCGGAGCTAATAATAATTGCATATTATTTTTTTTACAAATTTCATCTAATTTAGACCTAAGCAATAAATTAGCACTTGCACCACCAACTACGCCTAATGCTTTATAATTTTTATTATGCAAAACTATGTTTAATTTATTAATTATATGCTTACAAGCAATTCTTTGAAATGCTGCTGCTATATTTGCTTTTTGAGTATCTAAAGTATTATTTGCTATACAATCATTAATAGCTAATCTCACTTGATTTTTAATACCCGAAAATGAATACTCAAGCCTACTTTTACTTGGGATTGGTAAAGAAAACTCATAAGTATTATTGCTTTCATTTTTTGCTAATTCTTCAATAAATACCCCACCAGGATAACCAAGTCCTAGCATTTTTGCAACTTTATCAAAACTTTCTCCAAAACTATCATCACTTGTAGTTGCTATTAAATTTATATCATATTCTTTAGTAATCTCAAGTATCATAGTATGACCGCCACTTACAAGCAAAACTAAAAAATCATTCATTATTTCTTTATCTAAAAATAAAGAACAAATATGACCTTTTAAATGATTTATCGCAATTAATGGTATATTTAAAGCCACACTTAAAGCCTTAGCCATTGCAACTCCACTTTGAAGAGATACTGATAATCCTGGCTCATTAGTAACTGCAATTGCCTTTAATTCGTTTAAAAAAGGCTTGGTTTTAGCTAATATTTTAGGTAAAGCTTCAGTATGTAGCCTTGATGCAAGTTCTGGCACAACTCCACCAAATTCATTATGCTCATCTTGAGATATTTTTTCATAAAATAAACATTCATAAGTATTTACATCAATAACTGCGATGCTTGAATCATCGCAGCTACTTTCTATTGCTAAAAGTAATTCTCTCATTTTGGCTTAATCATATTTGCAGGAACTACAAATTTATCAAAATCTTCTTCACTAACTAAGCCTAATTCTAAGCAAGATTCTTTTAAGCTAATTCCTTTTTTGTGAGCATTTTTTGCAACTTTTGCTGCATTTTCATAGCCAATATGTGGATTTAGTGCAGTTACTAGCATTAAAGAATTATTTAAATTATGAGTAATTTTATCAATATTTGGAGTAATTCCTATAGCACAATTATCATTAAAGCTAATCATACCATCAGCTAATAATCTTAAACTTTGTAAGAAATTATAAATAATCACAGGCTTAAATACATTTAGCTCAAAATTACCTTGAGAAGCTGCAAAACCAATTGCCGCATCATTTCCCATTACTTGAACGCTAAGCATTGTTAAAGCTTCACTTTGAGTAGGATTTACTTTACCTGGCATAATTGAGCTTCCTGGCTCATTTTCAGGAATACTAAGCTCTCCTAAACCACATCTAGGACCACTTGCAAGCCATCTAATATCGTTTGATATTTTCATTAAATTTGCTGCAAGAGCTTTAAATGCTCCGTGTAAAAATACTAAAGCATCGTGACTTGTAAGTCCGTGGAATTTGTTTGGACTACTTATAAATTTAGTGCCTAAAAGTTCGCTTAATTTTGCTGATACTTTTTCACTAAGTTCTGGATGAGCATTAATTCCAGTTCCAACAGCTGTTCCGCCAATTGTTAGCTCTCTTACATCTTCAAGTGCTTTTAAAATATGTCTTTTTGAGCTTTGCAACATATATACATATCCACTAAATTCTTGACCTAAAGTAAGTGGGGTTGCATCTTGCAAGTGAGTTCTTCCGATTTTAATTATATTTTCAAATTCTTTTGCTTTTTTATCTAGTGTTTTTTCTAGAATTTCTAATGCAGGAATTAAAGTCCTTTCAGTTTCTAAAACTGCAACTATATGCATTGCAGTTGGGAATGTGTCATTTGAGCTTTGGCTCATATTTACATGGTCGTTTGGATGGACTATTTTTTCTTTAGTAAAATCCATTCCACTAAGTTTAGTAGCAAGATTTGCTATAACTTCATTTAGGTTCATATTTGTTTGTGTGCCTGAACCTGTTTGCCATATAGCAAGTGGGAATTCATCATTATGTTTATTAGCTAAAATCTCATCACAAGCTTTAACGATTGCATCTTTTTTTACATTGTCTAATTTGCCTAAATCATTATTTACTAAAGCTAAAGACTTCTTAAGATGCGCAAAAGCGTGGATTAATTCTACAGGCATTTTTTCTGTGCCGATTTTGAAATTCTCTAAACTTCTTTGTGTTTGTGCTGCCCACAATTTATCTGCAGGAACTTTAACTTCACCCATTGTATCGTGTTCTATACGAAAACTCATTTTATCTCCTTTTATTTGTAGTTTTTAATTAAATCAAATGTTGTGTTTTTAATAATATCTATTGTGCTAATCTCACATCTTTCATAAATACTATGTGGGCTTAAGATATTTGGACCTATTGAAGCACATAATAATTCATTTTGCTTAGTTTTTAGCACTCCGCACTCAAGCCCTGCGTGAATACTACTCATACTAGCTTTTGGATTATATTTTTGTAAAGAATTAAGCACTGCATAAGTAAAATCATTTGGTATAGGCTCCCAAGGCTCATCTTTAGCAAGTAGTTTTGCTTCGTAATTGTTAAAATGTGCTTTGGTTTTATAAAAGACTTCATCTAAATCTGCTGAATTATCGCTTCTTGCAAATAATTCAAGCTTTAATTCATCATTATTTTGACTAATAATTGCTAGATTTACGCTAGTTTTTACTATATTTAAATCCCTTGAATAAGACCAAACTCCGTGTTTATAACTAGTAATTAGACTTAAAATATCTTCTTGAATTACTTTTTCGCCTTTACTCTCAAGCCTAATTATTTCAATATTTTCACTAGATTTAAGTTCAGTGTCACTATAAAAAATAGCCTTAGCATTTACACTTATACTATTAGTTCTTTCCCCACCACTAAAGCTTACTAATTCAGCATCGTTTTTATATAAAAATAAAGCTAAATCACTAATAGCACTAGGAATGTTTTTAATAATATCAATCCCACTATGACCACCTTTATAGCCTTTAGTATGAGCTTCATATAAATATTTTTTACTAGGGTTTTTATAATTTAGCTTAATATTTACATTCATCATTAAACTCGCCGCACAACCAATTATTACTCTATCTACGCACTCGCTATCAAGATTTAATAAGTGTTTTGAACTAATTTTTAGCTCTAAATTATTTGCACCTATAAGCCCTACTTCTTCATTAGCAGTAAATAAACATTCAAGGTCGCCAAACTCATTCATAGCTTCCATCATAATGGCAATTCCTATACCATTATCAGCACCTAAGGTTGAATTATTTGCTTTAATAAATCCATCACTTTCTATTATATTTATATTAGGTGCATCTCCAACGCAAACCATATCATAATGGCTTTGCAAACATATATTAGGATTTCCCTTTTTGCATAAAATATTTTCAGCCTTATCAACTAATACCTCAAAACCTTTTGATTTTGCATAATTAATTAAAAAATCTTTTAATTTAACTGCATCAAAACTACAATGCGGAATTGCTGCAATTTGTTTAAAGTTTTCTAAAACTCCCATTCTTTCTCCTTATTTTTAAGCAAACATTAGATTTTAAAGTTTAATAAAGAGTAAGATTTGTGTGTAATTTTGTAATTTATTTTAAAGTGTGTAAATTCGTAATATTTTTGTAGAATTTAATTCAAATTCTAAAAAGAATTTGAATTAAAAATTTATAGACCTTTAAATCCAAATAATTTATATTGCCATTTTAATTCTGTGATTTTTTTAAGAACTTTTGCTAAAAATCCACTAAAATCTTTGCCTTGAATACTTGCAACGGCATATTTTTCACTAAGAGAACAAACACTTCCTTGGTCTTTATAAATAAATGTTTCTTTAAATTCTTCATTATTTAACCTAGCACTTAAACTTCTTGCTAAATAATTACCTTGCTTGCAAGCTATTTGAGCTGTTGGAGCAAATGGTCTATCATTATTCATAATTAAAGAACAATCTCCTAAAATATAGCAATTTGAATAATTTGGCGCTTGTAAAAACTCATTAACTAATATTCTATTATTTTTGTTTTCAAATACACTATTTTTAATAACTTCATTTCCCTTAACGCCAGCTGTAAAGATTATATTTTTTGAATCTATATAAGTATCTTCATTGTTTAAATACAATCTATCCCCAACTTTTTTAATAATTTTATGAGATGTTAAAACTTTTACACCTAATTTTTCAAGATAATTTCTTGCTATTTTTGCTAAATCTTTGTTATACATAGGCAAAATCTCATCCATAGCTTCAACTATGCTAATTTTTGCATCAATTCCTTTGCTTTTGCAAACTTGAGCTATAGAAGCACATAATTCAACACCACTAAATCCAGCTCCACAAATTACAATATTTTTATAAATACTTTCAGATTTTTCTAAATTAGAATAAATAATTTCTTTGGTTTTTAAAGCGTCTTCATAAGTTCCGATTTCATAAGCTTCATCAAGCCCTTCTATACCAAAAGTATTTTTATTAGCACCTAAACCTACATAAATCTCATCAAAATCATAATCAGTATTTTTGCAATATAATTTATTTCCTTCAATTTTAATAGCACTATCTTGAATAATTACAATTTCACTAGGAATTATATCTTTTAAAGGAATTTTGATATTTTTTTCACTCTCATTTGCTGCAATTTTATGTAATTCTGTAGTTTTATAATGATATGAATTATTATTAATTAGCAAAAATTCAGCCTTTGTTAAATCTTCCTTGCTTAGACTTTTAATTAAAGATAAATTTGCATATCCAGCACCTAAAAAAATTATTTTTTTCATAACACCCCTTTTTATTGTAATTTAATTAAATATTCTTTAGATTTTTTTTCAATATTATAATTATATATACCATCAAGTTTTATTACAAGACGATAAAAATTTCTATGAACTCCAGTATAAATTTCATCAAAATAATTAGCTTTTATTTCAAATGATTTATTTTTTAAACTTGGATTAATTTTAAAATCCATAACAATTCTATTTGGTTTTTTTAAACTAAATTCCCTAATTAATTCGCTATTTGTTTTAATTGAAATATTTCTTTTGTCTATAACTATTTTAAAATTATTTGATATATCCAATGATAAAGGTGTATATTCTGTGGTTTTACTAATTTTATTTTCTTTATTTTCTTCTTTCTTAACTTCAGTAATTTTAGTAGTATTTTGCTCCACATTAGAATTGTCATCATTAGCATTTTCTTGATTTTTTAATGCAAGTTTTATTTTATCAACTTCTTTTAATTCAGTTTTTGCTTCTTCTTTATCTTGGTTTGTAAGCTCTTGGGCGTCAAGTAGCATATAAACCTTATGCCAATCAAGAGCTTCATTAATATCTAATTCAAATTCTTTCAATGTCCCATCTACATTTGTATAAATAAGTTTCATTTTATTTAAAATTCTAGCATCGCTTGGAACACTAAAAGCTGTTTTTTTAAATTCCTTTATCTCTTCAATAGGACTTGGATTATTGATTTTTACAATAGGCACAAATGGATTTTCTCTAGCAAAAAGCATTGAGCTTATTAGTAAAAATAAATATTTTTTCATTATAAATCCTTTCTAAAATAAGCCCTTACTAAATCCATATTTATATAAAATTCTTTCATCAAGGTAAGTGCTAGATATTTACCAAAAAAAGTATTATTAATAATACCATTATTTATGTTAATTGCTCCAATAGTCTGCATTGCTTTTAGTTTTAGCCCTAAGTGTTTTTCTAAATCACAATTATAATTAGAATTAAAATTATTAATATTCAAATTATCCTTAAAAAACTCTGTTAGAAAAATATAATTAATTCTATCTTCAGGACTAAAATCTATGTGAGCTAATTTTTGATTTTTACCAGCTAAAACCTTAGCTTTATAATCATCTAATTTAAAAGCATTTACTAAAAGCTTATTATTTGTAAAAGAAAAAGCCCCGCTACCAGCACCAATGTATTCGTGATGTGTGCTTACATATTCATCATTAAAACTAGTTCTATCCTTAGAAAAACTCCAAGAGTTATTTTGCTCATAATCACTAAAGTATTCGCAAATTATCTTATAAAATTCATATTCATTATCTTGTTTATCTATGCCTAATTTAGCTGCAATTATTTCTTTAGTAAGATTAGATTTCATCAGTGGATATAAAGTAATTTGTGATGGAGCAATATTTTTAGCTAATTCAATATCTTTTATTAGCATTTGTTTTGTTTGTGATGGAAAATTAAAAATCAAATCAATACTAAAAGTTGGCAAAATCCCATTAGCTAATTCTAATTTTTTTACTAATTCTTTTTGATTTCCAAACTTTTCTAAACGATTAACTTTTCTTAAAATTTCATCATCAAAACTCTGCACCCCACAACTAAGCCTATCAATAAGCCCTTTAAAGTCTTTTAAAGCTTCAGGCTTTATATGATTTGGGTCACTCTCACAAGAAATCTCTTCAATACTAAATAAATCCTTACATAAACTAAGTGTTTTTATAAGTTCTGCTTCATTGATTAAAGTAGTTCCGCCACCAACATAAAGTGTATTAAAATCGTATCCTAAATCCTTAAATTGCTGTAATTCAATTCTTAAAGTTTTAAAATATTCTTTACATAATTCTTCATCATAAGCAAATTTGTGAAAGCTACAATAAGGACAAAAAGTATGGCAAAACGGAACATGAATATATAGCATTACCTTTTTACCATCTTTAGATTTTTCTAAATTAACTTCATTTTTAAAATTAAACTTAGACTTAAGCTCTTTGTTAAGAAAATTGCAAGTATATTTTAAAGCTTGATTTTGTAAAAAATTCATTAATAACCTTTATTAAAAATTAAAAAATGCCATTAGTTTATACAAATAAAATTAATTCAAAATAACATAAATTAAGAATTAATTTTAAAATTAATATGCTCTTCAAATTCTTTTAAACGCTTGTGAATACTTCTTAATTCTGTAATAGTTGTCCAGTTTTTAGTAAGAACACTAAAACTTGAGCGAACACTACTAAAAGCATTATTGATTTGAACTAAAACACCTAGGGCAATTATTCCTAAGAATAAATTTTGCCCTACTATCAAATAAGCAAAAATCACCATAAATTGCTCATATAAATATAGCCAAACATCAAAATATCCATAGTGCAAAAACAATCTTTTGTAATTAAACTTAAGCCCTGTAAAAAGCTCAAACATTTGCTCTGGTAATGCGTGATTGGTTCTATCATTTTCTGCATAAACCAACTCTTTTCTAAAAGCAGCTTCGGCTTTTTGATTGTTATATTCAAGATTAGGAAGTTTAATTCCAACAAACCAAGATATAATAAGACCACCAACGCTTGTTAATAAAGCCCACATAATTAAACCTGATTGAAAATTAAAAATAGGCAAAACTAAATTAGCCCCTAAAGTATATAAAATAGGCAAAAAGGCAATCAAGGTCATAAAAGCCTTTATAATATCAACACCCAAGCTCTCAACGATTTTTGCAAATCTATATATATCTTCTTGAATACGCTGTGATGAGCCTTCTATATAATCATTATTCTTACGCCAAGCCTTAAGATAAGCAAATGTAATAGCTTCTCTCCAAGCAAAAGCAAAATGCCTAGAAAAAAACGCTGTTAATGTAGCTATTAAAATATAAGGTAAAGCTATAAATAAAAAATCACTCAAGCCACTTAAAAACTGCTCGTAAGTGCTATTTTGTGGTGCTGCTTGTAAGAGATTATAAAAATCTTTATACCAATTATTGATTTGTACATTAAGTAAGGTTTGAGAAAAAATTGCAAGTAAAATAAGCAAACTCCCGCCCCAAGACCATAAAAACCATTTTTTAGATAAATAAAATGCTCTAAACATATAAATCCTTGCAAAAAAATAGGCTAATCATAATAATTTATCTTTAATACATTTAGAATTTGAAATATCATTTATGTTTTTTAAATCCCTTTTGATATTGCTCATCAATATAGCCTAATTCTAATAATTTATTAAATATTTTTGCAACAATTGGCCCAGAAGTAGCACCTCCGTGCATTCCATGCTCAACTAGAACAACCACGGCATATTTTGGCTCTTCATAAGGTCCATAAGCATTCATCCAAGCGTGGCTTCTTGTATAATATTCCATATTTTCTTCTTTCATACGCTTTTTTTCACTTTGAGAAATCCCTACAACTTGCGCTGTGCCTGTTTTGGCTGCTAATGTGATTTTACTCTCCAATAAAGGTTTATATCCTGTGCCTTTAGGTGTATTTGCTACATCATACATAGCTGCTCTAATATATTTTAAATCTTGTTGTTCGCTTTGAGTAAAAATATCTTTTTTAACAATTTCAACTTTTTCTTTATTTATTTCATCTACAAAATGTGGCTTTATTTCATATCCACTAGCTAATTTTGCTGTATAGACTGCTACTTGCATTGGAGTTGCTAGGAAATTACCTTGCCCTATGCTAGTAATTAAAGTTTCACCTTGATACCAAGGCTGATTATATCTTGAACTTTTCCATACTTTATTTGGTAATATACCAACACTCTCAAGTGGTAAATCAATATCTGTTTTTCTACCAAATCCAAGCTTATATAAACTTGCACTTATATCAGCTATTCCAACTTTTAAACTGCCTTTATAAAAATAATCATCACAACTTGACCTAATAGCAGTTCTTAAATCCATAACCCCATGCCCATATACATTATGGCATCTAAATTTTCTACCACCAAAATCAAAAGAACCAGAACAAGTAAAAGTAGTATTTGTATCTATTTTACCACTTTGTAAAAACGATAAGCCTACGCCCATTTTGACAACCGAACCTGGTGGATAACGACCATTTATAATCTTATTTGTAAATGGGTGGTCTAAATCTTGTATCATCATATCCCATTCGTTTTGTGAAATTCCAGTAACAAAAGGATTTAAATCATACTCTGGATAAGAACCTGCTGCAACAATTGAGCCATCTTCAATATTTAAAACAACTGCTGAACCACTAATATTTTTAAATAATTCATCTAAGTATTGCTGCATTCTTATATCAATAGTGAGTTTTATGTCATTTTCCATAATTGGTTTTTTAAACTCAATTTCTTCTACTTCTTGATTGATGGAATTTACTTTTGTAACTTTTTTACCAGGCGTGCCTTGTAATATATCATCATAATATTTTTCTATGCCTGTTTTTCCAATTTTTTTTGTAACTTTTACAACATCATTATTTACCATATCTTCAGCATTTGCCCTTGCCACATAGCCTATTATATGACTTGCTAAAGAATTAAATGGATATAGTCTTTTAACACTTGGTTTTATTAATATATTATCATCTAAATTCAGCTCAAAATAACAAGGATTTATCTTCTCATACTCTATAAAATCTATAATTTCTATTTCATCTTGATTGTAATAGCTATTTTCTCTTTTATATATTTTAATAATTTTATCAATATCTAAATCACTAAAGCATTTTAGAATTTTATTAGTTGTTACATCTAATAAATTACTACTTAAATGTGGTTTTAAAGATATTGAAAATCCGAGCTGATTAACAGCTAATGGGGTATTATTTCTATCTAATATTATCCCTCTAATAGGCGGAATTAATTCTTCTTTGGTTGAATTCTTTTGTGCTAGTTCTTCATAATAATCATTGCTATAAATACTAAGCCAATATACCCTAGAAAGTAGCATTATAAAAAATGACAATATTACAAAAATTACAAATTTTAATCTCACACAATACCTCTAAACAAAATAATTGATAATAAAGATTCAAGGCATATATAATAAATAAAAATATTGCTTAATTTAAGCACTTCTAGTTCAAATAAATAAGAAAATAATAAATTTAAAAATATATCTATAAAATATACAAATATTATAAAAATAATTATCAAAATATCTCTATTTTTAAGTTTGTAAATCAACTTATCATAAAAATAATAAAAAAATATTAAAAACGCTATTGTAGTGCTAAACAGCACTAATCCGTGGGTTATTTCAATAAGACATAGATATAAAATAATAAGCAAGCTAGTTTTATCAAAACCACTTTTTTTAAAATGTATAATCAAAAATACAAAAAAAACCCCGAGTAAAGGTGGTAAAAAAAATGTAATAGAGCATAGTAATTGGTAAAAAAATAAAACAAATATTGTTATATAATAGCTTAACCCAACTCGTTCTTTCATTTAATAAACCCATATATTTTTTCCTGCAATTTATCTATACCTTTTTTACTAGCACTTGATACATAAATTGCATCTTTATATTTTGATTTTAGTTTTGAAAATTCACTCTGATTTAATTTATCAATTTTTGTAAAAACCTTTATATAAATTTGATTTTCATTCATAAAATCTTGTAAATATTCATAAACACCTTCATCTATATCTAAATCATCGTGTCTTGAGTCTATTAAATGAATAAAGCATTTTATTTCTTTTCTTTTTTGTAAAAATTCATTTAAATTCTTGTTCCAAGCAGCTTTTTTATCCTTAGAAACCCTTGCATATCCAAAACCTGGTAAATCTATTAAAATCAATTTGTTTTTATCCGCAAATGTAACTTCAAAAAAATTAATTAATTGAGTTTTGCCTGGAGTTGAAGATGATTTTGCAAGACCTTTGTGATTTGCTAAAGCATTTATTAAAGAGCTTTTACCTACATTAGAACGACCTAAAAAAGCAATTTCACCTAAATTATATTCTTGTGTTTGAAAATATTTTTCACAAGATATTAAAAATTTTGCACTTACTATATTCATTTTGCTATCTCAAAAATTAATTTAACTGGCTTATTAGCTTTATCGCTTTTTACTTTATATGTTCCATCATTTTGGTTTATATAAATATAATCTGCTGATAATTCTTTGTTATTTTCTGTAATTTTAACATTCCCTATAAGCTCATAAGTATTTTTATTTACATCATAAACAATCTTATCTGCTTTACCTTTGAAATTATCTTTATTTAAACTTATAGAAAAACTTGTTACATATTGTGCTTCATAGCTAGCAATTTTATTATCCTTATTTGTTCTTATTGTCAATATTTGACAATTTAAATAATCTTTACCTTGCCTTATACTAACATCTTTGCTAAATACCCCAGTTTGATTATCTTTATTACCTTCAAAAATTTTTGCATTAATCTCAATTTTTTCAGCATATAAACTACATAACGATAATAATAAAATAACTATTTTTCTATACATAAATCAACCTCTTTTAATAATAAATCTGAAGAATTTAAATTATAACTAAAAGAATTAGCATTAATTAAACTATTATTATAGGTTACTTTAGTTTTACTCAAAGAGCTTAAGATTTTTTCATTTATTGAATAATTTAATACATCGCTTTCAAGCTTAATTAGATTATCTTTATATTTGACATCGCCATTTAATACTATAATATTATTTTCTTTAGTTGCTTTATTGCTACTTAAATGCTTTTCTAAATCATTTATACTTAAATTAATCAAATTATCTTGATTATTTATTTTGTAATATTGCTTAGCATAAGCTATTTTTTCAAGCTTATTACTAAGCTCATAACCAATAATGTCATTAGCTTCAAGGCTTTTAAAATCAAGTTGATAATTCATCTTATCAATATCATAAGGCTTTTGTATTATTATAAAAAAAAGCATAGATAGCATAGAAACTAAAATAATATTAAAAGTTTTTATTAACACTTAATCCACTGCTTTAATTGATTATTTTCTTTTACAATAATTTCAAGCATTTCATGCACACAACCATATCCACCTTTTGTATTTAAAATTCTTCCAAAAATTTTTGCCCCATCTTTAGGAATAAAAGGTAGCTTAACAGATTTTAAAAGGTCTAAATCGTTATAATAGTCCCCTATTGCAGCAACTTCATCAAAAGTAATATTTAAATCTTTCAGTAGTGTTTTAGCACAACTTAGCTTATCTTTAATACCACAATATACATATTCAATGCCTAAATCTCTTGCCCTATTTAAAACAACTTCAGAACTTCTTCCTGTAATAATTGCAAATTTTATACCCAATTCTTTAGCTTTTAAAATAGCAGCTCCATCTTTTACATTAAATTCTTTAATCAAATCAGCATTAGGAGAATAAATAATTTTACCATCACTTAAACATCCATCAATATCTAAAATAACTAATTTAATCATTCTTACTCCCTAAATATAAATGAACCTAGAAAATTAGCTAAATTTATAAAATCCTTTGCTTCTTCTTCACTTCTAAAGCCTTTTAAAAATACTCTATAAAATCCATCGCTAGAATTTAATACTTTGCTTGTATAACCTTTATAATTTGCATATCTTTTTGCTAAATTATAAGCATTTGCAGAGCTTTTAAACGCTCCTATTTGTATCATAAAATCTCCACCCATAATACTATTTACACTATTTTGAATGTTGGAATTTATATTAGATATTTGAGGTTTAATATTGTCTTGATTAAAACCTAATATAGTTAATTTTACCCTTGCAGTGCCTTTTTTAGTCATATCTATTTCATGTGCTGCACGATTTGATAAATCAATAATTCTTCCAGCAACAAATGGCCCTCTATCATTAACTCTTACTACAACACTTTTTCCATTTTCTAAATTATCAACTCTAACCATTGTATTCATAGGTAAAGTTTTATGAGCTGCTGTCATAGAATTTGTATTAAAAGTTTCTCCATTTGAAGTCTTTTTACCATGAAAACCTGGACCATACCAACTAGCAATGCCAGTTTCAGTATCTCCAATATCAACCTTACTTGGATAATAAGTCTTACCATTTATTGTATAAGGTCTCATTGTAGCTGGAGTATTTGGTTTAGCTACTCCATAATTATAATTTTGGTTTAAGCTACTTGTAGTTGAACAAGCAGCAAATAAAAATAAAAAACTAGCGAAAACTAAATATTTTTTCAATTTTTAGCCTCCTTACTATCATCATATACTAATACAGGAATTAATAAGGTTTGATTAATTCCAATTCTATCATCTTTTAAATTATTATAAGCTCTTAAAGCATTTGTAGAAACACCATTTTTCTTAGCTATTGCATATATTGTATCACCTTGTTTTACCCTATAGCTTATTACATTTTTTACATTATTTTTAGCATACTTAATAGGATTTGAGTTATCTTTATAAGCTGCTATCTTTTCTATTGGTAAATAAGCATAATAATTATAAGGTGGTGCAAAATCGCCTTTAAATTGTGGGTTTAAATCTTTAAATTCACTTAAGCTAATCCCAGCTTTTCTAGCAATTGATGATAAACTCTCTTTTGGTTTTACATCAACTTTACCTATATTAAGTGCCATAACTTGATTTAATAAATAAATATCACCATACTTAGCAATATCATTTTCTGCTATTAAACTAGTGCTTAAAATCTTTTTGAAAAATCTTCTTGTTTCTTTAGGCAAATATTTTTGGTCTTCATCTAATAATACACTTAATTCATCACTACCTGCATTTTTAATAGCTTTTCTAACACAGCCATTTCCACAATTGTAAGCAAAAATAGCTAAATACCATTTACCAAATTCATCTTTTAGCCTATGCAAATATTTTGCAGCAGCAACGCTAGCAGCTACAACATCTTTTCTTTCATCAATAAATTTGTCAATTTTTAGACCAAAATTCTTAGCAGTAGGTTCCATAAATTGCCAAACACCTGTAGCTTTTACTCCAGATTTAGCATCTGTTTTAAAATTACTCTCAACCATAGCAAGATATAAAAAAACATCAGGAACACCTTCTTTTTTTAAAATTGCTTTAATAATTGGAATATTCATATTAGCTTCATTCAATACTTTTGTAAAATAAAGCACTTCTCTTTCACTCATATCGTAAAAAATTTCCATAAAAGATTGGTCTTGTAAATATCTTAAATCTACATCAATACTTTTTAAGATTTTTTCTTGTTTATCGTATTTATCTACTGAAAAATTCGCATATAAACAAATACTTGTAACTATTAATAATATAAATTTTTTCAAATTAATCCTTTAAATAATTTTTTTGCGTTATTTGTTGTAAGTTCTTCTATCTCCTCAATTGATTTATTTAGTATTTCTGCCATTTTTTGTGCAACTAATTTGCAATATTTTGGCTCATTTAAAGTCCCCCTGTGTGGATGCGGGGTAAGATAAGGTGAATCAGTTTCTATAAGTAATCTATCTGTTTTGATTTTAGGTAAGATTTCAACTAAGTTTTTTGCATTTTTAAATGTAAGCACTCCTCCAATTCCATAATAAAATCTATCGCTTAATTCCAATAGAATTGGACTTGCATTAAAACAATGTAATACTCCAAAAGCTTCTTTATAAGCCTTTAATATTTCTAAAGAATCAGCATTTGCGTCTCTTATATGTATTATTAATGGTAGTTTTCTTTCAATTGATAGTTCAATCTGTTTTTTGAATACTTCTTTTTGTAGCTTTTTTTCTTCTTCGCTAGGATTTTTATAATAATCTAAACCACATTCTCCTATTGCAACACATTTACTATCTTCTAAAAAACTCTTTAAGTAGTCTAAATCAAAATCTTGTATATCATAAGGATGAACTCCAGCAGCAAAATATACATTATCATATTTATGTGAAATATCACGAGCTTTTTGTAATGTTTTTATATCAGCACCTGGAATAATATGAAGTTTTACTTCTTCATTGCTAGCATTAAGCAAAACTTCATCTAAGATATCATCATATCTTTCATCATCTAAATGCGTATGAGTATCAATTATCACTATTATTCGCCTTCATAAACTTCAACTCTATCACGACCATTTCTTTTAGCGTCGTATAAAGCTTCATCAGCTTTTTTAATCATTTCTTCTATTTCTGATTTTTTAGAGCCTACTGCAACTCCTATTGAAGCTGTGAAATTAATTGGTTTATCAAGATACATAGCAGGAGTTGATTTAATTGCACTTCTAATTTTCACTGCCATTTTAATAGCGTCTTCTTTCTTAATATTTTTAATTAATAAACAAAATTCTTCGCCACCAAATCTAGCAACCATATCCCCACCCTTAACTTGTTCAAGTAGAGTTTGACCACATTGAACAATAACGCTATCTCCTGCAGCATGACCTAGTGTATCGTTAATGTTTTTAAATTTATCTATATCTATCATTAATACAGCAAAATCAACATCATCATTGATTTTTGAATAATATTCTTTGCTAGCCTCAAAAAAGCTTTTTCTATTATTTAATTTTGTTAAAAAGTCCTTTTCAGCACTTTCTTTTAGTTGTTCTGAATAATAAATTAAATCTATACTATTATTAATCCTACAAATAATATTCTCTCTTGAAAATGGCTTTTGAATAAAATCATTTGCTCCGGTTTTTAGCATTCTAGCACCAACATCATCACTTCCGTGAGCTGTTAAAACTATTATTCCTAATTGATTTTTATTATAAGATTTTCTAACTTCTTTTATAAGTTCTTCACCAGAAACTGCTGGCATTTCTTTGTCTGTTAAAATAAGTTTTACATCAGGGTGTTGTTCTAAATATCCTAATGCTTCAGCTCCATGAGCTGCTGGGAAAACTTGGAATTTGTAAGCTTGCAAAATATTTTTAATAATATTTCTCATAGCCATTGAATCTTCAGCCACTATAATTTTTGTATTTTCGTTTCTTTGTAAGCGTTCAATAATATCTATTATATAATCAACACATTCGCTACCTTCTTTTAGCACATAATCAACAATGTCTTTATCCATAAAACTTTTTCTTGTAGCGTCATCATCAAGTCCAGTTAGAATAATACTTGGAATTTTCTTAGATAGAGCATAATCAACAACTTGACCATGCATAGCATCAGGCAAACATAAATCAAGTAATGCAGCAAAATACTGATTATTATCTAGCAACTCTTTAGCCTCTGCAAAATCATAAGCTACATCAAATTCGCAATTTAATGCGCCACTAACTTTTTTTGCTATTGCTTTAGCTAACATCTTATTGTCATCTACTAATAGTAATTTCATTCTTTTCCTTCTAATATGGTTTTTGCAAAATCTAAGGCTGATTGGCTGATATTCTCATCACTAATCATTCTTGCAAGTTCATTTGCTACTTCATCTTTTCTAAGCTCTCTTGCAAAGCTTTTATTGTTTTCTTTACTTACTAAAAAATGCTGATTTGCTTTTGCACAAATCCAAGGCATATGAGTTATTACAAATATTTGATAATGCTTACTCAATTTACTAATTACATTTGCAATACTAATGGCCTCTTTTCCGCTTAAATTAGCATCTATCTCATCTAAAAATATATAACCATTCGCATAATCAATAAAATCAGCAAAACTAGCCAAAAATGCAAGTCTTAATCTATTTAACTCGCCCGAGCTAATCTCTTTAAAACCTGCTTTATTTAGACTTATTTCAAATCTATCTATGCCGTTAATTCCTAGTTCAAATTCCACTAACCTAAGAGCAATTTTGTCTAAGTATAACAAATTTAGATAATCATTAATTTTACACTCAAGTTCATTAAGGTAAATTAATCTTATTTTTGATATAGCTTTCGCATCGCTTATAAGCTTATTTTTTAGAGTTTTAAGCTCTTTTTCAATATTGTCTTTTTCGTAATCAATATTTTCATAAATATTTAATTCTTTTTCTTTATCTTTTAGTATATTTAACGCATCTTCAACGCTTCCATAACGCTTTACTAGATAATGCAGCTTTTCTAGTCTATTTAAAATCTCTTCAATATCTAACTCACTACTATCATTATTTAAATCATTATAAATATCATTTAATTCATTCATAGCACTTACAAAAAATTCACTATCAATATTAGCTAACCTTAAAAGCTCTAAAACACTGCTCTCATAGGCAAAAATGCCTTCTGATTTTCTTAAAGCTTGTTCTATTTTATCTCTTTTTGAAAGCTTGGTTTTAATATCTAATAATTTTTCATATTCGCCTATTTTTGGATTTATATCTTTAATTTTTTTAATTTCTAAGCTTAATAATTCTTTTAAATCATTGATTTTATTTTCATCTTCACATAATTTTTTGTATTCTTTTTCTAATTCATCTAATTTTTTAAAATTATTTTTATATTCATTTAAAGTATTTTCATAATTTTGCTCTTTTTTAATTATAATTAAATCTAGCATTTTTAACAAATAATTTGGCTCAAAATCATCATAATTTTTAGCCGATAAATAGCGAATATTACTAGCATTTAGCTCACTCATAATCTTTTTTGAAACTGCTTGATTGTTTATAAAATATCTAGTAACTTTATCCTTTTTAACCCTAAAAACATTTGGATTAGAATTTTCTATACTTTCATCATTTATCTTATCATCTATGCTAATTTCTAAAAGACTTGCACTGCTTTCAAAAATTCCAAAAGCTGCTAATATGCTTTTAAAAATCACTGATTTTCCAGCTCCACTAGAACCTGTAAAAACTATAAGACCATTTTTAAATTCTAAGTTAAGTTCATCAAAAGTTATATTATTTGTAAAATATAATCTTTCTATCATCTTACTTCTCCCCAATTAAGCTTTTCATTTAAAACCCTAAAATAAGAGCTATTTTTACGCCTAATAATATTTGCTCTTACATTACTAAGCCCTATTCTAACGCTTTTAAATTCATCTTTATTAAATACTTCTTGCCCATCTATACTTAAAGTGCAATTTGCACTTATAATATCAATAAAAAAACTTTTAGGTAATACTATTGGTCTTTGAGTAAGCGAATGAGAACAAATTGGAGTTAGCATAAAAACACGGCTTAATGGATAAATAATTGAGCCGCCTGCACTAAGATTATAAGCAGTTGAGCCTGAAGGAGTGGAGATTATAAGCCCATCGGCATTATAGTTATTAAAAATATCTCCTTTAAAACTCGTTTTTATATCCGCTAATAATAAATGATTTGCTCTATTAAATACTGCGTCATTAAAAGCATATTTTTGTAAGATTTTGCCATTATTTAGCTTTATTTGAACACTTAGTAAAAATGGTCGCTCAAGTTTATATGAACCATTTAAAAAATCGCTAATTCCTGATTCAAATTCTTTGATTTGAAACTCTGTTAAAAAGCCTAAATTACCAGCATTAACTCCAAATACAGGAATATTAGAATTTGCTAGATATCTACAAGCTGAAATTATATTTCCATCTCCACCTAAGGATATTAATAATCCCACATTTTCTAAATCAAATTCTATTTCGTTTTTTCTATCATTTATATATATTAAATATTCAATATTTTTACTATTAAGATAATTTTTTATATTATTTAATTCCAAACTATCTTCTAAACCTAATTTGCAAAATATAATTATTTTTTTAATTTCTTTATTTTTCATAATCTTTTCTTATTCTTTTTATTATAAATTTACAATTTTTGAGTAAAAATCAATTAATTTAATAAAAATTCATGTTAAGGAAAGAAATTGAGAACACATTATAGCACTGAGCTTAGCATTAAAAACATTGATGAAGAAGTAGTTGTAGCTGGATTTGTAAATAGCTACCGCGACCATGGTGGAGTTGTATTTTTAGATTTAAGAGATAAAGAAGGTATTATTCAATTAGTATGTGACCCTGAAATAAACAAAAATGCTCACGAAATAGCAAGTAGCTTAAGAGATGAGTATGTAATAAGTGCTAAAGGTAAGATTAGAGCTAGAGGCGAAGGTTTAGTAAATCCAAGACTAAAAACCGGAGAAATTGAAATAGTATGTAGCGAAATTGAACTAATTAATAGTGCAAAAGCGCTACCTTTTGATATAAATGATTTAAATGTTAATGAAGAATTAAGACTAAAATATAGATTTTTAAGTCTTAGAAATCCTAAATTATTAGATAATTTTAAAAAGCGCTCAATCATTACAACAGCAGCTAGAAATGCTTTAACAAAATTAGGCTTTATGGAAGTAGAAACTCCGATTTTAACAAAAGCTACACCTGAAGGTGCAAGAGATTATTTAGTTCCATCTCGTGTGCATGAAGGCGAATTTTATGCGCTACCACAAAGCCCACAATTATTCAAACAACTTTTAATGGTTGCTGGGTTTGATAAATACTTTCAAATTGCAAAATGCTTTAGAGATGAAGATTTAAGAGCTGATAGACAACCTGAATTTACTCAAATAGATGTTGAGATGAGTTTTTGCGACCAAGAAATGGTTATGCAAAATGCTGAAACTTTCTTAAGAGAAACATTTGCAAGTGTTGGCATTACAATGCCTCTTAAAGTAAAAAGAATGACCTATAATGAAGCAATGGAGCTTTATGGAAGTGATAAGCCTGATTTAAGATTTGATATGCCGATGATTGATGTTGCGCACATTTTTGCAAAGTCAAATAACGCTATTTTTAGCGAACCTGCAAAAGATACTAAGAAAAATCGTGTAAAAGCAATTGTTGTTAAAAATGGAGATAATATTTTTTCAAAACGCCAAATGCAAGGATTTGAAGAATATGTTAGAAAATTTGGTGCTAAAGGTCTAGCATTTATTCAAATGAAAGAAGATGGACCAAAAGGACCATTAACTAAATTTTTTGATGATGATGGAGCTGAACTTATAAATTTCTTAAAAGAAAAAGCTGATTTTAGCGTAGGAGATGTAGTATTCTTTGGCGTTGGTGCTAAAAAAACCGTTTTAGATTATATGGGAAGATTTAGATTATTCTTAGCGAATGAATTAAAGATTATTGATGAAAATAAATTTGAGTTTTTATGGGTTGTTGACTTTCCTATGTTTGAGCAAAATGATGATGGAAGCTATTCGGCAATGCATCATCCATTCACAATGCCAAAAAATATCGATGCACCAATTGATGAAATAAGTTCTGTTGCTTATGATATAGTATTAAACGGAGTTGAGCTTGGTGGTGGAAGTATAAGAATTCATAGAAGCGATATTCAACAAAAAGTATTTAAATTACTTGGAATTAGCGAAGATGAACAAAAAGAAAAATTTGGCTTTTTACTAGATGCATTAAGCTATGGAGCACCTAGTCATGGTGGATTTGCAATAGGGCTTGATAGATTATTAATGCTAGTTACAAAATCTAGCTCAATTAGAGATGTAATAGCATTCCCTAAAACTCAAAGAGCGCAATGTCTAATGACTGACGCACCAAGCAAAGTTGCTTATGCACAGCTAAATGAATTACACATTGCACTAAAAGAAAGTAAAAAATAATTTTTACCCCTAAAAAAGGGGTTTTTATCCTATGTTAATTAGATATTTTAAACAATATAAACTTCGTAAAAATGTTAAAAACTTTTTAAATCTTTCTTGGCGTGATGCAAGTTGCAATGGTGTTTATTATGGCTGGGGAAGAAAGGAAAGTGGAAGAATAGCCAAGAATTTAGCTAAAAAAAATAATGCTAAATTTTGCTTACTTGAAGATGGGCTTATTCGCTCTTTAGGGCTTGGCATTAATGATAAAAATAGCTTTTCACTAGTATTTGATGATATTGGGATTTATTACGATGCAACCGCTGCTAGTAGATTAGAAAATATTTTAAATACTTACGAGTTTAGCGAAGATGAATTAGAGCAAGCAAAAAAAGCTATCAAATATCTAGTAGATAATAATATAAGCAAATATAACAATGCTTACAAAGAATTTAAATTAGGGAATAAAGATAATGTTTTAGTGATTTTACAGAGTGCAAATGATCTATCACTTAAATATGGTTTAGCTAATAATATTAATTCACTTGATATGATTAAAGATGCAATTAAAGAAAACCCTAATTCTAAAATATATATAAAAATTCATCCAGATGTACTAAGCAGCAAAAAACAAAGCGATATAAATATAAATGAAATTCCACAAGAATGCGAGATTATAAGCGATAGTTATAATCCAATAATTTTACTTAAAAACTTTAAAAAGGTTTATACAAAAACTTCAACAATGGGGTTTGAAGCTTTACTTTGTGGGTGTGAATGCGTGTGCTATGGAATGCCTTTTTATGCAGGATGGGGAATTACAAAAGATAAACAAAAATGTGAGCGTAGAATAAAAATAAGAAATATTGAAGAAATATTTTATGCTATGTATTTTTTATATACGAAATATTATAATCCCTACTCTGAAGATATTTCAGATATTTTTGATACTATGAAAACCATGGTGCAATTTAGAGAAATTTATAAGGCTAATTCAGGGAGATTATTTTTCTTTGGGTTTTCTTTATGGAAAAGAGCTCATACAAAGCATTTTTTTAAATCATTTGATAATAAAATAATTTTCATGAACTCTTTAAGTGCCTTAAAGCGGTATAAGGTTACAGAAAACGATAAAGCATTTATATGGGGTAAAAAATATGATAAAGATGAACTCGAAAAGTATTTTAAGAATGTTAGCATAGTAGAAGATGGTTTTATACGCTCAATTGGACTTGGCTCAAACCTTACTAAAGCATACTCATTAGTAGTTGATGATATGGGAATTTATTTTGACCCTCAACTTCCAAGTAGATTAGAATATATCCTAAAAAATACCAATTTTAGCGATGAGTTAATAGAAGAAGCAAAAGAGATTAGAAAACTAATTTTAGATAATTCATTTTCTAAATACAATTGCTTAAAACATCAAGAATTGCCAAAAAGAAAACAAAAAACAATACTAATTCCAGCACAAGTTGAAGATGATGCATCTATCAAATGTGGTGGTTTAGGATATGATACTTTAAAACTTATAAAGCAAGTTAGAGCTGAAAATCCAGAGGCTTATATAATATATAAAGTTCATCCTGATGTAGTAGCTGGTAATCGTAAAGGACTTAAGGATGAGAAAATTATCTTAAAATATTGCGATGAAATTATAACTGATATTAGTATAGATAGTTGTATAAAAGCTTGTGATGAGGTTCATACTATCACATCAACAGCAGGATATGATGCACTTATCCGAGATAAAGTAGTAGTAACTTATGGGGCTCCATTTTACGCTGGCTGGGGTTTAACCATTGATAAAAACATAACTCCAGAAATCCTATCCCATCGAGGAAGAAAACTAAGCATTAACGAGCTAATAATAGGGGTTGTTATCTTGTATCCTAGATATTTAAACCCTATATCTACCAATTTAACTAAATCTACAAGTACAATTAGGGTGCTTATCAGTAAAAACTCAAATGATAAAATATAACAATCTTATTTAGTACCTATTTACGTGTTGGATACGGATCTTTTGGTGCATCACCAACGCCAGATAAACAGTCCCACTTATTTGTTACACGAGGATGTTTAACTTTCATTAATGGGCAAGGCGGTAAGCTTGTTACTGATTGCACAGGTAGTTTATATCCACACACAGTACACTTATAAGTACCTGATGATACATCTGAACCAATAGGAATATTATTCTTTTTCATATTTTTCTCCTTATAGATATAATATAAATACAACACCAATTTATTAATCATATTTATATTGAAAATTATATACCAAATACGGTAATTTTATGCTTTACTATTAAAAAGAGACTAATCACAATAATTCAATAATTAAATACTCACATTTAAGTAACCTATTTTATGAGTAAATATAAAAAAACTACTATTTTCTTAAAAAATTGAAATATTAGATTTTATTATATTTATCAATATTATTAATATTTTCTAAAATCATTTATATTTTCACACCTGACAAACCATAAATAATTTTATCTATCAATATTTTTCAATATTACCAATAAAATACACTTAAACGTCAATAAACCAATCTCTAAGATTATCCTTATATCCTCAATATTCAAATGACAAAAACAAATGTATTTTATAATCTAACACGTATTATAAATAATTTAATCAGCTAAATTTTATATTAGCTGATCTAAAATAAATATTAATTTATTATTCTTCATCATAGTTTATATAAGAATAAATAATCTTTTGAACAAAGTTATCTTCAATACTAAAACATTTTTTTAAAATATTACATATGTCTTGTTCTGAATATTTATAGAATTTTAACCTAAAACTTATATCTAAAATTCCACCATTAATACAATCCATTTCTATTGTTGTTGGCTTGTTGTGCCAAGCAGAAAAAGTATCATATGTTTTTGAATTAATAGTGAGTTTGTCATATGTAACCCAAATTGGTAAAAAATTATTATCCTTATCTTTAACACACGACGATAAAAATTTAAATGATATTTTCCCACTTAAATGCGTTTTAATTTTTAAATTAAAATCACTAGTTTCTATTTTATTATTATAAATTATCATCCCCTTTCCATTTGATGCATCATACCATTTAGGATATTCAACTACAACTCCATTGCTACAATTTGTGTCAAATTCTTGATGGTTATTTTCCATAAACACATCAATTCTAAAAGTTTTTAGTGTTTTTAAAATTTTTTTAATCTCTATTAGATCTTTGCTATCATTATTTTCATGTTGAATTGCTTTTTCATAATATTCATTAGACACATCTACTGCAAAATCTACATCTGGCAATATTTTACTCAAGTCCTTGTTGACTATTATATCATTAGCATAAATCTCATATATTTCATCTAAAGTTAATTTTAAAGATTTACTACATAAAAATAAAGAAATAAAATCTAAAAAATCTATTTTACAAGTATCGTTAAAAGTTGCACTTGTATGCTCACCCCATTCAGTTTCTTCTTTTTCATTGTCAAAATAATGCAATTTTGTACTATTATCAATTAAAAAATCATTTTGAACAGTTGAGAATTGATTAAAATACGAAAACGCTTTTACTAGATTATTTTTATCATTAGATATTTTTATCAATGAATATGTCCCATAATATCTATCCGGTACTATAGATAATTTATCATCTTTATTCCAAGTATGTATACCAACTATAAACCAACCACTATATTTTGATAACTTTGCTATTTCAGTATCTTTATTTAATCTTAAAACCTTTTCACAATAGCATGAATTTTTATGCACCAAATCAGAATCTTTAGAAAATATATCTTCATAGTTTATTATTTTGAATTCTAAATCTAATAAATTTACATCATTAGGATTTGGCATATCAATTAAATTATAATTTTTAATTATATTAGCTCCTATTTTTCTCATTATACTATTTAAAGGATGATTAGCATCTGGTTTTTTAAAAAATTCAAACAAATTTTTAGATATCATGTATTGTTGCATATCAACAACGCTAATATCATACAAATTACAATAGGATTTATGTATGTTATAAATAACTTTATGATTGATATTATTTTCATCATAGAGTGGTTGAGAAATTAGTAAAGATACGACTTTAGTTTTTAATTTAGATAATTCATTATAAAGATAATGAGCATTTCTTTCTATCATGCTTATATTGTATCTAGAATATAAATATTTAATAAAATCATTCAAATAAGCATCTATAATAACCAAATCAAAAGTTTTTATCTTATCAATATTGCGTGTTAGTTCATAAAGTCTATGTGCAGAACCTGGGCCCCCAAGAGATAAATTTAAAAATTCATGATTACCCCCCCCCACAATATTAGAATTTAAAGTATCCTTTAAACCACGTTGCAAGCCTTCAAGCATTACACCATTACTACCACCGATCAAACAAACCTTCATTTAATTTCCTTTTTTTATTTAATAATTTCAACAATCTGACTTAAATAATCTTTATCTTTACACTCCGGAACATTCCTTTGATTTATTTCATTAACATACTTGCCAGGTACAGGACCTCTTTGACCAAATCCACGTAAGGAACATTCATAAATTATATCTAAATGACCTATATCAAGAGCTCTATACCCCCCCCCAACAGTTAAGTCATACGCTAACACCGTAGCTGTTGGTCCTAAAGCTATTAAAAATAAATGACTATTATCTATTTTATTGCAAGCTTTTAATATATCATCGTATTTATCAAAAGCATTTTCTTTAGGACACAGTATTCTTTTGATACTTTTCACATTATCCAACAAATCATTACCTACGCCCATTCTTGTTGCTTCACCCTCGACAATAACTATATCTTTATCTTTCCATATATTTTTAAATTTCAATACATTACTTACGTTTCTTGTTATCTCAGCATTCCCATAATTTTTATTATAATTTACAATAGTATTATATAATTCTCTTTTAGTTTTTACTACAAAATGTAACCAAGTAGATTCATCTTTAATATCAAAACTATAACAATTGTTATAATGAGGACTTATACAAGTAAACACACTATCATTATTATTTTGAATTATTTCTATCAGTCTATTTGATAGTTGTAAATTATATTTTTGAAACCCAACTTCAAATTTACCAAACATTAAACCTATTTCTCCATCTCCAAATCTAACTAATGACCTATTTGATTTTACAAGCTCATCCATTGTAGAATCTAAACTTAAAATTTTTAATTTTGGTTGCAAATATGTCTTAATATTTTGTAATTCATTTTCTAAATAAATTATTTTTTTTATCAAATATTCATTTAGATTATCTTTGTTATTGAAAGAACTTATTTCTTGCACAATTTCTAAAATAGCTTGATTGATATTCTTATCAGTATGTATTTTTAAAATTTTAGCAATGTCTTGTAATTCAGACCTATTATAGCTATATAATTCTAACTTTAAATCTAATTCTACTATATCGTCTTTTTTTGCAGACAAATTTGACATGATATCTAAACTTTTATTATGCCATAAAGCTACTTTTTCATCTAGCATTTCTTGTTTATTAATTTTAAATGATTTATATACTACATAAATAGGGTACGGGCTATCATCTAGCATTATTAGACTATTTTTTAAATTAATTTTTAATTTACAATCGCAATTGACTTTAATTTTAATACTATCATCCAATATATTATTAAATATAATAGCACCTTTTGAATTAATTTTGTTTAACCACTCTGGATATATAATTTTTGTGTTTGTATCATTACCAACAAACTCAATTATATTTTTACCATCTATATTATTTTTTAGCTCGGTCGCTAATATATCTAAGCGATAACTAGATATTGTCTTATATATTTTTTCTTTTAATTCTCTAACTTCCATATCTACCTCTATTTAATTTAATTTTTCTTTTAATTGTTCAATTTCTTTTATTAACTTTGCGTTTTCTTCTTTGATAAGGTCTAGGATTTCTCGTCTAGTATTAAATTTTACATACTTCAAACCTAAGAAATAATATCTTGTTTTATATTTTTCTCTTGTGATTGAGAAAATACGATTTGGTTGTTTTAATTTAGTTGATTTTTCATACTCCAGTCTGTTTTTAATAATATTTTCAATAATATTATTTATATCTTTAGGCTCTACTCCACTAGAAAGCTTAATTATTAATTCTTTTAGTTCACTTTTAGTATAAGGATATGGTGCTTTGGTTACCTCTATGTCTATCATCTCATTATCCTTAACCTTCATTTCATAGGTAAAAGCTTTATCATGCCAAGTAGTAATAGGCTCCCTTAAAATCTCTTTTCCATTTATCTTGATTGATTGATAGTTGACATACAAAGGAATCATTTTATTATTATATTTTCTATAAATTCCCATAAACTTAAACACTAAATTACCATTACATCTAGTTTTAATTTGAAAACTATCTTTATAGTTTTTACTAGCTAAAATTGCTCCTATACCATTATTATCTGCAAACCAGCTAGGGGTACTTATACTTATATTTGAACTATGATTTAACAATCTTATATTGTTTTTATATGTTCTCACATTTCTTATATTAATTTTAAAATATTTACTACCAATATAATCTACTTCTAATTTAATTATTTGTTTATTTAATACATATTTTTTTATCTTATATGAAGTATTTTTAGTAATATTTAATGGCTTTTGCAAAAGATTTTTACCATTTATTTTAATCTGATTATAAATAATATTTTCATTATCACAAAATAAATCTATAACAAGTAGGCCACTATTGATTATTATAAATTCAATAATATTATTATTGCCAAAAATACTATAACCGTTACTTTTTTCTGTTGATATACTTATATGTTTATTTATCTTTTGAATAATATCAATATTGTTTTTGTTAATACCAAAATTTTTTACATCAATACGACTTGAACTTAATACACTTAAATATGTTAAATATTCATCCTTAATATTAAAATTATCAAAATTATTTGATTTAAAATTTATTTCTTTTTCTGCAATTTTCATCCATTCATAATACAATTCTCTAATATTAAAATCATATTGTTCTATATTTTTAATATTCCAAGGCTTCAAATCTGTGTTATAATGAATTATTTTTGCATATTTTACTAATTTTTTTTCTTCTAAAAATATATTTTGATTAAAAAATAAATAATTCCATTGATAGTTCCATATGATTTCTAATAATTTCTTACGACCTTGACAAGCCATATTTAACAAATCTTGATCTGGATATTCTAAATCTCTATACTTATCAATTAATTCAAAACATTTATTTTTAATTTTTTCAATTATAAATTTTTTGTATCAATCAACAATACACCAGAATTAATATATTCATTTTTGTTCATATTTAATTGTTTTATTTTTTTTTCATACTTATCTACAGGATTGATGATAGCACCTAATATATTACCTTCTAAATCAATATTATAAAATTCAGATATGTCACCTTTTATAAGAATATCACAATCTAAGTAAATAATTTTTTCATAACTTTTAAGGATTTCAGGAGCTAAAATTCTATAATACATCTCTATACTGAAATGATTTGTACTATATAAATTATATTGCTGAATATAATTAAAAACATCTATAAATTCTATATATATATTATCTTTTATTTTTGTATTAAAAATCTTATCCATACTATCTTTTTTTAAGTTACTATAAAAAATAAATATATGATATTCATCATTATTATTTACAGTATTAGATAATGATTTCAAAGCTACTCTCAAATAATCCACATAATAGTCATTAGTCGCAAAAATAACTGGTATATAATTTTTAGAAAAAACTATATTTTTTATTTGTTCTACAACTTTAATATCAATTAGATCTACACTAAATATTTTATCCTGCATACACTCATCTTTAAGTAATTTTCTAAAAATTCCCCTATCTTTTAAAGAAATCCTATTTTTATAAAAGTAAATATAAGAATTATATTTTCTTAACAACAAGATATTATATAGGTATTGAAACTTACTATTTTTTTTCATAATGTTAAATACATGTTGTTGCTCCAAGAAGATAGTATAAACACAAGATTTTTTAAACATTGAAGCTTCTTCATTATCTTGTCTGTAATAGTAAAAAGCTTCATCTAAATACATTATTTTATCTGCTAAATAAGTGGTACAATAATCAAATCCTATATCTTGATGTGATGCTCCTGGAGTTTCATTGAAAGTAATATAATTGCTATCTAAAAAAACTTTTTTAAATATTCCTGTTGGGTTTATCACAAAACCTAGCTTATCTTTATCATTAACTCCATTAAAAATTTTGTTATAACAATTATCATTTATAACTTTATTTAGAGTACTAACATTGTTTTTGTATATATAATAGTTTGATTTTAATACATCCAAATCATTTTCTTTAGCGACTTTATAAAGTCTTTTATACATATCTAAAGCTATGAAATCATCAGGTTCAACTATGCCTATATATTCACTATTAGCAACACGTAAACCACAGTTCATAGAATTTCCATATCCTGTATTAATCTTATCAATTATTTTAATATTTCTATGCCTATTTGCAAAATCATTTAATATATCTAAAGAATTATCACTTGAGCCATCATTAACGCAAATAATTTCAATATAATCAAAAGTCTGACTAGTTATAGAATTTAAACATTCTTGTAAATACTTAGATACATTAAATATAGGAATAATTATAGAAACTTTTGCTTTCTCTAAGTTAGTATAAATTTTGCAATATCTTTTAAGTGAAAGTTCAACTAATTTTTGTTTGACTAAATTTATGTCATCATTGTCTACATTTTTAATCTTTCCCCAATACTCCTTTTTCAATCTCATTAGGCTTAAATCGTAAAGTTTATTTAAATTATTCTTATTTGTATAATCTAAAATTTCTAAAAATGCGTTCAAAATATCAATTACTCTACTATTGTCCCAAGTGACTGTTTTATGCTCCATTCTGTAAGTATAAGTATGAGATTTTACAACATATATTTTTTTTGCACAATCCATAGCCTTAATCATAAAAATAGGATCTTGATATCTTTTATAATTTGGAAAAAATATATTATTTTTTAAAACCATCTTTCTACTATAAATAAACCTTTGAAAGCCATAATCAAACTGATAGTCTGAATAGTCCATTATCCCATCATATTTAAATAAATCTTTATTGTTATCCTTTTGATAGCACTCTTTTTTATTTTCATCGTATATCAATAACGATCCGCCACAAATTAGTACATTATTTAAAATTGCTTTTTGATATAAAATTAAAATCACATTATTGTCTGGATAATAATCATCAGGATCAATGAATGCTAAAAATTCCCCTTTTGCTTTTTGTATCCCCTCATTTCTTGAATACCCTACTCCACAATTTATCCTGCTAACAACAAAGATGCGATTATCTTTAGCTGCATATTCTTTTAAGATTTCTAGCGAATTATCAGTTGAACCATCATCTACACATATTATTTCTATTTCTTTTAAGCTTTGGTTTATTACACTATCTAAACACTCTCTTAAATATTTTTCAGTGTTATATACTGGGATTATTACTGATACTTTTGGGATATAATCAATCTTATTTTTAATCAAAATAGTAGCTTTTGTATCAGGGTCACCTTCAGCGTTTTTAACTATAATTTGATTTTCTGACAAAGTCATTGATAAAAAATCACTCATTTATTACTTCCTTTTACATTAAAGATATTCTCAAATACTTCAAAAGCACCAAGGATAGTTCTATTCATATCATAATATTTATAAGCTCCTAGTCTTCCTAAAAAATAAATATTTTCTAATAATATAGCTTCTTGTAAGTATTTGTTATATAAAGCAGTATTTGAATTATTTAAAATTGGATAAATTCTTTCATTCTTTCCTATTTCAAATTCTTTAGGATATTCAAACGATAAAACTGTTTTATTAGATTGTTCTTTTAAAAAATATTTATACTCAGCTATTCTAGTAAAATCATAATTGTTAGGATAATTAACCACCGGAGCATTTTGAAATTTATCAATATCATAAGTTGTAATTTTAATATCTAGACTTCTATAAGGTAGTTTTCCAAATTTATATTCAAAAAATTCTTCAATAGCTCCAGTATAAAATATTCTATCAAAATGTTTTTCATTTATATTTTTATAGTCTGTGTTTAGTCTTATTTCTATATTTTTATGAGATAACATATTTTCAAACATCTTAGTATAACCATTAAGAGGTATACCTTGGTATTTTTCTTGAAAATACCTATTATCTCTACCTATAAAAACTGGAACCGATCCGGTAACAGATGGATCTAACTCTTCAGGCTTAAAGCCCCATTGTTTAATAGTATATTCCTTAAAAATTTTTTCATATATAAAATCTGCTAATAATTTCAAATCTTTATCATCTGTTTGTAATAGCTCAAGTATCTTTATCTTTACGTTATATCCAAATTTTTCTATAAGTTTATTTTCTAATTTTTTTGCCAACTGCTCAGGAAATACAATATACAATGAATTTAAGTTAAATGGAACTGGTACTTCATTGCCGTCTACTATGCCTAAAACATTATGCATAAAAGGCATCCATTCGGTATATTTTGATAAAAAATCCCAAACTTCTTTATTATTAGTTCTAAAAATATGAGGGCCGTACTTATGAACTGTAATGCCTGTATCTATATCTTTATAATCATAACAAGTACCTGCTATATGGTCTTTTCTATCTATAATAACAACTTTTTCATCCAATTCGTTGGCTATTTTATTTGCCATTACAGCACCACTTAAACCACATCCTACTATTAAATTTAGTTTTTCTTTACTCATTTATATTCCTTTTATTTTTACCAATTCAACACTATTTTTTTTATTTTTTACATTTCTTATATTTACTTTAAAATCTTGTTTAACGTTTGTAATTCCTAATCTAAATTCCAATTTCAAAATATCACCATTTTTAACTTTTAATTTATATCTATAAGGAGAATTATCAGTTGTAATAACCGGAAGTATACTTATTATCTCATCGTTGATTTTTATTAAGTTATATCTTGTAGCTTTATAAAAGCCATTGCTCAAAATAGACCTAAAAGTTATATTAAATAACCCACTTTCTATAGCTTTTAGATATATCACACAATCACCACTACCTTCAATGCTTATGCCATTGCCTTTGTCATTAGAAAGTATCTTTGGATATGAATAATAAAAGTTATTAAATTTCGTTTGTTGTGGCTTGTAAGCTATTACAAAATCATTAAAATTTATCAAATCTCTATCATTAAAGCATCTATAAGATATAGTTTTTAGCTCATCAAAAACATCTTCACTTAGCTTATCTAAATTATTTATAAATTGTGATTTAATTTTCATAAAAATATATTTCAATATAATTTGTTTATGTTTTAAATCCACTTTTTCTATATTCTTAAACTGCCTTATTAAATCAACTAAATTATCAGCTCTAAGCTGCATTAAAGAATTAACATGATTTCTTCTATATATAATCAATTCTTTATTTGATATATAAAGACTATTGAGATTATTTATGCACTTTATGAAAAAACTAACATCATTAACACATTTAAGATTATCAAATTTTATATCAAATTTTTCTATAAAACTAGCTTTATATATACCACTCCAAGCACTATCAGGAAGATTTAAAAGTAAATCTATCTTAGGATTTTTTATGAGTTTATTAAAGTACTTTTTATCAAGTTTTGATATCAAAATATAATCATTTTGATAATATAAGTCATTATAATCATCATAAATTATATTTTTAAATTTAAACAATTCAACTTGATTTTTACAAGCTTCATTATAAAAATAATTAAGCTCACCACTCATGCAATCATCACTATCTAAAAAATGATAATACTCTCCACTAGCTACCATCATACCAGCATTTCTTGCAACTCCAGCATATAGATTTTCTTGAGCTAAAACTGTAATACGGTTATCTTTAGCTGCATATTCTTTTAAGATTTCTAGCGAATTATCAGTTGAACCATCATCTACACATATTATTTCTATTTCTTTTAAGCTTTGGTTTATTACACTATCTAAACACTCTCTTAAATATTTTTCAGTGTTATATACTGGGATTATTACTGATACTTTTGGGATATAATCAATCTTATTTTTAATCAAAATAGTAGCTTTTGTATCAGGGTCACCTTCAGCGTTTTTAACTACGATAACTGTTTGGCTCAATTCTTAACCCCAATATTTATCACGTCAAAACCATATTTTTTAGCTTCATTGAAATTTATTATATTTCTAGTATCATAGATTTTTTTAACCTTTATACAATCTTTAAGCTTTAAAAAATCAATATCCTTAAATTCATCCCATTCTGTCAAAATTACTAATAAATCACATTCATTGGCACATTCATAAATTGAATTTGTATAATTAACGTTATCATTTAAAATACCTTTAGCATTATTTATAGCCCTCGGATCATAAACATTTATATTTTGATAATTTTTAATAAATTCTTTTATAATTTCAATCGCTGGACTTTGTCTACAATCATCAGTGCCATTTTTAAAAGCAAGTCCTAAAATACCTATTTTTGGATTATCAATATCTTTTAACATATCCTTAATGTTATTTGCAATTTTTTTAAATCTATCATTATTACCCTTAATGGTAGTTTCTATTAAAGATACTCCTACCCCAAGCTCCTTAGCCATTCCAAGCATTGCTAAAGTATCTTTAGGAAAACAACTCCCACCAAATCCAGGTCCAACGTTTAAAAATTTATTACCAATCCTACTATCAAGTCCAATTCCAAGTGCAACATCACCTATATTTGCCCCGCTTTTTTCACAAAAATCAGCTATTTCATTTATAAAATGTATTTTCATTGCTAAAAAAGAATTAGAAGCATATTTTATAAGTTCAGCCGATTTTCTAGTTGTAATTAAAATTTTATCACTATCAATATGCGAATACAATTCTTTTATTGCTTTACTTGCCTTATCAGAATTGCTTCCTATTATAACCCTATCTGGATTATAAAAATCTTCTAAAGCATACCCTTCTCTCAAAAATTCAGGTAAAGATACTACTTCAATATTAGGATTTATTTTGTGCACTATTTGTTCTATTTTATCTCCAGTACCAACCGGAACAGTTGATTTGGTTGCTAAAATAAAATATTTATTTTTATCTCTTAAATTTTTACAAATTTCATTTATCGCTTCAAATATATATTTTAAATCAGCTTTCTCACTATTATTTGATTGTGGAGTTCCAACAGCTAATATAACAATATCAGCTTCATTTATACAAGAATAGGATGTGGTGAAAGTGAGATTTTCATTAACTACTTCTAAAAATAATTGCTCAATATTATTTTCATATATTGGCAAAATACCATTTTGTAAAGAATGAATTTTACTTTTATTAATATCTACACAAGTAACATTGTGGCCTAGTTTAGCAAACCCAATACCGCTAGGTAATCCTACATAACCAGTTCCTATAATAGCTATATTCAACAAACTCTCCAATTTTGAAAAACTTTTATTTTCAATACAAAAATGTATTAAAATATCTATAGAATAATTGTTTATAAATATTTTAGTTTTTTGTATATTGGGGGGGGGTATTTTTTATAATATCTTATTAACTATTTTTAATAACTTTATGCTTTAATTTCAAATCATATTTTTAATTTTAATACATTTTTGTATTGAAAATAAAAGTTTTTCAGATTCATGTAAGGTAAATTATGAAAAATATATTAATTGTTTTTGGAACTAGACCTGAGGCTATAAAAATGGTTCCTTTAATTAAAAAATTGCAAAAAAATAGCATATTTAATGCCAAAGTTTGCGTTACAGCACAGCATAGAGAAATGTTAGATCAAGTTTTAGATTTTTTCGAAATTCAACCTGACTTTGATTTAAATATAATGTCGCATAATCAAACTTTAACTACTATAACAAATAAAATTTTAAATGGATTGGATGAAATTTATAAAACTTATAAACCAGAAATAATATTAGTTCATGGAGATACAACAACAGCTATGGTGACTGCTATAAGTGCGTTTTATAATAAAATAAAAATAGCACATATTGAAGCAGGTCTTAGAACAAATAATATATACTCACCATATCCAGAAGAAGCTAATAGACAAATAATAAGTGTATTGGCAAATTATCATTTTTCACCGACAATTTTAACTAAACAAAATTTGATAAAAGAGAATAAAAATGAGAGTGAAATAATGGTGGTTGGAAATACGGTGATTGATACTTTATTGGACACTATTAGTATAATAAACAATAATGCTGACAAGAAAAATAAAATAATTCAAGAAATTTCACAAGAATATAATTTGAGCAATAAGAAATTTATTTTAGTTACAGGTCACAGAAGAGAAAATTTTGGGCAAGGCTTTGTAAATATTTGTGAAGCGTTAAAAAAAATTGCATTATCACACCCGAATATTGATATAGTTTATCCTGTTCATTTAAATCCAAATGTACAAGAACCTGTAAATAAAATACTTAATAATCTTAAAAATGTATTTTTAATAAAACCTTTAAAATATGAAAATTTCGTATATTTAATGAGTAAATGTTATTTTATAATTACCGATTCTGGTGGTATTCAAGAAGAAGCCCCGACTTTTAATAAACCTGTCTTATTGCTACGTGAAAATACAGAAAGACCAGAGGCGTTAAATTCAGGCGGTGTTAAATTAGTGGGCTCCAATAAAGAATTAATAGTAAAAAGTACTAACGAGCTTATCAACAATATTGACAATATATATAAGCATATGTCAAACATTGAAAATCCATATGGAGATGGTAAGGCAAGTGAAAAAATAATTGAATTTTTAAGGAGTAAATTAATATGAAAATTTGTGTTATAGGATTAGGCTATATAGGGCTACCAACAGCAGCAATGTTTGCAAAAAATACTAATAATTTTATACTAGGTATTGATATAAATAAAAATGTAGTAGATACTATCAATAAAGGTAAAATTCATATAGTAGAGCCTGGTCTAGAAGAAATTGTTAAAGAAGTAATATTAAATAATAAACTAAAAGCTAGTATGGAAATAGAAGAAGCTGATGTTTTTATTATTTGTGTTCCAACACCATTTGACAATGAACAACTTAAACCAATTACAGACTATATCAAGAGTGCAGTTAGTGAAATAGCAAAAGTTATTAAAAAAAATGACTTAGTCATTTTAGAATCAACATCTCCAATAGGCACAACAGAAAAAATTTCCAAATGGATTCAAGAACTAAGACCCGATTTAGTGTGCCCACACACTAATGAAAATTCTGATGTTTACATAGCTCATTGTCCTGAAAGAGTAATACCAGGATATGTTTTAAAAGAAATTATAAACAATGATAGGATAATAGGTGGACTAACAAATAAATCTACCGACAAAACAATAGAGCTGTACAAACAGTTAGTAAAAGGTGAATGTATACCTACAAATGCCAAAACTGCTGAGATGTCAAAATTAGTAGAAAATGCTTCAAGAGATGTTCAAATTGCATTTGCCAATGAACTTTCTATGATATGTGACGACTTTGGAATTAATATATGGGAATTGATTTCTTTAGCCAATAAACACCCTAGAGTAAATATCTTAAACCCAGGTTGTGGTGTTGGAGGACATTGCATAGCAGTTGATCCTTGGTTTATAGTAAATGCTGCACCATTAAAAAGCAAACTTATAAAAACTGCAAGGGATATAAACAATTATAAAACAGACTATGTTATAGAGCAAATTATTCAACAAGCTAATAAGTTAAATACTAAACAAATCACTTGCTTAGGGCTAGCTTTTAAGCCTGATATTGATGATTTAAGAGAAAGTCCAGCTGTAAAAATAGTTGAAAAATTATTTAGTCTAGGTTATGAATTAAAAGCTGTTGAACCTAATATTGAAAAACTACCAGAAAAATTGCAAGATAAATGCCAATTGATAAAGATTGATGAATTAGATGACACTTTTAAGGTTATTTTAGTAGCCCATAAAGAGTTTAGATTAATAAAAAATAAACTAAAAAGCAACTGCTTAAGTTATTGTAGTATTTGAGGTATTTTAATGAATAGTAAGTATTTAGAACATAAAAATAAAAAACTTGAAAAAGAATACCAAGTGCTATCTGAAAAAGTAGATTTACTGGAGTTTGAAATAATTAATCTGCAAGACAAACTTAAAAAAATACAATCTAATGAAGTATTAGACTATCAAAGTTTAATCGAGTTAATATCAAAAAACAAGCTATGTAGGTATGGACTCTATATTGAAACAAACAAACACAAACGTGTCAATAAAATCATAGAATATATTTTAAACTTAAGAATAGTTAGAATATATTTCAAAAAATACATTCCGAGCTTTTACGAGTCTTTATATGTATTAAATAATAAAAACAAAAAAATAAGTAATTTTAATAATAAGTCAATAATTAAAAATATAAATAATGATTGGGTAAATAAATATGAAAAAACTATCGAACGTATATTAGATAGTAACGGTTGTAAATATTATAGTAAATTTGATATAAAAATTGGAATTATATGTGATGAAATATATTTTAATTCTATTGAAAATATAGCTAATTTCACATATTTAACACCAACAAATTGGAAAAATCAATTAAGTAATATTGATGCTTTTATGATTGTATCTACTTGGCGCGGACTAAATGAAGAATGGTTAGGATTAGCAAATAAAACAAGCATAAACAAAATTATAGTACTCGAAATTTTAGATTACTGCAAGAACAATAATATAAAAAGTATATTTTATTCTAAAGAAGACCCACCAAGCTATGAGCAATTTTTAGACTATGCTAAAAAATGTGATTACATTTTAACATCAGATAATGGTAGTGTTGAAAATTATAAAAAAGACTGTAAAAATAATGAAGTATATACTATGAGCTTTTGTATCAATCCAACTCTACATAATCCAATTGGATTAAATGTAATTACTAATAAAGAAAAAGTAGTATTATTTTCTGGTTCGTGGGTAAAAAAATTTTCACAAAGATGCGAGGATTTGACCATACTGTTTGATGGCATCATTAATAGCGACTATAAATTAAAAATTATAGATAGAAATTACCCAAAATTTCAACAATACAGTTATCCAGATAAGTATATTCAATATTTATCACCTAGTGTTGATGTTAAAAAACTATATAAACTACATAAGTTATTTGATTATGCAATAAATGTTAATTCTGTAAAATACTCTGAAACAATGTTTGCTAATAGAGTTATAGAATTGCAAGCATGTGGAATTTTGCTATTTTCTAACTATAACACTGCTATTAGCAATATCGTTCCAACAACAATAATAAATGAAGATTCGCAAGAATTAGTTGCATATATAAACAACCAGAATAACGATTATCTATACGAAAGAAAAATTAATAATATACGGTATATTATCGATAACTTTACTTCATTTGAACTATATAATAGTTTATTTCAATTGATAAAAAAACAAAAACAACAGAATGCAAGATCTATATTGGTAATTTTAAATACAAAAAACGATAGAGTACTAAGAATGTTTCACTGCCAAGATTATCAAAATAAAACATTTATAGAACATAATAAACTTACCGCAGAAATCACAAATCAATATGATATAATAACTTGGTTTAACGAAAAATCTACTTATGATGAATTTTATTTAACAGATATGATAAATGGCTTTAAGTACACAAATGCTAGTTTTATCACAAAAAATACATTCTATGATGCAGACAAACTAATACAAAACAATGAACATAACTATACAAATTTTTTTATCTGTAAAACACATACTATTTTCTGGACAAAAGACTTTCAATATAGTGAGCTGATAGAATTACAAGAAAATACTAAATATACATATAAAAATGGGTATAGCATAGATAGGTTTAATTATAACAAACAAATAGCGGAAAAGAAGCTGCATGATACCCAATACTTAATTTCTATCATAATACCAATTTATAACACTGGACATTATTTATTACATAGATTATTACCAACTCTTATAAATTTACCGTTATTTAAGCAACTAGAAATAATATTAGTAGATGATGGTTCTGATACTCAAACAAAAAATATATTATCATATATTAACAAAAAATTTTTAAATGTGAAGCTTTATAATTTTAGCACATCTAGCGGCTCTGCATCAAAACCAAGAAACAAAGGTATTGAAATAGCTACTTCAAAATATATTGCTTTTTTAGATCCGGATGATGATATTTTAATCGATGGTTATTCTAAATTAATTCAACAAGCTATTGATGGCGATTATGATTTATGTATAGGTAATTTGTTAAAATATCAAAATAATAAGAAAATAAAATTTAATAATTATTTAATATTGCAAAATAAAATAGGAGATAACATACTAGAAAATGTTAACTTTCATGCTCCAAACTTGCAAACAATGATTATCAAAAAATCTTTGCTTAAAAACAACAATTTAATAAACATAGAAGGCGCTGTAGGTGAAGATACTTTACTATCATGGCAATTAATATATACAGCAAAAAATATTAAACTTATCAACACAACAGTTTATGTGTATTATGGTTATCTAACAGATTCCATAACAAATAATATAAAAAAAGATTATTTTGATAAATTACTACGTTTACAAAAACACAAAATTAAATGGTTAAAAAGCACCAATAATCTAGAAAAATTTATGCAATTAAAATATAATCAATATACGGAAAATTGGGTTTTCGATAGAATTTTAAGAGTCAAAGAAGAGGATTTGAATGCTTCTATCAGACTTGTATATGAATATTTAATGATTTATAATGAGTTTTATAATAAAAATAGTATTTTAATAAATAAATTTATTCAACTATATAACAAAAAAGCACTAGCAATTGAAATTATAAATTATATAAAAGAAAAAAAAGGAAAACAATGAAATTTAATTTTATTATGCCTATCATTTATAACAAAGACTTTAATCAACAAATAAAAAATGCATTAAATTGCACATATTACAGTGTAATGCAATCAGCTAATTTTGTTGACTATAATATCGATGTTAATTTCATTGTAGTAGGAACAGATGAAAAATTAATAAGTCAAGATAATATTTTTTATATTAATGCAAATAGCAATATAGAAAAACCAGTTTTAGATAGAGAAAATAAAAGATTAATTGGTTTAAAATACGTATTAAAAAACAATCATAATAGTTGGAATATGTATTTAGAGGCTGGTGATTTAATATCAGAAAACTTCTTTATATTAATATGTGAATATATAAAAAACAATATAAATAGTAAAGCTTTTATATTTAAAAGTGGATATATTAAAACTGAACAAGAAGTGTTATTTGTTAAAGGAAACAATAAAAAATTTTATAAGAATTTCCAATCTTCTATTATTTTTCACGTAAATAGTTTAGATACCATATTTTATCAATTGAATTCTCTAATAAAATCAGTAGAGTTTTTAGTCAATAACAATATTAATTTTATCTTTATAGATGAACCAATAGTATGCTCATTAATCGATAGTAAAGTTTCTTATAATTATTTTTTTTATAATGAAACAACAATAAACAATATAACAAAAGTATTTCAAACCAAAGAGTCTATAAAATCTAATTTTAGATTATATTTCTAAATAAATTAAATGGAGTGTTTTATGAACTATACATTAATTCAAGCGATTAATAATTCTGAAAATGAAGTAATTTCTTATCTAAATAATCTAAAAGAATTAGATATTTTATATAAAGAAATTTTATTTTTAAGAAGTAATATTTATACTAATCCTAATATTTATTATAAATTTAAAAAAATAATTATGAATAACATAGTTATTATTAATCCAAAATATAAGGAATTTTTTAATTTATATTTTTTAATTTCAAATATTAACATAGAAAATATTGAGTATATAAGAATTGAATTAGGAAATCGTTTTTTACATCTGTTACTTTTATCCGAACTTGGCAAAAATCATGAACTAATACAAAAATATATCACAAAATATTTAATAAATTTTGATGAAAAATTGATATATTTATTTAGACAATATTTATGCTCTAAAAATATTTCTTTCTCTGAAATAGACTCAATTTTACAAAATAAAAATAAAAAAGGCAACCTAAGCATTGCTTTAATGGTAAGTGGGCAAATAAGAGGGATTGAACTTGCTGTTCAATCTTGGATAAAAAAATTAGGTCTAGAAGATAACAATATGGAAATAGATGTTTACATATCTACTTGGGATATTAGTTATAGACCTAATAGTATTGATTTTTCTAGAATCGGTAACCAAACAATTATAAACAATTTAAATTTAGAGTTAAGTAAATTTATTAATGATAAAGAAAAATTACATTATCTTAAACAATACCTACCGCCATTGCGTATTACAAAAAGCTATCTATACAAAGTATTCTCAAAAATTGAAAATATTAATAATATTTATATAGATATTGAAGATGAGAAACTTTTTTCAAATTTTACAAATTCTATGAAAATGTATTATAAAATCAATAGATGTTTTAATCAAATAAGTAAACAATATGATTTATACTTAAGAATAAGGCCTGATTTATACATAGAAAATACTAAAATAGACTTATTTGATATCTATGAAGATATATTGAATATGCCTAAAATTTATACTTGCTATCCATATGTATATGAATACTATGGTTTTGGAGTTGATGATAAATTAGCTATATCAAATTACACACTAATGAATACATACTGCAATTGTTGGAATTTATCAAAAAATAAACATAGTCTTATTGGTCACAGAGATTTAGCTGAAAAATTATTTGAAAATAAAATACAAGTTAAAGCAATTTCTGAAATTAAAACAATATTTGTAAATTACAATTTATTAAACAAGGATTAAGCTGTGAAAACCTTAATAATAGATTTAGATGGAACCATAACAGTTGACACAGATTGTGAGTATGATGATAAACCAGTCAATCAAGAAGTAGTTAAAAGACTAATGGAATATAAAAAAATGGGATTTAAATTAGTTATCAACACAAGTAGAAATATGAAAACTTATAAAGGAAATATAGGCAAGATAAATATTAACACTTTACCTAAAATAATAGAGTGGTTAAATAAACACAATGTCCCATATGATGAAATAATTATTGGAAAACCTTGGTGCGGAGAAGATGGATTTTATATAGATGATAAAGCTATTAGACCTAGTGAATTTATATCTAAAAGTTATGACGAAATAAAAGAATTGCTAAATAAAGAAGCTTTGCATCAAAAATCAAATAATTCAAGCGACCATAAAGTTACAAACATTAGTGGGGGGGGGTATAAATGATTATCATAACCTCTGCTCGTTATGTAAATCCGGAACTAGAAACAGAATTTGGAAAAGTACCACCATCGTTTCTACCAGTAGGCGGAAAAAAATTATATGAATACCAATCTTCATTATTTAAAAATATAAATGATAAAATTATACTAACTATACCAAAAAGTTACGAACTAAATAAATATGATAACCTAAAATTAAAAGAACTTAAAATAAATATTCTAAGACTAGATGAAAACTTAACATTAGGGCAATCATTATCTCAGGCAATTTGTTTAAATTTAACTAATACAAATTTAAAAAAAGGTTTAAAAATTTTACATGGTGATACATTTTTTAAAAATTTAAACTTTTTAGATAATAGCATAGGAGTATCAAGAAGCAATGATAATTATAATTGGACTTATCTACTTAAAGATACAAAGCCTATATTCCATATAAAAAATAATCAAGAATTGAATACTAAAGATATACTCAATGGTTTTTTTGAAGTTCAAAACATAAATTATTTTTTAAAATGCCTAATTGAATGCGATTATGATTTTAAACAAACACTATTAAATTATTCAAAAAAATATAATTTTAATTTAAACACAAATCAAACTTGGCTTGATTGTGGTATTGCGACAAATTATTTTAATACCAAAAAGACTATAACCACAGAAAGAGCATTTAATTCCTTAAAAATCATCAATGGTTATGTATGTAAAAGTTCTTCTATGGATAATAGGATAAAAGCAGAACAAAATTGGTTTGGCTCTTTACCAAAGGAATTATCTTTATATATACCTCATTTTTATTTAGAAAATAACAAATACTATACAGAATATCTTTATTTAAATACATTATCAGAGCTTTATGTTTTTGGAAAAATCAATAAAATTACCTGGGAAAGAATATTTTTAAGTTTAAAAAATTTTCTAACTATATTACATAGTCATAAAACAAAAGAAGCAGTTAGCTATGATTATAAATTCAAAACACAACAAAGATTAAAAGAATTCTCTAAAGAAGCTAACTTTAACATTGATAAAAACATTATTTTTAATCAAAAAATTAATACTAGTATAAATGAAATTATAAAGGACATTGATAGTAATCTTATAGAGCAAAAACAAAATAGTTTTATTCACGGAGACTTTTGTTTTAGCAATATTTTATATGATTTTAAATCTGCTTCTATAAAAACAATTGATCCTAGAGGAATGGATTTCAAAAACAACATAACACCTTACGGAAATAGTTCGTATGATTATGCTAAGTTATTTCATTCAATTATTGGACTATATGATTTTATAATTGCAAAACACTATAAATTAAAATTTAAAAACACAAATGACAATTACATAATAGATTTTAGTTTATATAAAAATAAAAGTATTGATGAAATACAAAGTAAATTTTTAGAAATTTTTCAAAATACTTTTAATATAAAAGAGATTTATATTATAACAATTCATCTTTTTTTATCAATGCTTCCGCTTCACAGCGATGATTTAAAAAAACAATATGCCTTACTTGCAAACGCAATAAGATTATATATAGAATTTAAGGAATTATAATGACAATAATATTTCCAATGGCAGGACTTAGTAGTAGATTTTTTAAAGCAGGATATAAAATACCAAAATATATGCTTCTTATAAATAACAATACTTTATTTTATGAAGTAATAAGTGGCTTTAATAAGTATTTTAATGGCTGTAATTTTTTATTTATTTGTAAAAAAGATTATAGCACTAAAGATTTTATTATTAAAGAATGTAAAAAGTTAAATTTAAAAACTTATATGGTTATTGAACTAGATTTTGATACTTTAGGTCAAGCGCATACCGTATACTTAGGTTTAGAAAAGTCTAATATAAAAGATGATATTTTAATTTTTAATATAGATACAATTAGACCTAATTTTCAATTACCAAATGAAGAATTTTTAGCCAATTGTGATGGCTATTTAGAAGTTTTTGAAGCAGATGGAGATAATTGGTCGTTTATTCTACCTGGCACTGATAACTTAGTCTTAAAGACAACAGAAAAAGAACGCATATCATCTTTATGTAGTAGTGGGCTTTATTATTTTAAAAACTCAAACGATTTTATAACAATTTTTCAAACAATGTTAGTAAATAATGAAACTTCAAAAAATGAATATTATATAGCACCTATGTATAACTATCTTATAAAAGATAAAAAAGTAATTAAATACTACCAGATAAAACAAAACGAAATTATCCCCTGTGGAACACCTAATGAATATGAAATGATAATAAAAGAAATTGAAAGCTATAAATAATTTTTTAATATTCAACAAAACTAATTAAAAATTAATTTTTAAATTCTCTTTTAGTATTTTAATAACTTCTGAAATATTTGCACAAATATCACCGAAACCATGCTTATGATAATCAAAATAACCTTTATCATAAATATGGCTATAATATTCTTCTTCGCTAAATTGAAAATATATAATTTTCTTTTTAAGTAATGCAAAATCAAAAGCTATTGATGAATAATCCGTTATTAAAATACTAGCTTTGCATAAATATTCTTGAATATCAATATCTTGCATATTTACAACTTCTACAAAAGAAGATAATTTAAAATCATCTAAATATTCAAGCATTGCAAAATGTGGCATAAAAACTACTTTATATCCATTATTTTTACACAATTCTTCCAATTCTTTACCGGTTAAAAGTTCTTTATAATTTTGATAATATAAACTAGTATAAAATTTATCATTTTTCTTTCTTTTATATGTTTGTTTATCAATTTTATCTGCCAAATACTCTCTCCAAGTAGGAAAAATCAAAATCATCTTTTCTTGTTTAATCGCCCTACTTTTTTCTATAAGTTTTTCAAACCTAGGCATGCCAGTAAGCACAACTTCTTTTGAACTTAGCTTATAATCAGAATAATCACTAACAATAGAATTATATTCATCAGTTGTGCTTGTAATTATTAGCGAAATATCTTTAAAATTAAGCCAGTTTGATATATTATCCTTAGTTACTCCATGTTGTAAAAATATATAATCTTTATTAAATAAAGTATATTTACCAATACCTTTTAATAAATAATTATCAGTATGTGAACTTATAATCTTTCTAGCTTTAAACAATTGTATTTTAAACCAAATTCCAGAACTAGATACTACATTAAAATTCTTGTTTTTTAATCTTATATAATCAGATGAGTTCTTGTCTATGACAAAGGCAATTTTTTGTTCTGGATGATTTTTTTGAATATATTCATAAAGATACTCTGCATTATCATTTGCTTTATACTTCCTATCAGCAAATAACCATAATTCATGTTTTTTATATCCTAAATGATGTCGTATTTCTTGATATATCGCTTCATTTATTTGAATATTTTTACTAAAGCTTTTATTGTTTATATATTCCATAAATTCAAAATTATCTGATTTTATCGTTGTATCATACTGAATACCCAATTGTAAAAAATACTTGATTTTATAATAACTTTTATCTTTATTAACCAATGTTTGATTATTTAACACTACTTCTATATTTTTTATATACCCTACTTCTTTAAGATATATAATTTTCTTATAAATAACAAATTCATCTAATAAATTAATTTGTTGAATTTTAATCAAATCTATATTAAATTTTTTATTGTTTATAAAAATTTCTAGTTTATCTTCTTTTGTAACAGAATAATAACTTATTCTTAAATATTTTTTTGTGTATTTTTCTAAAACACAAGCATTTGTATATTCTAAATAATTTTTATATTTTTTTAAAACTCCTAATAATAAATAATTATTTCTTAATAAAAAAGAATTCTTAATCACATCAACATCTAAATACTTAAATATATCTATTAGTATATTTTCAAGACATTTTTTTTCCTCAATAGCTAAACTAATAACTTTTAAATAATTTTCAATTAGCTCCTTTATCATCCAATAAACATCATAAATAATAGTCTGCTGTATAAAATTAGGGATATACCCTAACTCATTTTGTGTATATTCAAGTAAAGCTAAGTATCCACGAGATGAAACATCTAAAAAATATCTTTTATCTTTTAATTTTTTATCAAGCGTAGAATTACCATCAACTCTTTTTCTATAAAAATATCTAGCATTTTCAATAAATATTGCATCTTTTTCTAAATTATCCAATAAATACTCATTTATAAATTTAGCATCTTCAAAACAAGGTTTTAAATCTTCATCAAATTTAAATTCCTTTATTAATTCAATTTTTATAATTGCACTAGCAGCTGAAAGCTGTATATTTTTATCCAAATCCTTAATTTTAATTGATTTTTTATTTTTATATTTATAATTTAGTGGGTGATTGTCTTTATAAAAATTATCTTTTTCATGGTAAAAAATAATATTTGAACTTACCATCGCTAAATTATTATTTTTTGATATTTCTATATCTATATTTTTAAAAAAGTCTTTATCTAAAAAATCATCAGGGTCTGTAAAAGTCACCCAAGGAGTTTTAACGTATTTTAGTCCAAGATTTCTAGCACTTGCTTGTCCGCCGTTTTCTTTATAAATATAAGTAATATTGTTTGGGTATAGTTTTTGATACCTTTTAATAATATTAACTGAATTATCACTAGAACCATCATCTACCATTATTAATTGAATTGATTTTTCAAACCCTATACTTTGATTTATTATTGAAGTAAAAAAATCATCTAAATATTTTTCTACATTATAAACAGCTGAGACTATTGTGTAGGTTGAATATGATTTATAAGGTAGTTTAAATATTTGTTTTTTAAATAATTTAATTTTAAAATCATAAAAAAATTCATTTAAATGTGTAATTTTATATTTGTATGTCATAATAACCTTTAAAAATTTTTAATATTTTAGGATAAAAATGCAAATCAGTATAATTTCAACTGTGTGTTATAAAAATAAAAAACATTTCATATATAAAAGAGCATTAGAGTTAATTGAATATTTTAAAAATACAAACTATGAATTTATAATATCTGATGCTAGTAAAAATAAAATATTAAAATCTAACTACCCAAATATAAAAATTATACACACTAAATATCAAAATCCATTTTCTCCAGGAATCGCTAGAAACCAAGCAATAATACATTCTAGTAAAAAATATATATTATTTTACGATATTGATTTATTAAATGATGATAATTTTTTTATTAAATTATCAAATAAAGTAAATCAAGAATTAGAAACTAATATAAAAAAATTTATTTTAATTCCATTTGTATATCTAACCAAAACAGGAACACAAGAATTTGAAACAAACAAAAATTTATCTATATTAAAAAATAGCTATTTAGAAGGTTCTAGAAAACTTATAGAAAATATAGGTCTTAATGGGGTTATTATGATTATTAACAAGGAGTATTTAAAAAATATAGGCTTATTTGATATAAATTTTCAAGGCCATGGTGGCGAAGACCTAGAATTAGTTCATAGATTAATTGCAAACAACCCTATCGCAAAAAAACCAAATGATTATTATATTAATGAAACTTCAAATATAGTTGCAAACCTAAAAGGTTTTAGAAAGTATATGGCGTACTATACACTTCCATTATTTTTTGAAGATTTAATATTAATTCATAGATGGCATGATAGACCATTATTTAATAAATTTTATTTCAAAAAATCAACTAACCAAGACTTACTTATAAAAAAAATGAAAGAGTATGATTATAAAAATAATAATGTTTGGAAAGATGAAAGAGAATTACCAGAATTTATAACCTATTTAAAACAATTATGTAAAAAATATAACATTGAAAATAGCATAGGTTTATATTCTTATGATAAAAAATATAATAAATATAGCTTAAAATCTAAATTAAGAAAATTAATTACTAGACCAAAAGATTTTTTTAAAGATATTAAATTAAGGAAAACAAAATGAAGCACATATTTAGAGAATACGATATTAGGGGGATATTTGGCACTGAGATTAGTCCTAGTTTTACTAAGGCTTTAGGTTTTATTTTAGGTAAAATTATGCTAAATAAAAATGCAAAAAGTGTAAGCGTAGGCTATGATGCAAGACTTAGTAATAAAGTCTTAAATAATGCTTTAATTTATGGGCTAAATCGTGCAGGAATTAAGGTTTATTCACTTGGACTTGTTCCTACTCCACTTGGGTATTTTAGCAATTACGCTTATGAAATTGATGCAAATATTATGATAACAGCATCACATAACCCTAAAGAATACAATGGCTTTAAAATCACTATAAATAAAGAAAGTTTTTTTGCAAAAGAGCTTAGTGATATTTATACTGAAGTTGCAAATCACATAAAAGATTTTGATAATAAGATTGAAAATGTCGAATATGAAGAATTAGATATTAAAACAAAATATATTGAGTTTTTGCAAAAAGAATTCGCTCATCTTAAAAACGCCAATATAAATCTAGCAATTGATACGGCTAGTGGTGCAGCTTGTGAAGTTGTAGCAAACATTTTAGATATTTTAAATATTAAATACGCTCACTATTTTAGTGAATTTGATGGCGAGTTTAAATCTCACGAGCCAGACCCAACAGAAGAAGAAAATCTATTTGCTATTAAAAATGAGCTTAATTTTAGCAATTTTTCTCATCATTGCCCTACTCCACTTTATAAAAATAACTATGTTAAAAATACTGCAACACTTGGCTTTGGTTTTGATGGAGATGCTGATAGAATTGTATGTGTTTTAAAAGATAAAATCATTAAAGGTGATGAGCTTTGCTATCTATTTGCAAATAATATTAAAAATCCTAAAATCCTTTGTGAAGTTAAATGCTCAAAAGTGATTTTTGATAAAATTAACGAGCTAGGAACTTGCTCAATGTGTAAAACAGGTCATTCAAATATCAAAAAAGCCATAAAAGAATTAAATGTGGATTTAGCAGCAGAACTTAGCGGACATGTATTTTTTAATGACAAATATTATGGATACGATGATGCGATTTATTCTATGCTAAGAATTATTGAGCTATATTTAAAAAATAATAATTTTATTGATATTTTAAACAACTTACCTAAAGCATATTCAAGTAATGAAATAAAAATAAAAGTAAATGAAAGTGATAAATTTAATATAATAAATACTTATAAAGAAAAAATAAAATCTCTTAATCTAAATGCTAAGCTAATTGAAATTGATGGAGTGAGATTAGAATTTGAAAATGGATTTTCACTACTTCGCGCAAGTAATACTAGTCCTTATTTAGTAGCTAGATTTGAAAGTATTAGTGAAGATAAATTAAAAGAAATCAATGATTTTACCTTTAAACTTTTAAATGAAATAATTAAAAATTAATTAGTTAATAAGTTTAGGTTAATATAACTAAAAAATTTAAAAATACCCCCCCCCACGCTCAATATTACTAAATTGTGGGGGTAGTATTCTAAGTGAAAGAAAGTATGAATATAAATAGTTTAATAAGTAAATTTAATAATGAAAATATTTTATTTTTACAAGGACCTTTAGGGCCTTTTTTTAAGCGTTTTAGCAAATACCTTAATAAAAACAATAAAATATATAAAATTAATTTTACGGCGGGTGATTTTATATTTTATCCATCAAAATATAATTACAAAGGAAGTTTAAACAATCTTAAATCATACTTAGATAATTTTTATAAACTCAATAAAATCACTTGCATTATATTATTCGGCGATACTAGGCCAATTCATGAAATAGCAATTAATTTAGCTAAAAAACTAAATATAAAAATATATGTATTTGAAGAAGGATATTTAAGGCCAAATTATATTACTTGCGAAATGACTGGCGTTAATGCAAACTCACTTATGAGTAAAAATAAAAATGATTATAAAAAACTAAATACTTATAAAGAAAACTCAAAACTATTTAAGTCTAGTTTTAAAATAATGGCTTTTTATGCTTTAATGTATTATACATTTAGCATTATATTTCAAGTATTTTATAATAACAAAAACTATCATAGACCACTAAATATAATGGAGCTTTTTAGATGGTTTAGACATTTTTATAGAAAAGCTAAATATTCAATTTTAGAAAAAAATGTAGATAATTTAGCTAAAAAATATTCCAAAAAATACTTTTTAGCAGTTCTTCAAGTGCATAACGATAGTCAAATAAAAAAGCATTTTAAAGACAAAGGTATGAAAAAATTCATAGTTAAAACCATAAAATCATTTGCTAAAAATAGAGCGAATAATAATGTTTTGATATTTAAACACCACCCATTAGATATTGCATATACTGATTATTCAAATATTATAAATGAACTTACCAAAAGACTTGGTATAAATGATAAGGTGTTTTATATTCATCGTGGAAATATCCCAAATCTTTTAAAAAATGCTAAAGGCTGTATATGTATAAATAGCACGGTGGGAATGCAAGCACTTTATCATAATTGCCCTACTATAGTATTGGGTAATGCAATTTATAATATAGATGGTTTAGTCTATAAAAATGACCTTGATAGCTTTTGGCAAAATGCTCATAATTTCGTAAGCGATTATGATTTATACTTGAAATTCCAAGGGTATTTATTAAAAAACAATCAATATAATGCAAATTTTTACTTAAATTTCAAAGAATTTGAAATAGGAAATTAAATGTGGCATATAATAAACGCGCTTATTTTAAGAGAGCTTAAAACTAGATTTGGTAAAAACCCAACTTTAGGTTATGTATGGGTTATACTTGAACCTATGATGCATGTTTTGTTTATGCTAGTAATTTTTACTTTAATTAGAAATAGATTATTACCACAAGTTCCTTTTAGCTTATTTTTAATAACAGGTATGGTTCCGTTTTTTATGTTTAGAAATATTGTTAATTTTATAATGAATGGAATTGAAGCTAATAAAAGTTTATTTACTTATAAACCCGTTCGCCCTATTCATGTATTTTTAGCTAGAGCCTTACTAGAAGGTATTTTATATTTTGTTATTTTTTGTATTTTAATGATTACAACGGGATTTTTTATAAACTATAATATTATCCCATTTAATATTGTTTATAGTCTTTTAATGTTTATTTGGCTAGTTATTATTGCATTTGCTTTAGGACTTTTACTAGCTGTTGTTTTTTATGGTAGAGATGTTATAAAAAATATTATAGGCTATGCACTTACTATGATGTATTTTGGTTCTGCTATTATGTTTCCTTTATGGATAGTCCCAAACCAAATGATAGATATTCTAGCTTATAACCCAATCTTGCATATAATTGAACTTTTTAAAGAAAATTATTTTGAAACCTACCCTATAGTAACTCAAATTAATATTGAATATCCTTTAATTTGCACTTTAGTTTTATTATTTTTTAGTCTTGGCTTATATTATAAAAAAAGAGTGGAGCTTGGCACTGCATGATTAGACTTGAAAATATCACAAAATACTTTGTATTAAACAATAAAAAAAAGCATTATATTTTTAAGGATTTAAATTTTACTTTTCCTGATAATTGCTCAATCGGTCTAATGGGAAAAAATGGTGCAGGAAAATCTACAATGCTAAGAATTTTAGGCGGACTTGACATTCCTAATCGTGGTAAGGTAATAATTGATAAGAGTATTTCTTGGCCTGTTGGATTTGCAGGTGGATTTCAAGGAAGCTTGAGTGCTAGAGATAATATCAAATTCATAGCTAGAATCTACGGATATAGTGGAGAAGCTTTAAAAGAAAAAATAGAATATGTAAAAGAATTTGCTGAACTTGGAGATTATTTTGATGAGCCTATTAGAAGCTATTCATCAGGTATGAGAAGTAGAATTTCATTTGGTCTTAGTATGGCTTTTGATTTTGATTATTATCTAATAGATGAAGCAGGAGCAGTTGGCGATCCATCTTTTAGGGCAAAAAGCCGTGCAATATATGAAGAAAAATTATCAAAATCAAAGGTAATTATGGTTTCACACGATATTAACGAAATAAAAACTTGGTGTGATAAAATAGTTTTTTTAGACAATGGAATAGCCACAATCTATGATGATGTAGATGAAGGAATTAATAAATATAAAGAAAGTTGCTAATGAAAAAAAAGATTATAAAATTTATAACAAGCTTTAAAATTATTATAGTTTTAAGCTTAATTTCACTGATTTATTTTGCTTTTATAGCAAGTTCAAGATATGAAAGCACAGCAATAATTGGAGTAAAATCTACAAGCACTACCACTGATACATCTAGCCTAATACCAATAATAGGACTTACAAGTTCATCTAAAGAAGATTTAATGTATCTTAAAGAATATATAAATTCATACGATATGCTAACAATTTTGCAAAAAGATATAAATATCAAAGCTATGTATGAAGGAAAAATTGATTATGAATTATTTTTGAAAAATCTTGATGTAAAAGAAGATTTTTTAAAATATTATCAAAGTAGAATAAAGGTAGTTTATGATGATATTACCGGACTTTTAAGTATTAAAATTAACGCATTTTCTCCAGAAGATTCTAAAAAAATAGCCGATACGATACTTAAGGAAAGTGAAAATTTCATAAACGAAATATCACATAAAATCGCAAGAGAGCAAATGAGTTTTGCAAAAGAAGAATTAGAAAAAGCTAGTTTAGAGCTAAGTAAAGCCCAAGATGAAATAAATAAATTTCAAAATACAAATTCTATGTTAGACCCTGTAAGTCAAGCAAAAACCCAATCAGCCATAAAAACACAAATAGAAGAAAAAATAATAGCAAAAGAAGTAGAACTTGCCACATTAAATAGTTACTTAAACTCAAATACTCCACAAGTAAAAGCATTAAAATCAGAATTAGACGCACTAAAATCTCAATTAAAAAAAGAAGCTAATAAATTAACTTCAAAAGATAAAAATGATAAATTAAATTATTTAGCAATTGATTTTAGCAATCTTAGTTTTAAATTAAAATTCGCTGAAGATGCTTATAAATTAGCTCTAGCATCTTATGAAAAATCAAGACTAGAAGCTAATAAAAAGTTAAAACAAGTTATTATAATTTCTTCGCCGGTTTTATCAGAAATTGCAATATATCCAAATGTAATTTATGATGTATTCTCAGTATTTTTTATATTAACATTAGTTTTTGGAATTATTAAATTTACATATTCAATAATAGAGGAGCATAGATATTAATGAAAAAAATATTTTATATATTAGTATTTTCAATATTAGCATTTGCAGTTGATGTAGCAAATATAGCAGTAAATAATACTCAAGAAGAAATATCGCAACAAGTGAATAATAAAACATTTGGAGCACACCTATTCTCAGGTAATTTTAAGCAATTTAGCAAACATATTTATAATCCAGATTATAAAATCGCAATAGGAGATATAATAAATATTAAGCTTTGGGGTGCAGTAGAATTACAACAAAAATCAAGCGTTGATTCTCAAGGAAATATATTTATTCCACAAGTTGGAGTTATTCATTTGTTAGGAGTTAGCAATAAAGATTTAGTAAATATTATTCAAAATAAAGTAAGAAATACTTATAAATCAAATGTATATTCATACGCAGATATGGATACTTACCAAAATATTTCAGTATTTGTTACGGGAAATGTAAATAAACCAGGACTTTATGAAGGGCTTAGCTCGGATTCTTTAATTCAATACATTGATAAAGCAGGTGGAATAAATCTTGAATATGGAAGCTTTAGAAATATTCAAATTCTAAGAAACAACCAACTAATTAAACAAATAGACTTGTATGATTTTTTATTAAATGGCAAATTAGATTATTCTATGTTTAAGAATGGCGATGTAATTTTAGTAAAACAAATCAATGGCTATGCAAGTGCTAGTGGTGATGTATTAAAGCCTTATAGATTTGAATTAGGAGAGAATTTAAAAACATTAAATGATTTAGCTATTTTATCTAATGCAAAACCAACTGCAACAAATGCAATCATAAAAAGTTATGATGAAAATAACAAACTCCGTATAAATGCTTATAAAAAAAGTGAATTTGAAAATGTATATATTAATAATGCCGATGAAGTTGAATTTAGACCAGATTACACAGCAGATAAAATAAACATAAAAATTGAAGGCGAACATAATAGCTTACATTCATTAGTTTTAGATAAAGGAACTACATTGCAAGAAGCTCTTAGTTTATTAAATATGAATGATTTATCTAATAAACAAGCAGTGCAAGTGTATAGAAAAAGCGTAGCAGCTCTTCAAAAAAAATTAATTGAAGCCCAATTAAAAGAGTTAGAAACCTTAGCACTAACCACAACTTCAGCTACTTCAGAAGAAGCAAAAATTAGAGATAATTGGGGAACTAATATTTTAAAGTTTATTGAAAGAGCTAGAGCAATTGAGCCTAAAGGACAAATAGTAATTGATGATGAAAAATTATATTCTTCAATTGTTCTTGAAAATGATGATGTTATTAATATACCTAGCAAAAATAATTTAGTTGTAATTCAAGGAGAAGTTGCTCTTCCTGGTGCATTTATTCATCAAGATAAATTAAAAATAAAAGATTATATTAAAATGGCTGGGGATTTAAATACTAGAGCTGATAAAAAAAGAATTTTATTAATACATGCTAATGGAAAAGCAGATAAAATAAGCTTAGGAACTTTTAGCAGTGATAAAAATGCTAAAGTCTATGAAGGAGATTCAGTATTAGTATTACCTAAAATTGAAACTTACAACCTTCAAGTAACCGGTGTAATAACTCAGATTTTATACCAAATTGCAGTAGCAACTAAAGTAATTTTAGATATTTAATTTTATGAAAGGAAACACTATGAAAAAATTATTTTTAATTATAGGAGCACCTGGTAGTGGTAAAACTACTGATGCTAGCATAATTGCTAAAAACGAAAACTACACACACTATTCAACAGGCGATTTATTAAGAGCTGAAGTTGCAAGTGGAAGCGAATTAGGAAAACAAATAAACGAGCTTATCTCAAAAGGAAATCTAGTGCCTTTACAAATAGTTGTAAATACAATTATGAGCGCACTTAAAAAAGCTCCAAGTGATGTTATATTAATAGATGGTTACCCAAGAAGCGTTGAACAAATGCACGCACTTGATAATGAATTAGCTAAATCAAACGAAGTAAATCTTAGTGCTGTTATTGAAGTATTTGTAAGCGAACAAGTAGCAAAAGATAGAGTTTTAGGTCGTGCTAGGGGTGCTGATGATAATGAAGAAGTATTTAATAATCGTATGAAAGTATATACCGAGCCTTTAGCTGATATTTTAGATTTTTATAAAGCAAAAAATCTACATATACAAATCAACGGCGAACGCACAATTGAAGAAATTGTTGCAAATATGAGTGAAGAAATTAAGAAAAAAATCTAATCAAGGAGAAAAAAAATGGATATTACAAAAATTAAAAGTGGAAATGCAGAGAAATTAAATGCAGTTATAGAAATTCCTTATGGCTCAAATATTAAATATGAGCTAGATAAAGATAGTGGGGCAATCATGGTTGATAGAGTTATGTATTCGGCTATGTTTTACCCAGCAAATTATGGTTTCGTGCCAAATACACTTGCAGCTGATGGTGATCCTGTTGATGTGCTTGTATTAAATGAATACCCAGTTCAAGCAGGTGCTGTTATTCCTTGCCGTTTAATTGGTGTTTTAATTATGGAAGATGAAAGCGGTATGGATGAAAAATTACTTGCAGTTCCTGTTAGCAAAATTGATCCAAGCTATGATAATATCAAATCTTTAGAAGACCTAGCACCACACAAACTTGCAAAAATCAAAAACTTTTTTGAAACATACAAAGCATTAGAAAAAGGTAAATGGGTAAAAGTTCAAGATTTTAAAGGCATAGCTGAAGCTACAAAAATACTTGAAGAATCAATCAAAAACTATAAATAATGTTAGCAGTCTTTAAAGACTGCTTTTAAATTAATTTTATCAAATGTTCTTATTTCTTATAAAAATTACAAATCATAATAATCTAATTTAAAATATACGAAATCTCATTAATAACACATAAGCAAAAATATTATTATACTTAATTTTATAAGTGAATACTAATTTTGTTGCTAGTATTATTTATAAATGCGTATATTTTAAATCATTGAGCATATTATTAATTTCTTTATAAAATTATTAATTTTAATATTAATACTCATTAAAAATCATATAATTTAACTATATTTTAAATTATAATTAAAAGTATTTTTAGATTTTGATTTATTTTAAAAATTAACTTAAAACTGCGTTGTATTAGAATTGCAAGGAATTTTATAAAGTATATTTTTTAACTTTATTTTAACACTAGCTAAAACCTTAAACCATATTCAAAATCACAAAAATACTCATTTATAGGATTTATATTATATATTTTGTAAAGTTTCATAAAAAAATATATATTATAAGTGCATGGTTTTATATATTAATTTTAAAGCTTTAAAACTCTATTATACAAAGTTTTAAGCAATTTTTACAATCAAATATTTTAAAAATTTTGCTATATGTAACATACACCCATTACAAATATACTTACAACAACCAATAAAAATATAAAATAATTGAGCTTGAATAATTAAAAAAAATAATAATTAAATTAAAAATTCTAATAATTTTGAATATTATAAAAAGATAAAAGCTTGAGCTAGTTATTACTAGCTCAAGTTATATATTAAGAGTGGTGGTTTATATTATTAAATTCATCTAAATGTGTTAATTCTTTAGAAGCCGCATCAAATGCAACTGAACCTAGTTTTAGATTAATATAACCCTCTTGAACTTGTGTTGGTTGAGCTATAGTTTCATTAAAGATATCTTTTTGAGTATCTAAAATATCCCCAACATTTACTTTAGTTTCATCTTTAGCTTCAACTTTTTCTTCTTTAATAGTTGGAATACTAATTCCAGCATCATCTCCTAAAATTGCACTTGGGTTAAGGTTAATAAAGTTACCTGCATTGATTTCAAAAGTATGACTAATTGCTGGTTCGCCAACTGGTTTGCACGCTACACAATCAAATACTTCATAATGATATGAGTTGCCTTTTTCACCTGTTAAGCCGATTTCAAATTTACCGCTATCCCAAATTGTAATATTTGTCCAGCTTTCAACCTTACCTGTAGCATCATTAACTAGATTTACTATTAATTCTGAACCTGGTTTTGCAGTTCCTGTAATAACTGGGCTTACGCTATCAGTTACATAACCATTAATTTTTTCAATAGCACTATTGCTATTTGCTTGATAGTAAATACCTTCATTGATTGTAATATGATTATTACTTACAACAACTTCACTTGGAACAACCACATCTACATTAGCATTGTTATCATTAGCTACTTCATCTTTAGCTGTATTTAGGTCTATTGTAAATGCAAATTCTTTAACAAGTCCTGTTTTTAAGCTTGATAAATATACTTTATATGTTCCAACTTCCCAACCACTACCATCTACTCTGTTTGTTAAATCAGGAGTATATGTAAATGTTCCATCTGGTGCAGCTTGAAATTCTTTCATAATTAATTCATCTTGTCCTGTTGCATTATTAGCTTTTACAAATCCTAATACTATTGTATCATTAGCAACTGATTTACCAACAAATGTTGGAGTAGTATCAAATGTTCTACCACCATTTGGAATTTCAGTTAAGTTGTTGAAATATCCACCTTCATCACCTTGTAATACTTTAAAGTTAAATACATTGTTATCTTGGCTATTGCTATCCACAACCACATCACTTGTAGTATTATCTACGCTAGGTGTATTTGTTTGAGTATCAGCAACAAGTTTTAAGCTAGCTTCACCTTTAATATCAGTTCCAATTACATTAAATGTAAACTTATAATCTCCAAAGTTATTGCAACCTAATTCTGGAACATATTTAAATTTACCATCAACAGCAAGAACTGAATCAGTTTTAATTAACTTATCATTATAAGTGATAAATACTTGCATTGCTTTAACACCACTAGCATTAATCTCACCTTTAAATAAAGGATTAGCATCTACTGTAGTTGAACCATTGCTAATTTCTTTTAAGTTATTGTGATCGCCTGATTCATCACCTTCAAATATAGATACTTTAATTCCATTTCCAACACTTGGAACAATTACTTCAGGAGTTGTTGTATTATTAACCACTTCATCTTTAGCTGTATTTAAATCTAAACTAAATGAGTATTCTTTCATTTCTCCTGTTTTTAAGCTTGATAAATATACTTTATATGTTCCAACTTCCCAACCACTACCATCTACTCTGTTTGTTAAATCAGGAGTATATGTAAATGTTCCATCTGGTGCAGCTTGGAATTCTTTCATAATTGCTTCATCTTTACCTGTAGCATTATTTGGTTTTACAAATAATAATACTAAAGTATCATTAGCAACTGATTTACCTATAAATGTTGGAGTAGTATCAAATGTTCTACCACCATTTGGAATTTCAGTTAAGTTGTTGAAATATCCATCTTCATCGCCTTGGAATACTTTAAATTCTAAAGCAGATTTGTTTTGTGTATTATCTGTTTCTTCACTTGGCTTAATATTAATAATTCCGTTTTCTGAATCACTAGTATTTCCATTTGTAGTATTATCAACACTTGGAACTTTATTTGCATCTTCACTTGGTTTAATATTAATAATTCCGTTTTCTGAACCTACAACCACATCACTTGTAGTATTATCTACGCTAGGTGTATTTGTTTGAGTATCAGCAACAAGTTTTAAGCTAGCTTCACCTTTAATATCAGTTCCAATTACATTAAATGTAAACTTATAATCTCCAAAGTTATTGCAACCTAATTCTGGAACATATTTAAATTTACCATCAACAGCAAGAACTGAATCAGTTTTAATTAACTTATCATTATAAGTGATAAATACTTGCATTGCTTTAACACCACTAGCATTAATCTCACCTTTAAATAAAGGATTAGCATCTACTGTAGTTGAACCATTGCTAATTTCTTTTAAGTTATTGTGATCGCCTGATTCATCACCTTCAAATATAGATACTTTAATTCCATTTCCAACACTTGGAACAATTACTTCAGGAGTTGTTGTATTATTAACCACTTCATCTTTAGCTGTATTTAAATCTAAACTAAATGAGTATTCTTTCATTTCTCCTGTTTTTAAGCTTGATAAATATACTTTATATGTTCCAACTTCCCAACCACTACCATCTACTCTGTTTGTTAAATCAGGAGTATATGTAAATGTTCCATCTGGTGCAGCTTGGAATTCTTTCATAATTGCTTCATCTTTACCTGTAGCATTATTTGGTTTTACAAATAATAATACTAAAGTATCATTAGCAACTGATTTACCTATAAATGTTGGAGTAGTATCAAATGTTCTACCACCATTTGGAATTTCAGTTAAGTTGTTGAAATATCCATCTTCATCGCCTTGGAATACTTTAAATTCTAAAGTGCCTTCTTTAGTATCTAACTTAGCGTTTATTGTACCAACATTGCTAATATTTCCAGCTTCATCTTTAGCTACTAATTCTAATTTTTCACCATCTTTTACATCATTTAATGTTGCTTTAAAGTTACCATCAGCATCAGCTTTTACTTCAGTTTTACCATTTATTGTTACCACTGCATTTGGCTCTGTTTTACCTTCTACAACATAATTACCATTTAAATCTGGAGTTCCTGTTAATTCTCCTAATAATGGAGCTGTAGTGTCTATTGTCGTTGTAGCAACATCAGATACTATTTTATCATTTACATTATAAGTTACTTCTACCTTAACTTCTCCATCTTTTTCTGGAGTATAAGTAGTTGTAAATGAGCCATCTTTATTAAATGTAACATCAACAACTTTATCATTAATTTTAACAAGAGCTTTATTTTCAACAAATTCAACAGCATTTCCATTAGCATCAACTGGCTTAATTGTTCCACTAATTGTAAGAACCTTATTATTATTTAAAGTATTTTCAACATTAACACCATTGCCTGCAATTTCAACATCAACTTTAGCATCTACTTCTTTACTTGCAGCTTCTAATATAGTAACAACATCTGCTTTACCTTCAAATTTAACTTGAATTAAACCAATATTATTACCAATAATATTCGCATCAAGATTGATTGTAAATGTGCCATCTGCATCAATGTGTCCAACAACTTTAATATCATTTACAACACTATTTAATATATTACTTTGAATATCAAATTCGTAATCTCCTGCTACGCCTTGATAATTTTCTAATTTACCTTTAAGCACTAAGCTATTGCTATCAACTGTTGCTGAATGATCTTTTATAGTATCATCACCATTTACTTCTGTAATAACAAGTTTATCAAATACTGGAGCTACTGGCTTATCTTCAGGTTTAACTTCTGGAGTTACAACATCTTCAGTTTTATCTTCTTCAGGTTGTTTATTGTCTTCAGTGTTTTCAGGTTTATCTTCAGGTTTAACTTCTGGAGTTACAACATCTTCAGTTTTATCTTCTTCAGGTTGTTTATTGTCTTCAGTGTTTTCAGGTTTATCTTCAGGTTTAACTTCTGGAGTTACAACATCTTCAGTTTTATCTTCTTCAGGTTTATTTTCAGAAGCTGGAACTTCAATAATTGCTGGATTTACACTTGTATTGCCAACTTTATCAGTTGCACTAATTTCTACCTTATCACTAGCATTTGGAATAGTAATTACAAAATTACCATCTTTGTCAGCCGTCGCCTTATCTCCATTAGGAGTTGAAACTACCGCTTCTGGCTCTGTTTTACCTGATACTACTACATTTCCTTCTACAACTTCTACTTTAGTATCTGTTATTACAGGAGCTATATTATCTACACTAAATGAGCTATCTACACTATTATTACCATTCTCAACATGATATTTATATAATAATTCAGCATTTGATAAGTCAAAAGTATAGTTATAATCACCATTAGCATCAGCTGTAACTTTTACAGGGAAATGGATTTGAGCTACATTGTTACCATCTAATGTATAACCAATAACATTTATTGTTACTTCAGAATTAGGTGTAGCTCCACTACCTTTTATAGTAAATTCTGTTCCATTTGTTAATTTACCATCTACAATATTAGAATCTTTATCATATACATTTGCAGTTAAATTTAATGGTTTTTCTTCAGGTTTAACTTCAGGTTGAGTATTATCTTCAGTTTTATCTTCTTCAGGTTTAACTTCTGGAGTTACAACATCTTCGGTATTTTCAGGTTTTTCTTCAGGTTTAACTTCAGGTTGAGTATTGTTTCCTGTATTATTTTCTGGATTTTCAGGAACTACATTGTCATTAGCACCATTATTTCCTGGAATTGTAGGAATTTCGCCATTGTTAGCTTCTCCATTAATTTCAGGTGTTACTTGATTACCTTGTGCTAATAAATCATTAAGATTTGCAGCACCTAAGCCGTTGTTGTTAAAGTTAGTAATAACATTATTATCAACTTCTCTTGATAATACATCTGCATAAACTGTGCTTTCGCTACCTGATTGGTCAAATACAACATCATTTAATGTTCCAGTAGCACCAGCAGCACCAGCTTCACCAGCAGCAGTTGCGTCTAATTCTATTTCTCCATTGTTATTTACTAAGTTATTGATTAAGTTATTGATTTTATCATCAATTGCAGCTTCATTTTCAAAGCTTTCACTTGTTAAAATACTATTATCAATCTTTGCAACATTATCTCCTACAATATGTAAAACTTTGCCACTGCTAAGTTCTATATCAACACTTGTATCTTTTCCGATTGTTCTAATAGTATCATTTAGTGATACTGCATCGCCTACATTTAGTGACTTCTCACCATTAACATTAATAGCTTTAACATCGCCTATTAATTTAATAATTTTTCCAGCTTCCGCCATAATATTTCTCCTTGTTGAATTTCAAAACAAGGTTAATTTAACGAAAATATATAAATTCTATTATTGCCCTTCAGTGCAAAAAATATAATTTTTACAAAAAAAGGCAAAAAAATGTATAAAATATTAATTACAAGCTTTAGTAAAACCTAATTCGCAAGCTTTTTGAAAGAATTTTTTTGATTTAGAAGAATCTGTTTTGATATATGTCTTATCATTATCTTTTAATCCATCTTCATACATATATCCAAGTCTAGAACAAGAATAACCATCGCCAATCTTACAAGATTTTTCATAGTTTTTTATAGCTTTTTCAAAATCATTATTATGTTCTTGTAATACCGCTAAGCTAGCACAAGAATCTTTATCATCTAATTCACATCCTTGCTCATAATACATTTGAGTTTTTTCTATATTGTTTAAATATCTATAAACATCTCCTATTGACTTGCAAGCTTTATAATTTTTATTATTACACTCTTTATCGCTTAAATCAGAAAAATTAGATATTTTATTATTAACAACTTGGGTAGTTAAATACCAATTTGACACCATCTGACAACCATAATCATCACCTAAACCACAAGCTCTTAAATAAAAATCAATTCCTTGATTAGGATTTAAATTATTAGCAAGTTCTATACAAGAATTAGCAATTCCACCATTGCAAGCTTTAAATAATTCGTCTTGTTTAAATTCTTTATATTCTTTTTTTTGTAAATAAGCATAATTATCACAAGCTTCATAAATATCATTCTTACAAGCATTATCTAATAAATCATTCGCTTTTTTTATATCCTTATTAACGCCAAGTCCTAGATAATACATTTTTCCAAGACTTCCACAAGCTTTTTTATTATTCAAATCACAAGATTTTTTATAATATTTATAAGCATAAGAATAAGAAATTCCAGTTCCTAATCCAAATTCATTCATCTCTCCTAATCTATAACAAGCATTAGAATTATCTTTATTACATTCTTGTTTAAAATTAGGATAAGCTTTTTTATATTCACCCTTTTCAAACAAACTTTCATTAGCACTTAAAGATACCAAAATACCTAAAGCTAATAATATTTTTCTCATACAATCTCCTTAAAAAATATCAAATAAATTAAAGTAAAAATAATATGTAAAAATCGTAAATATTGAAGAGATTAAAAGGGTTGCATTTAGGAGTATAGTTGAAAAATGATTAACGATTTATTAGCTGCAACCCTTTAAAACAAGGAATGGCGTATTATAACCACACAATTATTAAAATAATATTAAACTAAATAAAAATTTTATAAATATTTTATTTTTTATATTATTTATAAATTATTTTCTAAATCTATACTAAATAAATCATAGTTTTTCCTATAATCTTTTGTAGAAATATTAAAAAACCCTAATAAAGAACTAAATAAATTATCTTGAGATAGTTTAAAATCAAGTTTATCTTTATTGTTATACTCATAATTAGTCCATAAAATAGCCGGAATTTGAATTTGCTCTTTTGGTGCTAAATAATATGGCATTCCGTGCAAATAAAACCCATTTTCTCCTAAACTTTCTCCGTGATCACTTAGATAAAATAAAGCTTTTTTATCAGCATTATCAGTCTTTAAAACATCAATCAAACTAGCCACTATAAAATCAGTATAAAGCAAGGTGTTATCATAAGTGTTATATAAATTATCTTCGCTACATTCTTGCAATTTATTTGTATTACAAGTTGGAGTAAATTTTTCAAATTCTTTTGGATATCTAAGATAATAACTTGGCCCATGAGAACCTTGCAAATGCACTATTATTAATGTATTTTTATCTTTTTTACTTTTTAATATATTCTTAGTTTCATCAACTAACCATCCATCATAATCTTTACTTTTAATAATAGAATTAATGTCATTACAAACATTTTGACAACCACCAGAATTATTATCTATCCAACGCACATCAATAAAACGATTTAAAAGATTTAAAACATTCTCATAATTTTCACCTTTTTTAAAATCCACCCTATCATGCAATGAAAACATACAAGGTAAAGATTGAGCAGTGGCAGTCCCGCAAGATGTAAAATTACTAAAATAATTAATATTTAAATTCTTAGTATAAAAATTAGTATCGTTTTTAGTATATCCGCCTAAAGAATAATTCTTTGCCCTTGCAGTTTCTCCTACTACTAAAATAAAAGTTTTACTCTCATTATCATCTTGAATAGAAGCATCAAGCCCTATTTTTACCATCTCTTCTTTAGGAGTGAATTTTGATTTTGTTATTTTGATAGCAGAATATATTTGATGAAAAGGCACATTGTAATATCTTATGTTATCATTAGTTCTAATAAAAGGTATAAAAGTTCTAGAATTAGTAAATACTATGACAAAAATCAATATAGCACTTAAAATAATTGAAACTATTTTAGCTAGATAATAACCTTTTTTTATACTGATAAATCTTAGCAAAATTATTGGTAATACAACGCTTAATAATATAAAAAATACAAAGGATAAAGAAAATAAATCGCTCATTTCTCTTTTGTCTGTTAAAAATACATTAGCTACCATATTTCCATCAATAACTACATTGTAAGTTTTAATAAAATATATACTAAATCCAGTGCATATTATTAAAATAATAGAACAAATATAAGCCAAAATTCTAAAAAAACATAATATATTAACAACTAAAAATATCAATGTAAAATATATAATATTTACTATTGTAAAAAAATAAATATCACTTATTTTATTACTCAAAAATGCAAGCATAGAAAAATAATTCAAAGCAATTATATATGCACTTAAAACAAAATTAAATAAAATTGGATTTATCTTTAACATTTACTACCTTTTTGTATAGTTTTTATCATTATAAATAACTTAATTTAAGGAATAGTTTTGAGATTAATTTCGTGGAATGTAAATGGTTTAAGAGCAATTTGTGATAAAGATGGGTTTTCGTTTTTAGAAAAATACCCTACTGATTTTTTAGGTATTCAAGAGATAAAAGCAACACCTGATAAATTTCCAAAAGATATAAACAATTTAGGCTTTAAAGATATTAAATCAAATTCAGCAAAAAGAGCTGGATATTCTGGTGTTATGAGCTTTTTAAATTTTGAATGCGAGAGTAGATTTGCCCAATTTTTTCCTGATGATGAAGGAAGAGTTTTAGAGCATAGTTTTAAAGATATTGTTTTGTTTAATATATATTTTCCAAACGGACAAAGCGGTGATGAAAGATTAGATTATAAAATGAAATTCTATGATGATTTTTTAGAATATTTAAAAAAATTATTATTAGAAGGTAAAAAAATCATAATTTGTGGAGATGTAAATACAGCACACCGCCCAATAGATTTAACTCACCCAAAAGCTAATGAAAAAACAAGTGGATTTTTACCAATTGAGCGTGAGTGGATTGATAGATTGCTTGATGCTGGGTTTGTTGATACATTTAGATATATAAACGGAGATATTCCTGAAAAATATTCGTGGTGGAGCTATCGTGCAGCTGCTAGAAATAGAAATGTTGGTTGGAGAATTGATTATTTTTTCATATCAAATAATCTTACCCCTTATTTAAAAGACGCCTTTATATTAAGCGATGTAATGGGCTCTGATCATTGTCCTGTTGGTATTGATATTGAAATCTAAAATAAATGAGTTTTTAAATTCTAACAATATTTGCGTAGTTTCTACAAATGAGCCTTATTCGGCTACTTTATTTTATAAATTTGATGAGATTAATGAAGCATTGCTTTTTATCTCATCGCCTACTTCAAGGCATATTAAATTAGATGAATTATTAAGTGCAGCAATTTATACAAACAATCCAATTAAAGGCGTTCAAATAATAGGAAAATTATTATTAGCAAATGAAACCCAAAAAAGGCTTTATTTAAATACATATAAGGCTGCTAATTTTGCACTAAATCACAAAATTTATGCACTAAAGCTAAAATATTTAAAATACACAGATAATACCCTAATGCTACCTAAAAAAACGGAGATTTTTTATGAATGAATTTATACTTGATATAAGTGCTACTTTATTTTTTAGTTTTTTACTAATTTATTTTGTAATTAAAAGGATAAAAAAATGAAAGCATTAATTATTTGTGATAGCTTTAAAGGCTCTCTTAGTTCAAAACAAGCAAACGAAGCTATCAAAAAATCTTGCGATAAATTAAATATAAACTCAATTCAACTAGCTATTTCTGATGGTGGAGAAGGTTTTTTAGAAAGTATAAATGATAAAATCAATGCTACAAAACTCTATTTAAACTTAAAAAATGCTTATGGTATTAGAGATTATAAGGGTTATTATCTTTTAAAAGAAAATAAAGCATATTTTGAAATGGCAGAATTTGCAGGATTAATCGCTCTTAATGAAAATGAAAAAAATCCTTGCAAAACTAGCACAATTTCACTAGGTATTGCTATAAAAGACGCTATTAATAATGGTGCAAATGAGTTTATAATAGGCATTGGTGGCTCGGCTACAAATGATGCTGGAATAGGAATGCTAAGTGCTTTAGGATACGAATTTTTAGATGAATTTGAAAATATTTTAAAACCTATCGGAGAAAATCTAATAAAAATTGCAAAAATAAATGATAAAAATGTATTAAAAGAGCTTAAAAACTGCAGCTTTAAAATAGCTTGTGATGTGAAAAATCCACTATATGGAGAAAATGGTGCAGCGTATGTCTATGCAAGGCAAAAAGGTGCAAATGATGATGAAATTAAAATGCTTGATTTGGGTTTAAAAAATTTTGCAAAAGTTTGTAAAAAATATTTAACTAAAGATTATTCACAATTTCAAGGTTGTGGGGCTGCTGGTGGGCTTGGATTTGGCTTTAAAGCATTTTTAAATGCAGAATTTGAAAGTGGATTTTCATACATTAAAAACCTTTTAAATCTTGAAGAATTGATTAAAAACTCTGATTTAATAATAACAGGAGAAGGTGCTTTTGATAATCAAAGTTTGATGGGAAAAGTAATCGGAGAAATTAATCAAATTTGTAAAATTTATGATAAAAAATTAATAATATTTTGTGGTTTAAATAATAGTGATTTTAAAAATTGCTTTTCTTTAACAAAAGCATTTTCTAATAAAACAAAAAATGAATTAATGCAAAATAGCATTGCCTATCAATGCTTAAATGAGCTTTCGTTTAATGTATTGCAAACTTTTCTTGCTAAAAAATAATTTTTAACAAGGAGATATTATGCTTAAAAAAATTATAACTCACGAGCTTTTTGCTCCAATTTTATTGATTTTTATGACTATACTTGCTTTAGCTCTTAAAAATTCAAATCTAAACACTTATTATGAACTCATTACTAATTATAAAGCAGGTGTGATTTTTGGAGATTTAAACCTTATAAAACCACTTACTTTATGGGTAAATGATGGGCTTATGGCTATATTTTTCTTTTGGGTTGGATTAGAAGTTAAAAAAGAAATTCTAATAGGAGAATTAAGCAATATAAAAGCTGCTAGTTTGCCACTAATTGCAGCACTTGGCGGAGTAATTGTCCCTGCTATAATTTATAGTTTAATTAATATAAACGATAGCTTTGCTTTACAAGGCTTTGCGATACCGACTGCAACTGATATTGCTTTTGCTTTAGGAGTTTTATTATTACTTGGAAATAAAATTCCAAAATCTTTAACAATATTTTTACTAAGCCTTGCAATATTTGATGATGTTGCTGCAATTATTATAATCGCTTTATTTTATACAAATGAGCTAAGTATTTTAAGTCTTAGCCTTGCTACTTGTGGTTTAGCTATTTTGCTATTATTAAATTATTTGCATATTTGTATAAAAAGCCTTTATGTGATTATTGGTGCATTTATTTGGGTTTGCGTTCTTAAAAGTGGAGTTCATGCGACTTTAGCTGGTATGGCGTGTGCGTTTTTCATACCATTAAATACTAAAGATAATAAAGAATTTTTAGAACACATAATGCACGATTTGACACCTTATATAAATTATTTTATATTGCCTTTATTTGCTTTATTTAATGCTGGAGTTTTGATTAATGGTCTTAATTTAAATGATTTTAATGCAGTATTTTTTGGAGTATTTTTAGGTCTATTTTTAGGCAAACAATTAGGTGTTTTTAGCTTTTGCTTAATTGCTAGTAAATTTGGCTTTAAATTACCATCAAATAAAGTTCAATTATACGGGGTTTGCATACTAACAGGTATTGGTTTTACTATGAGCTTTTTTATAAACACTCTTGTATTTGAAAATAATCCTGAATTATTTAATAGCGCAAAATTAGCAATACTTAGCGCTTCTTTTGTATCAGCTGTATTAGGCTATATTTGGCTAAGATTTATAAGCAAATAATCATATTAACTCCTATAAAAAGGAGTTAATTTAAATTTTATTGTATTTATAATAAGCAGCACAAGCACCTTCACTACTTACCATACAACTTCCTATTGGATTATTAGGCGTGCATAAATTACCAAAAACTTTGCAATCAGTTGGCTTTGCAAGTCCTTTTAAAATCTTAGGGCATAGACAGGCTTTGTTTTCTGCTTTTGTATTTGTTTTTATATCAAATACTTTTTTTGCGTTTATATAATCATATTCATCTTTTAGCTCCAAACCGCCATTACTAATAACACCTAAGCCACGGAATTCAAAATCATCACGCCTAAAGTATTTTTCAATTAATTCTTTAGCTTTTTCATTACCATTTTTACTAACTAATCTTGAATATTCATTATAAACATTATGAGTTTTATTCTTAAATTGTAAGCTTAAATTTAATAGTGAGTGCATTAAATCAACAGGCTCAAAACCACTTATAGCAAATGGTTTTTTATAAGTATTAGCCATATTTAAATATGCGTTTTCTCCTATTATCACACTTACATGCGATGGGGCTAAAAAGCCATCAATATTACAATCTTTATCATTTAATAAGGCTTCAACAGGCTCAGGAACTCTTACATGATTTATATGAAAAAATACATTTTTAAGTCCCATTTCAAGCACTTTTTCAATCAAAATCGCACTCATAGGAGTTGTAGTTTCAAAACCTATTGCAAAAAATATAATCTTTTTATCTTTATTTTCATTTGCGATTTTTAATACTTCTAGTGGGCTATAAAGCGCTCTAATATCCTTGCCTTGTGCTCTTAATTTTTCTAAACTCGTATTACTAGCAGGAACTTTAATCAAATCAGCAAGCGTGCAAAAAATAGCACCTTCCATACTTGCTAAAAAAATAGCTTCATCAAGCCTACTTTTTGGCATTACACAAACAGGACAACCTGGCCCATGAATAAAATTAATATTAGGCAAAAGAGAAGGGATTGAGTATTTTATAAGCGAATGTGTGTGCCCGCCACAAATCTCCATTACATTATAAACCCTATCAAGCTTAACATTATTAATTAGTTTTTTTAAATTATTAATAATATTTGCGTCTTTATATTCTTTTATGTAATTCATAAAAACCTACTTTCAATCTCTTCGCTACCTATCTCATCTGCAATTTGCTTATATAATTCTAAGCTTTCTTTAGCAGCTGCTTCATCAATTTTTTGCATAGCAAAACCAACATGAATTAATACAAAATCTCCCACATTAACCTGCTCAGGTATCAAATCAAGGCTAACCCCACGCTTAATCCCTAAAGTATCAACCATAGCAAAATTATTTTCATCAACACTTAAAACTTTTGATGGTATAGATAAACACATATTAACTCCTTAAAGATTTAAAATATTCACAAAGTTCGGCAATTCCTTCGCCTGTAGTGCTGCTTACGCAAAAGATTTTTACATTTGGATTTAATTTTTTTGCTTCTTGTGTGATAGTTTCTAGGCTAAAATCAAAATATTTTGCTATATCCATTTTAGTTAAAACTATTACATCAGCTCTTTTAAACATAACAGGATATTTTGCTACTTTATCACTTCCTTCAGGACTTGATAAAAGCACAACATTTAAATTCTCGCCCAATTTATATGATGCAGGGCATACTAAGTTGCCTATATTTTCTATTACACAAAACTCTGAATTACTAATATCAAGATTTTTTAGAGCTAAATCTATCATTTTTGCGTCTAAATGGCAGCTTTGACCTGTGCTTATTTGATATGCTTTAGCACCTGCTTTGATAATCCTATCAGCGTCCTTATTAGTCTCTAAATCCCCTTCAATTACGCATAATTTTAATAAATTATTTTTTATAATATACTCAAGTAGAGTGGTTTTACCACTACCAGGAGAGCTCATAAAATTAAGGCAATATAAATTAGATTTTTTAAAAAACTCTTGATTGATTTTTGCTTGATTTTCGTTTTCAGCCATAATTTTTGCTTTTGCTTCAATGATTACTTTCATTACCTACTCCTTAAATTTTTCACATTTTACTAAGTAAAAGTATTTACAATGGCAACAAAAATCATTTTATAAATAATAGACCAAATTCCAAGTAAAAAATTTAATACTAATATTTAAATTAATTAAAACTTAATTTTTAAAATTAATTTAAATATTTAACTTTTAAATATAAAATTTATCAATTTTTTTTAATTAAAGGATAAAAAAATGGATATTCTTATGAATTTACCTAATTCTTTACAATTTGCTATACAACTAGCTATTGTATGTATTTGCCTATTTTATGGCTCAAAAAAAGGTGGAATTACTCTTGGAATGTTAGGTGGCGTTGGGCTTATTGTGATGATTTTTGGCTTTGGTGTAAAACCAGGAAAACCAGCAATTGATGTTATGCTAACTATTTTAGCAGTTGTTGTGGCTAGCGCAACACTTCAAACCAGTGGTGGTCTTGATGTAATGCTTCAAATAGCTGAAAAAATTCTTAGAAAAAATCCAAAATATATTAGTATTTTAGCTCCAATTACGACTTGCACCCTAACAATTCTTTGTGGCACAGGGCATGTTGTTTATACAATTTTACCTATTGTATATGACATAGCCATTAAAAACAATATTAGACCTGAAAGACCGATGGCAGCAAGTAGTGTTTCAGCACAACTTGGAATAATTGCTAGCCCAGTATCAGTGGCTGTAGTAACTCTAACAGCATTTATTATTAATAGTAATCATCACTTAGCAGGATTTGATGGATATTTGGACTTACTTAAAATTACAATACCATCAACTTATTTAGGAGTGCTTTGCGTTGGAATATTTAGCTGGTTTAGGGGTAAAGATTTAGATAAAGATAGTGAATTTCAAGAAAAAATTAAAGATGAAGAATTTAAAAAATATGTTTATGGTGGTGGGTGCAAATCATTAATAGGTGAAAAATTACCTAATAGTGCTTGGTTATCAATGTGGATATTTTTAGGTGCTATTGCCTTAGTTGCTATTTTAGGATATTTTTCAAATCTACGACCTGCATTTAATACAAAAGTTGATTCAGCAAGTATTTTAATCGTAGATAATAATGCTAAAACAATGAAAGAAATACCTATTAAGAATTCAAATCTCATAATTACTTATAATGAATTAAATAAAACTATTAAAGATGGTAAAGTAAAAAACACGAAAGAAAATATAAAAGCAATTAGCATTGATAATAATCTACAAATAACACAAGAAAATAACTATGTAATTATTAATAATGAAAAATTTGAAAATGCAAAAATTATTTTTAGCGATAAAAAAGAACAAGCAAAACCTTTAGGAATGGTTGAAGTAATTCAAATTTTTATGCTTTTGGCAGGTTCATTAATAATAATCTTTACAAAAACTAATGCAAATAATATTTCAAAAAGTGAGATATTTAAATCAGGAATGGTTGCTCTTGTGGCTGTATTTGGAATCTCTTGGATGGCTGATAGTATGGTTGCAACACATACTCAAATGATAAAAGATAGCTTAGGAAATATATTAAGCGAATATCCTTGGACTTACGCAATAGTTTTAATAATAATTTCTAAATTAGTAAATTCTCAAGCAGCCGCACTTGTAGCGTTTGTGCCACTAGCTTTAAATATAGGAGTTAATCCAGCTGTTATTTTAGCATTCGCACCAGCTTGTTATGGCTATTTTATTTTGCCAACATATCCAAGTGATTTAGCAGCTATTCAATTTGATAGAAGTGGAACAACTCGTATAGGAAGATTTGTAATAAATCATAGTTTTATTATTCCTGGTTTTATAGGTGTTATTACTTCAAGTATTTTTGGATATTTTCTTGCGAGTTTTTATGGTTCCTTATAAATTTTGCCCTATTTTAGGGCAAAATTAAGATTTTAATTTTGCTAATATTTAACTAGAATTTAAAATATTATTTTCCAATAAAACTATAATTTAAAACCTAGAAACTATAATCTCAATTATCTTATCATCTTCTAATTCAAGCCTAATGCTAACACTTTTGCCCAAAAGTATTTTAGTAAAATAAAAATATTCATTTTTCATTTTAAATTCTAACTGGCTTAAAGTCTTTTGTATCTCATTATAGCTTTTGCCTTTTATATCATTATTTATATCATCTAATACACTTTTATCAAGTACAAGGCAAACTCTTTCAAGGTTACTACACTTTAGGTCTGATTTTAAAATCCTTGTTATAAGCTCATTGGGTTGTTTTAAAAAATCATCATAATACCACCAAGCACAAAGCATAGCCAAAGTTAAAGCTAAGTATTTTTTAAAATAAACATTATAGTTTTTTCTAGCAGTATATAAATATACAAAGCCAAATATCGCAAATGGCACGAGATTTTTAAGAGTATCAATGCTCTTATAAACGCTTTTATCATAAAAACAAAAATTATAAATAATCTTAGCAAGGCAAACACACGATATAAAAAGCGAAATATGTCTTAAAAGTAAATAAAACTTATCTTGCAAGATTATCTTACTATCTAAATCATCTTGAGATAGCAAAAGATAAATCCTAGAAAAAAGAAAAGCAAATATAAAGCAAGAAATATAACTAAAATCTCCTATATAAAATGGTATAAAAAACAAAAATCAAGCTAGATAAAAAAGCGTATTTTTAAAAATCACATTAGCTTTTGCTAAAAAACCTTTTAAAGCCACTTTGTTATCCTTAAAAGTAAAAATATTTAAATTTAAAAATCACTAAAAATAAAATTGAAATTCCTAATTTAAATACCTTTTAAAATATCTTGAAAATACATTAAATTTTAACGGAATTTAAAATCGGAATTTCAATATTTTTTATCCTTTAATATCCTAATTATTCAGCCTTTTTATCCAAAAAATTATCAATATTTTTTGTAATATACATAAGAACATATAAAACTATCATTATAAGAATTGTTCCAGTAATTAGTGCGAATTGCTCCATTTGAAGCACAGAAAACAATACTGCATAAACACCGCCTAAAAATAGCAGCATTCCAAAACCAAATTTTTTGCTATTTGTAAGAGCTTTTATATAAAGTGCGTTTGGTATTACGACCATTAATGTAGCGATAATATAGGCAAGTTCAAAACTAAAATATTCTGACATTGAAAGCAAAACCAAATAAAACAAAGTTAGCGAAAATCCAACAACTCCGTATTGGATATAATGAGTTGGTTTTTTGCCTAAAATTTCAAAAACATAAACCACAAATAAGCTAAGCATTATAAATAATATGCCGTATTTAGCAGCTCTTATTACTTGTCTGTAATGAGTAATGCCTTCGTATAGATTAATACCGATTAGATTATCATTTAGATAATGATTTGAATTATTTATAGCTTTTTGATAATTCATAGTAAATGGCATAATTTCATATTTTGCATTAAAGCCGTTATTATCAAGATTTTTGCTAACAGGCAATGTCCCATAAAAACTCGGTTTGCTTTCTTTTGAATTAATATCTAAGGTATTCTTTTGCGCTAAAGGAAGTATCTCTATACCTTTTGAGCCCCTTAATGTGAAAGAAATTTCAAAAGGTGTATTATTTTTCAACATATTTTTATTAATTAGTGATGAAATTCCATATCTTAAATGAGAATTTTTACTATTTGTCCCTGCATTTGGTTTTAAATCAATGCTATTTAGTTTAAAAGTTGAGATATTTACTAATGATTTTGCATCTAATAAACCTAAAGATAAATAAATTTCATCAAAGTCTTGCGGTAATTTTTCATCTAAATCAGCAAAATTACCACCAATGTTAATATTTGCGTTATAAACACTAGCTTTATATATTCCTTTTTGTCTAACCTCATCTAAAATATCAATTTTTACATCAATTTGGCTTGGGATTATGATTTTTTCGTAAGGGACTTTTTGCGTAATCGTATTGCCTTCTTCATCTTTTATTTTTTGTTCTTTAGTGCCATTTATTACTAGAAAAATCCCGTGTATTGTTTGCTTTTGACCCCATTCATTACCTAGAGTATCAACCATATTTTCATAAGTATCATTTCTCTCATTTATTATTCCGTTTATAAAAAACAATGGTATTTGAAGTAATATTGCAAGTAAAAATATAAAACCTACTTTTTTAGTTATTGAATTAGATGGTATTTTGATCATTTTATTTCCTTTTAATTTTTAAAATATTTATCATATACAAAATAAGCTTAAATTACAAACACCAAACGCAATTCCTATTTTAAATTCCACTGCAGATAATTGAAATTTATATTTATTAAAATCACTAAACGATTTTTCGTTTATTATATTTTTCCACAAAGCTTAAATACCTAGCTTTTTTAAAAGTTCGCTTGATTTTGCTAGGTTTTTGCTAAGTGAGTTTAGAATTTCATCTACGCTTCTTAGCTCTTTTTCTTCTTTTATGTTTGGATTTTTTGCACTTAAATCATAGTTTTTAAGAGCAAGTTCGCTTTTGCTTACTAGCCATGAGTTTTCAGTGATTTTACGCTCCTTAACACAAGTTAGAAAATCTTTAAAATGCTCATACTCTAAAGGCTTATTTTTAGTGAGTTTATAAGGTGGCACTAGCTCATAATAATACACCTCATCACTATAATTTAAAAACCTTTTGCCAAGCGAGAAAAACAGCACATTAGTCTTCACTGCACTATAAGGCAAAAACACCCCACTAGGAAGGCTTAAAACGCACTCTAAATTATACTCATTTACCAAATCTTGCTTTACACTCGTAAAGGCGTTTGAGTTTTGAAACAGTACTCCTTCAGGCACTACCATAGCACATTTGCCGTTTATCTTAAGGCTTTTTAGGATATGTTGCAAAAATAGTAGCTCAGTGGCGTTTGATTTTACTAAAAAGTTGTTTTGGATTTGCTCTTTTTCTTTGCCACCAAATGGTGGATTTGCTAGGATTATTTCATATCTATCATCTTCGCTTATATCGGTGATTTTTTTATTTAGGGTGTTTGTTTTGATGATATTTGGAGATTTTATGCCGTGTAAAATCATATTCATAACACCCATTGCATAGCTTAGTGGGGTCTTTTCTTTGCCGTGCAAGGCATCATTTTGCATAAAATCTATCTCATCATTGCTAAGGCTTGTTTTATCCCTCATCACATGCAAAAAACTCTCACACAAAAACCCACAACTACCACAGGCAGGATCATACACACGCTCATTTGCCTTTGGGTCTATCACTTCAACGATAGCTTTTATAAGTGGTCTTGGGGTATAAAATTCCCCACTATTCCCCCCCCCATCGCTCCCCATATCTTTTAGCAGTTTTTCATACACTAGGCTTAGTGCAAACACATCATCATCTTTACTAAAGTTACATTCATCAATGATATTTATGATATCTCTTAGCGTGTGTCCGCTACTTATTCTGTTGTCAATATTTTCAAAAATACCACCGATTTTATACTCAATGCTTTTAAAATCATCGTTATTTTTAAAACTTTTTAGATAGACAAAAAGCTCATTATTTACAAAATTAGTCAAATCATCACCACTTAAAGCGTTTTTAATATCTAGTGTGCCATCTTCTTTTTTAGGTGCTGCCCAACTACTCCACGCAAATTTGCTATCAAGTATACTTACATATTCTTTATCATCATAAAACGCCTTATCTTCAAGCTCTTTTTCATAATCATCTAAGAATTTTAAAAATAGTATCCAGCTAATTTGCTCCGTATAATGCATAGCCCCACTAATACCATCATCACGCCTTAAAATGTCTGTTATTTGGTCTATTTTATTTTGCATTTTTGTCCTTTACCCATCATACTTTTAAATATTTATCATCAAGTAAAAATCAAGTAGATTTATAGTAAAAGTCTATCATTATCGTAAAATTAAGTAGATTAACTTTAATAAAAGTTATCTTTTATGTTTATTAAAGATTGTTTTTCTTGAGCCTTTTTTTCTTCGCTTGACATACTGAAAGCTGATTAAATATATATCCTTTCATCTGATTTGTTTATTACAAAATCAACTTCTAAAGATTTATTAATGTTTTTCCCATATTACATTTATACACTTCTATCACACCCACATATACCATATATCCACGAGATTTAAACTCTTTGTAGATTATATTTTCTTAATATGTGTTTTAATTTTATTTGTCTATACTTTAACATAACGTTTCTTAAGCCTATATCTTCATAATAGTATTTAAGTGGAGTGCCTATATATTTTCGCCCTTTTACATCATAACGATTTGCACTACTTATCAAAAAACAATCTTGTAAAAAATCTATATAATTTTTAATAGTTACATTGCTTATCTTTATGCCTTTACTAGCAAATGTTTTTTTCTATGGTGCTAGGGTTTGCAAGTGCTCCTATATTTGAAGCCAAAATATCTAACAAGCTTTCTAGTTCATAAGTTTTGCTGATATTGTTTCTTTCAATTAAATCTTTTAAATAAACTTCCTTAAAAAGATTTTGCAAATAAGCACTTTTTTGCTCTTATGTAGGCAGAGTCGCCACAAATGGCATTCCGCCCCATACTATTATTCATTCCAAGCTGTATTTATATCATCTTTTGTTTGCATAAATTCTTTAAAGCTAAGTGGGTATAAATATAGCTCATCTCCTCTACCACAAAACTCCGTTATAACATCGCTTGATAAAAACTTAGAATACCGCCCGTTACATACACATCAACATTGTCAAAATATAAAAGCGTGTTTAAAACCTCTTCAAAGTTTTTTAAAAACTAAACTTCATCAAGCATAATATAATGCATTTTTTCATCTTTTATAAGTGATTTTATATGATTTAATAAATTAGCAGGTTCTCTTAAATACTTATAATCAAACTTATCAAGTTAAATAATGATTATATACCCAATTACAAATTAAGAAAACTTAACAAACAACATAAAAACGAAAATACGATTAAATACATATTCTAAGTTATATTAGAACTTTTACAAACTTGTAGTGTTATTTAAAAATGAGTTTATTTAGATAAATATCTGTTTTTATTTGTACTTTTCTAACTTACATTTATTAAAAATCGATGTAAGTTAGAAAAATTTTTATCATAAAATTGTCTTTTAATCATAAAGAATAAAATTCTATTTCCGAAGTTGATTTAAATAGAAAAACTCAATAAACACCATTAACTTATTATATATATAATTATAAGAATATAACTAAAATAGGAGGAATTATGTATAAGATAATTGATGGAAAACAATATAATAAACATAGTGGTATTAAGGATATTAAAATTCCAGATTGTTTTGTATATCCTAACAATAAAAATGGCTGTGGTCATGGGGAAGCAAAATTATATATAAGTGTTAATTCTTGCGAAGACATAGAGGCCTTCTTTGAAATAGAAAAAGGTATTGGTACAGTGAATTGTATAATTGAAAAAGCTGATTTATTAAACTATTTAAATGTCAATAAAAATAACTATGATAGTGGAATATACGATATTAGAAAAAAAGAAATAGAAAATATTAAAGATGAAAATTTATTTTTTACGTTATTCTTACCTAAATTGGACGGTAGTAGAGATTATATAAACTCAAAAGATGAAAATTATCATCTTATTAGAAAAGTAGCTTTAAAAAATATAGGTTCTATATCAATAGAAAAGCTTATATATATTAATAATCATCTAAACATAAGATTAGTGTATTTTCAATTAAAGGTATTAACTAAGTGATAATGTATTACGAATTTAAATTTACTATACAATACCTTTAAAGGTTTGAAATTTAGATTTTTGAATATAAGGTACTCTTGCTATTATAGTAATTGTACCCTTCTAATAAATCTAAATCATAAAATCTATTGCATAATCACTAAGTTTAGTATCCTACCATCAGTGAAATAATACTCTTTCCTAATGTTTTCCTTAAGCCACCCAGCGTTTTCTAGCTTTATATCAATATATTTTGCTCTAGTTTCGTTTTCTAACATTTAAATCCGCCAATAATTTATGAAATTTATTAGAAATATATATAAAATTATTAAAAATTACAAATATTAAAATAATTTTTATATTAATAATCTTTTAATAAATGTAATAAATTACTTATAAAAATTTGTTCTTTGCTTTTTAATTCTAATATTGGACTTTCATCTTCTTTGATACTATTTAAGTTAATCCCTAAAATAGCCATTTTGCTATCTTTACCAGTTACTTGCTCCATAGCCATATCATCAGTGTTTGGAGATAAAAATATCCCCAAAGGTGCGTTAAATCTATAAATATAAGCACTCATTTGATACAAGTCTTCTCTACTTATAGCACCATCCACACAAGATATTTGACCAAAACAAGAATAATTTTTATATTTTGCATCTAGCACAGCTACGAGCTTACTATCTTTATAGATAAAAAAATCAGGTCTAAGCTCTCTTTTATTATCATTAAAAAGATAATTTTTACTAGCAAAATTACCATTAACAACCTTAAAACCTTGCAAATTTTTACTCATTAGCTTATATAAATACCCTTCCCAAACTTCGCTTAAATCCAAAAAATATCCAAAACCATTTGAATTATTAAAACTTGATTTTGAGCCTTGATTTTTGATGATTAGCTCACTTAAAGATACTACCTTTTGATAAGCTTTATTTAGCGGGGTATAGTGTATGCTTTTTAACTCATCTAATCTCACATCATCACTTACTCCAAAATCTCTTAGCATTTGAATGTGTGATGAAACGCTGTTTAGCATACCACTAAAACCTAGCTTTAAAAGATGATCGTATGCTTTTAAAATAGCTCTATTTATAGGGGTATTATAAGTTTGCTTTGAGTAAGAACAATAAAATCTATTAGCATTTACAAGGTTGTGTTTTATGTGGTTTGCTACATCTAGGCTACCTTTAAAATACTTTTGATTTTTCTTTATTCTTTCGTAGTTTTTAGGGATATTTGATTTGTTTAAGGCGTATTCAAGCGAGCCAACCCAAAGCATACATAAAAGCCAGTGATTATGTTCAGAACTTGCCGAACCTGTAACGCTTTTAGGTAAATAAAGCCCTAAAGCGTATGAGTAAAGATAATTCCTAATAGTATTTCCAAAGCGTGGAGAAATAGTAATATTTACAGTGCCTTTTGAGTAAAAGCCTACATAATAAGAAGTTTTTAAAATGATATTATTTTCATCAATATAATCACAATCAATTATATCAACATCATCTTTTTTATAAGCATTCGCACTAATGCTTATAAAATCTAGCTTATTGTCTTTTAGCTCTTTTATAGTTTTTTGAATTAGCCCTACATTTGTCTTGACTGCAAACTTACATTCACGCTCACCACAATCAAATAAGGCTATATTTTTAATTTCTTTTGCATTTTCTTTGATTGTTAAATCATTCATTCTTCATCTAACTTTTTTGTAAAATATTCTTTTATTTTGCCAATTCTTTCTTTGATGTTATTATCATCATAACTTAATCCTAGATATTCCATCAAAAGTGGCTCAATATGATAAATCCAAAGCTTTTCTAAGTGGCTTCGGTTGATATTTTTTTCATCATCTTTTATAAAGCTTTTTATTTTCATAAAATACGCATGACCGATTTTGTAATAATCTTGAGTATTTTCTAGCTTTATAGCTTCTAACTCTTTCTTTTTCTTATCTTCATAATCGCTTAAATCTTCATCACCTGATAAAAAATAATTTAGTTCTATACATCTTTGAACATAGCTATCTATATTATTAAAATTATCTTTTTCATCATTTGATTGTTTATATTCTTTAAAAGCTTCATGTATTGCACCATAATCCACACCCACTTCATAAAAACCAAATCTTCTTCTAAGTGCTAAATCAAATGTAGCCAAGCTTTTATCTACATTATTCATAGTGCCTATGATATAGACATTGCTAGGTATACAAAACTCATCAAAATTAGCCACACTTACATTCTCATCACGATATTCAAGAGCATAAAGTAACTCCCCAAATACTTCGCTAAGATTAGCCCTATTTATCTCATCTATTATAAAAATAAAATCCTTTTCTTTATTTTCTTTTGCACAATCGCAAAACTTCTTAAATATCCCATCATTTAGCTTATAAGATAAACTACCATCATTTTTTACATTTGGAGCTATACCACCTATAAAATCTTGATAAGAATAATTTGGATGAAACTGCACTATATCCCATATTATATTTGTATCTTTACTGAAATTTTTATATTTTTCTTCATCTTTTTTATTTTGATTTTTATCTACAAGTAGTTTGCTAAATTTACAATCATCTAGCTCATTTTTCTCATCAGCTTTAGCTTTTTCTACTAAGCTTTCTGCTTGTGATTTGGTTTGCCATTCTTTTATAATCTCTTTAGCTGAATAAGTCTTACCTGTCCCTGGCACTCCATAAAGTATGATTTGCTTATGAGTTTTAAGTAAATCTGAGATATTTTTCATATCAGTTTCGCCTATACATAAAAGAGATATAACTTTTGATAGTTTTTGTAAATGATCTTCTGTTATTTTTACATCTTTTCCAAAAATTTTTTTATAAATTTTATTACTTACGCTTTGCCAAATTTTCGGGAAACTATCAAAATGACAATCTGTAATAATTTCAGCATATTTTTCTAAATCAAATTTTTTAAAATCATCTTCTGTTTCTTTTTTATTATCTTTGCCTTTTAATTTGCATTTTAATATTTTGAAGTTTTCATCTTTTGGTAACTCTTTAAAAATCTCTTGCATAAAATCAGATTTTAAAAAGTTCCTAAAAGCATCTAAGCTTATAGGATGGATTACATTATCAGCATTCGCCCACATCCACATGAACTTATACGGAAAGCGATAGTTTAAAATCTCTTGTTGTTTGTTATAATCGTTTTTTATGTTATCAGGGTTGTCAAAATCGTTAGTGTTTATATTGGTTACCCTACCTGGATAGCATAACGCTATATTTGTTCTACCTATGTTAGCACCATCATATTTCTCTTTACAATTTTTTATAAAATCAACAAATTCTATAAACAAAGTATTATCAGAAAAATGAGAATTGATCCAAGCACAAGTCCCTTGAGAGTATGTAGAACCTTCAAAATCATATTCTTTTTGTTTATTACTTAAAATTCTATATTCATTTATAACTTTTGGTGTAACATTTGGGTTTTCAGTAAAATCAAAACCACCCATAATGCTAAGTAAATGAGTGATAAAATTGTATTGTTTTATATAATTTTTATCGTTTTTTATACTTTGCAGTAAAAACTTTTGTAGTTCTTTATTCTGCTCTTTAATACCATGAAACCTAGTATCATTAATAAAAATTCTAGCCAAGTCTCTATTATCATTATCATCATCTATAAGCTTTTTAACATTATTATTTGAATTACTATAAAGTTTTTTTACCTTATCAATAATTGCTGGTTTGTCAAAATTATTGTTTTTATCAGTAATAATTTCAAAAACTTCCTTTACACTATCAAATCTTTTATTAATAGCTTTCTTGCTATTTTCTAGTTTCTTATAATCATCATCATTTAAATAAAATTTTAAAGTATTTTCATCTATATACATTTTTTCTCCTTAATTATTTTATAATTACAAAAATACTAGCATTTCATAAATCTTGTAATTTCTATTTTAAATTCTTAATCAAAATATCAAAATTTAATCCCAATTGTTTTTACCTTACCATCAAATTTATAATCATCTGGGTTTAGTGCTTCAACCCTTTTAAACTCTTCACAGGCTATATCAAGTCCTTTTTCACAAGCTATTTCATAATATCTTTTAAGTGTTTTGATATTACCTTCAAAATCAAATTGTAAAAATTGCTCTACAAATTTAGCTTTTTGCATACAAACATTAACATTAATTTCACAAGCTTTTAAACTATATTCATCATATTTTCCATTATTTTTACTAGCGTTTAATTCAGCGTATCTTAAACAAGCTTTTTCATTTTTGTTTTCACATAGTTTTAATAAAATTTCTTGATTTTTTGTGCCTTCATTAAAAGCTTTTTCACAATTATTATTTTGTAAGCATTCAGTTTCTGCTAACGCTAAATTATTGTTTTTTAATTTTATATATTCAAGCTCAACACAAGCATTATAATTTCCCGCATTGCACGATTTTTCAACATATTTAACATTATCTACCATTTTATGCTCAACCAATAAATCGCAAGCTTTTATATAATCTATTTCGCAAGCCATAGATAAACTTTCTTCTATTATAGTATTAGAAAGATGTCTTTGAGCATATATAAAATCAATGCAAACTTTTGGAAAATCCATATATAACTTATCTCTTAATTCCTTAGCTTGATATTGATGAGCAACTCTTGTAATATCATAAAAATATTCAGCACAAGTTTTTTTATAATTAAACTCTTCAACATTTTGACAAAAATCAATAGGTGAAGGACTACTTTTTATCACTTTATAACAAGCATTTAAATCATTATTTTTACATTCATAATCATCATCTACATAACAACAAAACAAGTATAAAAATAAAATTAAAATCTTTTTCATAATTCCTCCTTATAAATATCTTTTAGATAATTAATTGATAATTCTTTACATAAATCATTATTTTTTAAACATATATAATCTATAAAATATTTTGCTCTTTTATAATTTTTCATTTTATATTCAATCATAACAGCATCTTTACAAAACATAATATTGCTATTTAAACACAAATTCTCATATATTTTAGAATAATTATTGTAAAAATCCTTGTTTAAATTAGTAGTATTTTCTATATATTTTTTACAAGAATTTAGTTTTGTTATATCGCATTCATCTTTATAAATATTAAGCATATTATCTTGATTAAAATCATAACTATAACAACTTCCACCATACTTACAAGCTAATTTCATATAATACTTTAAAGCTTTATAATCCTTTTTATCCTTAAATTCTTTAGCTAAAATTTCACAAGCTTTAGCATATTTATTATCACACGCTTTTTTATAATCTTTTATTAGCATACAAGCTTCATTTATATTATTACCACAAGCTCTTCTTAAATATTTAGCCTTTTTAATTTCATCTTTATTAACTGCTAATTCATAACAAGTGCTAGGGTTTTTCTCACACATCAAATCATCATTAGTTTTATATTTATAATTTATAAAAACATAGCAAAACCTACTATCTTCATTACATTTATTTTCAAGCAATTTATAAAAATATTCTTGATTTTTAGAATTCTCATTTATTAAAGCATAAACTATATCAAAACAAGAATTATTATCATAACAACCCAGCTCTAATGCTCTAAAATAAATATTTTTATCAGTAATTAAAGAATTTAAATAAAGTTGTTTTAAATAATCACAATATTTATAATTTTTATCATTACAATGTTTTAAATATATTTCATTTATTTTGTATTTTTCTTTATTATCTAAACTTAAATAAATCTCATTTATTGCTTTACATTTATCCTTAAATTTATCTATAAAATCATAATCTTTTACATATTTTTTAACCAAAATATCACAAAACTCATTAGCATTTATATTAATAAAAAATATCATAATAATTATAAAAATTCTCATTTATTATCCTTTAAAAACATACAAGCCTTACTCTCACCTAATTCACAAGATTTTTTATATAAAATATCACTAAAAATATTTATATTATTTAGTTCTAATGCAAGAGTAAAACAAGCTTTAGAATTATCTTCTTTACATAATTTATAAAGCCTTTCATAATTTTTATCAGAAACTACAAAATAATCAATTTTATTATGTTTTATGCTTTCTTTTCTAAGAAAATCACAAGTATATTTTTTATTTTTTCTGCAATATTTAGCTAGTCTATCAAAATCAATAGAATCTGTATCAAACGAAGCTAAACAATCAAAATCATTACCATACTCGCAAGATAATTTATTATAAAACCTATTTTTATTTATATCTAAAATATAAATATCAGCTAATTTATTGCAAGCATTTGCATATCCTAAATCACACGATTTTATAAATAATTTTTCATTATTAAAATATTCTAAACCTAGCTTATAACAAGCTAAAGCATAGTTTAAGTCGCAATAATATTTATAAATTTTAATAGCTTGATTTTTATCGTTAATATTAGAAGATTGTGTTAATTTATCAATATTTTCTATAGAACTTATAAAAAATAAAAATATAATTAATTTTTTAATAATTAGCATAAAATCTCCCTTTAAATTAGGAGATTATAGCTAATACTAATAAAATTAGTTTTTATTTTTTAATAAATCTCTGATTTCTGTTAGCAGCACTATATCTTCGCTTGGAGCTGGAGCAGGAGCTGGTTTTTCTTCTTCTTTTTCTGCTTTTTTAAGCTTATTGATTAGCTTTACAACAACGAAAATTGAAAACGCAATGATTAAAAAATCAACTATATTTTGAATAAATAAACCATAATTAACGGTTACATTTTCAGCTTCTTTAGCACCTTCTTTAATAACCAATTTTAAATCACTAAAATCAACTCCGCCTGTTAAAACTCCAACAATAGGCATAATAATATCAGCCACAAGTGAGCTTACAATCTTACCAAAAGCAGTTCCTATAACCACACCCACAGCTAAATCTACAACATTTCCACGCATTGCAAATGTTTTAAATTCTTGTAATATTTTCATATTCTCTCCTTGAAAAAAAGGCGAGATTTTAACAATAAATAATAAATTAATCCTTAAATTCCATATTGTTTAAGAAATAGTTTAACTGCCCTAAAGCTATGCAACCATCGTTTATCGCTTCGTTTTTTGGAGTATAGAATTTGTATTCTTTATCATTTAGCAAAAGATTTAAAATGCTTTTATTACAAAACACCCCGCCACTTAAAATCGCCCTTTTATTAGGACTTAAAAACTTAACAATATAAACAATGGTATTAATGAATTTTGAACAAGCTAAAACCTTGCTTTCATTTAAGCAAGTTGCAAAAATATCCTTATAAATAATCTTATTATTTTTAAACTCAATTTTGTAAATATCTTTGATATTTTCATCATAAAAACTCTCAATAAGCATTCCTGAATGTGCTTCAAATTCGTTTTTTTTGACCCCTAAAACTAAAAATGCAAAAGCATCAATAATTCTACCTAATGAGCTAGTATTTATAGTGCAATTTTGCAATGCTATATCATAATTTAGATTAGTTTCACACGGAATTTCGTATTTTTTTAAAATACTATAAGCTAATAGTTCATTATTTTTTACATTAACTAGTTTAAACTCATCAAAACAAAAAGCTGTATTTATAGTGTTTTTAGTAATATCTAGCACTTCGCCACCACTTATATGATGATTATTTTTATATCCTGTGCCATCAAAACAAAAGGCTCTAATATTTCTTAGTCCAATACTCATCGCATGGGCTGCGTGATGGTAGATTTTTATAATCTTTGTCTTTTTGCTAATTCCTATTTCAAATTCTTTTGTGATTTTTTCGCTATGAATGAAATGTGGGTGTAAATCACACAAAACATAATCAAATTTAATCTTATAATTTTTCACAAAAAATCTTAGAGTTTTTACAAAATGATTATAAACACTAATATCCTTTAAATCCCCAATATAAGGCGAATTAATACAAAGCCCGTTTATGTATATTAAAAACTCGTTTTTTTCTTCCATTCCAAGAGCTAGGATATTTATATTTTTTTTAATTTTATGCTCGTAATAAAAAGGTCTAAAGCCCCTAGCACTTCTTAAATGATGGTATTTATTGGCTACAACTTGCCCTACACTATCATCAATTTTATTAATTATTTTTCTATTATGATTTATTATTAAATCAGGTTTTAAAATCTTAAAATCGCTTTTTTTAGAATAAATCATCTCGCCACTTCTGTTTGCACTTGTAGCTACTATTGCAAAATCAAGCTCTTTAAATAATATATGAAATATTGGAGCGCTTGGCAAAAATACTCCGATATTTTTAAAATCAAAATGTATATTAAAAGCACTCTGATTAAGGCTTTTTAGTAGCAATATAGGTCGCTCTTTGCTCTTTAAAATACGTTCTTCAAACTTAGTAAAACTAGCATATTTTTTCGCCATTTTTATATCTTTAACCATTATTGCAAGTGGTTTTAAAGCTCTATTTTTTAGCATTCTTAATTTATTTACCGCATTAAAATCATTAGCATTGCATAATAAATTAAACCCACCAACGCCTTTTAAAGCTACTATTTTTCCAGCTTTTAGATATTTAACAGCCTTTGCCAAATCAAAATTAAGCTTAGCCCCGCAATCATTACAAGCAATAGGCTCTGCGTAAAATCTCCTATCATTAAGATTATTATATTCACTATCGCAATTTTTACACATTTTAAAAACACTCATAGAAGTGTTTGTTCTATCGTAAGGGATTTTAGAAATTACACTAAATCTAGTGCCGCAATTAGTGCAATTTATAAAGGCGTGATTAAATCTTCTTTTTAATTTAGGATTATTAAGCTCTTTTATACAATCCTTACAAGGGGCGAAATCAGGCAAAATCACTGCAAGATTATGCTTATCTTTGCTTGGTTTTTTAATAACAAAATCATTATAAGTTTCATTTGTTTTAATTATTTTTACTTTTTCTATACTTGCTAATGGACGATTTTTTTTAAGAATTTGTTTTAAGTCTTTTATAAAAACTTTTGCTATTTTTTCATCACAATCAAGTGCTAAGCTAACTCCTAAAGTATCATTTAAGATATAGCCATTTAGCTTTTTTGCTTTGGCTAATTTGCAAACTTCAGGGCGAAATCCAACTCCTTGCACCCTGCCACTAAGTTTAATTAAAACACTCACAATTAGCCCATTTACTGAACTTAAATTGCTTGTTTAAAAACGCATTGTAATTTAAAAAACTCTGATAATTCATAAGCATTGAGCAAATCTCACGCTCGTTTTCATTAAGTTTTCCTATCATTAAAACAAGTGCTTCAAAAACACCAACTTCTATTAAAGCTGCATTTGCTAATCTAAAGCTCATAATTGATGAGATAAACTTAGCTACATTTAAGCCATCTTCATTAATCTCACAATCAATTCTAACTCCCTTTGTATAAGTATTTGGCACTACTTTTAAAATATCAGAATCTAGCAAAATATCTGCTAATTTTATTAATGAAAATATATTTTTATTTTCTAAACTAAACTCATTTAAAATGAACTTTTCTTGATAATTTTTTAATAATTTTTCGCCTTGTTCTAAACTAAGTAATAATTTTATTAATTCATCTTTATTTTTAGGGACATTAAAGCTTAATTTATCAATATTAAAAGCAGTTGATAATTGATTTGAATACGGATTATTAATTACACAAAATGTATCAGCAAAAGGAGCTATTAATAATAAATCTTTAGGCTTTTTTACAAAATAAAGCTCATCTGTATTTTTTAACTCGTTAAAAAGCTTTTTGCTATTAGCAAATGATACATATAAAAAATCTCCTAAATTATGTGCTTTTTTATAAAGTGGTTTTAAAGCTAATTTTACAAATGGTTTTTCATAAGCATTAAGTAAAATTTGAGTATTTTTATCACAAATAAAAACCTTTTGTAATAATTCATAATTAGCAATTATTACAAAATCACTTTTTGTTGTTTTAATATAATCTAACTCATTTAAACCTAAATCATCAAAAACTTCATCACATAAGTTTAAAGGCAATCTTGGAATTTCAATTTCAAATTCTTTTGTTTTTTGTGTATTTTCTAGCTCTATTTTAAAATCTTCTAAAAATAAAAAATAAGGTATTTTTTTAAAATATTCATTAAAGGCTAAAACCTTATCTTCATTATCATCTATAACTAAAGAAAACTCATCATCTTCATAATAAAGCTTATAATTTACATTATTTATCTTGGCAATTTTTAGTAAAAATAATCCGAAATCTTTTAATTTTATTTTGAAATCATATCTAATTAACACTGCTTAAATTCCTATAATTTTCTATCGCTTGTTCTATACTAAAATCATTTTTAAATTCTAACAAAAATCCATCTTTACTAAGCTCTTCTAAAAGACATTTTTGCATTAAAGCAAAAGATTTTTTAACCTCATCGCTTAAAGATATTTTCATAGGTTCAAGTCTTTTAGGCACAATACCTAATATTTTGCAAGCTGGCAAATCACCTACTAAACTCATAAAATTAAGCATCATTTGCATTTCAAGTTCGTGAGCACTTCCTTGATAATTTATATTACTTGGCACTTTGTCATAGTCAAAAAACACAACATCGCCCACTTCTAAATCATCAGCATTTATACAATCAATCACATAAACCTTATCAAAATCAGCAATTATATGAGCTAAATTCATAGCCATCGTCCCACCATCTAAGAATACCAATTGATGCAAATCTTGATTTTTAAATTCTTCTTTAATATAAATATTAGGAGCTAGGTTTTTCCTAAAATACTCAAGAAAAATAACTCCAGCTCCTTCATCTCCTATTAAAATATTTCCAATTCCTAGGACTAAAACTCTCATTTGTATTTATATCCACTAAAAATAGCGTCCATTGCACCATCTTTACCTTTAATTGCATTAAACACTGCCATATAAATATGAACACCAACAAAAATCATAGTAACCCAAGTTAAAATATGATGAATTATCCTAATATTTGCAAGTCCGCCAAATATTGCTTCAAATGGTTTAACAAAAGGAGTTATTGCACCAGCAAAACCCTCGTGATAAACATTAATATATAACACAAAACCTGTGATTATTAATAATGCTAAAACAATATAAAAGAAAAAATAACTCACAAATTGAAGTGGATTATATACACCTTTTAAATACGGGTGTTTTCCTAAAAATAAATAAAACTTAATTTGCTCTATCCATACTCTTAAACTAAAGCAATCTTTAATACTAACTCTTTCTTTTTTACTAAGCTTATCAAATATAAAAAGATAAAGTTTAAAAATAAAACAAGCTAATAAAACAAACCCAGCTACATTATGCACGAAACGAAATTTAGCCTGCATAAATAGATTTGGCTCGGTTGATTTATCAGGTGCAATAAACACACTAGCAATATAAAAGCCACTTATACAAAGGGCTAAAATAGCAAATGCTCTTAGCCAATGAGTTGCTCTAAGCCCTATTGAAAACTCATAATGTTTCATATCAAACTCCTACTTTATATTCGCCTAACTTATTACCTTTTTTATCTAATACATGCACAGCACAAGCAATGCAAGGGTCATACGAATGGATTTTTCTAATAATTTCAAGTGGCTTGGTTAAATCTTCAATCTTTAGACCAATTAAACAAGCTTCATAAGTTCCCATTTTACCATTTGCATCTTTAGGACTTGCATTCCAAGTAGATGGAACTACTGCTTGATAATTTTGCACTATGCCATCTTTAATTCTAATCCAATGACTTAGCATTCCCCTAGGAGCATTACCTATAAAGCGACCTTTGTATTCTTTAGAATTATCTATTTTATATGGAGCGCAAGTGCTTTGATCTACTTTTAGATTTTCAACTAAACTATCAAGAGCTTTAAGTGCGTGTTCGCTTATTATTTTTGCTTCAATCATTCTTGCTGCAGTTCTTCCTAAAGTGCTAAGTAAGTCTTTAAGCTCAATATTTAATTCAGCTAATAAAGCGTCAACTTCTTTTGTAACGATTGGATTTTTAGCTAAATAATTTACAACTATAGTAGCAAGTGGTCCTACTTGAACAGGTAAATTATCATATCTTGGAGCTTTAATCCAGCTATATTTTCCATTCATATCAAATACTTTAGAATCTTCTAATTCGCCTTTAGCGTTTAGAGTTTTTTCATCTTTTAGACCTGTATAATTTGGCTCTTGTTCGCCATCATAAGGGTGTAATGCTTTATCGTTTTTATACCAAGACCTTGTTGCTTCTTCTGTGATTTTGCTCTCATCAATAGCACCTAATACAGGATTGCTTAGCATATTAGTTACAATTCCACCTTTAAATAAATAATCATCTCCTAAATAAAACTCATCAGCACACATGAAATTATCAACGCCAACATCATTCATTACACTTGGCTCATTTTTATAAACAGCTGCAGCCATCTTAATATCAGCTAAATAAGCACGATGAATAAAATCGCTAATTTCTAAGAATTTAGTTTTATACTCGCCAATTCTAGCAGGGTCAAGTATATCCATAACGCAAGTTACACCACCTACGGTTAAGCTTTGTGGGTGTGGTTGTTTTGCACCAAAAATAGCCATTAATTGTGCTGCTGTTCTTTGCACTTTTAAACATTCTAAATAATGGCTTAACGCTACTAAGTTTTGCTCTGGGCTAAAGCGATAAGTTTTATGTCCCCAATAAGCATTCGCAAATATTCCTAATTCTCCTTTATCTACGAATGTTTTTAATTTTTCTTGAACTGCTTTAAGTTCTCCTACACCACAAACTAAAGGCTTATCACACCATTTTAAAGCTTCAGCTTCAGCTTTTGCTGGGTCAGCACTTAAAGCACTCACTACATCAACAAAATCAAGCCCGTGTAATTGATAAAAATGCACACAATGATCGTGCATATATAAAGCTGCATTCATTAATGTTCTTGTAAGTTTTGCATTTTTTGGTGGAACTATACCTAAAGCATTTTCAGCCGCTTCAATACCTGCTCTATAATGCGAATAAGTGCAAACTCCACAAATTCTTTGAGTCATAAAGCCAACATCTCTAGGGTCTCTTCCTTTTACAATAGTTTCAATTCCACGCCATAATGTTGAACCCGCATAAGCATCAGTTACTACATTTGCATCATCAACTATTACTTCTACTCTTAAATGTCCTTCAATTCTTGTAATTGGATCTACTACTATTTTTTGCATTTTTTATTCCTTGTCTTTTTTAATTGCTGAAATTGTTGCGTGAGCAGCTATTGCTACTCCTGTTAGAGTTAAAACACCAATGCCTATTTTATCACTCATAGCATCAGCACCCATTCCGCTAAATACACTTTGAAATAAATGTGATTTTAAAGGTTCTTCGTAAGTTCTCATACTATCCCAAAAATCAGGCTCAGAGCAACCTATACACCCATGTCCTGCACCAATAGGCCAATTTATGTGCTGATTAAATCTTTGCTTAGCACAATTATTAAATGTATATGGACCTTTACATCCTACTTTATAAAGACAATAGCCTTTCTTTGCACCTTCATCGCCAAAACTTTCTACGAACTCACCCGCATCAAAATGTCCCCTACGCTCACAATAATCGTGAATTCTATGCTCGTATGCCCATTTTGGACGATTAAAATTATCAAGTGGCATTGTTCCGAATAATAATATTTGTAAGATTGAACCTACGATATTTTTTTCACTAGGCGGACAACCTGGGACATTAATTACGCTTTTATTTGTGATTTTACTAATTGGCACAGCATTTGTTGGATTTGGTGCTGCTGCTTGAATACCACCAAAGCTTGAGCAAGTGCCAATTGCTAAAATAGCAGCTGCATTAGCACAGGCATTTTTTGCTATTTCTTCGCCTGTATGCCCTTTAGCACCTAAAGTTAGATAAAAACTAGAGCTTCCTGTAGGAACTGCACCTTCTACTAATAATACATATTTTCCTGCGTGTTTTTTAATAGCGTTTTCTAAATTCTCATCAGCTTGATGACCACTTGCTGCCATAACAGTTTCGTGATATTCAATATTTAAATAATCAAATATCAAACTATCAATAGTAGGTGCATCGCTTCTTAATAAACTCTCACTACAGCCTGTGCATTCTGCCATATGAAGCCAAATTACTGGGGTGTTGCTAGCATTATTTTCAACAGCATTTGCAATACTTGGTGCAAAAGTAGCTCCAAGTCCTAGCATAGTAGCCATTCCACTAGACCATTTCAAAAAATCTCTTCTACTAAAGCCGTGTTCGCCTAGTATTTGCATTAAATCTTTTTTATTATTAGGATTTATTTGCATAATCTCTCCTTAAAAAAATTTATTAATGATAGTATTTTTTTAAAATCTAAAAGTTACAAAAAAGACAAAATAAATCTTAAAATTATTTAATTTTGATAATTGAATTTCTTATAAAATTCTTACATTTAAACTTAAAAATATTATTTTATTAAAGTTTTTGTTTGATTGGTTTATGCTGATTTAAATTCTAATCTTACTAATGTTTTTAAGTAAAGAATTTAATTTTTATAGGCTTAGTTTTCGCACTAAGCCTACTTATAAATAAAAACCTTATAAAGTATTTTTTAACTCTAAAGTTTTTCTTGCAATATTCGTGATTTCATCCCAATTTTTAGCCTTTATTAGCTCTTTTGGTGCAAGCCAAGAACCACCAACGCAAAGCACATTTGGTTGGCTTAAATATTCTTTAGCATTATTTTCGCTAATACCACCCGTAGGACAAAATCTAACATCACTAAATGGCCCATAAATAGCCTTTAACATAGGCACTCCACCAACAACACTAGCAGGAAATAATTTAAAGGTATCAAGCCCATATTCAAGCCCAAGCATTAGCTCTGCTGGACTTGCAATACCTGCTATTAAAGGGATTTTATAATCAATCTCTTTTAATAATTTTTCAGTAATACCTGGACTTATTGCAAACTTTGCACCAGCACTAACAACATCTTTATATTGCTTAGCATTAATTACTGTTCCTGCTCCAACGATTGCTTCAGGAACTTCTTTACTAATTAACTCAATTGCTTTTAGCCCTGCAGGAGTTCTAAGAGTAATTTCAAGCACTCTTACTCCACCTGAAACTAAAGCCTTAGCTAAAGGTAAGGCATCATTTATATCATCAATTGCTATCACAGGAATTACTGGATTTATTTTTAAAATTTCTCTTGCGTTCATTATTTTTTCCTTAAAAACTTACTCCGCCTTCTTCGGCGCTTAAACAACTATTTCTTAAAGCTTTAAAAAGCTCTCTACCACTACCTAACTCATTTGCACTTAAATCAATATGCTTAATTTCTCTAGTTAAGAAATCATCTTCTAATACATTTAAAGTGCCATTGATTGCGTCAAATTCTATCAAATCCCCATCTTTAATCTTAGAAATATTTCCATTTAATAAGGCTTCAGGACTTGTATGAATTGCTGCAGGAACTTTTCCACTAGCCCCGCTCATTCTACCATCAGTAATTAATGCAACTTTATATCCTTTAGACATTAATACCCCTAAAGGCGGAATTAATTTATGAAGTTCAGGCATTCCATTTGCTCTTGGGCCTTGATATTTTACAACTGCTATGAAGTCTTTATTTAATTCGCCTTTTTCGTAAGCTTTCATTAACTCAAGTTGGTCGTTAAATACGATAGCTCTTTGTTTAATATATAAATTATCATCGCTTACAGCACTTACTTTAATTACCGAACGACCAATATTTCCACTTAAAACTTTTAGCCCACCTGTAGTGCTAAATGGCTTATCATAAGTCGTGATTATTTCAACATTTCTGCTATTTTCAAGGCATTTTTCATAAGTAATTTCATCATCTTTTAAGATAGGGTCTTTCGTATAATTACTAAGCCCAAATCCTGCTATAGTATTTACATCATCATGTAATGCACCATTATTTAATAATTCATTAATTACAAACGACAATCCACCCGCTTCATAAAAATCATTTATATCAGCCTTACCATTAGGATAAACCTTAGCTAAAAGTGGAGTAATATTTGAAATATCATTAAAATCGTCCCAATTAATAATAATTCCCGCAGCCTTTGCAATTGCAATTAAGTGTAAAGTATGATTGGTTGAGCCACCTGTTGCCATAAGCCCTACTATTGCATTTACTATACTTTTTTCATCTATCATTTTGCCTATTGGTAAAATACTTTTATCTTTTACACCTTTTGCAAAATGTCTAGCACTAAAATCAATTATTTTTTCTCTTAGCTTTGTATTTGGATTAATAAAAGCAGAATTTGGCATATGAAGACCTAATAATTCAATCATAACTTGATTTGAATTAGCAGTTCCATAAAAGGTGCAAGTGCCTGAACTATGATACATTTTCATTTCAGTATTTAATAAATCTTGCTTAGAAATAAGTCCTTGAGCATATTTTTCTCTAGCAATACTTTTATCAGAATTACTAAGTCCTGTTGGCATAGGACCACTTGGAATAAACATAGCAGGTAATTGCCCAAATCTTAACGCTCCCATTAAAAGCCCAGGAACTATCTTATCACACACTCCAAGATAAAACGCCCCATCAAAAATATTATGAGATAATCCAATCGCTGTGCTCATAGCTATTACATCACGAGAATAAAGGCTAAGTTGCATACCATCATAGCCTTGAGTAATACCATCACACATTGAAGGAGTGCAGCTTGCAACTTGAACACTTACACCTTCTTTTATACAAGATTGCTTTAATTTTAAAGGATAATCCTTGTAAGGTTCGTGAGCTGATAAAACATCGTTATAGCTTGAAATAATAGCTAAATGAGTGCTATTTGAATTATTTAATTTTTCTCTTACGCTTTCAGGAATTGCTGCATAAGCGTGAGCTAAATTAGCACAACCTAGCTTTGAGCGATTGATTTTTTCATTAGCATTATCTATTAAATTAAGATAATCTTTTCTAGTTTTTTCACTTCTTTTTATAATCTTTTCAGTGATTTCTAATAATTTTTTATTTGTCATAAATAAGCTTCTTTCATTTAAAATATTTGATTTATTATAAATAAATAAATGTTATTAATGTTAAATCCTTTTTAGTAAGATTTAAAAAATTATTTTTACTTAGGGATTATTTATGAAAACTAATTTTGATTTTTTATTATTCGGAGCTACTGGAGATTTAGCTCTTAGAAAACTTTTTCCTTCACTTTATGAAGCCTTTTTAAATGACTTGCTTCACGAAGATTTTAAAATACTTGCTACAGGTAGAAGCAAGCTTAGCTTAGAAGAATTTAAGCAAAAATTAAACGATAAATCAAAAATCCATTTAAAAGATACTACAAAATGGAACGATTTTTTAGAAAAAATATCTTATGAGAGCGTAGATATTAATAATCTTGAAGATTTTAAAAAACTTAAAAACAATTTAAGAGATGGCAAAGATACTATTATATATTTTTCAATTTCGCCTGAATTTTTCATCACTTGCTGTAAGAATTTAAGCGAATTAAATATGAATAAAGACAATGTTAGAATAGTTCTTGAAAAACCTTTAGGAATGAGTTTAAATGAATGCAGAGCAATCAATGAAAGCGTAGCAAAATATTATAAAGAAGAACAAATTTATAGAATTGATCATTATCTTGGTAAAAGTATGGTTAAAGAATTATTTGAGTTTAGAAAACAAAATCCACATTTTAATGCACTACTTAATAAAGACTATGTAAAAAGCATTAATTTATATGTTTTAGAGCGTTTAGGTGTTGAAAGTCGTGGAGAGTTTTATGATAGTTGCGGTGCTTTAAGAGATATGTTACAAAATCATATGTTACAAATGTTAGCTTTATTTATGATTGATATTAATTCAACTAATATTAGAAAAGCTAAGCTTGAGTTTTTTAACTCACTTGAAAAAATTGATTTTAAAAATGTAATTAAAGCTCAATATGAAGCTAATGAAGATAGCTTAAGTTATTTAGACGAATTAAATGTGGCTAAAGATAGTAGGACAGAAACTTTCGTATCAATTAAAACTAGTTCAAATCAAGAAAATTACAAAGGCGTTTTAATAAAACTTGCAACAGGCAAAAGAATGGCTGAAAATAAAGTATATTTTGATATTGACTTTAAAAATGGTGGAAAAATGTATATAGAAATCCAACCAAAACCTAAAATCAAATTCCTGTTAAAAATAGCCGAAGAATTTAAAGAATTTGAAATAGGAATTTGTGATATTGAAAAAATGCCACCTTATGAAAGATTACTTTTAAATGTAATTAATAAAGATTTAAGTTCATTTAATGAAAAAGATGAGCTAGAGAGTGCTTGGAAATGGGTGCAAGATGTAATTGATAATGATGATTTTACAATGCATAAATACAAAGCCTACACAAATGAAATTATTTTTAAGGACTAAGATGAGATTATTTACATTCAATGACAAAAACATAAGCGAAATCGCTTTATATAAAGAATTAGTATTTTCATTAAATGAATGTATTAATAGTAAAGGTAGCGTAAATTTTTATGTATCAGGTGGTAAAAGTCCTAAAGATTTATTTATTAAATTAAGTAAAGAAAAGCTTGACTGGACTAAAGTAAATGTATTTTTAGTAGATGAAAGGATTTTACCTACAAATCACGAAGATAGTAATACAAATCTAGTAAAGCAAAATCTATTACAAAATGATGCTAGTAAGGCTAATTTAATTACTTGTATTAAAGATGAATTAATTAATGATTATGAGGCTTTAAAAAACCACGCTAATAATATTTATCAAACTCCTGATATTTTGATTTTAGGTATGGGAGCTGATGCTCATACTGCATCAATCTTTCCAACAGCTTCTAATTTAGATGAATTATTAAGTGATGAAAACCAAGCTTATCACATAGTAAAAACTCCTAATTACGATAGAATTAGCCTTAGTTTAGAAAGCATATTAAAAGCTAAAAGAATATTTTTAAATATCAGTGGAGATGAGAAATATCAAGTATTTTTATTAGCTTGTAAAGAAAAAAATAAAAAATATCCAATAAGTTATGTAATTAATTCAAAAGGAAATTTAGATGTCTATTACGCAAAATGAATATCCAAGATTATTAGCAGATATTGGTGGAACTAATGCTAGATTTGCATTAGAATTTAAATCAGGAAATATAGATAAAATAGAAGTCTTACAATGCAAAGACTACGATACTATAATAGATGCTGTAAGAGCATATTTAAAAGATAAAAATGTAAATGTAAAACACGCTGCTTTTGCAATGGCAAATCCTGTTACAAGTGATTTTATACAAATGACTAATAATCATTGGGCTTTTTCAATCAATACCACAAGACTTGCATTAGGATTTGATACTTTATTAATTCTAAATGATTTTACCGCTCAAGCACTTGCTATTACAAAATTAAATAGTGATGAATTAGTTCAAATTGGTGGAAGAGAAGCTGAAGAAAATTGCGTAAAAGCTGTTTTAGGGCCTGGCACAGGACTTGGAGTTAGTGGATTAATCCCTAGTAAAAATGGCTATATTGCACTATCAGGTGAAGGCGGACATGTTAGCTTTGCACCTTTTGATGAGATTGAATCAATGATTTGGCATTATGCAAAAAACAAATTCGGGCATGTATCGGCTGAAAGATTGCTTAGCGGAATGGGACTTGAGCTAATATATGAAGCTTTAGCACATAAAGAAGGTATAAATGATACTTTAGACGCTAGTAAAATTAGCGAACTAGCATTAAGCGAAAAATCAGCTTTATGTAGATTAAGTCTTGATATATTTTGTGCAATGCTAGGAACAATTGCTTCAAATCTAGCATTAACTCTAGGTGCTAGGGGTGGTGTTTATATTTGTGGTGGGATAATTCCTAAAATATTAGAGTATTTTAAACACTCATCATTTAGAGCAAGATTTGAGAATAAAGGTAGATTTGATAGTTATTTAGCAGCAATTCCTGTATTTGTGGTTTTATCAAAATTTCCAGGTATAAACGGCGCTAGTGTGGCACTGCAAAATCATTTAAAGGATAAATAATGTTAAGCAAATTAAAAAGCTATGAAAAATTATGGTCTTTATACAACAAATCAAAAGATACTCATATGAAAGATTTATTCGCTAATGATAATAATAGAGCGAATAAATACTTTTTAGAAGTTGGTGGGATTAAGGTTGATTATTCTAAAAATAGAATAGATGAAGAGATTTTAAGCAATCTTATTAATCTTGCAAAAGAAGCTAATTTAGAACAAAACATTAAAGATATGTTTAGTGGTAAAAAGATTAATACCACAGAAAATAGAGCAGCTTTACATATTGCTCTTAGAAATCGTATAAATACACCTATTTATGTAGATAATGAAAACATAATGGATGATGTAAATGCAGTGCTTAACAAAATGGAGAAATTCTCTCACGCAATAAGATCAGGCGAGTGGCTAGGCTATACAAATCAAGTAATAACTGATATTGTAAATATAGGAATTGGTGGCTCTGATTTAGGACCATTGATGGCTTGTGATGCTTTGAAAAAATACGCACACCCAAGACTAAAAATGCACTTTGTATCAAATGTAGATGGCTCAAAATTACAAAATGTATTAGATAGCGTTCATCCAGAAACTACACTTTTTATAATAGCGTCAAAAACATTCGTAACTCAAGAAACCCTAACAAATGCCTTAACTGCTAGAGAGTGGTTTTTAAATCACGCAGTTAATAAACGCTTTGTAGCTAAACATTTCGTAGCAGTTTCAACTAATAAAAAGGCTGTTGAAGAATTTGGAATAGATAGTAATAATATGTTTGAGTTTTGGAACTGGGTCGGTGGGCGTTATAGTTTGTGGTCTGCAATTGGTCTTCCTATTATGATTTATTTAGGAAAAGAACATTTTTGGCAAATGCTAGAAGGCGCGTATTTAATGGATTCACATTTTAGCTCGGCTGAATATTCTAAAAACTTGCCTGTGATTTTGGCTTTAATAGGTATTTGGTATATTAATTTTTATGGTGGTGGCTCACATATAATCGCACCTTATGATGAATATTTAAAGCATTTTCCAAGATTTATTCAACAACTTGATATGGAAAGTAATGGAAAACAAGTTAGTAAAAATGGGGAATTAATTAATTACGAAACTTCTCCAATCATTTGGGGTGAAACAGGAATTAACGCTCAACACGCATTTTTTCAACTACTTCATCAAGGAACTCATATAAGTCCGATTGATTTAATAGTAAGTCTTGAAAAACCACACGATATGCCAGAACACCACGAAATTTTAATTAGCAATGTATTCGCTCAAGCTGAAGCCTTTATGAAAGGCAAAAACAAGGATGAAGTAAGAGCTGAACTTAGTAAAAGTAATTTAAGTGAAAGTGAGATAGAAAAGCTAATCCCACATAAAGAATTTTCGGGAAATCGCCCTAGCAATACGATTTTATTAGAAAGAATAAGCCCTAGAAATCTAGGTAGCCTAATTGCATTATATGAGCATAAAATATTCGTTCAAGGTGTGATTTGGGGGATAAATAGTTTTGACCAATTTGGCGTTGAATTAGGCAAAACTTTGGCTAAAACAATACTTGAAGAGCTAAGAAGTGATGTGAGTTACGAGCACGATAGCTCAACTACAAATCTAATAAAATTATATAAAGAGTTTAATAAAAAATAATTTTAGGAATTTCTTTATGAAATTCCTATTTTAAATTCCACGAAAAAAGGAGAGAAAATGGAACTTTTACATAAGGACTGCAAAAGTAAATTAGATATATTAAAAGAGCATTTTGCTGAATGTTTTGATAAAGATGGAAAATTTAATTTAGAAAAATTCCAAAGCGAAATAGCTGCTAACGGGGGGGGGGATTTTACAAATGAGAGTTATAGTTTAAATTTTTTAGGCAAAAAACACGCAAAATATCTAGCAAATCTAAAACCATCAAGCTACCTTAAACAAAACGGCACATTTAATGAAAATCTAAAACAAAATCTACTCATAAAAGGCGATAATTTAGAAGTCTTAAAACACTTACAAAATAGCTATTATAAAAAAATCAAAATGATTTATATAGACCCACCTTATAATACCGCTAATAAGGATTTTGTCTATAATGATACTAGAGCTTATAAGCTAGATGATTTAATAAACGCTGGAATGAGTGAAGATGAAGCTAAAAGAGTGCTAGAGTTTAGCACTAAAAAATCAAGCTCACATTCAGCGTGGCTTACCTTTATGTATCCAAGGCTATTTTTAGCTAGAAAGCTTTTAAAAGATGATGGAGTGATATTTATCTCAATTGATGATAATGAAGCAGCTCAATTAAAGCTCTTGTGTGATGAGATTTTTGGTGAAGAGAATTTCGTAGCTGATTTTATTTGGAATAACAAATACACAACTTCTAATGATACAGATATGTCTTATCAACACGAACATATTTTTTGCTATTTTAAGAATAGGATTAATAATAAATTAAATTTATTACCAAGAAGCGAGAAACAAAATTCTGCATATAAAAATAGAGATAATGATCCTAAAGGTGCTTGGAAACCAACACCAATTCATGCAAGAAGTGGAAGTGAGCTGGGTAAATATAGTATAACTTTTCCAAATGGAATAACTTGGCAAGCTCCGATAGGTAGATACCCTAGATATTCTAAAGATAAGTTATTACAGCTATTTTATGATAACGAACTGTATTTTAATTCAAAAGGTGGAATAGATAAAAAAACTTATATTACTGAAGTTAGACAAGGAATTTCTTGTGGTAGTGTGTGGAGTTATGATGAAGTGGGGCATACACATAGCAATAATGAAGAATTATCTTCTTTGCTTGGTAAAGGTATTTTTAACGATCCAAAAGGAACTAAATTATTAAAAAGAATATTACAAATTTCAACCGATAAAGATGATATTGTCCTAGATTTTTTTGCAGGAAGTGGGACAACAGGGCACGCTATTATGCAATTAAATGCCGAAGATAGTGGAAATAGAAAGTTTATTTTAGTTCAACTTGATGAGCCAATAGATGAGAAAAAGAGTAAAATTGCTTATGATTTTGTAAAAAATGAGCTTAATTGCAAGCCAACAATTTATGCAATTACCAAAGAAAGATTAATAAGAGCTGCGAAAAAAATCAAGCAAGATTATCCAAACGCTACTAATTTAGACTTTAGTGAATTTAAGATAGTATATAAAGATGAATTAGAACTAGAAAAAATAGAAAAACTAGATTTAAGCTTAGGCGATAATCTTTTTGCACCATTTAATAACGATAAAACAAATGAAATTCTAACTAGCTATAAATTAGCCGATGGTATAGCTTTAGATATGGAATTTAAAATAATAAATATAAACGATTATAAGGCTTATTATTGTAATAAATTGCTTTACTTAGTTTTCCCACATTTTAAAAGCGAAAATATCAAAACCCTAATGCAAAAATTACAAGATAATGAGCTAATTTGTGAAAGAGTTATTTTATACAATACTAGTTTTACGAGTAGCGAACATAAGAGTTTAAAAGAAGCTTTAATTAAATTAGGCATTAAATTACAAGTGAGATTTTAAGATGGGTAGCTTTAATTATACTAATGATTTAGAATATCAAAATATAGCTATTCAAAGTGTTTTAAAAATATTTTCAAGTAATGATATAAAGGCAAATGTTAAAGAAATTCAAGAGTTTAATGGCATAAAAAATCAAAACTTTATAAATGATAACACTTATGATATTTGTATGCAAACAGGCACAGGTAAAACCTACACTTACACAAAAACTATGTTTATGCTAAATGAAGCTTATGGATATGATAGCTTTATAGTGCTTGTGCCAACTTTAGCTATTAAATCAGGGACTAAAAGTTTTTTTGAGCTATCACGCCAACATTTTATAGATGAGTTTAAAAAAAGCTTAAGTTTTTACGAAGTAAAAAGCGAAAAATCAAGTAAAAAAGAGCAAATGCCACAAAGCATAAAAGATTTTTGCAATCACGATGATAAAGCTTCTATAAGAGTGCTTTTAATAAATGCAGGGATGCTCAATTCAGATACTTTTAAAAAAGAATTTGAAAGCAATCTTTTTGATAAATTTTTTAGCATATTTCCCGCATTAGCAGATACTAAAAGTATTTTAATCGTTGATGAGCCACATAAATTTGATAAAGCAAGTAAAACTTGGGAGAATGTTTTAAAACTAAAACCACAATTTATATTAAGATATGGAGCGACTTTTAAAGAAAACTCAAACCTACTTTATAATCTAACCCCACTTAAAGCCTTTAATGATAATTTGGTTAAAGGTGTAAAAACTTTCGTGCAAGAATTTGAAATAGGAAATAAAGCTTATATTAAACTTCAAGATATAGTAGATAATGAAGCTATTTTTTGTGATGATAAAAAGCGTGAGTTTAGACTTAGCAAGGGGCAAAATTTCGCTTGTTTTTATGATTTTTTAGATATTTTCGTGCAAGATTTAAGTAAGCAAAAAGTACTTTTATCAAATGGCGTAGAGCTAATTAAAGATAAAAAATTTAATCCTTTTAGCTTTAATGATGATTTAGCTAAGCAAATGATAAATGCTTGTTTAGATGAGCATTTTAAGTTAGAGCGAGAGTTTTTAAATCAAAAGATAAAATTAAAGCCTTTAAGCTTATTTTTTATAGATGATATAAATTCTTATCGTGGAGAAAACGCAAGGCTAAAAGAATATTTTGAAAAGGCATTAAAAAGCAAACTAGAAGAAGAATTAAAGCTTGGCACAGGATTTTATAAAGAATATTTACAAAAATCTTTAAACGATATTAGCCTTACTCACGGCGGTTATTTTTCAAAAGATAATAGCGATAAAGATGATAAAATAGAGCAAGAAATAAATGAGATTTTGCACGATAAAATGAGCCTACTTAGTCTTAATAATACTAGAAGATTTATATTTTCAAAATGGACACTTAAAGAAGGTTGGGATAATCCAAATGTATTTAATATTTGCAAACTTAGAAGTAGCGGAAGTGAGATAAGTAAGCTTCAAGAAGTTGGGCGTGGGCTTAGGCTTCCTGTTGATGAATACGGCAATAGAATTACTAATAAAGAATATTATTTAAATTATTTCGTAGATGCTAGTGAGAGTGATTTTACTCAAAAACTTATAAATGAAATTAAGATATGTGATGAGTGTTTTGATATAAAAATAGATGATTTATTAGATGAGAAAATTTATAAAATAATTTTAAGTGAATATGATTTAGATGAAGATTTGATTTATGATGAGCTTTTAGAATGCGGTGTTATAAACAAGCGAAGTAAGATAATAAATGTAGATATTTTAAAAGCAAAATATCCAAAAGCATTTAGCAAAAATAACATTAAAAAAGGCAAGATTAAAAACTCTAATGAATTAGAAAATAAAGTAAAAATCAAAACTAATTTATATCCACAAATCAAGGCTTTATGGGAAGAAATAAACAAAAAAGTATTTTTAAAATACGATGCCATTGAAAATGTGTTTTTAGCTAATTTTAAAGAGTTTTTAAAAGAATTTAAAGCAAAAGATAATTCAAGTTATATAAAAATTACACAATTAAGCGTAAATAATAATCAATTAAAAAGCCAAAAAGATATTTTAAATAATAAAATAAATATAAAAACTCTAAATTATGGAGAGTTTTTGCTAGGACTTAGCACAAAATTAGGTCTTAATCTAAACACTTTACATAAAGCCTTTTATGAGTTAATGAAAGATGGTTTATTTAACATAAATGATTATTTAAATGAGCCTAGTTTGAATGCTATTTGTAAGGAATTTAATTTTTATCTTTTAAGTAATTCTAATAGGCTTTTTAGCATATCTTACGAAGAGTTTTCACACCACATTCATCCTACCAAAATCACTAATGAAAAAGGTGAAATATTAAATGAAATAAATGCTAGTGATATAGGTGTTTTAGGTGGAGATGAATTAGCAAATAATACCTTTTTATACGAGCAGATTTTTTATGATAGTAAAATTGAGCAAGAGATAATAAAAGAAGATATAAAAAGCATACAAGTCTTTATGAAAATACCTAAAAACTCATTAAAAATCCCTGTAGTAGGTGGATTTAGTTATTCACCTGATTTTGCTTATGTATTAAAAGATGATAAAGAAAATATCCATTATTTTGTGCTTGAAAGTAAAGGCGTAGATAGTAAAATCAATCTAAGAAGTGATGAAAATGCGAAAATTACTAACGCAGAAAGTCTTTTTAAAGGTATAAATATTACCTTTGAAAAACAATTTAATAATGATAAATTGGAAACAATCATAAAAAATATAATCAATAAAAAATAATTAATCTAATTTAAATTCCTTAAAGGATTTAAATTAGAATACAAGATTATATTAAAAATATGGAGTGTTAAATACTTTCTTTTATTAAAGAATTAATAAAAAATCTTTATTTGTTGGTTTGAGTTTAGCGTTTTTTATCATTGCTATTTTCGTTTTTTTAATGCTTGTTCAGTATTCATACGATATCTATAGTAAATACTTTAGTTCAACTTATGATAAATTTCTTAAAACCAAAAAAGAGCTTTGCTCTCTTGAAAGGCAATTAGAAGTAGAAGGCTATTTATTATTTTGGGATTTTAAAAATGAGTATACAAATTATAAATATGATTATTCTAAAAGCGAATATAAATGTAATTTAGAAAAAGAAGAAAAATATAAAAGAGCAATTGTAAATTATTTTAAATTAAGTAATGCAAAAATATATGAAGTGCAAAATTATAATAGCATTGATGAAGTTAAATCTCTTAAAACTCTAGATAGTTTAGAATTAAAAGAAGTTAATGAATTTAACAATAATCTAGTATTTTTTGAAAAAAGATTTTTTGATAAAAATTCATTTCAATTTATAGATGGATATAAAATGTATGTAATTTTATATAACTCATATACTAAGGAAAAAGAAGAGAGAGAATATTATATAGATGGGTGTGGTTATGTAACCCCAAAATATAAAATAAAATACAATTAAGAAGATATAATGGCAGTAAAACTACAAATAATGTTTAATTATTTATAGTTTTACAAGAATTTAAATCAATAGGATTAAATAAGTTCCATTGTTTGTTTTACTATTGATAATTCTTCGTTAGTTGGAATAACTAAAATTGGGTATTTTGAATCAGCTTTTGCTATATTTCTAGCTACTTTTTCACGCTTAGCATTTTTTTCTTCATCAATGCTAAAGCCAAGATGTGCAAGTTGCTTACAAACCGCAGCTCTCATTAAATCATCATTTTCACCAATACCTGCTGTAAAAATTAGAGCCTTAGCAGGAGTTACTGCAAGGTATGAGCCTATGTATTTTGCAATTCTATAGCAAAACATATCAAATGCTAATTTTGCTTTTTTATCACCATTTTGCATTTTTTCTTCAATTTCACGCATATCATTTGCACCACAAATTCCTAATAAACCACTTTGTTTATTGCAAATTTTATCAAGTTCAGCAATGCTTAAACATTTATTATATGCTAAATAAAATAAAGCTCCAGCATCAATATCCCCACATCTAGTTCCCATCATTAATCCTTCAAGTGGAGTAAGACCCATTGAAGTATCAACGCATTTACCATCTTTAATAGCACTAATACTTGCACCATTTCCTAAGTGAGCTGTAATTGCATCTATGTTTTTAATACCTAAGAATTTTTCTGCTTCACGAGTTACAAATTCATGAGATGTTCCATGAAAGCCGTATCTTCTAACGCCATCTTCTTCATAATATTTATTAGCTATTGCATAGCGATATGCGATTTCTGGCATTGTTTGATGAAATGCTGTATCAAATACTGCTATATTTTTAACACTTGGAGCAAGATTTATAATTGTTTTAATTCCTGAAATATTTGCAGGATTATGTAAAGGTGCTAATTTTACTAATTCATCTAAAGCTTTTAAACATTTATCATCAACTAATGTTGCTTTAATAAATTTATCTCCACCATGCACCACACGATGACCTACTGCTGCTAATTCATTAAAATCAGTTAAAAGTCCGCTTTTAGCAAATAAATCACGAACTACTTTTAAGCCATCTTCGTGATTATTTATGCCACCTAAATGCTCTAATTCTTTGCCATCAAATTTAATTTTTGCTCTTGAATTACTTTCTCCAATTTGCTCAACCAAACCACTCGCAACACTATCTTCATTAAAAAATAATTGGAATTTCAGTGAGCTTGAACCTGCATTTAAAACTAATATTTTTTTCATAATTTTTCCTTTTTTATAATTTATTGTGCTTGAATTGCACTAATTAAGCATGTATTTACAATATCTTCAACCAAACAACCCCTACTTAAATCATTAATAGGTTTGTTTAAACCTTGCAAAACAGGACCAACCGCAATAGCCCCTGCACTTCTTTGCACTGCTTTATAAGCTATATTTCCTGCATTTAAATCAGGGAATACAAATACATTTGCCTTTCCTGCTACTTTGCTATCAGGCATTTTTTTACTTGCTGTTGCAATATCTACTGCTGCGTCAAATTGTATAGGACCATCATAATTTAATCCCTCATAAGATTTTGCTAATTCGCACGCTTGTTTTACTAAATCAACGCTTACTCCACTACCGCTATTTGCAGTTGAATAAGATAGCATTGCAACTCTTGGCTCAAAACCAAAAGCCTTATAAGTAGCCGCACTAACACTTGCAATTTCGGCTAGATTTTCAGGAGTTGGATTAGGATTTACCGCACAATCAGCAAAATACCAAACCTTATCACTTAAGCACATAAAAAATCCACCACTTACACTCTTAACACCTGGTTTAGTTTTAACTATTTGAAGAGCTGGGCGAATTGTATCAGCAGTTGAACATGCAGCCCCACTAACCATAGCATCAGCGTAGCCTAAATGCACTAATAAAGTTCCAAAATAATTTCTATCTTTTATAAGTTCTTTTGCTTGCTCAAGGCTCATTCCCTTTGATTTTCTAGCTTCATAAAGTGCATTTGCACATTCATCATCTAATGATGAATTACCTGGATTATAAGTCTTAACATCATCTAAATCTATACCTAAATCACTAGCTTTTTGTGCTATTTCTTTATTGTTTCCTAAGATAATTAATTTAACAGCTTTACCTTCTAATAAAATACTAGCAGCCTTTAAAATACGCTCGTCATTTCCTTCTGGTAAAACTATGGTTTTAACATTTTCTTTAGCCTTGCTCTCTAGCATAACTTCAAATGCCATTGGGCTTATATAATCAGGTTTTTTAAGATTTAATAACTCATCTAAGCTTGTATTTTCATTATATAAACTTGCGTATTTATGATGAATTTTAGCAAACTCAAATTTGGTTAAATCATTATCAATTACATAATTTAAATTAAGCTCTTTACTTAGTTTTAAATTTATCCAAAAAGTATCAAGACCACCAAAAACTCCAAAACTAGCAACTAATACAAAATCATATTTAGCTTTTAATTCATTAACTTTAATGATTATATTTTTATAAAAAGTATTTTCATTTTTCAAATACTCTTTAACGCCTGTTGCACTATCATATAAGTATTCAGTTTTTATATTATGCTCTTTTGATAATTTATTTAAACCACACACCCCGTCTTCACAAGCAAGTGCTTGGAAAACAACAATATTTGAATATTTTTTTGATAATTTTATAGCAAGATTATCTAAACTTTCCCTGCTTTGTTTTTGAAAGTAAATCGCATTCATTGCTACTCCTTCATTGATTAAATTTCGCTAGAGTATATGCCTAAAATATTAATAAATAAGGAAGAAAATATGAAAAAAAGTTACATAAAATATTTTGTTTTCTCTTTGTTAATTTCAGGTTGTGGTTTGGCTGATCCGCAAATGGATATGAAAGCTCCAACATATGTAGAGCAAATTGAACCTAAGGCTGATAATAATTTAGGAAGTCCAGGCTCACTTTTTGGAAAAGGCTCTAATCCACTTTTTAGCGATAATAAAGCTATGAATGTAAATGATATAGTTACGATAATTATTAAAGAAGACACAAGCCAAAGTAGCAAAGCTAGTAAAAGCACGAATAAATCTTCTAATGCTAATTTAAATTCCGGAGTTTTTGCAGGATTATTATCAAGTCTTAATAAATCAGCAGATATTGGCTTTCAAACAAAAAATAATTCAGACTTTAGTGGTAGCGGTCAAGCTAGTAGAAATGAAAAATTTCAAACAACAATTAGTGCTAGAGTAATAAAGGTATTGGCTAATGGAAATTATTTTATTGAAGGAAAAAGACAATTATTAATAAACGGAGAAAAACAAATCGTTCAAATCTCTGGAGTAATTAGACCTTATGATATAACAGGTCAAAACACAATTGAGAGCAAATACATAGCAGACGCTAAAATACTTTATTCAACTCAAGGCGAAATTGATAAAGCTACTAAAAAACCTTGGGGAACAAAAGCAGTTGAAACTATTTGGCCTTTTTAACCTTGATTTAAGGTTAAAAAGACTTTATTTCTTATCATCTTCGTTGATTTTTAATAATAATTTATAAGCCTTATATACATTTGAAATTGCAGCTGCTATTCCAAACGCAAGTCCTACGAAAAATAAAGGCTTATAAATCTTAGCTAGTAAAAGCCCTAAGCCAACGCCAATTAGCACTGCAACTACAATGCTAATACCTAAGCTTAGATGATTTGCAGCATCTATTACACTTTTTACTTTTTTAGCTCTTTTATTTTCTTCGTTATGCACGAATAGCCTTTTTGAACGCATTTATAAATATTTCAAGCTCTTTATCTTCAAACTTAGAGCAAATAAATGCAGTTTCATAGGTTGATGGTGCAAGATTTACTCCATTTTCTAGCATAATTTTATGAAATCTTGAAAACTTAGCTGTATCACTTGTCTTAGCGTCATCGTAATTTAATGGGTATTTTTCATTAAAGAAAAATCCTAACATTGAACCTATATTTTTAGCTACAAAAGGCACTCCTGCACTTTTACTCTCATCTAGCATAGCATTAATTGCATTTTTTGCCCATTTATCACATTTTTTATAAATATCATCGTTTAATTGCTCAAGATTTGCAATACCTGCTGCCATTGCAAGTGGATTTCCGCTTAGCGTTCCTGCTTGATATACTCCGCCTAGTGGGCTTAGAAGTTGCATAATTTCTTTTTTTGCAGCATAAGCTCCAACAGGAAGTCCCCCACCAATAACCTTACCAAAACAAACCATATCAGGCACAACTTTATAAATCTCTAAAGCCCCACCTAAAGCAGCTCTAAAACCACTCATAACTTCATCAAAAATCAAAACGATTTTTAATTCATCACAAAGCTTTCTAAGGTCTTCTAAAAACTCTTTTTTAGCAGGGACAAAACCCATATTTCCTGCAATTGGTTCAATAATAATCACACCTATTTCACTACCATTACTCTTTGCTATAGCAATTTGCTCTTTTACGCTTTCTATATCATTGTATTTAGCTGTATAAGTATCTTTTACAGCGTTTTTACTAACTCCACTTGAGCTTGGAGTATTAAAAGTAGCCAAGCCACTTCCTGCATTTACTAAAAGCATATCAGCGTGTCCGTGATAACAACCATCAAATTTAATAAGCCCATCACGATTAGAATAAGCTCTTGCTAAGCGAATTGCACTCATAGTAGCTTCTGTCCCACTATTTACAAATCTAATTTGCTCTATCGCAGGATACAATGATATAACTTTTTGTGCTAATTTGCTTTCAGCTAATGTAGGAGCACCATAACTTGTGCCATCTTTTGCTGCATTAATAATAGCATTTGTTACATTTATATCAGCGTGTCCTAAAATGCAAGGCCCATAGCTTTGAACTAAATCAAGGTATTTTTTATCTTCAATATCAATTATATAAGCACCATCGCCCTTTTTTATAAATACAGGCTCACTACCTACACTTTTAAACGCTCTTACAGGAGAATTAACCCCACCTGCTATTAATGTTTGTGCTTGTGCGAAAGCTTCTTTATTTGTCATTTTTTTCTCCTTTTTTCTTGATATATAAGTATAAATTTTTTATTTCTTCATTTGTTAAATAATAATTTGGCATTATATTTTTTGAACTTGTTTTACTAACTAAGGCTTTATAAAAATTCTCATAACTAATATTTTTAATACTAGGGATTATTACTTGAATGGTTTTTCCATTTTCTTTATAAGTAGCAAATATTTGCTCACTTCCATCAAGCCCGTGACATTTATCACAACCAATTCCCCTTGGGTTTTGATACAAGCTTAATTGATATTCATCTTTGCTTAAAAAATCACTATTAGCATAAACAAATACGCTAAAAACTAATAATATTAATTTTGATTTCATTTTATAATCCGTTGTTTTTAAGGGTTATAATACAATCTTTATTTTTATAAAGGTTACAAATTGATACTAGATGGAAAAAAATTAAGCAAAGAATTATACGCACAATTAAAACTCAAAATTAATGAGCTAAAAACCAAACCTTGCTTAGCTGTAATTTTAGTAGGAGATGATTATGCTAGTGGGGTTTATGTAAGAAGTAAATTAAAAGCTTGTAATGAATTAGGAATAATTAGTAAAGATTATAAGCTAGATAGTAGTATTAGCGAAGAAGAATTATTAAAAATCATAAGAGATTTAAATGATGATGATGGTGTAGATGCTATCTTAGTGCAACTACCTTTACCAAATCATATCAATAAAGACAATATCATAAACGCTATAAATCCTATTAAAGATGTAGATGGTTTTACTCCACTTAATTTAGGTTTAGTTTTAGCGAATTTAAAACCACATTTTTATGCTTGCACCCCGCTTGGAATTGATATTTTGATGAAGCATTATGGTATCAGTGTAAAAGGCAAAAATATTTGCATAATAAACGATAGTATCATAGTAGGTCGCCCACTTGCTGCTATGATGATTAATGAAGGTGCAAGTGTTAGCGTATGCCACAAATATACAAAAGATTTAAAAGAGCATACTTTAAACGCTGATATTTTAATAAGTGCTACAGGTGTAATTCATCTAATAAATGATGATTTTATAAAAGATGGAGCTATTTTAATTGATGTTGGGATTTGCAAAGAAATTGATGGCAAAAAACTATCAGGAGATTATCTTAAGACAAGTAATAAAGCTAGTATGATTACTCCAGTTCCTGGCGGAGTAGGACCTATGACTATTTATGCACTAATGCAAAACACATATGAAGCAAGATTAAAAAAGGAAGAAAATGCAAGAAAATAAAACAAAATGGCAAAAATTAGTTGATTTTTGGAATTCATGGACGGGGACTATTGTATTTGTTCTTATTTTTATATTTTTCGTAGCTCAAGCTTTTACAATACCAAGTGGCTCTATGAAAAACACACTTTTAGTAGGAGATCATTTATTTGTAAAAAAATTCGCCTACGGGATACCAACTCCTAGAATTCCATTCCTAGAAGTTCCTGTGTTGCCTGATTTTAAAGGCGATGGGCATTTATTAAGCTATGCTAAGCCTAAAAGAGATGATATAGTGGTGTTTTTGTATCCGCACAATACAAAGCTACATTATGTTAAACGCTGCGTTGCTTTAGGAGATGATGAGATAATATTTGCAAATAAGACCCTTTATGTAAGAATGCACGAAGGAGATGAATACATGAGAGCAAATTATCCTGCTAATAAACAAGTGATTTTACAAGGCAAATTATACATAAAAGAGCCTTATACTAAAAAGGGTATTCATTATGATGAAAGAGTGGATTTTGATAAGGTCATAGAATACTTTATGGCTAAGGGTGAATTTGTAATGAAGCCAATTTATGTTAGTGAATTAAGAAGTGATATTAAAGCGTATTATTATAAGGTGCCTAGCAATGAATACTTTATGATGGGTGATAATCGCGACCACTCAAATGATAGCCGCTTTTGGGGAAGCGTAGATTATAAATATATTGAAGGTAAGCCTTGGTTTGTTTATCTAAGCTGGGATGATGATTATAATATCCGCTGGGAAAGAATGTTTAAAAGCGTTGATACCTTAGAAAACGATGAAAGATATATCCATCACGAAATAAGCGATATTAATTCTCTTGATTGACAAAAATATCTAATTCAAATTCTTGTGATTTGAATTAGAATTTATTTTATAATACATTATATTTTAAAGGTAATTTATATAAAAATTAAAATTATTTAATTGTATTTGAAGACTTTTCACTTAAAATCTTTTCAATTTTCTTTTGTTGTTTTGCTATGTATTTTTCACCTAGTGGTTGTGCTTCTTCTCTAAATTCCATTTCAAATCCGCCTTTACTTATTGCAGAATACTTTTGTCTAAACTCTGTGTATAAAAAATAAACCGATAAATCATCAACAAAAGGCAATGAAACTAGCTTGGTTTTAGTTTGATATATTGTGTAAGTTTTTAAGTTTTTACCATTTAAGAAAAATAGTGCTAAATAGCTTGATAAAATATCTAATATTACAAAAAACATAATTATAGGAAAGAAAATTATTCTAGCTATAGGGTAGTCTAATCTATAATTTAAACTTTGATTTTCTGTTTCTTTAGTGTTATAAGCGTCTTTATTGAATATATACGAATAAGCTAAAGCAGGTCGCTTGGTTTGTAATCTAAAAACTATATCGCTTTTATTTATCGTTGCAGTTACTTTCTTATAGCTCTTTGCTATACCAAAAACACCTGCTTCATCTATCTCATAAGTATCAAAACATATCTTTTCATTATCTACGCTAATATAAAAATCATTATTTTTAACAAATCTAAGTCTTTTTATTTGTCTAAGTTTTAAAAAGAATGCAACGAAAAAAATACCATCAATAATGCCACTCCAACCTTTTTGAATTCTTCGTATGTCAGTCATTGTTTTTTCGGGTTTACTATTTAATTCATTGATAATATCTATTGTAAAATAAAACAAGATAAAAATAAGTAAAATTGAAAAAATCTCATTAAATAACCTAATAAGCTCTAAGCTATATAAATAATCGTTTTTTATTTTATAATCTTTTAAATTATCTATATTCAAATTTATCCTTTATTTTTAATAAGATTAATTATAAAAATTACTAATATTTTTATAACTTGTTTTCATTTTAATTCTCCTTTTAATTTATTTAAATAATTTGTATAAACATCATTAGAGCAATCACTTATATAATTGTCTAAACTAAGATAATAGTTATCAATAAATAACCTAGTAAAAGAATCATAAATTCTATTAAGATTAGGGCTAAGTTCTAAACTCAAATTATTTAAATTTGTTATTGCATAACTACAAGGTTTATAATAACCATAAATATCATAATTTATTAGTTTATCTTTGCTAAGTCTAGTTGGTAATTTTGAAGCTTCTTCTTCAAAGCGTTTTTCATATTTTTTATAATTTTCATATAATTGCACTTCTTTATCAACTATCAATTTTACACTTTTAAAAAATTTTCCATCTATCGTATAGTTTTGTTTTTCAATTGTGCTTAATAATAAGGTATTTGGTTTTTTAAGTTCTATTACTTCGTGCTTTGGACTTTGCTGTAAATTAAAATGACTTATTAATAATATTCCGTGAAAGGCAATCATTAAAAATGAGAAAAAATAGAATATACCTTTAATAAATTTTTGATTTTGTTTCATTATTAACTTATAAAACCACCAAATTAATAGTGAAAATACAATTGGTAGCAATAGTTGTAAAACTACAAACCACCCACCGGCATCTCTATCAATAAGCCCAACTCTTATAACCAAATAAAAAAATAAAATATATAAAGCTATTATAAATCTAGGATAAAGGTTCATTCCTATAAAAAATGTAAGGGCAAAAAGCGTAGGATAGGTAATAAAAAATGGCACATAATCTATAGGAATTAAAATACTAATAATTCCACTAGCTAAACCATGTAAATTATCTAAAAAATATGTTAGATATATTAAAAACTCATTCATATCCTACCTTTAAAAATAAGGTTAATTATAGCAAATAAAAAATTATTAATCTATTATTTATTGTCTTAATGCTTTAATTTATATAGTTAATGATTTGATAATTTATTTCATTTGGATATTCTCTTAAATAACACACTACTCCGTAATCTTTATCATTACAGCTTGTTATAAAATCTTTATAAATTATTTTATTATCACATAATGATGGATTGTTTCTAATAAAAACTTCGCAATCTCCTATAAATTTTCTAAGCAGATATTGTTTTGGTGGATTTGTGTAGCACTTGCATTGAATTAGCCTTATTTCACTATTTTTATACGCTATTAAATCTATGCCTTTATCGTTTTTACCATTCACAAAACCATTTGGAAAAACCTTATAACCTATATTTTCATAGTATATTTTTATTTGATATTCGTAATTTTTGCCTTTTTTGATATTTTCTAATTTGATTTTATTTTGTGCGTTTTTTTCTTCACTTATTTTTAATTCATAAGACTGAATTAATTTATCTTTTTCTAGTTTATAATATCTATTTAATTCTTTTAATTTTTCTTCATAATCTTTTTCTTTTTCTAATATCAATTCTTGTGCTTTTTCAATGGCTATTTTATTAATATCTGAAGTTGTTAAAGTCTGTAATCGTTTTAACTCATCTTTGAGTTTTAATAATTCTTCTTCATATTTATAATTCTTGTATAGCAAAATATTTTTATCAGTTTTTGTATCTTCGTAATCTTCTTTATCTATTTTTAATGTTTGAATTTCTTTATTTTTGTCATTTATAAATTTTTCTGCCTTTTTTATAAATAAAACGAATATACCAAGTAATATGAAGTAAAAAATAGTTATTATTAAGCCATAGTAATTATGTAAAAATTCTAAAATGCTAAATAACATACAATTACCATAGGAATTTCAAATGAAATTCCTAAAATCAATCTAAATCTTTAATGATTTCTTCATCACTTTTTACAACCATTCCAGAGCCGTGAATTACGCTCGGAATACAACTTGTGCAAATATCTACTGGCTTATTGTTTTTATGAGCTCTAATAAATACTGCGTGCTCGTCTTCGCTAGCTTTTAGACTACATACATTACAAATAATTTCATTGTTTAAAACCATAATAATCTCCTTAAAAATAAAATTAAATACTACAAAAAAATCAAAATATAAAAGTTATTTTTAATCAATTTAAAGGCTGTTTTAATCTTAATTCATTTTGAAATAATAAATGAGCTAGAAATATTACAAAAAATACAGGTAGAAAAAACCCAACATAAGGAATATTTGAAGCTAAATAAAATAAAAATACGCAAAAAATATATTTAAATTTAAAAGGTTTAAAACTTAAAAAATCATTTTTATTTAAAACACAACTAGCCACATCGTAAATTAAAAAATTAAAAAATAAATAAAACATTAAGCAAAACATTAAAAATGATGCTATGAAATTTAATATAGGAATTATGTGAAATAAAAGCACAAAAAATAAAAAAAATAAGAATTTCAATACAATTTTAAACAAAAGCCAAGTTATTTGAATTAACCCTATTTCATCTAATTTATTGTAATTATAATGCTTTAAATTAATTTCTCTAACTATCATTGGAGTTAAAAATGAAGTAATAACTAAAGCAAAAAATATAGATAAATATAAAGCTAAAAAACCACCACCTGAAATAGTAATTATCATAATAAATATTTGTATGGCATGTAGTATCATCGCACCTAAAAAAAAGTTAAAAGCTTCTTCGTTAAAATCTAAACTACCAACATAACTAAATGCAAGTGTTAATAAACTAATAAATATAATTGAGCTTATAATTAATGGAAATAAAGAAAATGCTAAAAATCTAAATGTAAAAAAATCTTTTAGGCTAATAATGAAATTATTCATATTTATACCACTTAATTACTTGAGAAAATAATCCGTTTCCATTAAATCCTATTGGCATATTTTCAATACCTTTAATTTTTTTATTATAAGCTAAAAAATAATTGTAATTTACCAAAAATACATAAGAAGGGTTCATTTTAATCTGCTCTTGAAACTCTTTGTAATAATTCTCTTGCACTTGATTTATGGTATTTTTTGCTTGAGTTTTATTAATCTTATTTGTATTTAAAATAGTTGCAAAATTAATACTATCATATACTTCAATATCTACAATCTTACTAGCTTCATAATCATCATTGTTGGTTTGTAATACATCTGTTAATATTCCAAAATCTTTTAATTGCATAGCAAGATTTTCGGCTATACTTAAGTAGTCTTTATTATTTTTATCTACATAAATTTCTAATTTTAAAGGTAAATCTAATTTTTTATAATAATTTGCTGTGCTTTCTTTATTAATATTTAATTCTATACTCTTTTTATCTTTATAAAATCCTAATTCATTTATAATTTTTCTAGCTTCTGCTCTATCACAACCATTATTATTTAAACTTAAAATATGTTTATTAATACTAAAATTTGGTAATTGATTTAAAATAGATTTGTTACAAATAATCAAAGAAATTGCATATCTTAATTTCCTATCATAAATTACTTTATTATTTAATTGTAATGCTATAGCGTGATCTGATTCTAAAGTCTTATATACTAAATCATCATCAATATTTTTTATATTTTTATAATTAATCAAGCCAACATCAATTATGTCATTATTTAAAGCATTTTTTATTTGAACTTCATTTTGATAAAACTTAAAAACTACCCCGTCATTAAGTGCTTTAAAAATAGCATTAGGATTTTTCACTAAAACTATTTGTTCGTTGTTAAATTGCTTTAAATTATAAGTACCAAGACCAATAGCATCACTATTAAACCAACTTAAACCATATTTAATAAGAGCATTTTTTGACATAATCCCTAACGTTAAAGAATTTAAAAAATCATTATCTGGATACTTCAATACAAATTCAACTTTATATTTATCAATTATATTTATTTGAGAAATATTATTATAAAATCTACTATAATTTGAATTAAAAAAGTGATTTATAATTATTTCATAAGTAGTTTTTACATCTTCTGAAGTAAATTCTCCAAAATCTATATTATTTTTTATAAAATGAAGACCTTTTTTTAATTCAAATTCGTATCTTAATTTATCATTACTTATTTTGTATGAATTAGCTAGTGCAGGAATTAATTCTTTATTATTATTTTTATAAAACAAACCTAAATATAATAAATTTACTAAATCATCATTTGGATTATAAATTGGATTTATATTATTTGGTTGATTTTTCATAGCTACTTTAATTAAATCAGCAGATAAAAAATTAATTGAAAACACTAAAAATAATAATAAAAACTTTTTCATAAGTATCCTTAAAATAGCAAGTAAAAAACTTGCTATTTCGTGATTAGAAGTTAGCTTTAATTTGTGCTACCCAGTTTGCAATTCTTTCGTCTGTTAAATCTTCTTGATTGTCATTATCTAATGCAAGACCAACGAATTTACCATCAACTACTGCTTCTGAATCTTCAAAATCATAACCATCAGTTGAAACTGCTCCAACTAAATTTGCACCAGCTTCTTTTAATGCCGCAGCTAATTTACCCATACCGCCGCAGAAAGTATCAGAATAGCTTGAGCTATCTCCCATACCAAATACAGCTACTGTTTTACCAGCTAATTTTAGACCACTAAAATCAAATGAATCCCAATCATCTTGTAAGTCACCACTACCCCAAGTTGAAGTTCCGCAAACTAATTTATCAAAACCATTTAGTTTATCAGCATCAACATCAGCGATATTTAATAATTCAGCACCTAGTGCTTCTGCAATTTTTTCTGCTGCGCCTTCTGTATTTCCCATAGCACTTCCGAAAACTACTGCTACTGACATAATTATCTCCTTAATTTGATTTGCGACATAATTTTACCATTTGAAATTATTGTTAATCATTAACCAAATTCTTTTTACAAAAACCTTAATTATATTAATTTATTTATATAAGAATAAATTAATATCACTTATCAAAAATCCTTATTATTACTTCATAATAATTATTAAACTAAAAATATTATTAAAAAATTTTTATTATTTACTAAGTATATTTTATTTTAAAATAAAATTATTATTAAACTTATTTTTTAATTAGGAGGTTTTATGAAAACTAAAGATAGAAGAGACTTTTTAAAGTTTTCTGGCTTAGTGTATGGCTCTATTTTAATGCCTAATATTGCTTTATCTAATAGTATAGATATTGATGATATAAAATGGGATGAATATTATGATGCAATAGTAATTGGAAGTGGTTTTGCAGGAAGTGCAGCTATGCTAAGTCTTTTGGATAATGGTATTAAAAATGTTGTTATGATTGATAAAATGCCTTATTTAGGTGGCAACTCGGCTTATTCAGGTGGTTCAATGGCTGTTGCTGGCTCAAAATTACAAGCTAGAGATGGAATAGTTGATGATATTAATCTACACATACAAGATACATTAAAAAGTGGTAAGAATTTAAATGATTTAGAATTAGTAAATATTATGATAAATGATGGAGTAAAAACTCTTGATTGGCTTATAGATAATGGAGTTAATTTTAAGTGGGTTAGCAGAAGTGGTGGTCATAGCGTTCCACGCTCTCATTCAGCAGGTGCAGGTAGTTATATCACAAGACCATTACAAGAACAAATTCTTAATAGAGGCGGTAAGATTTTAACAAGAGTTATAATGGATGATATTTTATATGATAAAAATCATAAAGTTGTTGGAATTAAAGTAAGAGAAAAATATCAATTTAACTTTGAGCGTGGATATGAAGAAAAAAACAATGAAAGTGGAATTACTAAATATTATAGAACCTTTGGTGGTATTATCTTAGCTACTGGTGGTTGGGGAGCTGATTTAAAATTTAGACAAATATTTGACTCTAGTTTAAGAGATGATGTATTAACCACAAATCATTTAGGAGCTACTGGCTACACAGCACAAAAACTAATAAATGATAATGTTAAATTCATAGATATGCAATATATTCAAAGTATGCACGTAACAAGTCAAGATGAAGGCGGTTTTGGATTTGCTTATAGATGGATTACTAGGGCTTATGCTTATGGAATGATGGTAAATCCTAAAACAGGAAAAAGATTTGTAAATGAAATTACTGATAGAAAACAAGGTAGCGATGCAATATTAGCTATGAATGAAAAAGGTTTAAATCCACCTGTTTTAATTATGGATATAAATGGCACTAAAACGGTTGATATAGAAGATTTAAATAGGGGCTTATTAGTTGGTGCTGTAAAACAATTTGAAACAATGGATGAATTAATAGCTCATTATAATATCAATAAAGAGCCTTTCTTAGAGCAGTTAAAAAGATACAATGAGTATGTTGAACTTGCTTCAAAAGATAAAGATTATAAAGACCCAGAATTTAATCGCAATTTTTCAGATTACAAAGGAAAGTATATAAAAATAGAACAAGCTCCATTTTTTGCTGCAAGACCAGGACCAAAAGTTCATCATTGTATGGGTGGAGTAAAAACCAATAAAGATTGTGAAGTATATGATAATGATATGCAATTAATTCAAGGTTTGTATGCGTGTGGAGAAATTACTGGTGGAAGACACGGATACAATAGATTGGGTTCTAATGCGGTTTTAGATTGCTTAGTTTATGGAAAAAGAGCTGGAAATACTCTAGCAAAAAATTATAATTTATTAAGGGGTTAGCAATGAGATTTATTAGCATTATATGTTTATTTGCCTGTTTTTTATTTGCAAATGAAAATGTATTAAAGGATTCGTTAGGAAAAGTAAATGTAGATTTTAGTGAAAAAGCCTATGAAGTGAAAGGAATTCATAAAAAATTAAATCTTAAGTGTAATGATTGCCACCTAGAAGCACAAGAGAAAGATTATTCATCAGCTATGCTAAATAGTTGTATAAAATGCCACGGGGATTATTCAAAATTAGCAGAATATACTGCAGGTTACGGACATAATAACAATGTTCATCAAAGCCCACATTATGATAAATTAGACTGCGATAATTGTCATAAAACTCATAAACCATCTGTTAATATGTGTGCTAGATGCCATAGCCAAGAAATCTTAAAAAATTTAAAAGTAAAATAAAGGAGAATACATGAAAAATAAAATAGCTTTTACTTGTATGATAGTAATCATAACTCTTGTTTTAGTATTCTTAGGAGAAAAAATTGTTCATGTAACAGGCAAATATCCGTTTTGTGGAAGTTGCCATTCTTGGGATGGACCTATAGCAATCACAAATGTTAATGATGATATACACGGGGCTAAAAATCCTAAAGGAGTGGTAGTTAATTGTGCTGATTGTCATTTACCACACGACAATTTGGCAAAATACTTATTGACTAAAGCTAAAAACGGAATAGCAGAAGGCTTTACAACTTTAACAAAAGACCCAACTAAAAAAGATTGGCTAGCAAATAGAGAACACGCTAGAAAAAATTATACTTTTGATAGCTCTTGTCTAAAATGCCACGAAAATGCTTTCGTAAAAGACAATGAAAGCACATTACCAATCCATCTTACCTATCTAAGTTTTAAAGGTAGTGCTGATGAGATGAAATGCACCGATTGTCATAAACATGTAGGGCATAAAGATTTAGCACAAACTTTATATGATTTAAAGGACACAACTCCACATAGTTGGGAAGATTGGGAAAAACAAAGAGCTAAGCAATAAGCTTAGCTAATAGAATTTAGAATTAATTCTAAATTCTATAAATTCTTTTTCAAACTTAACTCAAATTCTTTTTCAAACTTATTGATTTTAAAGTTCCATTTGATTTACTTCACGCCAAGCTTCAAGCAAACCATTAGCAACTTTCATAACTTCATCTAATTTAGCAGTATCACTATCAATTATTACCTTACTAAGTGTGCTAATTTGATGAGAATAAAGCCCTTGTAAATAATAACTAACATCACCTTGACTAAAGTCTAAATAATTTAATAGCTCAACAAAAATTGCTGTGGCTTTTTTAATATTTTTACATTTGGCTTCTATATCGTTTTTTTCTATGGCTTTTTTGGCACGAGAGCAAAACCTAAGTATGCCCTCGTATAAAAGCTCAATCATTTTCTCATTACTCTCAATTGAAATATTGTTATGAGAATAACTCGCATAAGCATTACTTACCATTTATATTCCTTATTTATTAGCAAATGCTGCATTTGTTAAAGCTGTAATCGTTTGGCTTTGATTATCAAGCTTATTTAAAATAACATCATACATACTTAGTCTAGTAGCTAAAATCTCATATCTTTTCTCAATTTCTTCATTGGTTTTTTTGATTTCTTCATTTAGCTTTTTAACATCATCTTCTAAATTTTTATTATATTTAGTAAGAGTTCCATCAGTGCCTACCATACTATCTAAAGTATCTTTAAATGTTCTAAACACTCCTGTTTGCTCTGTTTTAATAGTTCTTATTGTTTTTTCTTCTAAACCAAGTTGTAATAACTTCTCGCTAGAACCACCTATTTCAAGTGCATTTTTTCCATCACTTGTAATAATAATATTATTTTCTTTACCTAATTTAGCCGTTACACCATCTATTTTCGCATCATTAATAGCTTCAATTAATTTATTTATATACTCTTCTTGAGTTACTTTGCTATCTTGTTCATTTAACTTATCTAGGAATTCTTTTTTAAAGGTAATTTCCTTACCATTTATCTTCAAATCCCCTTCAGCTAAAGCTACTTTTTGACTAATTGTCTTACTTGTAGTGCTTAATTCTTGGTATTTTACGCTACCTTGTAAGAAATTTTTAATTCCTTCGCTATTTTTCTTATAAGCTTCTTCAAATTTTGATTTTTTAAAAGTTAAAATTCCTTTTTCATTAAGCTCAAACCCCATACTAGATAAACTAATTCCATTTGAATCAGTCTTAGTAATCATTGATGATAACATTGTTTTTAGCTTACTTACTTCGCTAATTCCTTGCAAACTTCCTGCTGTTTTTTTCTCTTTATCAAAACCTGTTGAGGTAGCAAGAGAATTAACTATAGAATTATAATTCGTTGTAAAAGTAGTTAAATGCTCTGTTAAAGAATCTAAATCATCACTTACTTTAAAGTTGGTAATACCTTCTTTTTTAAGAGAAATTTTTGCTCCAATTATTAAATCATCAATGGTATTTGTGCTTCTGCTAATCTCAATACCTTCATAAATAAACTTAGCATCTTGCGCTGTTTGAACATGGTTTGATTTTGCATCAATTCCATCATATTTAGTTTGAGCAGCTTTTACATCTAATTCATTTATAAAATAATTTTCCCTAGAAGTTTCAAAAAATTCTTGAATTCCTTTCTTTTGTTCTGCCGTTAAATTATCAAAATTAGTAGCTTTATTTATACTAACTGCTTTTGTTTGATTAGTAGCACTATCTTTATATGAAATATTTAATTCTTCTCCGGTATTTTTAATATATTCAACCCAGTTTTTTGTTTGTTGAGTCATATCATTTTTATCTTTAAATTCGGCAAAAACTGCTTTTCTTTCACTATCACTTAACTTAGATAAATCTGTATCTTTATTAATTTTAAAAGTTATTTCAGTTTCAACAATATTATCAGGATTACTAGAATCACTTGTATAAGCTTTATATTTTAATTCTTTTTCTTGAGCTAATTCAGAAACTTGTTTTTGAATATTTTCTAAGTATCCACTACCACCTAAAATAACTTTAGATGCGTCTAATTGCTCGTTAGCTTTTTTAAGCTCTGTTTTAGCAGCACTAGCATTTGCAGCGTCTAATAAACCAAGCTTTTTAAGAACTGCTTTTGAAAACTCTGCTGTATTAGGGTCGTCAAGTTTAAAAGCACTTCCAAATACTATTTCATTATCAATTCCTGCTTCTTTACTTGTAATCATAAGCCTATAATTATCATGACCTGTATCTAAAACCTTAGTGCTTACAAAATCGCTTAATTTTTTATTGTTTTCATTTGTAGCTGATAGAATTTTGTCATTTAAAGTTTGTAAAGAATCTCCTGAATTTACCTTAATAGTAAATGTTTGTTTATTTACAGTGATTTTAAACTCTGCTTCTTTTAGCATTTCTTTTTGACCATCACTTTTAATAATACCAACATCGTTAAATATGCCATAAGTTTCGCTAGAAAAAGAATTAGTCTGATAAGCATCTTTTGTAGCAAGTTGTTTAACATTAATATCAAAATCACTTACTTTAACACCCTTAGTAGTAGTCATACTAGCACTCTCACCTGTAGCATCTACTTTACTTTTAGAAAATGCTTCTCCTTCCACTAAAGAAGATATATCACCTTTAAAACTGCCTAAAAGTGTTGTTAAATCTGTTAAATCCTTTTGCTTTGCTTGTGTATCAGATAGTTTTTTATTAGGTATTGCTAATAAAGATTTTTGCTCGTTTGCTTTTAAAGCGTCATATTTTTCTTTAAATTGAAATTTATTAGCTCCTGCTATTAATCCTAAACCTGTTCCCATATTTAACTCCTTTTAAATTCTTTAAAGCAATTAACTTTTTTTATCAAAAATAATTCCTATTGCTTCTTTCATACTTTCGCTAAGCTTAATTACTTCTTCATTTGGAATTTTACGAATAATTTGACCTGATTTTGTAGCGATTACATCTACATACATTTGATTGATTTTATCGTTATAACCAAATCTTACATCAGTTTGTAATTCTTCCATATTTTCATTTAATTTTTTAATAGATTCATCAAGCTTTTCTTTTGTTATTTCCTTGTTTATTTCTTCATTTTTTTGCTTACCTGAATTTGTTTCAATATGAGTTTGCTCAACTGGGCGCATTTTAGTTGTTTCTGCACTAGCTTTTAGTTGAGTATCATATTGAGAACTCGCTGCTTTAAAAATCTCCATTACTATCTCCTTTTAATAAGCTTTTTTCTAAATCGGCTAAAGTTTAAAAAACTTCATAGCTTTTGAAAAATTTTTCATCATTTTCTAATAATTTTAAATCTATTAATTTATTTATTACATCTTTATTGCAATCAGTTGTGCTAGGCCATTCGCTTAAATAGCCATCTATTTCGCCTTTTGAATACGCTGCAACCAAAATCCCATTATCATCTATTTTAATATCAGTGCTAGGGTCGTAATTATTAAACGCTCTCCAAATTAACATATAAGGATTATTTAAATTAACTCCTTTGTCAAATAAAACAACAATCCCACCTAAGTTATTTTTGCAAGCATTATAAATAGTGTCTAAATTATGCTTTCTATCTAAGCTTATACAAGTAATTTGTGTTTTTGCTTCTGGATAGAAAATATTGTATTCATCTAAACCAAATTCTTTTAAATCATCTAATAAATTTTTAAGATTTGGTTTAAAACTTGTTTTATCCATTTCTTGTTTTTCTACTTTAAAGGTATGAGCTTTATAAGTAGATTTTGAAGTAGCGTCAAGTCCTAACTTACCACCCATACCTAATTTAGTGCTAGAATGATCTAGTTCATCGCATAATCCATAGCTTAATAATAATTTTTTAGGAGAGAAATTATTTAAAATATATTCTGTAATTTTAGGGTAATCATTCAGACTAGGTGCATTCTCATCTACAAAAATAGCATTTTTTACAAAACTCATCTGCCCTACTCCCCAAAATGCGTGCATATTAGCTAATGCTAAGCCATCATAATTGCTTTTTACTTTAGCTAAGATTAGATTATGAAAAACACCATTTTCAGGCATACAATAATCAATCAAATCAGGGCAAGTTGTCTTAAGTAATGGTAAAAATATTCTCTCTGTTCCATACCCCATCCATTTATCTTCTAAAGGTGGTTTACCAACTACGGTTGCATTATAAATTGGCTCATTTTTGCCTGTAATTTTTGTAATTTTCATAACAGGAAAATTACCTTGCGGAGTATAAAATCCCGTATGATCGCCAAATGGACCTTCAATAGCAAAATGATTTACATCAATTTCGCCTTCTATTACAAAATCACTATTACTTGGAACATACAAATCATTAGTATCACATTTAACTAATTTTGCTCCTTGTTTTTTGATAAATCCATAAAGCATTAATTCAAATATACCTTTAGGCAATGGTGCTTGAGCGCAAAATATATGAAGTGGGTCATCGCCTATTGCAATAGCTATTGGCATTTTTTTATTTGCGGCTTTATATTCATAAAAGAAATTATTAGCATCTTTATGAAGTTGAAAGTGCATTATTAAATGCCCTTCATCTAATACTTGCAAACGATACATTCCTAAATTATTTTGCTTACCATCAAGACTTTTGGTATAAACCTGACCCATCGTAATAAATGCACCTGCATCTTTTTCCCAAGTTTTAAGGATTGGAATTTGATTTAGAGAATATGTTTTTTGCTTACAAGGTGCGTTTTTGTTTATTTCTCTTTTTGGAGCTATATTTTTTAAAGAAAATAATTTATTTGCAAGGTTTAATTTAGCACCAAATGTAGGTGGAATATGTAGCTTTAATAAGCTCTCAATCTCATCTGCAATCTCATCAGGATTTTTACCTAAAACCAAATTAAGTGCTTTGCTATTTGCAAAAACATTCATAATAATTGGCATATCATAATTTATATTGCCTTTTTTTGGATTTGTAAATAACAAAACTTTTGAATCACTCTTTTTAGCTTCTAAATAAGCTAAATGAGCGATTTCTAACTCAACATCTAAAGGTGTATTTATAATCTTTAAAAGATTTTCTTTTTTTAATTTTTCTATATAATTTTTCATAGCATTTCTTTTAATAATTCTTCATTTTCAGCTAGAATTTCTAAAGCTCCGTGTTTTATAAATTCTTTTGCTAAAACTACCCCAAAACCACTTGCATTTGCTTGATTAATCTTTCTTTGCATTTTTATAATTTTACTAGCATCAATTAAGCCAATAATCGCATTTACGCAAATAATCTCATCATCAATAAAAGCTGCATTAATTCCTATTGGAGCACCACAACCACCATTTAAAGTAGCAGTAAAATCACGCTCAATTTTGCATAATAATGCTGTTTTAGGGCAATTTAATTTAGATACAAGATTTAACACCTTTTCATCATTAATACTCTCAATCGCAACAGCACCTTGACCTGCTGAAGGTATCATAATTTTTGTATCTAAAATCTCATAATTTAACTCATCTAAAAGATTTAATCTCTTAAGTCCTGCATAAGCTAAAACTATCGCATCAAATTCGCCATCTTTTAATTTTTTAAGTCTAGTTTGTAGATTTCCCCTTAATGAATGAATAGAAAAATCATCTCTAATTAATCTTAATTGCATTTGGCGGCGAAGACTTGTTGTGCCGATTTTTGCACCTTGTTTTAGTTCATTTAATGATTTTTCATTTCCACGAAAAACCACAACATCATTAGGAGTTTCTCTTTTGCAAATACTAGCAAGTTTAAAATCATACGCCAAACTTGCCCCAACATCTTTTAAAGAATGAACACTAATTTGTGCAAGCCCATCGTGCATTGCGTTTTCTAATTCTTTAATAAACAAATTCTTCCCACCAATTTTTGCTAAAGGAGTATCTAAAATAACATCTCCTTTAGTGCTAAGCTCTAATAATTCTATATTTAAACTAGGCTCAATTTCTTGTAATTTCGCCTTTACAAATTCGCTTTGCCATAAAGCAAGTAATGATTTTCTAGTAGCTATTTTCATATTTTTCCTTTAAGATTGTTGTTTTATTCTGCAAACTAATGCTTCTTGTAAAAGTGTTCTTGCAACCACTTTTTCTTCTTTTACCATTTTGATATTGTCGCCTAAATCTTCAAATATTTTATATTCATCTTTATTTATTCTAATTATTACATTAGCATTTGGGTCATAATCAAGTATTTTTTTACTAACTACTTCTAAGACTTGTTCGTTTGAAATAGTAACGATTACTGCTGCACTTGTTTTAATACTAGCGTTATCAAAACTTGTATTTTGCTCTGCACTAGCATAAAAAACATTTTCTCCCCTACTTTGTCCAAGCTCAACTAAACTCATATCATTTTCTAGCACGATATAAGGAATGCCTTGAGTTTTTAATCTTAGCACAACTTCTTGACCAAGTGAGCCATATCCAAATATTACAAAATGTCCGCTCATTGATTCAATCTTAGGAGCTACGGTAATTATCTCATCATTAGTAATACTTGCAAGAGATTTTATATTTTTTAAAATAAAAGGAGATAAAACCATACTTAAAATTACTGATAAAGTAAGCATTTGAGCTGTATTTGTATCTAGCATTTTATTTGCAACCAATAAAGTAAATATTGCTAAAGCAAATTCTCCAATTTGACTAACGCTTAATGCAGTTTTTAACGAATCACTTTTAGTGCTTCCAAGACTTAATAATAAAAATATACATAAAGTCTTAATTAGCATAATACCAATTGTAAGTGCAATTATTATATACCAATACTGAATGATAATATTTATATTAATTTGAAGCCCAACGGTTATGAAGAAAAATCCTAATAACAAATCTCTAAACGGGATTAAGTCGGCTTCTATTTGGTGTTTAAATTCAGTTTCTGCTATCATCATTCCTGCAATAAATGCACCAAGTGAATATGAAAACCCAAAAAATGAAGCTAAAAACGAAGCACCAACGACAGTGAAAAGTATTGTTGCTATGAATATTTCTTGAGAATTTGTCTTTAATACAAAATAAAGTACCCTGCTATAAATATATTTTCCAATCAAAAATAACAATAAAAGCACAATAAAAGCTGATATTAAAGTCTTAACAACTAAAGTGCTAATTGCAACTCCATCTTGATTGAAAATATCAATCATCAATAATAGTGGAATTACTGCAATATCTTGAAATAATAATATTCCTAAAGCTTTTCTTCCATATCGCTGATTTATGTCTTGATTTTCATTTAGTATTTTTAGAACTATTGCAGTTGATGAAAGTGAAATTGTAAAGCCAATAATTAAAGCAATATCATCAGCTATATTAAATGCGTGGTGCAAAATTACTGCAAACACAATTCCACATATTCCCATCTGTAAAGCACCATTTATAAATACATCGGTTTTCATAGTTAAAAGGTGTTTGATAGAGAACTCAAGTCCTATGGTAAACATTAAAAATACTATTCCAAATTCTGCAATGTGGCTTAATTGTTCTGAAGTGGTTACAAAAAATACTTCTTCAATAATAAAGCCAGTTGCAATATAACCAATAATTGTTGGTATGCTAAATTTTTTAAGCACTACATTTAAAATAATCGCAATAGCACTTGTAATTAAAAATATTTCTAAGAACTCTTGCATTAGCTACTACCTTTATCATCATAAAATATCACATCGTATTTTTGATTTTGTTTAATTAAGGCGTTTTTCTTAGGCTTTTCTTTTAAACCACTTAGCATTTCTTCATAATCTGCTATTTGACTTTTAAGCTCTAAAATAATGCTAACTCCAGCTAAATTTACCCCCAAATCCCTTGTAAATCTTAAGATTAATTTAATTCTATCTACATCTCTTTGCGAATACATTCTAACCTTTCCACAGGTTCTATTAGGCTCAATCAAGCCTTCTCTTTCATATTGTCTTAGAGTTTGTGGATGAATATTTAATTGCTTTGATACTACAGAAATTAAAAATACCGGTTCATCATAGTGCATATTTCCTCCTTTTTATAAATAATCTTTTAAAGCTTTAACCAACTTATCATCAAGCGTATTAATATCAGGTAAAACCACCTTAGCTCTTAAGAATAAATCCCCTTGATTTTTAGAATATGAATTATAAATTCCCCTACCTTTAACACGGATTAATCCACCATTTTTTACATTTTCTTTTAAAGTTACTTTTAAGCCTTGCTCTTTTGGAGTATCAAACTCAACTTTACCACCAAATAAAGCTATTTTTAAAGGAATTTCAAGTTCTTTTGTCAAGTCATCTCCATCACGCTCATACTCTTTTGAATGCTCTATTTTAATAGTTGCTTTTAATGTTAGATTGTCTTTTTGCATAGTTATTTCTTGATTATTTAATACGCCTGATTTAATCTCTACATCAAAACTAACACCCCTTACATTAATGCTCCTAGTAGTTCCTAAAACAGATTCTAAAAAGCTTATTTTTAACTCAACTTGAGCTGGTTTATTATAAGACCTACTTTGCCCTGCTCCAAAACCAAAATGAGAAAATATATCCTCAAATCCACCACTAAAACCGCTTGAATTAAAATTAAAGCCATCAAATCCACCAAAAGAAGGATTATCATAAGCTCTTCTTTTATCTTCATCGCTTAACACTTCGTAAGCTTCGGTAATTTCTTTAAATTTTTCTTCAGCACCCTTGTCTTTATTCACATCAGGATGATATTTTCTAGCTAAACTTCTATATGCTTTTTTTATTGTGTCAGTACTTGCGTCTTTTTTAACGCCTAATATGTCGTAATAATTCTTCATCTTTTAATCCTATAATAATAAAAATTTTTGAGTAATATTAGCTAGTTAAGCTTAATAGAGTTTAACCACTTACTATCAACTCTTAAATTATACTTAAAGGAGTAAAAATGCAAAAATGTATATTAGTAATTACCGATGGTATCGGATTAAACGATAGATTAGAATACAATTCTTTTTATCACGCAAAAAAACCAAATTATGATTTTTTAAACCAAAATGCAAAATTTTCAAGACTTAAAACAAGTGGCAATGCAGTAGGTCTTCCAGATGGTCAAATGGGAAATAGTGAAGTAGGACATATGAGTATTGGAAGTGGTAGGGTTATTTATCAAAACCTAGTTAGAATTGATAACGCTATTAAGGATAAAAGCTTAGAAAATATTAGTATTTTAAAAGACTTTTTGAAAAAATATAAAAATATTCATATAATAGGTTTATATAGCGATGGTGGAGTGCATTCAAGTTATATTCACTTTAACGAAATTGCTAAAATTGCAAGCGTTAATAATAATATTTTTATGCACTTAATAAGTGATGGAAGAGATGTTAAACCAAATTCTTTTAAAGATTTTATAAAAAATAATCCAAGTTTTATAACTCCAAGCAGTATTTCAGGTAGATTTTATGCTATGGATAGGGATAATAACTTAGATAGAACAAATGAATATATAAATATGCTTTTTAGTAAAGCAAATAAAAGTGATTTAGAACAATACATAAACGATAATTATGAGAATAAAATTTATGATGAGTTTTTTAAGCCACTTAATCTTGGTTTTGATGGCATTGGTAAAGATGATGGAGTTATTATCATTAATTATAGAAGCGATAGAGCAAGGCAAATTGCAAGTGAGCTGAAAAATCGTTTAAGTAAAAATCAAGTTTTGTGTATGTGTGAATATGATGAAAAACTTGACTTAGGCGTGATTTTTCCAAAAATTGATATTAAAAACACCTTAGCTGAAGTCTTAAGCAAAAATAATTTAAGGCAATTTCACACAGCAGAAACAGAAAAATATGCCCATGTTAGCTTTTTCTTTAATGGCGGGGTAGAGAAAGAATTTCTTAATGAAAAGCGTGTATTAATCCCAAGCCCAAAAGTAAAAAGCTATGATGAATTACCGCAAATGAGTGCTTATTTAGTTTGTGATGAAGTAATTAAGGCTATGAATGATGGTTTTGATTTTATCGTAGTTAATTTTGCAAATGGCGATATGGTAGGTCATACAGGAAATTATGAAGCTTGTATTAAAGCGGTTGAGTGCGTTGATGAATGCTTAGGCAAAATCATTAAAGCTTGTAAAGAAAATAATTATGCTATGCTACTAACTTCAGATCATGGAAACTGCGAAGATATGAAAGATTTAAATGGCAATATTTTAACCAATCATACAACTTATGATGTTGGTTGTTGGCTTTATAATTATCATAAAGATAGTAATTTAAAAGATGGCTCATTAGCAAATATTGCTGCTAGCGTGCTAAAAATACTAAATTTAAATAAGCCTAGCGAAATGGAAGAAGCTTTATTTTAAATCTTTATTCCTAGTTCAAATTCTTTAAAAAATTAATGGAATTTGAATTAGGATTTTAATAAATTTAAATATATTTTATTATTATCATTTTTTAATCATCATAAACTATATCCGATAAAACTGCATATTTTAACAATTCAATATAACTTGTTTTCATTTAAATTCTCCTTTTAATTTATTTAAATAATTTGTATAAACATCATTAGAGCAACTACCTCTATTATTATCATAATTACCTAATTTAAGATAATAATTATCAACAAACATCCTAGCAAAAGAATTAGAAATTCTATCAAAATCAGGACGTTCTGGGATTTTTAGTCCTCTAAAAGACATATATGATTTTGCGTAACTACAATCCACAAAATAACCATAAATATCATAATTTATTAGCTTATCTTTACTAAGTCTAGTTGGTAATTCTGAAGCTTCTTCTTCAAAACTTTTTTCATGATAATCTTCATATAATTGCACTTCTTTATCAACTATTAAATTTACGCTTTTAAAAAACTTTCCATCTATCGTATAGTTTTCTTTTTTAATTGTGCTTAATAATAAGGTATTTGGTTTTTTAAGTTCTGTTACTTCGTGCTTTGGGCTTTGTTGTAAATTAAAATAATTTACCAAAAATACACTATAAAAACTAATCATTAAAAATGAGAAAAAATAGAATATACCTTTAATAAATTTTTGATTTTGTCTCATTATAAATTCATAAATTGATTTAATAGGATAATACAATATAAAAGGGAAAATTATTTGAAAAAACAATATTGCTGCAACAGAATCATGGTTGCTAATTTCAACACTAAAATCTAAATAAAAAAATACAACATATAAAACTTTTATAAATCTAGGATAGAGCTTTAATCCTATAAAAAATGTAAGGGCAAAAAGCATAGGATAGGTAATAAACAATGGCACATAAATTATAGGAATTAAAATACTAATAATCCCACCAGCTAAATCGTGTAAATTATCTAAAAAATACGCTAGATATATTAAAAACTCATTCATATCTTACCTTTAAAAATAAAGTTTAGTATAGCAAATACACATTCATCAAATTTAAAAATAATTATTAATATATGTTGCTTTTCGTAATAAATAATATTAAAAAATATTTTTTAATTTAATTTCAAATCCCTAATTCAAATTCTTTTAAAATATAGATAGCAAAAGTTTAATTAATATAATCATCAAAATCTCTTTTGTTAAAATCAAACATTTACTCTCCTTTTACTTAAAATCTTTTCAATTTTCTTTTGTTGTTTTGCTATGTATTTTTCGCCTAATGGTTGCGCTTCTTCTCTATGCTCTATTTCGTAAGCTCCTTTGCTTATTGCAGAATGTTTTAATCTATATTCAGTGTATAAAAAATAAACCGATAAATCATCAACAAAAGGCAATGAAACTAGCTTGGTTTTAGTTTGATATATTGTGTAAGTTTTTAAGTTTTTACCATTTAAGAAAAATAATATTAAATAACTTGATAAAATATTTAATATTGCAAAAAACATAACTATAGGAAAGAAAATTATTCTAGCTACCCTATAGTCTAATCTATAATTTAAGCTTTTATTTTCTATTTCTTTAGTATTGTAAGTATCTTTATCAAATATATGAGAATACGCTAAAGCTGGTCGTTTAGATTGCAATCTAAAAACTATATCGCTTTTATTTATCGTTTCGCTTACTTTTTTATAACTTTTAGCAATATCAAAAAGACCTTCTTTATCTACTGTATATGTTTCAAAATATATCTTTTCATTATCTACGCTAATATAAAAATCATTATTTTTAACAAATCTAAGCCTTTTAATATGATTGGTCTTTATGAATAAAAAAATAAAAAATATACCGACAATTATTGTAGCTTCGCCTCTTCCTCTTAATCTAATCTCAGTCATTTCTGTGTGAGAAGCTTCTGGTAGTTTATCTAACTTGTAAGCTATAAAACAAATTGTGCAAATTAATAATAAAAAAGTAACAATGTCATTAAATAACCTAATAAGCTCTAAGCTATATAAATAATCGTTTTTTATTTTATAATCTTTTAAATTATCTATATTCAAATTTATCCTTTATTTTTAATAAGATTAATTATATGAAATAAAAATAAAAATCCATAAAATTATTAATATATGTTACTTTTTATAATAAATAATATTAAAAAATATTTTTTATTTAATTTCAAATTCATAATTCAAATTCTTTTAAAACTAAAAAACTAAAAAATTTATAATAAGGCTAATTAGTGGTGTAAAATATTTTAGAATTTAATAATCTTCATTTAGCATTTACAACTCCTTTTTTATTTTTATTAATTTCATCAATCTCTGCTTGTATTTTTTTTCTTAATTCTTTTTCATTAGGGCAGGAATTTTCTAAAACTCCTAATATTTCTAAACTTGTTCCAGATAAAGAACTAGAATAATTTTTTGTAGTTTTTACATAATCAATAATTTTTTGAAAATTATCGTATATTTCAAATATATCTTTTTTATAACATAAATCTTGTGGGATTATTGCTGGTTCAATCATTTTTCCATTTTCATCACCTTGTAAATTTAAATATATGTCTTTAGCATGAAGCATAATCACTGTATTTATATATATATAATAAAAATATTCCTTTGACTTTTGTGAATCAAAATATCTTCTATAAGCCATGTCTAAATGCTTATATATTTCATCATGTTTATTTGATTCTTCTTTTAAATAATATATAAATCTATCAATATCTAAATCTGTATATATTGAAACAAGCCTTAACATGGTTGCAAAGCGATTTTGATTTAGCTCAATATTATCAAAATAATTTTTTCCATATGGTAAGCGTTCGATCATTGAATAAATCTCATTAAAAAATTCATCTTTATAAGTATTTGTAACATACTTAGCATACGATAAATCATCACTTTTAAAAAACATATTTCTATTTAAAATCATCCACCATAAAATGTCTTCTATGCTATCTTTTGGTAAAAGCTCTTTACCTTCTTTAAATTTATTATTCATTTGATTTATAAGAAATATCATTATAAAATTATCATAATTCAAATATTTATGTAATGATTCAATAATAATTCTATATTCCATTGCATTTGCAAATTTAGCAGAAGCTTCTGGATTTTTGCTATATTGTATGTCAAAAGTTTCTTTTTGAGTTTCGCTAACCATTGCATAAAAACTTCCTATAATAAGAAAAATTATAGTAAAGATAAAAGCTATTACTTTTTTTAAAATGATTTTTAAATATTTTGTTTGATTTACTTGCATACTCAACCTTAATAAAAAATAAGATTAATTATATCAAATATAAATTTAAAAATAATTATTAAATTTATCTTGTGTTTTATGTTAAATACTTTGAAAATATCTTAAATTCCTAATTTAAATTCTTTTAAAAGATAAAAACTAAAAATTTATAATAAGGTTAATTAGTAGTGTGAAATATTTTAGAATTTAAATTAGGATTTTAATATATTAATTTAGTCCTTAAATTTTGTAAATTCCTAAAATTATGAATAAAACTACACATTCATTAGTTGCTTATGATTTTATATAAAATAAAAAGGAAAAACTTTATTAATTTAAGTTTTTCCAAATTAATCAATCATCAGTTAAAGCAACTGCAGGGATTAGTTTACTAGCTTGTTTAGCAGGAAAATATCCAAAAAATAAACCAACTAAAGTGCTACTTAAAAACCCTAACATAATAGCATCAAAATCAACTATCATTTTAATAGGGGCGTCAAGTAAATTAATGCCATAAACAAGCATTAAAGCAATCATTACACCAATACTAGCGGCCACGCTACAAAGCACAACCGATTCAATCAAAAACCCCGTGCTAATATAAGATGGACTTGCTCCGATTGCAAGTTTTACCCCTATTTCTTTAGTTCGCTCTTTTACAACGACAAGCATAATATTCATAACACCAATTCCGCCAACAATCATAGCAATAAATGCAATACCAAAAATCATTAAACTAAGTGTATTTGTAGTGCTTTCTATACTTTTTTTAATAGCGTCTTGATTAAAGGTCAAAATTGAATTAGCACCCTTTTTAATCTCTAAAATCTGTTTAATGCTATTATCAGCTAATTCACTATTTACATCATCTTTAAGCAATACAACAATACGCCTAATATGTTTATTACCATCAAATTTATTGCTAATTGTGCTATTTGGAACATAAACTCTAATATCAAAACCATCTCGCTCATTTTTATCTTTTTTAAGAACCCCAATTACTCTTAATGGCTGACCTTTTAGATATATTATTTTATTTAATGGACTTTCTATTTTAAATAAAGTTTTAGCTAAATTCTCACTAATTACACATACATTCTTAGCGTCTTGTTCTTCTTGCTCGGTAAAAAATCTACCTTCTTTCATCTCCTTAGCACTAATTTGTAAAAAATTCGCAAAAACCCCTGTAGCATCAGTATCTACTTCGTTTTTTAAATAAGTAATATAAGCACCACTTAAACCACTCTCAACCCCAACTTCTTTTACAAAATCAAGCCTTTTAATAAGCTCTAAATCTTGGTATGTTAAATCCTTAATCCTACCTGCATTCCTATCTCCAAATCTTGAGCCTTTATGAACTATAATTGTATTTGTCCCAAGTGATTTTATCTCTTCTAAAATATCAGCTTTTCCACCATTTCCTAAAGCTATCGTTGAAATTACTGAAGCAGTAGCGATTATAAGCCCTAGCATAGTAAGAAATGACCTTAATTTATTTGTGATTAGATTATTTAATGCAAGTTTTACATTTTGAGAAAAAAAGCTAAAACTAGCTATAAATCTATCTTTAAAATTAGCTTTATTTAAATTATCTTCATTTAAATTGCTTGTTTTAAATTCTTTGACATTTTCATCGCTAATGATAACTCCATCTTTCATTTTGATAATTCTAGTTGCGTATTTACATAAACTCTCATCGTGAGTTACTAAAATAACCCCAACTCCGTTTTCATTTAGCTCCTTTAGAATTTGCATAAGCTTTATTCCATTTGCACTATCAAGCGCTCCTGTTGGCTCATCTGCTAATATAAAATTTGCATCATTTATAAGTGCTCTTGCTACACTTACACGCTGTTGCTGACCACCACTTAAATGTGCTGCTTTTTTATGAATATGTTCGCTAAGTTCTAATTTTTCTAATAATTTTTTAGCTTTTTGAATACTAGTTTGTTTGTTTTTCTTAGCATATAAAGCTCCCATTATTACATTTTCTAATACACTTTGTAAGGGCATTAAATTGTATCTTTGAAATATAAAACCTAAATTATCTCTTCTAAAGGCTGATTTTTCTTCACTATTTAAAGAATACAAATTCTTATCATAAAATATATATTCTCCGCTACTTGGCTCATCAATTAAGCCTATCATATTAAGCAAGGTGCTTTTTCCTGAACCACTTTTGCCTAATAATATTACAAACTCGCCTTTTTTTATCTCAATATTTATATCTTTTAATACTTGAGTTGAGCCGTAAAATTTATTTAGATTGCTTATCTTTATCATTAGTTATTACCACTTCATCATCATCATTTAAGCCACTTGTAATTTCTATATTAAAATTATCGCTCTTACCTAAGGTTATATATGCTTTTTTATAGCCTATCTCGCTATTATCTTTAATATTTACAAAATAGCCTTGATTGTCTTTATTAATATAATTAATAGGTAAAGTTAAAGCATTTACTACCTTATCAATTTCTATGGTATTTTGAACATCTATTCCTATTTTTAATTCAGGGTTATTATTTACAAAATATCTAGCATAATAATAAACAGCCCCACTTGAAGTAGCATTATCAATAACACTAACATCAGCACTATCAATACTATTTATGCTAGCTTCTTTAGTGCTAGCCCCATCACTTAATGGAGTATATGTGATTTTTTGCCCTACTTTTAATAAGCTAACATCATTTTGTGCTATTTGCATTCTTACTTCCATCTCATCTAAGTTAGCTAATTTAATTAGTGTTGGTGAGCTTTGCTTTGAGTTAATTGTCTGACCTAAACTAGCATAAACACCTATTACACTACCATCAATAGGGGCTTTTACTATTGTTTCATCTAAGCTTTCTTGCATAGTAGAAATATTTGCATTTGTTTGAATTATTTGAGCTTTTATTGAGCTAAGTTTTGCTTTTGCGTTGTAATAATTAGTTTTTGCGTTTAAATAATTTTCTTTAGAGCTAGCACCCTTACTTAATAACTTTTCTTGAGTTTGAAGTTTTACATATAATTCGTTTAAATATACTCTAGCTGCTTCTTCTTCATCATTTAAACTAATCAATTTACTTTTTTCTATAGCCAAATCATTCTTAGCTTTTTCATCATCTAAAATAGCAATAATATCGCCTTTTTTAAGCTTATCTCCTAGCTTTACACGAAATTCTTTAATTTCCCCATTTGCTAAAGTTGCAACATTTACCAAAGAAGGAGAATAAGCCTTGCCTACTGCTTCAACATTAATTGATAAATCCATTCTTTTTGGTTTAATAATTCTAAAATTATTATTAGTTTCATCATTACTAAAATATGCAAAACTAAATATGCCTATAATTATTACTATCAAAATAGCTAGTATTTTTTTCATTTTATCCCTTCTTTAATTTATTTTTGCTAAAATCTCAATTTATAAAATATTTATCAAAAAAGGTTAATAAATGGCAGAAAACGAAGAAGTTGTAGCACCAAAATCAAAAGGTTCTAGTTTGGTTTTAATTTTAGTAACCGTTTTATTACTTGTTGTATTAATCATAGGCGGTTTAGTTATATTTTTATTAATGGGAAGTGGCGATGAAGAAAAGGCTGATGAAAGTGTAAAAACCGAGCAAGTTGAAAAAAAACCTGCTAAGAAAAAGAACGAAATGTCAGCTGATGTTGGTGTTATTTATCCATTAGATGGCTTTACCGTGAATTTAGTAAGTGATAGTGGGACTAAATATTTAAAATGCAAAATTGAATTAGAGCAAAATATAGAAACACTAACACCAGAACTTGATAAAAAAATACCTATTATTAAAGATAAAATAATAGAAACTCTAAGCTCAAAAAGTGTAGAAGAAATAAGCACAGGAAAAGGCAAAGAAAGATTAAAAGAAGAAATTATCAATAAAATTAATGAAGTATTAAATGATGGCTTTATCAAAAATATTTATTTTACTGATTTTGTGATTACTTGATGATTGGTTGTGATATTGTTGAGATTGCTAGAGTTGAGAAAATTCTAGCTAAATCTCAAATTAAATTCTTAAAAAAAATCCTTACCGAAAACGAATTAAAAACTCTAAGTTCTAATTCAAATTCTATTGCAGGTTATTACGCAGCAAAAGAAGCAGCTAGTAAAGCTTTAGGCTGTGGAATTAGTAAAGATTGCTCTTTTATGGATATAGAAATTATAAAAAATAATCAAAATAGACCTAGTATTTTATTTAGTGAAAAAATTTTTAATAAATTTGGAGTAAAATCAGCTCATCTTAGTATTAGCCACGATGCAGGGATTGCAATGGCTGTTGTTATGCTGGAGAAATAAATTGAAAAATTATCTTGAATTATTAAAATATAGTAAGACTTTTAAAATTCTTATCCTAGTTCAATTCATAACTTATTTTGGGGCTTGGTTTTCACAAATTGGTGTTTATACTATGCTAATTGAGTTTGATTTTAGCGAGTTTAGTTGGAATATTTTAGGCTCTGAAATAAATCACGAAAGTATGAAAAAATGGGCTATATCTTTTTCTGCTGTATTTGCATTTTTGCCTACTATTTTAATGGCGCCAATTAGTGGAATTATAATTGATAGTTTTAAGTCTAAAAAACTTTTATTATTATCAATTATCATTGAATTATTTTCAGTATTTTTACTAATTTTTATAAAAGACGCTAGTTATATTTTTATACTATTTTTACTAATTTTTATAAGACTTGCGGTTGCAAGTTTATATTTTCAAACTGAAATGAGTTTATTGCCACATATTTTTGATAAAGACAGATTAAAGCTAGCAAATGAGTTATTTTCAGTAGTTTGGGCTATTTCATACACTACAGGAATGGCAGTTGCTGGTATGTTTATACATTATTTTGGGGTTTATAATGCCTTTTTGCTTGATTGCTTTTTATTTTTAATTGGAATTACATTATTATTTTTTATAAAAATAGAAGTAAAAAATGAAAAATTTTATTTCAAAAATATCACAAAAATGGCTAAAGAAGGTTTGTTTTATTTACTAGGAAATAAAAAAATATTACATTTAATACTATTACACGCCTTTATAGGATTTACAGCTTATGATGCTTTGATTAATTTTTTAGCTGGATATGATTATTTAAATAAAGTATATTTTCTAAAAGAAATTCTAAGCACAGGTTTAATAATAGGACTTAGTAATGCAATTAGAGCTTTATCTTTAGTGGTTGGACCTTTAATTTTAAGTAAAGTCGTAAATCACAAAAGATTATTTTATTTTTTTATTTTACAAGGCTTAGGGATTATTACTTGGGCTTTACTTCAATTTAATTTCTGGGTATCTTTTATAGGTTTAATATTTGCTGGATTTTTTACTAGCACGATATGGTCTTATACTTATACAGCAATTCAAAACAATTGCGATAAAGAATATTATGGCAGAGTGATTGCTTATGTTGATATGATTTATATGAGCTTTTCATTAGCAATTACTTTACTAACTGGTTGGTTATTTGATAATAAAGTTGGCACTTTTTATATTACAATATTAATTGGAAGTTGCTTTATAATAGGTGCTTTTTATTGGTTATTTTATATAAGGAATTATGGATGCGAAAAGTAATTTTAATAGGTGCTAGCACAGGTGGTCCTAGTCAGATTAAGTATTTAATTCAAGATTTAAAACTTGTAAATACAACAATAGTTATTGCTCAACATATGCAAGCAAATTTTTTACCAAGTTACGCACATCAACTTGATAAAGAATGTTTAAGCGATGTTGCGTTATTAGAAAATACTTGCTTTTTAGATGATAAAAAAATATATATTTGTCAATACAATACGGAGTTATTTTCAAATCTAAGGGCTAATTTTAATAATGGAGTTTTTCCATTTTGTCCTAATGTAGATTTATTGTTTAATAGTGCTTCAAAACTTACAAAAGATTATGAAATACTAGCAATATTATTAACAGGGATTGGAGATGATGGTGCTAAAGGCTTATTTGAACTATACAAAAAAGGCGCTAAGTGTATAGGCGAGAGTGAAAAATCTTGTATAGTTTATGGAATGCCAAAAAGAGCTTATGAATTAAATAATAATCTTTTACAACTTGACATTGAAGATATAAAAAAAGAAATTGTAAATTTCATTCAAAGGTAGGTTTTATGTTTAGTTTTTTATCAAATAAAAAAGATATAGAAAATCAACAAAAAGAAGAGTTTAAATTCCACGATGATAATTATGAGTTTGATATGCTTTTATTGAAAATTAGGCAAGTTTGTGGAATTGATTTAGAAGTTAAAAAAACAACAATAAGACCAAAATTAATCAAATTTTGCACTAATAATAATTTAAGCTCTTTTTCTCAATTAACTAATAAAATGGATTTAAACCTTCCTATTAGACAAGAATTATTTGACTTAATAACGGTTTGTGAAACTTATTTTTATAGAGAACTAAAACAACTTAATGAATTAATTTATATCCTAAGAGCAGAACCTAGCAAAAGAAGAATTTTATGCGCTCCAAGTTCAAGTGGAGAAGAAGTATATTCAATACTAATGCTAGCAAATGAAGCAGGGATTACTAATCTTTCAATCTTAGGAATAGATATAAATGCTGAAATTATTCAAAAAGCAAGAGCTAGAAGATATTCAAAACGCTCATTATATAATCTAAATGATAATCTAATCAAAAAATACTTTGACCAAGACAATGATGAATATGTGATAAAAAGCCAATATTTTTCTAATGCTAAGTTTGAAGTTGTGAATGTATTTGATAAGAAATTTTTAGAATTAGGTAAATTTGATGTGATACTTTCAAGAAATATGATGATTTATTTTAATGAAGAATACAAATACCGCTTGGTTGATAATTTTGTCAAAAATCTCAATGATGGTGGAATGTTTTTCGCTGGACATGCTGATTTAGTTCCAAGTCATAATGAATTAAAAAAAGTATATGCAAATACTTGTACTTACTATGTAAAAGAATAATTAGAAATTAAATCCCTAATTATTCACGCCATAAAGTTAATTTCTCTCCTTTAAAGCCACTGCATTTATATAATTTAGTAGCTTCATCTTTACCTTTTAGCTTTAATTCATCAACTAATTCTAATTCATATATACTAGCGTCTTTTAAGGCTGCTAAAGTGTTATGAGAGATTAAGATATTTGCCTTATAGTTTTTACAAGAGCTTTCTACCCTACTTGCCGTATTTACCCCATCTCCTATGCAAGTATAATCACTTCTTGAAAGGCTTCCCATCTCCCCTACAATACATTCACCTGTGTTAATTCCTATGCCTATATTTATATAAGGAAGTCCTTTTTTGCCCCAATCTTCGTTTAAAAGCTTTAAAGCTTTTATTTGTTCAATTGCAGCTTGTAAAGCACAATCAGCGTGATTTTCTAAATCATTTGGAGCATTAAAATACGCCATAACAGCATCGCCTATATATTTATCAACCGTTCCATTGTATTTAAAAATAATATCACTCATAGGGGTCATATATTTATTTAAGAAATTAACCAAATCAGAAGCATCCATATTCTCACTAATCGTAGTAAAATCTCTAATATCACTAAAAAATACTGATATTTCTCTTTTGCTTGTGCTAAATACATTGCTATCTGTATTAATCAATTGCTCTGCTACTCTTTTTGAAACCTTTTTTTCTAGCTTAGCTTTTATAAATTCTTTTTGTCTGCTTTCTAAAAAGAAGTTAATTAATATCCCAATTACTCCCATAATAGCTAAAACCAAAATAAGTTCAAATGTATGAAGTAAATACTTCTTGCTAATTATAAAATAATAATGCCCTAAAATAATAGTTGCTAAAAGTATTAAATGCCATAAAACTTGTAAAATTATGCTTTTAAAATACATAAAAGAAACACTAAGAGCAATTATTATTAGTAAAGAAATTAAAAGTATTTCAGATGAATATTTTGGGGTTGTTAGGTATTCATCATTTAATAAATTATCTATAGCATTTGCGTGGATTTCAACACCTGGTAGGTTTTCATCTAATGGATTGCTTCTAATATCATTAAGCCCTACAACGCTAGTTCCAATTAAAACTATTTTATCTTTAAAGAACTCTTTACTAATAGTCCCATCTAAAACATCAATAGCGCTAATATAATCATAATGCGGAGATTTTCCTTTAAAATATAAACCAAGCAATGCGTGAGCATTCACTACAAAGCTATCCTTATCTCCTAATACTAAATGTATATCTTTAAAATTATCCCCAATTGCTTTAATATCATCAATTCCTAGATATTTTGCATACATTGCAAGACTAAGACTTGGTAAGAGTTGTTTAAACTCACCATCATCATAATAAATCATCATAAAGGCATTTCTGATTACATTATCTAAATGTGAATATGAATTAACAAATCCATTTGCATAAGCATTATCACTTAATTCTTCTATACTTGCTGTAATATTTTTGCCATGTTCAAGCAATGAATAATCAATATTATCTTCAGCTATACTTTGATTACTTAATGGGGCTAATTTTTTTTCCGTATCGTTTATATAAGAGCCTAAGTTTATAGCATAGGCTAAAATACTATTTGTCTTTGAAAGTGCCATAGCAAAAGCTTTATCAGTATCTTGAGTGCGTTGGCAAAAATGATATTTTGGAATGTTTAAAGAATTAAACTCCATATCATTCATCTTTTTAGTAATTTCTCCACGCTTATCGCTTTCTGCAAAATAAATATCAAATCCTACTACGCTAGCAGCATTTAATTTATACACCAAACAAGCAAGAATATCTCTATCCCAAGGCCATTGCCCAAGACTAGCTAAGCTTTTTTCATCAATATCAACTATAGCAATTCTACTATCACCTTTAATATTATGATTAAAATAAGCATTAATTCTAAAAAACATATCGTGAGTTAAATTATCTAGCCTTGTGATGATACCTACTTCTTTTATAGTTATAAAAAATGAAAAAACAATCATTAAAATTGATAAAACTATAAAAGAATAAAATTTCTTAAACTTACTTAAATGTCTAATCAATTTTTAGCCTTTAATTTAATATAAATTTGAAGAATATCAATTGCGGCTGGGGTAATTCCACTAATTCTACTTGCATCAAACAAATTATCAGGCTTATTTTTTTCAAGTTTTTCTACGACTTCATTACTAAGCCCACTAATTCCACGATAAGTAAAATCATTTGGAATTTTAATCTTAATCAAATTCGCTTGATTTTGAATACTTTCATCTTGTAATTTTACATAATGATAATATTTTGCATCAAGTAAAATTTCATCTAAAACAAAATCATTTAAATTAGCCAAACTTGGTGCTAAAGAAAGCATTTTTTCCTTTGTTATCGTGCTACGAGCTATGATTTTTTGAAGAGTTGTTGGTTGAGAAATCGGCTCTTCATTAATACTTGCTAATAATTCATTAAAAGAATTTGAAGGAACAACCCTGCTTTCACATAAGAACTCTAAACCTTTTTTAATATCATTTATTTGATTTTCATAGTATTTAAAGCTATTTTCATCTCTTAAACCACACTCATAAGCGTATTTATTAAGCCTTGTGATTGCATTGCTTTCACGAAGTAATAATCTAAACTCAGCCCTACTTGTAAACATTCTATAAGGCTCTTTTGTGCCTTTTGTAACTAAATCATCAATTAAAACACCAATATATCCTTCATCACGGCGTAACACAAGTCCATCTTTATTATCAATTGCCAAACTTGCATTTATAGCTGCCATAAGCCCTTGAGCTGCTGCTTCTTCATAACCAGTTGTCCCATTTACTTGACCTGCTAGATAGAAGTTTTTAATAATTTTACTTTCTAAAGTATGAAACAAATCAAGCGGGTCAAAATAATCATATTCTATTGCATAGCCGTGTCTTGTGATTTTAGCATTTTCAAAGCCTTTAACCGAGCGTATCATTGAATGTTGAACTTCAAATGGTAAAGAAGTTGAAAAACCATTTATATAATATTCTGTAGCTTCTTTTGTCTGTGGCTCAATAAATAAATGATGACTTTCTTTATCCGCAAAACGATTGATTTTATCTTCTATACTAGGACAATATCTAGGGCCAACTCCTTTAATTTGTCCTGTAAACATAGGAGCTTTATCAAAATTTGAACGGATAATATCATGGGTTGTTGTATTTGTATGCGCTATATAGCAAGGAAGTTGCGGCAATGTATGAGAAGTAAATTCTAAGCTAAATCCTTTAGTATTTAAATCGCTTTCTTGAGTTTCTAATACGCTAAAATCAATACTGCTTGCTGCAATTCTAGGACAAGTTCCAGTTTTAAGTCTTCCACGATTAAGCCCTAAAGCAGCTAAATTATCGCCTAACTCACTAGCACTAAGCTCTCCTACACGACCACTTTTTATCTTGCTTAAACCTACATGAATTAAACCATTTAAAAATGTCCCACTGCATAAAATTATTTTCTTAGCTTCATAAGTTTTATTAAGCTCTGTTTTTACTCCATAAGCTTCATTATCTTTTACTAAAAGCTCTGTAACCATTTCTTGAGAAATGTCTAAATTAGGCATATTTAATAATATATTTTTAGCATTTTTATTGTATTCATCCATATCTATTTGAGCTCTAGTTCCACGAACAGCTGCACCTTTACTCTCATTTAAAGTCTTGTAATTAATCGCACTTAAATCAGTAATCTTTGGCATAATTCCGCCAAGTGCGGCTATTTCTTTTACTAAATGCCCTTTTGCAAGTCCGCCTATTGCAGGATTGCAAGAAGTTGCTCCAATTCTATCGTTTAAAATCGTAAGAAGTAGTGTTTTTTTACCCATTTTAGCACTTGCGTGTGCTGCTTCAACACCAGCATGACCAGCACCAATTACTATAATATCATACATCATTAATCCTTTTTTTTATAATACACTAAGCTTATTGTAAAGGATAAAAATGTTTAATGGTTTAATAAGAGAATGTGGCTTTATAAAAAACTATTCAAATAATGAATTAAGATTAATTTCAAAACTAAAACCAAACATAGGAGATAGTGTAGCAACTAATGGAGCTTGTCTTAGTGTGATAAAAACTCATAATGACGGCTTTAGTCTAAATCTTAGTAGTGAAACTCAAAAAATAATCAAACCTTTTAAAGTAGGTGAAAAAGTGCATACTGAATTAGCAATGCAAGTAGGAGATAGGATTGATGGGCATATTTTAAGTGGGCATATTGATGGGCTTGGTAAAATCATTAAGATAAATAAGCTTACTAGTGGGATAGATTTTTATATAAGTCTTGATGAAAAATTAATGCCTTTTGTGTGTAATAAAGGTAGCATCGCAATTGATGGAGTAAGCCTTACTATCAATGAAGTTTTAAACAATTCTATAAGACTTACAATAATTGATATTACTTTAAAAGATACTTTATTTAATTCATATAAAATCAATGATTTAGTAAATGTAGAAACTGATATTTTGGCAAGATATGTTCATAGAATGCTAAATTATAAAAATAACTCACTTACTTGGGATGATATTGATAGAATTAGTGCTATTTATTAGGAGTTTTTATGAATGAAGAAATTATGCTAAGAGCTTTGGTGCAAAAAGCACAAGAGATGGATGATGAGTATTTGGCAAATGAAAAATTAGTAAAAATGCTTATTAAAAAACAAGTATCATTTGATAATTACGATAAAATAAACGAGTTTTTAAACTTTATAAAAGACGCTAAAACAAACGCTCAAAAAAGCAAATAAAAAATAATTAAGATATTTAATAATCAATGAATTATTAAATATCTAATTTAAATTCCACGCAAAAGCTCTTAGGCTCGTTGCAATAGTATATGTTTGCATTGTGAGCGTTGCAGATTTGTTTGCATAATGCTAAGCCTAAGCCATTGCCTTTTAATTTGGTTGTATTGAATGCTTCAAAAAGATTAGTAAGATTTGCTATCTTTTCGCCACTATCAAAAACACTAATTTTATATATATTATTTATAATTTCTCCTTTGACTTTGATAGTGCCATTTTCTTCACAAGCATCAATTGCGTTATAGATTAAATTACTTAAAACTAAGCTTATTAAAGACTTATCAGCACTAATTGTAAATGGAGCAAAAGTGCATTCACTTAGAATTATCTCATCACTATTATTATAGGTATTAAAGACATTTTGGCATTCGTTTTCAAATTCTTGCAAATTGAACTCATATTTATTTAGCTTAAACCCACGAGTAAAAAGTAAAGTGCTCTCAATTATTCTCTCAACCCTTTTGATCGCATCTTGCATTTGCATTACAATATGTTTATTTTTAAGCTCAACTTTACTAAAAAGCACCCCTGCTAAAAGCGAAACCGAGCCTATTGGATTTCTAATCTCGTGAGCTAAATTAGCCGCTACTTGACCCATAGAAACAAGCCTTTCATCTCGCTTTTCTTTAGTAATATTTGTAGCCATTATTAGGTGCTTATCAGCGTATTTTATAGATTTGATTTGATAAAAATTGTTTAAAAATTCTAATTCATAATGCTCTTTATTAAGGTCAATTTGCCTAAATAATTCATCACTTGCTAATTTATTTTTCACTACTAGATTTTGATTTTCATCCAAAACCCAAATAGCACTTGGTAAAATCTCAATGATTTCATTTATCATTAGCATTAAACTATCATAAGAAGTCTTTAAAGCCTTGTATTCATTCTCTACTACATAAGTTTGCTCAATTAACGCCTTTAGCCCATCAGCAAAACTCTGCTTATCTGATAAATCTAAGCTATCTAAAATATTTTTATTCATAAATGTCCTTTAATTTTTTAATTATCTTAGCAGTTTTTATAAAAACAAAAAGAATTTAAAATTAGAATTTATATAGTATTTCACATTATAGAATATCTTTAAAAAGAGAAAATAGTAGCAATTATGGAAAAATAAATTATATTTTTTTGATTTTAGCCATTAAGGCTAAAATCTAATTATTCTCCTAATAAATCCTTATTAAGTCTTGCGGCAAAACCTGTTGCTTTGTGATTTTTGTATTCTTTAATGATTTCGCCGTTTTCATCTAGGATAAAGCACGAGCGAATAAGCCCTTCGTATTCTTTACCATAATTTTTCTTAATCCCCCAAGCACCAAATAGCTTAGCCACTTCTTTAAATTCATCGCTTAATAAAATCTGATTTAAGCCGTATTCAGCTTTAAATTTCGCTAGTTTTTCACACTTATCAGGACTAATTCCAATCAGCACATATCCTGCATTAAGCAATTTATCAAAACTCTCACTTAATTCACAATTTTGCTTGGTACAACCTGGAGTGTAAGCTTTTGGATAGAAAAACACTATCACCTTTTTACCGCGAAAATCACTTAGATTAATCGCTACTTCATCTTGATTTAATAAAGTAAATTCCATATTTAATCCTTTAAAACTTCTTTTATAATATTTGCTAAGCATTCTAATTGATTAGGTAAAACGCTCCTTAAATCAATTATTATGCTATCTTTATCATAATTAGCCACTACGCCTTTATTTAAAAGTTCGTTTATCTTGCATTTATTAGCCTTAATTTTTAAAGCATAGCCACTTAGTAATTTTTCAGGCATTGAGCCACCCCCTACTAGGCTTTTGCTCTCTATGATTTCGCCAAAATTTATTAGCTCTTGCAAGGTTTTTGCTTTGTTTAAGACTTGAGATTTTGTATCATTTAATAAAGCTAAGCTTGGTAGATTTGCATAGTCTTTATTTAAATAATTTTTAACAGCTTTTGTAAGTATTAATAAGCTAGTTTTATTTAGCCTAAACATTCTTAAAAGCTGATTTTTGCGTAATTTTTCAATTAGTTCTTTTTTACCTAAAATAATTCCTGCTTGAGTGCTAGAAAATAATTTATCCCCACTAAATGAAACCAAGCTAATACCTTTAGATATTAGGCTTTTTACACTAGGTTCATCCCTTAAACTATCATTTATTAAATCCACATAGCCACTACCTAAATCATAATAAAATATTTTTTCATTTTTACAAGCTAAATCATTTAGGCTAATCGCATCTACTTCTTGACTAAATCCACCGATATAAAAGTTTGATTTATGAGTTTTTAAAATCATTTTTGCATTGTTTAATTCAGCTTCATAATCGCTCATCTTAGTCTTATTAGTAGTCCCTACTTCAATAAGCTTTGCTCCACTTTCACGCATCACATCGCTTACTCTAAATCCCCCACCAATTTCTACTAGCTCGGCTCTACTTGTAATTACACCTTCGTTTTTACCTAAAGTATTTAATACTAAAAATACAGCAGCAGCGTTATTATTTACCACAAGTGCATCTTCGCAACCAAAAAGCATTTTTAAATAAAATATGAGATTTTCATCTCTTTTACCCCTTGCATTGCTTTCTAAATCAAATTCTAAATTAATATTATTAGTATGAAAAGCCTTTAATTCATCATAATCACTCTCGCTCATTAAAGCACGACCAAGATTTGTATGAAGCACCACACCAGTAGCATTTATCAATGCTCTTGGCTCTTTTAATAGCCTTTTATTAATTCTTTCATTAAGCTCTTTGAGTATCATCTCGTAACTTTGCTCTTTATTAGTAGCTCTTAGTTCATTTATTAATTCTTTAGCCAAAAAGCTAACTAAAAAACTAGGTTTATCATTAAAGGCATTAATTAATTTTGATATTTGTGGTAGCATTTTAAAATCCTTAAATATTTTTTAAAATACTAGCAAGGAAAGGTAAAAATGAAAGAATTTGCATATTTAAAAAAGGCTGATTTTATAGATGATTTAGGCAAAAATATAGCCGTTATAAATAGCCCTACTAGTGAGAAATTTCTAATAGCAAATGATAAGGCTTTAAATGCTTTAATCTATGCTCCTGAAATTGATTTTTATATAAAAAACTCAAGTGCTTTTAATAATGAAAAATTAGAAAAATTATATGAAGCAAGAGCTATTAATTATGATTATTCAAGTGAGATTAATTTATATGCGAATATTGATAAAAGAATTTGCATATTATTTGATGATAAAGATTTAAAAAATAAATTAATAGATAATGGTTATAAGGCTGTTTGTGTTAGTGAATTTGAGTTTGTTTATGGTGGGATTGGCTCACTTGTAGTAGTTACTAAAGAAGGCGAATTAGATTGTGATTTAGCTATTTCACAAACAAAACTAAACAATCACGCAGTATTAATAAATCATGAAAATATATTGCAAGATTTAAATTCTTTAACGGGTAAAATTAGCTTTACAAGAAAGATTGAGTTTAATTCAAGTTTATGCCAATTAGATGGGCGTAGGAGTGAGCATTGTGGTTGGTGCGTTGAAGCCTGTCCTAGCGTGGCTTTAAGCACTGATGATAAAAAAATCATAATAAGCGAAATTGATTGTATTAATTGTGCAAAATGCGTAAGCGTATGTCCTACTAATGCACTTGAGTTTTGTGAGTTTAATAAAGATTGCATAAAAGAAATTAGCAAAATCTATGAAAACGAGCAAATAATAATAACTCAAAATTATGATAATGATTTTAATATAAAGCATTTTTTACCATTTAATATACCTTTTGATTTATTGGATGAATTAATACTTTTACATTTAATAAACACAAGTGGTAAAAGCATTGCTATAGTTGGAGATATTAGCGAATTTTTAGCCGAAAAAATCAACTTAGTAAATGATATTTGCAAGGCAATCACAGGAAAAATAGCCATATATGTAAATGCAAATTTAGATGAAATTCCAAATGAATTGATAAAAGAATTTAAATCAAGCGAAAGTAATTTTAGACTAAATAAAAGAGAGCTTTTTGGCTTAAAAATCTCTTCTATGTTAAATAATTTAGATAAAGGTGTAATCACTGCTAAAAATTATGCAAAAATTAGCATAAATGAAAGCACTTGCACCCTTTGTGCTTCTTGTGCTGGGGCTTGTAATACGAATGCAATTTTAGCTGATAGTAAAGAAAATGCTATTAAATTTAACGCATCATTATGCACAAGTTGTGGATATTGTATAAATTCTTGTGCTGAAAAAGATACTATTTTTATACAAAATGATATTTTAGAACTAAATCCGATTAGCTTTACTCATAAAACTTTAGCTAAAGATGAATTATTTGCTTGTATTGAGTGTGGTAAAGAATTTGCTACTAAAAAATCAATTGATAAAATAGCTGGTATTTTAGGGGCTACTTTTAGCTCTGATGTTACGAAAAAATACTCGCTTTATTGCTGTGCTGATTGTAAGGCTAAGATAATGATGCTAAAACAAGCTCAAGTTTTTGATGATACAAATAGTTTTTTTGCACCACTTGAAGAAAAATTAAATAAATTTTTGAAAGGTTAAAATGAACGAAGAATTAAATATAACTAGGTCATATTTTTACGAATTTTGTGCTAGAGCAATTAGCTTTATGAATAATGATGATTTTAATACTTTAAGAGAACAAGCTAAGTTTTTTTATGATAATTTAGATGATTTAAAAGATGATTTTAAAGTAATTTTAGATACTGATTATGCAGCTTATAAAGATGAGCAAAATGCTGTTTTTTATGATTTTTCTTATGTAAATGTGCCTACTGATGCTAGTTTTTATGATGAAGGGCGTGATAATGGCAAAATGAGAATAATTGCAACAGGAATTTTAAAAAGAGCTAATTTAATCAAAAACACAAATCTTAGCGATAATGAAGATAGTATGAATTTTTTATTTTATCTAGGTAGTGTTTTATGCAAAAATAATGATGAATTATGTCAGGAGCTATTTTCAAGAATTATTAATGAGGTTGTAGATGAGTTTTGTGAAAAACTACAAACTCATAAAAACTCAAAAATATTTACTCATATTGCAAATATCATATCTTATTTAATACAAATTGAAAGGGCATTTTATAGTGTAAATGCACCTGCTAAAAAAGAATCGGTTGCAGATAAAGCATTGCAAAGAATACCTTATGAACCAAGACTTCCAACCGAGTTTTCAAAAATCAATATGAGTGAGCTAACTAGCTTTAAAGAAAATATAGAATAAGTTTTATAAAGGAATAAAATGAAGATAATGTTTGTATGTTTAGGCAATATTTGTCGCTCTCCTATGGCTGAGTTTATTATGAAAGACTTATGCAAAAATAAAGAATTTAAAATAACAAGTTCAGGAACAGCAGGTTATCACGATGGAGAAGATATGCATATAGGCACGAAAAAACTTTTAAAAAATAAAAATATTGAATGCGATAATTTCGTATCAAAAAAACTCACAAAAAAATTATGCCAAGAATATGATTTAATCCTTACTATGGACGAGAGTAATTATAAAGATGTTTTAAATAATTTTTATGAGTTTAAAGACAAAGTAAAACCAATATGTTCTTATTGTGATTTAGGATATAAAAATGTGCCTGACCCTTGGTATACAAATAATTTTGATGAAGTTTATATGATTTTAAATAATGCTTGCAAAAACATTTTAAAAGAAATTGAAAATAATAAGATTTAGCTAAAAACTAAATCTTATCTAAATATCTGAAATGTAAAAAACTCTGATTTGTATTCATCATTCATTTTCTCATATTGCGATATAGCTGATTCATAATTTTTTGCTTCGTGATAAAGTAAAGCTAAAGCCAATCTTGATTCAAGATTGCTTGGATTTTTTACACGAGATAGCTCAAGTAAGGCTATAGCTGAATTATTATGCCCTGCTCCAATAGCTGCAACACTAGCTAAAAATAAAATATCAGAATCTTCAATATGATAATCATCAATCAAACTATTATAAATTGCAAAACTCTCTTCAAATTCATTAGCATAAATATCTATATAAGCAAGTGCTTTTAAAGCTCCTATGTCTTCATTAGTTTTTAAATATTGCTTTAATTTTTCTCTTTCTTGTTGTAAAAGACCTGAAATCTGCATTAATTTTACATAGTTATACCCTACTATTTTAGCACCACCAAATAATGAGCGATAATCTAATTTTTTGTTAAGAAAATACATTTGAACATCTTTAGCATAGGCTTTTACATCTTTTTTATTGTTTTTTAAAGAAAAATATAAAATATTTGCGATTATGTCATTATCACTTAAGTCTATTAAAACTTTTGATTTATCTATCATCTTATCGTAATCATTTTGCATATAAAATCCAAGAATTTCTAAACTAATATTGCTAATATTATTTGTATTAGTTTGGTTCAAAAAACCTTGCATATTTACATAATCTTTTTTCTTAATTGAAAGCAATGCTAAATAATAATTTCTATCTTTTTCATCTTCAACATAATTTAAATTATATTGTAAATCTTGCTCTAATTTCGTAGTATCATCATATAACAAATCCGAACAAAATAAAGCATAAATTCCTGCTCTTAAATCCTTAGGGTCTAAATGATAACTAGCTAAAAAGTGTTTTTTTGCTAAATCATATTTGCCTAAGAGTGCATATGCTAAACCTAAATCATATTGCAAAATACTATGCTGTGGATAAAGCTTTACTAATTCTTCTAATAACTCACTAGCACTCTTTATATCATAACTAAAAGCATAATTTAAAGCTTTTGTAATTTGTATATTTATCTTTGATAAAGTTTGACTATTTTTAAGATAATTTGAGCTTTTATCTAAATCATCTAAGTAAATATTAACATTTGCCTTATTTATCATCTTAGTCGCACTTGTCGCATCAAATACTTTAAAAGGCGAAAAATAAAATATCAAATCATATTTTTGTTGCTTTGAATCTATAAAGGTTTTTTCATAAGTATGTTGAGCGTAATTTATATCAAATATCCTATCATCTATGGTTGTTTTGACATTATAACTTGACTTAAGCCACTCTAAATCATTTTTCTCTAATTCTTTTAAAAACCTTGAAGCTTCTTGATATTCTGCTAATTTTATATCAACTAAAGCTAAAGCTAATTTTGTCTCTTTTGGTTTTATTCTTTTTTCAAGTGCATTTTTTAAATAAAATCTTGCTTTGTTATATTCAGCATTTCTTGCATAAAGTAATCCTAAAGATAAATTTTTATCATAAGAATCTTGTAAATTAATCTCTCTTATAGAATCAGAACTTTTATTAAATGAGCTTAATATTTTTGCTCTTAAATATCTTGCGTCGTTTTGATAAAGTGGATGGATTTGTTTATTTAATGCTTGTAAAGCTTCAGGATAAAATCCTTTATAAAAATTCACTAAACCCAAGTAATAATAATAAAGGCTTGAGTTTTTTTCGTTACTTAAATAAGAATATGCTAAATCTATATAATATTTAAATTCTTTATCTTTTTGTAATTTTAAAGCACAAACAGCAGCATTTAAAGCAGCCACCGTGTTATTTTCATTATTTTCTAAAGCCTTTTGAAAACTCTCTAAAGCTCCTTTATAGTTTGCTTGTTTCATTCTTGAAACTCCTAAATTATAATGCGAAAAACTCTCATTATATTTAGCTATATTTTCATATATTTTTAAAGCTTCACTTTTGTTTCCACTCTCATATAAAGCATTGGCTTTTGCCACCATTAAATCTAATTTTTGGCTTTTAAATTGTTGAATGCTTATTTTTGGTTCTATTAGCTCATTTTGCTCAACTTTAATTTCTTTTGACTTATCTTGAGTAAAAATTAAAAAAAGCAAAACTACCAATAAAATAATAATAAGTAAAGAAAGTCCAGCGATTAAAATTATACTTTTTTTGCTGAACTTACTTTGTTTTACTGGAAGAGTATTTCCTTCTTCAATAACAATTACTTGTTCTTCTGCCATACTTTATCTTACATATATTTTTGTAATACTTCAGGTATTGCTATTGTGCCATCTTCTCTTTGATAATTTTCCATAATAGCTACTAAAGTCCTACCTACTGCAAGGCTTGAACCATTTAGTGTATGAGCTAATTTGTTTTTACCATTTTCATCTTTATATCTTATTTTTGCGCGTCTTGCTTGAAAATCATAGCAATTACTAACAGAGCTAATTTCACGATATTTATTTTGTGCTGGTAGCCACACTTCTAAATCAACGGTTTTTCCTGCACTAAAGCCCAAATCCCCACTACAAAGCATTAAATGTCTATGAGCTAAACCTAAGCTTGTTAATAAATCACTTGCACAACTAAGCATATCTTCAAATACTTTATCGCTATCTTCTTGAGTGCTAATGCTTACAAGTTCAACTTTTCCGAATTGGTGTTGGCGGATAATTCCTTTTGTATCACGCCCTGCACTTCCTGCTTCTTTTCTAAAACAAGGTGAATAGCAAGTCATTTTAATAGGCAATTCATTTAAAGCTATAATTTCATCATTATATAGATTTGTTACACTAACTTCACTTGTAGGGATTAAATACAATTCTTCGCCATCAATTTTGAATAAATCATCTTTAAATTTAGGTAATTGTCCTGTGCCAAACATAGTATTAGCATTTACAATATAAGGAGTATTTACAAACTCAAATCCTCTTGAGCGGTTAAAATCTATCATATAATTATATAATGCTCTTTCAAGTCTTGCACCTTCACCGCGTAAAGCTACAAAACGACTTTTAGCAACTTTTACACCACGCTCAAAATCAAGCCAACCAAGTGCCACACCTAAATCATGATGGTCTTTTGGAGTGAAATTAAATGTTGGTGGAGTTAATACCTTTTTAATCTCTACATTTTCTTCTTCATCATTTCCAATAGGCACACAATCAGCTATTAAATTTGGAATACAAGCTGCAATTTCATTTAATTTAGCTTCACTTATGCTTACTTTTTCGTTTAATTCAGCTATTTTTTTCTTATTTTCATCTAAAGACTTTTTAAGCTCACTTATATCTTCTCCTGATTTTGCTTTAAGTCCCATTTCTTTTGAGAATTTGTTTTGAAAACTTTGAGCGTTTTCTAATTCTATTTTTAACGCTTTTGTATCATTGTAGCTATCTAATAAACTTTTTAAAACTCCATCATCTACTTTTTTTGCTTTTAATTTTTGATTAAAAACTTCATAATTTTCTTCAATTTTTCTTAAATCTATCATAATTTCTCCTTATAAACTTAAAGCTTTATAAACTTGTTGCATTTTATTTTGCGCTAATATACTAGCTTTTTTTGCACCATCGTTTAATATATCAGCAATTTCTTTACCTTGCAATAATCTTTCATACTCACTTCTAGCCTTGTCAAAATACTCCCAAATAACATCACATAAATACAATTTAAAATGCCCGTATCCTTCTCCACCTTTTTCATACCTTGAACGAAGACTTGCTAAATCATTTTCATCTAAAAATAATTCAGCAATTTTATATATATTACAATTTTTCCAATCCTTAGGCTCTTCAATAGGAGTGCTATCGCTTACTATTTTATTTACTTGTTTTTTAAGTTGTTTATAACTTGTGAAAATATCAATAGTATTGCCATAACTTTTACTCATTTTAGCACCATCTGTGCCTACTATTGTTTGAGTATTTTCATCAACTAATGCTTCAGGGATAGTAAATACATTTCCAAATTCATTATTAAATTTAATTGCAATATCTCTTGTGATTTCTAGGTGTTGAATTTGGTCTTTTCCAACAGGAACTAATGGTGCATCAAACAATAAAATATCAGCCGCCATTAAAACAGGATATGAAAATAAGCCGTGATTTGCACTAAGACCTTTTGCTATTTTATCCTTGTATGAATGTGCTCTTTCAAGTAATCCCATAGGAGTAAATTGCGATAGTATCCAATAAAGTTCTAAGACTTCTTTAACATCACTTTGTAAATAAAATATACTTTTATTTGGATTTAATCCTAAAGCTAAAAATGCAGCTGCTGCTTTGTTAATATTATCTTTAAAATTACTAGCTGTTTTTTTATCCTTTAAAATACTTGTCATAGCGTGATAATTTGCAATAAACATTATCATTTCATTATCATTTTGTCTTTTCATCATTGGAGCTATTGCTCCAAAATAATTGCCTATATGCAAATCCCCACTTGGCTGAAGTCCTGTAAAAATTCTCATTTGTTCTCCATATCTTTACTTGTAATTTAAAATTTATGCTTAATATAGAGCAAAAAAATTAATAAAGGAGCTTAAATGCTATATGATTTAGTAGTAATAGGTGCAGGTCCAGCGGGAATTGCAAGTGCTTATGAAGCACATAAAAATGGTTTAAAAAATGTTTTATTAATAGAAAAAGCAGCAGAGAATTGTCAAACTTTTAGAACTTATTATAAAGATGGAAAAAGAGTTGATAAAGTTTATAATAAAATTGATATTCCAAACTTAGGAAATATACCTTTTGAAGATGGAACAAAAGAAAGCTCATTAGAATTATTTACAAGCCTTTGCGATGGTTCTTTTGAAGTAATGTTTTCAAATGAAGTTGAGAAAATCAAGCAAGTTGATGGAAATTTAGTTGTATATTCAAGTAAAGGCGAATTTAAAACAAAAAATGCAGTAATTTCAATAGGTAGAATGGGAAAACCAAATAAACCAAGTTATAAACTACCTTCAAAATTGAGTAAAGTTATCAATTTTAACGCAAACGACGCTAAAGAAAATGAAAAAATCTTAGTAGTTGGTGGTGGTAATAGTGCTGTTGAATACGCTGTTGATTTAAGCAAAAAAGCAAATGTTACATTATGCTATAGAAGAGCTGAATTTAGTAGAATTAATGAAATAAATCATAAAAATGTATATGAAGCAAAACTTACTTTAAAATTAGCAACTGATATTAGCGAAGTAAATGAAGTAGATAACAAACCTGAAGTTACTTATACTAATGGTGAAAAAGAGATTTTTGATAGGATAATTTATGGAATTGGCGGCTCTACTCCAGTTGATTTTCTAACAAATAGTGGAATAGAAATTGATGATAAAGGCGTTCCTACTTTTGATACTAATATGCAAAGTAATGTTAAAAATATTTTCGTAGCAGGAGATATTGCTAGTAAAAATGGAGAAAGCATAATAACGGCTTTAAATCACGCTAAAAAAATTGCTGATTATATTATTAAGGGTTAAGCTTGGCTAAGAAGAATTTAACACTATATAGCTTAGGTGCTTGTGCTGTTATTTTAGGTGGAATTTATTTTGTAATTCCATCTAAAGACACAAAAACAAACCAAACACCAATAAAACCACAAGTAAAAATAGAGCAAAAACAACAAACAAAACAAGTGCAATTGCCAAAACTTGAAGAACAAAACTATAAGATATTAAATGATAGAATTGTAAAGCTTACAAAGCAAATAGAAAGCTTAAAAAATAGCAATACCAAAGCCAATGAAATAGAAAATCTATATCAAGAAATTGAAAAATTAAAAATACAAAACGAACAATTAGAAACTAAGAATAATGAATTAGTTCATCGTTTAAATAACGAAAGTTTATTAGTAAATGAAAATAGCAAAAACTCATATCAGCAAATGATAGATAAGCTAAATGAAGATTTAGCAAATTATAAAAGCGAAAACGATAGTTTAAAATTAAGCTTAAATGATAAAGAAAACGCTGTTAAAAATCTAAATTCTTTACTAGGAACTCTTAGTAATCAAAAACAAATGGACGAATTTGAACACGATAATTTAGCAAGAAAATTGCAAGATGAATTAGATAAAGCAAATGCAAAAATCATAGCAAATCAAAAAAATTATACAGATGTGGTTAAAGAAAATGATATTTTAAAACAAAGAGTAAAAAATCTAGGGAATTTAGAAAGTGTAAATGCTGAATTAAGTAAAGTAAATAATGAACTTAACTTAAAAAATCTTGAATTAAGTAAAGAAATAAAAGCAGCAAGCAAGCTAAATGATGAATTAAAAAGCAATAATAATTCTGATTTTGTAAAGCTTAATTTGGATAATAAAAATCTCCAAGCAAAATTAGATGATGCTAAAACTTCAATATTAAAATTAAATCAAGTTAAAAATGATTTAGAACAAAAATTAGATAATTTAAAAAATATTGAAAAACAAAGAGATGAATTAAAAAATGAAGTTTTTCAGGCAAAACTAGAACTTGAAAAATCTAAAAACGAACAAACTAAAGTGATTAAGGATTTAAGTGATAAAAGCCAAAATTCACTTGATAATCTTACAAAAGAGCTAAATAAAGTTAATGAATCTAATGCTAAGTTACAAGATAAAAATACAAAAAATGAAATAGCATTAAAAGATATGCAACTAAAAAATAAAGAACTAGAATTAGACTCAAAGAAAAAAGAAAAAGATTTAAGTGAAACAATAGCAAAACTTCAAAAAATTGATGAGCAATTAAAAGCAAGTAGTGCAAATAATATGGATTTAAAAACAAAATTAGATAATTTACAAAAAGAAAAAATAGAATTAACCACGCAATTAAATAAAATTAATAATGAGTTTTTAAACTATAAAAACGATAGCTTAAGTAATAAACAAAACGATGTTAAGGACTTAAATAATAAACTTTACGAAAGTTCAAAAGCTTATGATGAGCTAAATGTAAAATATATAGCTTTAAAAGAAGAATATGCGGCTAAAGAACTAGATAATAATAAAGCAAAACAAGAAAACAAAACACTTTTAGATGAAATTGAACAACTAAAATTAACTATTAGTAAGGATACAAATTCTGAAAGAGTTTTAGCCTTAGAAGAAGAAAAAGATAAGCTATTAAAACAACTAAATGAAATAAATATCAAAACTTTAAATAACTATAATCAAGAAAATAGCGAACTAATAGCAAAAAAAGAAAAAATTCAAGAATTAGAAAAAAAACTTGAATTAGCTCAAAAAGGAAGTTCGTTAAATACAAATAGTTTAAAACTACAAGATACTTTTGTTTGTGATGATATAAAATCAGGAGTAATTGGACTTAGTAAAACTTGCTCGCTTGAACTTGATAAATTCTTAGCAAAATATAATCAAAATTATTTATATGAGATAACTCCTATAATTGATGATAGTGGCTTTAAGAGTTTAAGTGCTATTGATGGAGTTCATATGGCTAGCAAAGAAGTGCAAAGATTAACTCGCTTAGCTAATTTTGGATTATCAAAAGATAGAACAAAAAGTGCTGCAAGTTATATAAAATCAAAAATTCCTAATGCACTAATTAGCTCAAGTTTAGAGCCTGAATACTCAAAAGACAATAAAAAAGGCTTTATTTTAAGAGTTTATAAATGATAATTTATCAATATAAAAACGGCTATCGCTACAATAGTGATAGCATAATTTTATATGATTTTATAAATAAAGATAAGCTTAAAGGAATAGGACTTGATATTGGTGCTGGGAGTGGAATTTTAAGCCTATTATTAAGCGAAAATAAAAATATAAAAATAGATGCAATTGATATTCAAGAAGAAAATGTAAAACTATGCAAAAAAAATTATGAAAAAAATAATCTTGATTATAAAGTAATTTTAGGTGATATTAAAGATTATAAAGTTTATAATTATTATGATTTTATAATCTCTAATCCACCATTTTATTCTAAAATGCAAGCACAAAATAAGCATTTAAATATTTCAAGACATATTGATTTTTTACCACTTGAAATATTGTTAAAAAGTGCTGATAAATTATTAAAACCAAAAGGTTTTTTATATTTTTGTTATGATGCTAAAAAAATTGATTTAATATTTGAAACCTTAAAAAATACGAATTTAAAATGCGAAATAATAAGATTTATTCACACAAAAGCAGAAAAACCATCAAATTTAGTATTAATTAAAGCAAGAAAATTAAGCAAAAGTGATGTGCTGATTTTGCCACCTTTAATATGTAACGATAGCAATGGCACAACAAAAGAATTTAATTCAATTTATCAAAATATCAAGGTTCAAAGTTATGATTTATAATAAAGATTACTCATATTCATTTGATGAGAGTAAATGCAGTGAGTGTGGCGGTAAGTGTTGCACGGGTGAGAGTGGTTATATATTTTTAACTAGCGATGAAATTATCCAACTAGCTAAGATAAAAAATACAACTTTTAATGATTTTGTTAGTAAATATTGCATTAAAGTAGGCGTTAGGTTTAGCCTAATTGAAAAGCCATATAACAATGGCTTTGCTTGTATATTTTTTGATGAAATTAATAAAAATTGTGGAGTATATGAAGCAAGACCTATGCAATGTAGAACATTTCCGTTTTGGGAATATTTTAAAAATAACCTAAAGGAGCTTAAAAAAGAATGTATTGGGGTAAATTAATACTAATCTTATTAGCTAGTATTACTTTTGCTGATAGTATTGATGATTTGCGTTTAAATGCAATGCTAAATGAAAATAATAATGCTAAATTATCTAGCGAATCATATTTAAAATTATATGATGAAACAAAATTAAAAGCTTATTTAGAAAATGGAATAAAACAAGGTTTTATTGCTAATTTAAATATGGATAAAGCAGTAAATACTTTAAGAGATATTGATAAAGATAATAATTTAATAAAAAAACTAGATATTGTTAAATTAGTAGAGCAAAAAAATTATAAACAAGCAAAAAAAGAATATTACAAATTCATATCAAAAAACGAAGATTTTACACTAGCTAATGCTATGAGTAAGGAGCTGTTTAATCAAGGATTAAAAAAAGAAGCCTTACAAATATCTAAAGATTATTATAAAAAATATAGCAATTTATACTCATTATATTTATATATTGAAATGCTTATGGCTAACGAAAAATATAAAGATGTAGTAAAACTAACAGAAGAATTTAATAAAACCGCAGAAGAAAATAATAAAGTAGATACAGAATTAGCTCCTTTTTTATTAATGCGTTTAAATGCTTTAAAAGCTCTTAATATGTGGGAGAAAACGATTAGATTAGACCCTAAAGGCTATTCAGAACAAATATTAAAATTATTTAAAGAAAAAGATTATAAAAATATCAAAGAATATACTAAATTAGTGCCTATAAATCCTGATTATTCATTGTTTTTATTGTATAGATTAGAAGCGCTTTATGAACTTAATAATTCTTCAGATATTAATGAGATTTTTAGCTTAGGAATGAAGCTTTATGAATTTACAAATAATAAAGATATTTTATACACAATAACTAAGAAATTATTGGAATTTAACAAGAAAAAAGAACTTTATGAAATAGCTAATTTAGATGATGAATTAGCTTATAAAGTATATTTTAATTTAAAAGAATATAAAAAACTTAGTGAATTTTTATATCAAAAAGCAATTAAAGAAAATAATAATAGTTATTTAATAGAATCATATATATACGAAATGCTAGATAATCCTAAAGAATTTGATTATTTCAAATTAGATGAATTAGTAGCTAAAGGTGGTGTTGCTCCTAATATGCTAAATATATATGCTTATACAATAATTGATGAAAAAATTGATATTGCAAAAGGTATAAAACTAATACAAAAAGCTTTAGAACAAGAACCTGATAATGCTTATTTTCTTGATACTTTAGCTTGGGGATATTATTTAATAAATGATTGCAAAAACGCACAAGAAACTATGCAAAAAGTATTACAAAACGAAGATGTTTTAAATGAAGATGAAATAAAACTGCATAATCAAAGGATAAATAAATGCAAGAATTAAGCAAAGAAATTCTAATAAAAAGCCTTGGATTTAATCTGTTTTATCCAAGAGATTTAAGTGAATTTAAAAATGAAATAATTAAATTTAGCTATGACTTAAATGATTTAAATGATGCTTTTATTACCAATGATTTTGATGAGCTAGGTTATGCTAGGCGTTATGTTAAAAAGCATTTATTTTATTATTCAAAAAACTTAAGCGAAGATGAATTAATCAAAGCTAGTATTTACGGAGCTGATGGGATTGTTTTGGATAAAATTGCTAATAATGATTTATTAAATCTTGCAAAAAATTGTGGTTTTAGCTTAGGGTTTTTAGCTAAAAACAATATAGATTTATTTAAAGCTACCATAAAACAATTTGATATTTTTATTGCTAACGATAAATTATTAAAAAATGTTCCAAATACTAAATACAAAGGAATTCTTAATGCAACACCTAAAAGCACCTTGGCGTGATAAATATTTTAAAGAAGATAGAAGTTTATGTCCTTTTTGCGAAGATAGTGAAGTGTTAGTTTATGAAGATGAGTTATGTAGGGTTTTAATGAATAAATACCCTTATTCTCCAGGACATATTCTAATAACTCCTAGAAAGCATGTTGAGTTTTTAAACGATTTAGATGAGATAACTTGGCTTAGAATGGCAAAAATAGCTAGATTTGCTGAAAATATTATGAGAACAACCTTGCACGCACAAGGAGTAAATATCGGACTTAATTTAGGCGATGCAGCAGGTGCTGGTATAGCAAAACACTTGCATTTACATGTCTTACCAAGATGGCATAAGGATACTAATTTTATAACCACTATTTGTGATACTAGAGTTATAGGGACTAGCCTAGATGAATTATATTTAAAGATAAAAGAGAGCTTTAAAAACTACAATGCAGCTAATTAGTGCTAAAGAATTTTTAAATATTAATAAAAATATTTTAATAGACGCAAGAAGTCCAAATGAATACAAAAAAGCACATTTAAAAAAAGCCTTAAACTTTTTTGCTTTAAATAACGAAGAGCATAAATTAGTAGGGACAAAATATGCTACTAATAAATTTAATGCAAAATTATTAGGAGCTAGTTTTATTTGTAAAAACACAAGCATTCATCTTAAAAAAATACAAAATATAGCAAATCCACATAAAGATGAAATATATATTTATTGTGCTAGAGGCGGTCAGCGAAGTGGCGCGATAGGTCATATTTTAAGTGAGATTGGATTTAAAGTCTATAAATGCGAAGGTGGTTTTAAAGAACTTAGAAACGAGATGATTTCATATCTTAATAGCTATCAAAATCCTAATTTTGTAAGCCTAGCAGGAAATACAGCTTGTGGTAAAACAAGGCTTTTAAAATTACTTGATAATAAAATAGATTTAGAAAAATTAGCCCATCATTTCGGCTCAACTTTTGGCTCTCGTGGGTTTTTACAACCTAGCCAACAACAATTTGATATAAATCTAATAAATGAATTAAAAACATTAAAAGATGCAAAAGTATTCATAGAAGCAGAGAGCAAAAACATAGGAACTATAACTTTATTTAATAATTTTTACGAGCAAATGAATAGCGGTATTAAGGTGTTTTGCGAAGCTAGTTTGGATATTAGAGTGCAAAATTGTGTGAATGATTATCAAAACATTAGCTCGGAGTTTTTTTATTTTTGTCTTGAGAGATTAAAGCCTTATTTAGGAAATGCCTTAGTTTATGAGCTAAGCACTGCTTATAATAATAAGGATTTAAAAAGTGTAGCAAAAATACTTTTAGTCAATTATTATGATAAGGTCTATAAAAAACCTAAGGAATTTGATTTATTATTAAATCTTGATGATTTAGAAAAAGCTAAAAATGAGTTAATTAAATTGTAATTTTATAATCTAAAGGATTTTTATGGATAATGTAAGCTCAAGCATATTAACTTTTGATAAATTAACCGAACTAAATCTTAGCATACCTGATTATCAACGCCCTTATGTATGGGAATTAAAGCAGGTTAAAAAATTAATTGAAAGCATAAATAAAGATGAAAAATTACTTGGTTCAATCGTGTTATATAAAAATAATGATACCTATGAAATAATAGACGGGCAACAAAGACTAACCACTATAAAACTTATTTTAAAGGCTTTAGATAAAAATAATAAGTTTTTAGAAAATGCTAAATATTATCATCAAATATCACACATAAAAATCAAGCAAAATTACGAATACATTCAAAAATACTTAAAACAAAATAATAACTTTTATGATAAATTACAAAATACTAATTTTATTTGTATTAGCACGAATGATATAAAAAGAGCTTTTGTGTTTTTTGATAATATTAATACTAAAGGTAAAAAGCTAGAAAATTATGACTTAATCAAAGCATATTGGGTATTAAATACCAATAATGATTTAATTAATTACTATGTTAAAAAATATAATGATTTTATTGAAGATGGCAAAAAGCACGAACACCCTACATATAATGGAGTAATTTATAATAATTATTTTCAATATTTTTTAAAAAATATAGCTATGATTAGGGGGTCTATGCGTGAATATAATAAAAACTATCAAGATATTAATATCATAGATGAATATTGTAAAATCACTCCTTTTAGTGCTGGATTAAATATAAATAATATAAATGCAAGTTTTACTAATGGGGTTAGCTTTTTTGCTTGGGTAAAAAAGCACTATGAAAATACAAAATTAATAGCAAAAAGTGATTTTATAAGTAAATTTCAAAAACTATATGTAAATAATAATTTATATCACTATACTATTTTTGTTTTGATTGTATATCTTGATAAATTCCCTGATGGTGATTTTAATAAAATAGCTAGAATGATAGTTAGGATTACTTATTATAGAGCTATTAATAAATTCTTCTTTAAAAGAAGATGCAAAATACATAATCCAAATCATTTTAAGCTCAAATATAGAAGAAGAATTAATTTATAGATTAAATGATTTAATAGCTCATTATCCTTACAAACAATGTATTAAACAACTTGAATTTTTAGAGCAAGAATTTAAAAATTATGGTATTTTAGGAGCTTCTTATGAATAGCAAAATCATTAAAATAAGCGAAATAAATCAAAGCATTGTAATACCGATTTATCAAAGGTTATATGAATGGGATAAAGAGCAAATAAGAACACTTTTAGATGATATTTTAAACGCAAACGAAGAATATTTCATAGGCACAATTACAACTAGCTTAAGAAATAATGAATTAATAATAATTGACGGGCAACAAAGGCTTAGCACTATATTTTTCTTATGTGCTTATATGTGCTATGAAAATAACAAAATGCAAAAAGCTGAAGGAGAATTTGCAAATGCTTTTAATTTTGCGTATTTAGAAAATGAATGTAGATTTAAAATGCCTTTAAGAGAAGATATAACAGATGCTATTTGGGATTATGATTTTAATAATTTAGGCGAGAATATAGACAATGCCTTTAATACTTTTGAAGAGTATTTTAAATACAACGATATGTCAAAATTAAACGAAAACCTTTTTGAAAATATAAAAATTAATTTAGTAATTTTAGATGATAATTTAGGCGAATATTTTTTAACTATGAATAGCAATTTAATTCAATTAAATCCAAGTGATATTTTAAAATCATATTTACTAAATCTCTTAAAAGATGATGATAAATATTTTTATTATTCAAATATTTTAAATGAATGTATGCAAATGGATAAAATAGCTGATTTTAATACAGAATACAAAGCTCTTAGTATAGATGATATTTTAAATACCAAAAATCATGAAAATAATATAAAAATATACGAAAGCCTTATTGATTACCCTACTTTTGTTTTGCATATTTTTAGGATTTTATTTGGAGATGAAATTAAAATTGATAAAACAAAATTCTTAGAAAATACTTGGAATAAAATAGAGCAAACAAAAGAAAACGCCATAAAAATAATAAATGCTTTAAAAGAATATAGAATTATTTTTGATAGAAGAAGTGTTAGAAAAACTCACGAAGATTATAAGCTTTTAGGAGATTTAAAGGATGCTAAGCTTGAATTGTTTTTAAATTATTTAAGAGTAGCTAGAAATCCTAGTGAATATTTAGAAACTTTACTAACTTGTAAAAGTGATGAAGATTTATTTAAAGAGCTAAAAAACCTAGATGATAATCTAGCAAAAAACGACAATCTTGATGATTTAAATTATAATCATCAAAATATTGTTTATTGGTTACAACGCTATGAATACTATCTAATGCAAGATGTTGATTTTAAAAACAACTATAAAAATTACATTGCAAATTACCGCTTTAGAGATATTAATTCAGTTGAGCATATTTACCCACAAAGCAAAAGTAAAATTGATGACTTAGGCAATTTAGCCGTAATAAGTGATAGTGAAAATTCACAATTTAGCGATAAAGATTTTAATAAAAAGAAAAATATTTTTCAAAATTTCATAAATGAAAAAATAATAATTAGTCTAAAATTATTAGAAGTCTATTCTAAAAATAGCTGGGATTTAGAAGAAATTAATGCCTATCATAAAAAAATGCTAGATATTTTAAATAATTCCTTTTAAGCTAAATACAAAATTATTTAAAATTCCATAAAAAATATTAAGAATTTAAAATAGATTTTGTGTTTAAAAAGTCTTTAGATAAAACGACTAAAATAGCCCTAAAGGATAAATTATGGATTTTACACATTTACATTTACATACAGAATATTCGCTTTTAGATGGCGCAAATAAAATTGATGAATTAGCAAAAAGATTAAAAGAGTTAAATTTTAAATCTTGTGCAATAACTGATCACGGGGTTATGTTTGGAGCAATTCATTTTTATAAAAGTATGAAAAAGCACGGAATTAAGCCTATTATTGGATTTGAAGGCTACTTGCACGATGATGATGATTTAAGCAGCACTGCAACCAATCGCCGTTGGCATATATGTTTATTTGCTAAAAATCAAAAAGGCTATGAAAACCTTATGTATCTTACTTCAAGAGCTCATATAGATGGTTTTTATTATCGCCCTAGAATTAATAAAAAATTATTAAAAGAATATAGCGAAGGTATAATTTGTAGCTCTGCTTGTCTTGCAGGTGAGATTAATTGGCATTTAAATGATAAAGAAGTTCGTCGCAATGGAAAAACAAATGCTGATATGGGTGCTAAAGGCTATGAAGGTGCAAAAGCAGCCGCACTTTGGTATAAAGAAGTTTTTGGAGATGATTTTTATCTTGAAATTATGAGAATGGGTATAAATTCTCAATTAAATATAGATACAAATATACTTAAATTAGGAAGAGAATTAGGCATAAAAGTAATAGCTACAAACGATTCGCATTATACTTATAAAGATAGGGCTCAAGCTCAAAATATCTTTATGGCAATTAGCACAGGAGATATTGTAGGGGTTGATCCTGAAAGTGATGAAGCCAAAAAAGACAATGGCTTAAGACATACAATGAGTGAAATCTATGTAAAAAGCGCTGAAGAAATGCACGAATTATTCCTTGATGTGCCTGAAGTTGTGCAAAATACTCAAGAAATAGTTGATAAATGCAATTTAGAGCTAAACTTAGGAAACCCTACTCCACCAAATTTTAAATTCGCTCTTGAATACGCTGAAAAAATCGGCTTAGAATTGCCTAGTCAAGATATGTTTAGCTTTAGCAATGATGATGTATTATTTGAAAGGCTTTGTTGGGATGGGCTTAATAAGCGTTTAGTATATATTGATGAGAGCAAACACGAAACCTATAAAGAGCGTTTAAGAACTGAAATCAACATTATTAAAAATATGCGTTTTAGTGGTTATATGCTAATCGTTCATGATTTTATAAAAGCTGCTAAGGATATGGGTATTCCTGTTGGACCTGGTAGGGGCTCTGCTGCAGGTTCATTGGTATCGTTTTGTTTAGAAATAACCGACCTTGACCCACTTCCTTATAATCTACTTTTTGAGCGTTTTTTAAATCCTGAGCGTGTATCTATGCCTGATATTGATGTGGATTTTTGTCAAAATAGGCGTGAAGAAGTAATTGATTATGTTGTAAAAAAATATGGTCGCTATAACGTAGCTCAAGTAATTACCTTTGGTAAATTACTTGCAAAAGGTGTTATTCGTGATGTTGCAAGGGTTTGTGATTTACGCATAAAAGATGCTGATACTTTAGCAAAATTAGTCCCTGATGAGCTAAAAATCACTCTAAAAGATGCTTACGAAAAAAACCCTGATATTAAGGCTTTCATTGAAGATTTAGACAATCGTGCAGAGTATAAAAATATAGTTTGCCACCCTGATGATGTAAGGGGCAAAAGCAAAATCGGAACTAGGGTTTGGGAGTATTCATTAGCACTTGAAGGACTTAATAGAAACGCAGGAATGCACGCTGCTGGAGTGGTAATTTCAAACGAAGAATTATGGAAAAAAACCCCATTGTTTAAACAACCAAAATCAGACGCATTAGTAACTCAATATATGAAAGATTATCTTGAAGATGTTGATTTGATTAAGTTTGACTTCTTAGGACTTAAAACTTTAACCGTTATTGATAATGCTATAAAACTCATTAAAAAACGCCATAATATAGATATAGACTGGAACAAAATTGATGTAAATGATAAAGGCGTTTATGATTTAATTCAAACAGGAAATACTCTTGGGATTTTTCAAATAGAAAGCTCGGGAATGCAGGATTTAAATGCTAGGCTTAAGCCAACTTGCTTTGAAGACTTAATCGCTGTTTTAGCACTTTATCGCCCAGGGCCACTTGATAGTGGAATGGTTGATGATTTTATAGATATTAAGCACGGAAGAAAACCAGCTGTATATGCTTTCCCTGAATTAAAGCCTATTTTAGAGCCAACTTATGGAGTTATTGTATATCAAGAGCAAGTTATGCAAGTAGTTCAAACCATTGGTGGATTTAGCTTAGGTGGAGCTGATTTGGTTCGTCGTGCTATGGGTAAGAAAAAGCTTGAAGAAATGGTAAAATTAAAAGGAGAATATCTAGAAGGTGCTATAAAACAAGGCTTTGATGAGAAAAAGGCTGATGATTTATGGGAGCTTATTTTAAAATTTGCTGAATACGGCTTTAACAAATCTCACTCAGCAGCCTATGCTCTAGTAGCCTTTCAGACTGCTTATCTTAAAAAATATTATGAAACAGAATTTATGGCAGCATTACTAACTAGCGAAGAAGGAAAAGTTGAAAAAATAGAAAAATATAAAGATGAGCTAGATAGATTAGGAATAGAGCTTTTACCACCTAATATAAACGATGGCACAAGGGAATTTAACGTTACTATAAAAGATGGAAAAGCTGCTATTGTCTATGGACTTGGCTCAATTAAGAGCTTTGGAATTCCTAGTGCTGAAGGACTTGCAAAAGCTAGGGGAAATAAGCCATTTAGCGATATGAAAGACTTTATTGCAAGGGCTGATGCTGCTTATATGAATAAAAAAGGCTTAGAAGCTTTAGCTAAGACGGGTTGTTTTGAATGTATTGGGATTAATAGAAAAAGTGCTTTAAATGCAATTGATTATATTATTAATGAGTTTAAAGCAAAAAAAGAGCATGATAAAAGATTGCAAGAGAGTTTATTTTCTCAATTTGAAACAGAATATCATAGTAGTATTGATATTACAAACCAAGAAGAATTTAGCGTAGCAGAATTAGCCGAGTTTGATAAAGAATATTTAGGAATATATCTTGGCTCACACCCGCTAGATGAGTTTAAAAAAGAAATTAAATCAATTGAGCATTATAAAAGTAGTGATTTTGAGAATTTAGATGATGGGGAATATCAAGCATTTTGCTTAGGAATTATTGAAGAAGTTGATTTTAAACAAAGCAAAAGCGGTAAAAGCTATGCAAATATTAAAGCGCTTGATTATTATTCAAATTTTAATATTTTATGTTTTAACCCTGATTTAATAGATGTTTTAGCATCAAAATATAAAGCAATGAACCTAGCAGCTCAAGATGTAAAAACCAAAAAATCTCTTTACGCATTTATTTTAAATCTTAAAAGAGATAATGCAAAAAATACTTTATTTTTAAATAATTTAATAGAAGTAAATGCTAGTGAAATAGGTGTAAATACTGATGATAAAAACGCTCTTGGATATGAAGTGTTTAGTAAAAAGGGTGGTAAGAAAATTAAGGGCGATATTAAAAGATTTTCTCATCTAACTCAAAATATTGAATACTTAAAAAGTAGCGATTTTAACAAGGCTGATTATGGAGATTACAATGCTTTTTGCTTAGGAATAGTAACTGAAGCAGAATTTAAAGTAAGCAAAAAAAATAAAGCCTTTGCTAAGCTTAAAGTGGTTGATGAAGGTGGAGAATTTGATATTTTATGCTTTAATGATGAAGTGTATAAAAAGCTAGAAAATGAGTTTTTTAGTAAAGAAAAAGAAGAGAATTTATATGGATTTGAAGTTAGTTTAAGAGCTGATGAGAATGGAGTTGGGGTATTTATTGATGATTTTTTCTTAATTACTAACGAGCTTATAAAAGAGCCAAGTGAGAATAAAAACTCATTAGGTTATGTGGTATTTGAAAAACGAATAGCAAAACCAAGAAGGCAGTATTCTAAAGAAAATAAAGAAGAATTCACGCAAAACCCAAAAGCCTTTGAAGGAGAATTCATACAAATTGATTTATTAAATATCAGTGCAGAGATTTTGCAAGAAATCACAAGATTGATTAAAGAAAATTTAAGTCAAAATGTAAGTGCAAAAGAAATAGTTTTAGAATTTTTAGATGATTCTTGTGTGAATAAGTATTCAAGAAGATTTGGTTTAAATAATGAAGCTATAGAGAAAATAAAGGAATTATCAAAAATTAGCTAAAAAATTAATATTTAAATTCTAGTGGATAAAGAATTTATAAAATAAACTATAAGACTTTATCCACTAAATAATCTTTTAATTTTATAACTAACTTAGATAAAAGTAAAAGAATTTAAAACATAGATTTTTAATAAGTCCTTATTAAGTATAAAATGCTAGTTAAGTAACATAAAATAAGTTGTATAAAAATTTTAAAAAAGCTTTAGAATTAGGCGTTTGCTAGTATTTTTTAAAGTTAGATAAGACTTAAAGCTTTCAAAACTAAAATAGATTTTTCTTACATGGTTTAAACTGATTAGCTAAGTGTAAGCTCTCATAAAGCAAACCAATCAGCTAAAACAAGTGTGCTTAAAACCTTTGCTTGTTATGATTTTTATAAAAAAAGCAATACGCAAAAATACCTAAAAGAATACGAAAATCAAATTCTAAACAAAATAATAAATGCTTAAAATAATAATTAAAATAACAAATTAGTATAATTTACTTCCAAAAAGAAGATATATTGAAAAAGTTATTGTGTTTTATACTTTTAAGCATTTGCATTATCGGTTGTTCTAAAACAAATATGCTAGAAAAAATCAAATGCGATCAAGATGATTACATTGCTTGCGTTCTCTTAGGTTATAATTATAAAGATAATTATGGTTATCAAAAGGCTGCACAACTAGCTACAAAAGCTTGTAATGATGAAGATTTTGAAGCTTGCTATCATTTAGGAGTTTTATATGAAAACGCACAAGGAGTAGAGCAAGATTATACTAAAGCATTTAATCTTTATAAAAAATCTTGCGAAGGTGGGTTTATTTATAGTTGTAATAATTTAGCTGGTTTATATGTTAGCGGAAATGGCACAAAACAAGACTATGCAAAAGCAGTAAAGCTTTATACTAAAACTTGTAGTGATGAGTATGCTGTTAGCTGTTATAATTTGGGATTTTTATATAATGTTGGAGTGGGTGTAAAGCAAGATTATACAAAAGCAATTCAATTTTATACAAAAGCTTGCGATAAAAACTATGCGAGTGCTTGTAGTAATTTAGGAACTTTATACCAAAAAGGTGAAGGTGAAAAACAAGATTTTGTTAAGGCTGTAATATTCTATCATAAAGCTTGTGAGAAAAATAATGCAATAGGTTGTATCAATTTAGGGTTTATGTATTTTAAAGGACAAGGTATAAAACAAGATACTCAAATAGCTAAACATTTTTTCAATAAAGCTTGTGATTTAGGCAACAATATAGGTTGTGAGAATGCTATGCAACTTAAATAAATATATTTAATTATTTTTAACTAAAAAATCTATATAAAAATAGTGATTTAATGTAATTGCTATATATAAATTTAACTAAAATAAGAGATTAAAAAACTTTTTTCAAGTGAAAATGTCTAGATAATGCTACAAGATATAAATAGAATTAAATAAGAGTTTTCGTTTCTAGCAAATCTAAAGGCTATGACATTCAAGAATTTGTAATGCGAGATTTTAATGATTATGTATATATAATTGCAGAAAAAAATAATTAAATTTAAAGGGAAATTATGAAAGCAGCAGTTTTAAATAATTTTAAAAGTGATTTAGAAATAAAAGAAATTGATATTCCAAAAATAACAGATGATGAAGTTTTAATTAAAGTAACTTATGCAGCCGTAAATCCACTAGATAATCTTATAAAAGATGGCGCACTAAATATAATAACTCCTTATAAATTACCACTAATTTTAGGCAATGAATTAGTAGGAGTTATAACTAGCATAGGTAAAAATGTAAAAAAATTTAAAGTTGGGGATAGAGTTTATGCAATGTGTGAAAAAGCATTTGCTGAATATGTAGCGATAAATCATAAGTATATAGCAAAAGTGCCTGAATATTTAAAAGATGATGAAGCAGCTTGCGTGCCACTAGTCTCTTTAACATTTTTACAAGCTATTAAATTAATGAATGCTAAAAATGAAAACTCAATATTTATTTCTGGAGCTAGTGGGAGTTTTGGAAATCTTGCTTTGCCACTTGCAAAAGAGTTTAAAATATATGCTAGTGGAAATGCTAATTTTAAGCAAAAAGCCTTAGAATTAGGCGTTTGCGAGTATTTTACAAAAAGCGATGATTATACAAAAATTAAAGTAGATTTTGTAATAGATTGCATTGGTAAAAATGAAACTTTTAAGCAGTTTAAAATCCTAAATAAAGGCGGAAAGCTAGTATCTTTAAAGGGTATGCCTGATATGAAATTTGCTAAAAGCTTAAAGCTTTCAAAACTAAAGCAAATTTTATTTTATTTTGCAGGACTTAAGCTAAACAATGCAGCTAAAAAAGTAGGCTGTGAGTATCATTTTATGTTTGTTAATAAAAACGGCGAAGAACTTAAGCAAATATCTTCTATGCTAGATAATATAAAATACCGCCCATCAGTCGGTGAGATTTTTAGCCTAAATGATATAAACCAAGCTTTAAAAAGTGTAAAAAATAACAATAAAATCGGTAAGGTTTTAATTAGACTTTAGGAGGTTTTATGGCAAGTAGTAGACGCAGCAAAAACACTTCACAATTTTCAATAATTAGTATAAAATTATGATTAAATTATTTTAATTTAATATAATTATTGTCAAAGAATATAATTTAAGGAAATTTGTTATGATTATTTGTGGGATAGATTTTGATTTAATAGATAGTATAGAACAAATTACGATTGCAGATAGTTTTGTTAAAGGCGGAAATAAAATAGGTACAGGTCATGGCGAAGCAAAGCTTTATGTCGGGCAAATAACAGATAATAGAACACAAGAATTTTTTAATCTAAATCCACAAAATAAGCCTATTAAATGTTTTATATTAAAAGACGACCTTTATAGATATCTACTAGATACTAAAATAGAATATCAACATCCTACGCAAAATTATCAATCAGCTAGTCTTATGCCTATGCTTTGGCAAAAAAGATTGGAAAATCTTTCATCAAAAAACAATGTGCTCGAATTTGAACTAATAAATACAAACGTCACTCCGCCTAGAATTTATTTAAATACCCCAAATACAAATGATGAGAATTATAATTTAATAAGAGAATTTGCTTTGCCAAATTTAAGCTATTTGTCTTGTCTAAAATTACGAGATAAAAGAACTTATCAAATTTATTTTTATTTTAGAATTTTTGCAGACCTTAGCTATTTATCAAATAACACCTTAATGGAAAACGAAATTATTGAAAATCCAATTATGGCTAAAAATATCAGAGATGGTCAAGCAAAATACAGACAAATTTTATTGCTTGAGTGTCCATTTTGCCCTGTAACAATGGTAAACTATGATAGATTGTTAATCGCAAGTCATATTAAACCTTATGCCCATTGTAACGATTATGAAAAATATGACCCCAAGAATGGACTTATGCTCACTCCAACCATTGATAAGTTGTTTGATAAAGGCTTTATTACATTTAACATAAATAAACAAATTGTGTTAAGCCCGTGGTTATCAAAACACACTTTCAGGTGCTTAAATTTAACAGAAGGGACTATATATCCTAATTTGCCTTTTGATGAAAAAAGAATTGCTTATATACAATATCATAATCAATCTGTTTTCAAAGCTTGAAAAATTTGTTCTAAGATTTTAACAAGAATATTAACTACAATTGAGTTACCAGCTTGTTTATACATTTGTGTATCGCTTACAACAATTTTAAAACTATCATCAAAACCCATTAAACGCAAACATTCTCTTGGGGTTAATTTGCGAATTCTTCCAGCATGAGTAACATAATTATCAACCCCAGCTCTATGCATTTTATGCATTGTGTTTAAAAGTGGTCTTGCAATGTTTAAATCAGTTTTTGTGCTAGTTTTAAAATTTTTTGTGCCACCTGCTAGAACATAATCTTTTACTTTGTCGCTTAAATAATACTTCTCTTCTACATTTCTTATATCAAATATAAACTCATCAGGCTCTAAGGCTGTTTCAAAAACAAAATCTCCGTGCCAGTTATATTGTTGATTTGCTTTTTGACAAAGTGCTATTTTACCATTAATTTGGGTGTATTTTTTAAGACGATTTTTGGAGCTTGTAACAAATTTAATACCTTTTTCTTTTAGGTAATATTTACTATCTGTAAAATCTTGTAAAAAATCTTGCATAGTGCTTGTAAGCTCTATTGGTTTTGGAAAATTAAATTTAACATTATCTTTAAAACCAACCACGAAAATTCGTTCTCTGTTTTGTGGAATTCCATAATCTTTTGAGTTTAAAATTTGAGAATAAATTGTATACCCTAAATCTTTAAAAGTTTCTTGCACTATTTGCCATGTTTTGCCTTCGTCGTGATTTGTTAATCCTTTTACATTTTCATAGATAAAAACTTTTGGTTTACATTCTTTTATCACTCTTGCATAATCATAAAACAAAGTGCCACGAGTATCTTCAAAACCTTTACGGTTACCAACAATAGAAAAGCTTTGACAGGGACTACCACCCGCTAAAATATCTATTTGTCCTTCAAAAGGTGTGGCGTCAAATTTAGCAATATCGGTATGCCAGCTACTTTCATTTATATCATAATTTGCAAAGTAACTTTGTTTTACAAAATCATCTATGTCGCCAGCAAATTTTATTGTATGATTAATGTTTAATTTTTTTAATGCCATTTCAAAAGCACCTATCCCACTAAATGTGGATGCTACTTTTAAATTGTTCATATATTATATTTCCTTGTAATTTCTTATTGTGTTAAGTATATCAAATATTTTAAAATAACTCTCATGCTCAATGGCTCGTTTTGCTTTTATATAATTCTTTATAAGTAATATTGCTAAAATAATTTTCAATCTTCTTAATTGTTGTAATTATATACAGTTTTTCTTAAGCTTGTGCATACATTGTTTGTTTAAAAACTATCTATATATTAATAAAAAATATTATACACTCAATTACATATTTTTAATAATATAAAATATTTATATTGTAGCTTAAAGAAAAATATAACAGCGTGGTATTTTCTGCTTTTTTAATAAAATAGTAATACTATAATACTAAGAGATGAAAGAATTGTTATAATATTTGTAATTTAAATCAATGACATATTAAAATGTTAATAAAAAATGGCGAAGAGCTTAAGCAAATATCTTCTATGCTAGATAATATAAAATACCGCCCATCAGTCGGTGAGATTTTTAGCCTAAATGATATAAACCAAGCTTTAAAAAGTGTAAAAAATAACAATAAAATCGGTAAGGTTTTGATTAATTTAAATAATTAGAACGCTTATAAAATATCTTTCTAATTTAAATTCTAAGAATTTAAATTAGACTAATTATATTTATATTTTAGTTAAAAAACTCAGGGTGTTTATCTTTTAATAAAGCCATAGTTTCTAAAATAAGCTCAAAATCATCTTCACTCTTCGCTTCATCAATTAGCTCAAGATAAGTAAATGCAGCCTTTTCTAGACAATTTTTCTTAACTCCTGCATAATACAAAGCAGCTTTATGCATTAGAGCAATCTCATACATTAAATCTTCAATTTCTTCATTTTTCATTAAATTTCTCCAAATAAGTTTTAGTTTGTTCGTAAATCTTAGAATATACACTACTATCTTTATAACTTGTAAATATCCCGCCACTAGCATTTGCGTGACCGCCACCATTAAAAGCCGTTTTTGCAAATAAACTAACATCAATTTTATTATTAGCCCTAAGAGAGATTTTCTTGCCAGGATTAATTTCTAAAAAGAAATCATATTCAGGATTTTTTACTAAAAAATCATTTCCTATAACGCTAACATTTCCTATATCATAGACTAATAAGCCTTTTTTATCTTTATAATAAATCGTATAATCTTGCTTATTTTCGCTTAAAATCCTTACTAAATAATCGCTTATTAAATTACACAAAGTATCGTTTTTGTCATTTTTAAAAAACTCTTTTTTAATACTATGAGTTGCATCTTCTAAAGCAATATTTGGATTTTCAAGATGAAAATATTCTCTAGCTTTGTTTAATAAAAAGAACATATAAGCGTGATTTTGCTTAGCAAACATAGTTCTATTTATCTCCTTACTACTAGCAATTATTTGCATTAAGATTTTGCCTAATTCAAAATATTTGCTATCACTTAGCCAAATATCAATGCTATTTATAATATCTACCATTAGGCTTAGTTCTTTATTTTCTCCAAAAATTTTACTAAAAAAATCATAAGTAATCTTAGTAGCACACCTTGAACTATCTAAAAAATACCAAGGATATTTTTCCATACAAGCTTTACCTGTTTGGTGATGGTCAAGCAATAATAATTTTGCGTGATTTAGCCTTGCAACCCTAGAAGTAAATTCTTCGCAAACACTTTCAATAGGATTTACATCAGTTATTAAAATAAGAGCAAATTCATCAGGATTTGCTTCTACTTTTATCATAATTTCTTCAAATTTTTCTTCAATTTCTTTGCCATAATTAGAATTATAAAATTCACAATCCTTAAAATAATTAGCTACCACATATTGGCAACCATATCCATCTAAATCAGTGTGGCTTAGGTGATATATTTTCATTATTTTCCTTTCTAAATTGCTGCATCAACATTACCTATATTATCAAAATCAGCGTTATTTGCAATCTCGCTATAAGCAAGAACAACAACTTGTTTTAATCCAAATCTTTCACAAATCTCTTTTATCTTTCTTCTAAGACTAGGTTCTACTAATAATATAAAAGTATTTGAATGCATATTATAATGCTCTTTTACTTTATCGCTAATTGCTGTATATAAAGCGTGGGTTTGCTCTGTATTGATTGCTAGGGTTGTTGTGCCGTTCTTATTAGTTACTAGCATTTCCAATAAACGCCTATTCACTTGCATTGATAGTGCATAAAATTGTAGTTTGTTATTATCATCTAAATACATATTAGTAATTACTCTATTAAGACTAGCTCTTACATGATCTGTTATTGTATCAATATCTTGAGTATAAGGCACTAAATCAGATATTGTTTCTAATATACTTATCATATCTTTTATTGGAATTTGCTCTTTTAATAATTCTTTTAATACCTTTTGTATAAGACCTATTGAAGTGATTTTCAATACTTCTTCAACCAATACACTTTGAGTAAGCTTTAATCTATCTAATAAAGAATTTACTTCTTGCCTAGTTAAAAGTTCGGCTGCGTGTTCTTTAACCAACTCACTTAAATGTGTGCTAATTACTGCACCAGGATGAACTACTACATAACCACTCATTGTAGCCTTATTTTTTTCACTTGGGTCAATCCAAATAGCTTTTGAACCAAAAGCAGGTTCTATTACTTCTATTCCTTCTATTTCATCGGTTTCATCAAAACCATTATCAATTGCTAAAAATTTATCAGGATATATAATATTTTTTGCAATTGAAATTCCTTTAATTCTAAAATCATATTCATTAGGGTCTAATTGAATATTATCAATTATTCTAATATCTTGCATTAAAAAACCTAGATTTTTAGCTATTGTTTGACGCATTGTTGGAATTCTATCTATTAAATCACTTTCAGCAACTTTTACTAAAGAATATCCGATTTGTAATTCAAGCATTTCAAGATTTAAGCTTTCTTCATTTTTCTTTTTACGCTCTGCTGCAATTTCAGCTTCACTTTTTCTAGGTGGTGTTGTGCTTTGAGCTGGTGCTGCTCCACTTGTGTTTGGTTGTTGAGCTGCTCCTTTTTGCTTTGGTTTAGGACTTAATAAATCTTCATCTTTAGTCTTCATAAGTAAAAAGCCAAGCCCACCAAATACAAAAGCCATAAAACCTAGTGAAATAGTAGGAAGACCAGGGACTAAAGCAAATACGAACAAAATAAACCCAACTATAAATAAAGTTTTATAATCTCCAAATAATTGCTCTAAAGATTTTTCAGCAAATGGTTTTTCTTCTTTGCTTGCACGAGTAATAATTATAGCTGTTGCTGTTGAAGTGATTAATCCTGGGATTTGAGATACAAGTCCATCTCCTATAGTTAAAATAGTATAACTAGAAGCAGCAGCATTTAATTCTAAATCGTGCTGAAACATACCTATTAAAAGTCCGCCAACTATATTAATAATAGTAATGATTATACCTGCAACTGCATCACCTTTAATAAATTTAGAAGAACCATCCATAGCTCCATAAAAGTTCGCTTCGCCTATTATTTCTTGACGCCTTTCTCTAGCTTGTTCTTCTGTAATAAGCCCTGCATTTAAATCAGCATCAATTGCCATTTGTTTTCCTGGCATTGCATCTAGCGTAAATCTAGCTTGAACTTCACTAACACGAGTTGAACCCTTTGTAACAACCATAAAATTAATTAATACTAAGATACAAAATACAACAACCCCTATTACATAATTTCCGCCTACAACAAATTCTCCAAAACTAGCAATTATATCACTAACCGCAGCAGGACCTTCATGCCCTTTGCTTAAAATCATTCTAGTGGTTGCGATATTAAGGCTTAGTCTAAAAAGAGTAATTATTAAAATTAATGTTGGAAAAGTAGTCAAATCAGTCGGTTTTGGAATATACATAGCTATTAAAATCATCAAAACCGATATAGCAATACTAAGTGCTAAGCAAAAATCAAGTATTCCAGATGGTAAAGGAACGATAATAATTGCTAAAATAGCAACTATTAAACCTACCATAGAAAGACTTTTAAATTTTACAAGTGGCTCTAAATAAGGAGCTACTAGGCTTAGCATAGTATTTTTTTGTTTTGCCATTATTTTAAAATCTGCTCTAAGGTAATATCAGTTAAAAAAGAATTTATTTTATCTTGTAAGTTGGTAATTATAGGATATATTTTACAAGTATCGTGCCTATTGCTAGGACACTTATCATCTCCTGTGCATTCAAAAACTAAAGGCTCTTTTTTTTCAGCAGATATTATGACATCTTTTATATTTATTAAATTTGGTTCTTTTGCCAGAATAAAACCACCATTAATACCTTTATAAGATTTTAAAATATGCGCTCTTGCTAAATTTTGTAATATTTTTGCTAAAAAGCTTCTTGGTATATTTAATTCACTTGCTAAAGTATCTACATCTATTGGACTTTTATGTTTTGCAATGTAAATTAAACTAATTAAAGCATATTCACTAGCTCTTGTAAATAACATTGTTTTCCTTAAAATATTTTTATTTAAATCTTAACTTTTTTTATTTAATACATAGACTAAGCAATAATCATTCTTGATTAGGAGTTTAAAAAATATTTATTTTATACTAAAATTAAAAAGGAATTTAAACTCAAAAAATGAGTTTAAATTCTTAAAAATTATAAAGAATACACGCTTAATGATATTTCTTCTAAAGCCTTTAAATAAGCTTTTGCAATATCAAGATTTGTAAAGCTTGCAACCTTACTCTCACTTGCTGCGCGTCTTATTTTAAATCCATCACTAAGGCTATTTTTTGCATCTCTTGGGGTATTAATTACTAATGTAATTTCTCCATTAACAATTTTTGAAATTATGTCATCTTCATCGCCTAATTTATTAACACTAATTGCATTAATTCCGTGATTATTAAAATAAATTGCTGTATTTTTAGTAGCTAAGATTTTATAACCTAAGTTCATAAATCCACGAGCAAGCTCAAGTGAATCAGCCTTATTTTTATCATCAATACTAAATAATACTCCGCCAAATTCTTCTATCCTAACGCCACTTGCAACAAGACCTTTATAAAGTGCTTTATTAGCACTTGTGCTAGTTCCCATAACTTCTCCAGTGCTTTTCATCTCAGGCCCTAAAACTGTATCAACTAAAGATAATTTTGAGAAGCTAAATACAGGAACTTTTACATAATACATTCCTTGTATTTCTTCAAATTCTTTAGTAATTCCTTGCTCTTTTAAGCTTATTCCTAAAGCAGCTTTTAAAGCTATATTTGCTAGGTTTTTATTAATTACTTTACTTAAAAACGGCAATGTTCTTGAAGCTCTTGGATTTACTTCTAATACATAAAGTTTATTTTCAAAATATACAAATTGTATATTTAAAAGTCCTTTAATTTTTAAAGCAAGTGCAAGTTTTTTAGTGTAATTAATAATTTCTTCTTTTACCTCATCACTTATACTAACACTTGGAGTTATTGCTGTGCTATCTCCACTATGCACACCTGCTCTTTCAATATGCTCTAAAATACTTGGTATATAAACATTTTCTCCATCACAAATAGCGTCTACTTCAAGCTCTTTTCCGCATAAATATTTATCAATTAATATAGGTTTATCAAGGCTTACTTCTGTTGCTTCTTGCATATATTTTTTAAGTTCTTCATCATTAAATACAACTTGCATAGCTCTACCACCTAAAACAAACGATGGACGAACTAATACAGGATAGCCTATTAAATTAGCATTTTTGATAGCTTCATCAACACTAATTGCGGTAATTCCTTTAGGTTGATTTAAGCCTAAATCACTCATTAATTTTTCAAATAATTTTCTATCTTCAGCAGTATTTATACTATCTAAACTTGTGCCTAAAATCTTAACTCCATTTGCTTCTAAAAACTCAGCTAAATTAATAGCAGTTTGACCACCAAAACTAACAATTACCCCTAAAGGTTTTTCAATATTAATAATTTCTAAAACTTCTTCATTGCTTAAAGGCTCAAAATAAAGCTTATTAGCTACGCTATAATCAGTTGATAATGTTTCAGGATTGTTATTAATTATTATTGCTTCATAGCCCATTTCTTTAATAGCCCAAATAGCATGCACGCTAGAATAATCAAACTCAATTCCTTGACCAATTCTAATAGGGCCACTTCCTAAAACTATGATTTTTTGCTTATTGCTAATTTCATTTGTGTCTTTAAATTCTTTATTATAAGTTGAATAAAAACTTGGAATTAGATTTTTATAATCCATCGGCTGAACGCATTTATAAATAGGTCTTATATTGTTTTTAGCTCTTAATTCATACACTTCTTTTTGCTTGCATTCCCAACGATGTGCGATAATTTTATCAGCTAGTCCTATTTGCTTAGCTTTTGTAAGTGCTTGAATATCAAATTTTTTCTCTTTTAATTCGTGTTCTGTGTCAATGATTTGCTTAAATGTATCTATAAATAATCTTTGCATTTTAGTAAGATTCATAATCTCATCAACACTAATTCCACGCCTTAAAGCTTCTCCTATGAAAAATATTCTTTCATCTCCAGCTTTAATTAAACGCTTTTTGATTTTTTCATCTGTGTATGTTTCGCCGTTTTTAAGACCTAGATGACAAATTCCATATTCAAGTGATTTAATAGCTTTTAAAATACTTTCAGCTAGGCTAGTTCCTAAGCCCATTACTTCACCCGTTGCTTTCATTTGAGTGCCTAGATAACGATTAGCATCTTTAAACTTATCAAATGCAAATCTAGGAGCTTTAGTAACTATATAATCAAGATTTGGTTTATACTCAAGATAGCTTAAACCACTTGCTTCGTTTTTAATCTCATCTAAAGTTTTGCCTATTGCGATTTTTGCTGCGATTTTTGCTATAGGAAATGAAGTTGCTTTACTAGCTAAAGCACTTGAGCGTGAAACTCTAGGATTTACTTCAATAATAAAATATTCTTTTGTAATTGGGTTTAAAGCTATTTGAACATTACAACCACCTTCAATTTTTAATGCTCTTATTAATTTAATAGCAACATCTATCATTTGTTGTTTGATTTTTGGCTCAAGTGTTTGAGTTGGTGCAACAACCAATGAATCACCTGTATGAATTCCAACAGGGTCAATATTTTCCATATCGCAAATTAATATAGCATTATCAGCTCTATCTCTTATAACTTCATATTCAAGTTCTATAAATCCTGCTATTGATTTTTCAATTAAACATTGTCTAGTAGGAGAATAAATTAAGCCTTCGCTAGCTATTTTTTTAAGTTCAGCTTCATTTTCACAAATTCCGCCGCCAGTTCCACCCATAGTAAATGCTGGACGAACAACAACAGGATAACCACATTCATTAGCAAAAGAAATTGCACTCTTTGTATTATTTACAATAACACTTGGTGGAACAGGTTCATTTAATTCATTCATTAATGCTCTAAATAATTCTCTATCTTCAGCCTTATTAATAGTATCTAAGCTAGAACCTAATACTTTTATATTATATTCTTTTAAAATCCCTACTTTATCTAATTCTATTGCCATATTTAAAGCAACTTGTCCGCCTAAGGTAGCCAAGATTGCATCAGGGCGAGTTTTTTTAATAACCTTTGTTACAAATTCTAAAGTAATTGGCTCTATATAAATCTCATCAGCAATATTTTTATCAGTCATAATAGTAGCTGGGTTTGAATTGATTAATATTACATATTTACCTTCTTCTTTAAGCGATAAACAAGCTTGAGTTCCTGCATAATCAAACTCTGCTGCTTGACCAATTATAATAGGACCACTTCCTATAACTAAAATTTTATTTACATCTTGCATTTTATTCTCCTTTAAAAATAATTTTTCCATCACAAATTGTAAGCTCTACTTTTGAGCTTAATACACTTCCTAAATAAGGCGTATTCTTGCCTAAACTAACGATTTCATCTTCTTTTAATTCCCAAGTTTTATCTAAATCAATTACTACAATATCAGCTATCGAACCAACTTTAAGCTCCCCTGCATTTTCTAAATTAAATCTTTTTTTAGGATTAGTGCTAAAAGCGTTTAGAATTGTTTCAAGTTTTACTAAATTAGTTTTTACTAATTTTGTATAAAGCAATGAAAACGCAAACTCACTTCCTATAATTCCAAAATAAGCCTTATTAAATCCACCTTGCTTTTCGTCTTTTGAATGTGGTGCATGGTCTGTTGCTATTACTTCAATTATGCCTTCATTTAAAGCATTTATTAAATAATCTCTATCAGCTTTGCTTCTTAAAGGCGGATTCATCTTCCACATTCCATTATCTTCTTTAATATCTTCATCACAAGAAATTAAATGATGTGGAGTTACTTCACAACTTATATTTACTCCAAGTTTTTTGCCAAACTCAACCATCGCAACACTTTCTTTAGCACTTATATGGCATACATGATAATTTGAATTGCATTCTTTACAAAGTAGCATATCTCTTGCAACTTGCACGCTCTCGCTTGAACTTGAAATTCCTTTAATTCCTAATTTTTTAGACTGAACTCCATCGTGCATATGACCGCCTTCAACTAGGTCTAAATCTTCGCAATGTGCAATTACATATTTATTTAATTTCGCACATTCTTTCATTGCATCTTTCATAATTTTTGCATTTGCAACACCTCTTCCATCATCGCTAAACGCAAAAACAAAAGGAGCTAATTGGCTAAAATTAACTAAGCTTTGACCTTTTTCTTCCATAGTAATAGCTCCATAAGGAAGAACTTTCATACAAGAATCTTTTTGAATTAAATCTAATTCAAGTTTTAAATTCTCTAAAGTATCAGGCACAGGTTTTAGATTTGGCATAGCACAAGCTGTAGTAATTCCACCTTTTGCATTCGCCATTGAACCTGTTTTTATGCTCTCTTTGTGTGAATATCCTGGCTCACGTAGGTGCTGATGAATATCAACAAAACCCGCACTAACAAGCTTACCTTTAACATCAATTATTTCTCCACTATAATCAATATTAGGAGCTATTTTTACTATTTTTTTACCTTCAATTAAAATATCAGTTTTAACAAATTTATTATCTATAAATGCGTTACAATTTTTAAGAAGCATTTTAAATCCTTTCATATACATAATCAAGTATTGCCATTCTAGCAAATACACCATTACTCATTTGGGTAAAAATCTTTGATTTTTCACATTCAACCAAACAACTATCAATCTCTACTCCACGATTAATTGGGGCTGGGTGCATTATGATTGCATCATTTTTTAATCTTTTATAATTATTAGTTGTAAGTGCGAAAGATTTTCTATATTTTTCTAAATCTAATTCGTTTTTATCGTGTCTTTCGTGTTGAATGCGTAAAAGCATACAAACATCAACCTCATCTATAATTTCATCTAATTTATAATATTCATTATAAGAATTATCTTGATAAATAGGAGGTGCAGCTAAAAATACTTTAGCTCCAAGTCTTTCAAGCGCATCTTTATTTGATTTTGCTACACGAGAATTTTTTATATCTCCAACTATTGCTATTTTTAAACCATTAAAAGTATTAAAATGCTCATAAATCGTTACTAAATCAAGCAAACATTGAGATGGGTGTGCTCCACTTCCATCACCTGCATTAACCACTTTAGCATTCAGTCCTACTAAATCATCAAAATAATTATTTTGTTTATGTCTAATTACTAAAACGCTAGTTCCAAGACTTTCAAAAGTCTTACAAGTATCATATAAACTCTCGCCTTTATTTACACTTGAACTACTAGCAGAAAAATTAAGCACTCTAAAGCCAAGCTTAAGCTCAGCAACTTCAAAACTTGTCCTTGTTCTTGTAGAATCTTCAAAAAATAAATTAGCTATGATTTGATTTTCATAATTTTTAAAAAAGCCATCGTGTTGTTTGTAATACAAAGCTTTTTTTATAAGCGTATAAAAATCATCATTGCTAAGATTTTTAGTTGTTAAATAATCACGCATTGTCCTTCTCCCACGAGAGTAAGGCCTAACCGCCATTAGAAAACAATTTTAAATAAAGGGGATTGTATAAGTGAAGTTCAAAAAAATCTGTCAATAATAATATTTTAAACTTAAAATAAAATTAATTTTTATAAATTTTAGTAAAAATATATTTTAGGAATTTAAATTCCTAAAATATTTAATTCTCTCTAAAGAATTTTTGTGCCATTTGATTGGCTTTTGCTTTATCACGACCTTTTTTAAAGCTTTTATAAATTCCACTTACATAGTTTTCAAAAGTTTCTTGAGAATCAAGAGCCTTTTCATCTTTTTCTATCTTGGTATAAATTCCATTCTCATCAAGCGTGTAAGCTAATTGATTATCACTTAATTGAAGTCTTAAAATCTCTGCTAATTTAGCGTGCAAACTCTCATTTAATATAGGTGTCATTAGTTCAAGCCTACGCTCAAGATTTCTTGGCATCATATCAGCACTGCTTATATAATATTGTGGAGTTGCGTGTTTAAAATAAAAAATCCTAGCGTGTTCAAGATATTTTCCAACTATACTTCTTACTCTTATATTTTCGCTAAATCCTTTAAGATTTGGCTTAAGACAACAAATCCCACGAACTATTAAATCAATGCTTACACCTTTGTTTGACGCTTCATAAAGTGCTTTTATAATGTCTTCATCAACAAGCGAGTTCATCTTCATTATAATTTCACCCTTTTTACCTGCTAGGCTTTCAGTTTTTATCATTTTTAAAATCTGCTCTTTTATCTGAAACGGGCTCATTGATAGAGTTTTTAAGCGTTTATTTTTGCAATAGCCTGTAAGTATGTTAAAAAACGCTGTAATATCAGTATTTGCTATATCAAAATTAGATGTAAAAAAGCTAATATCAGTATATACTTTAGCAGTTGCTGCGTTATAATTACCCGTGCCTAAATGTGCGTAGAATTTAAGCGTGCCATCGTCTAATTGGCGAATTACTTGAGTAATTTTTGCATGCACTTTAAACCCTGCTATTCCATATACTACATGAGCTCCTGCGTTTTCTAATTCTTTTGCCCAATAAAGGTTATTTTCTTCATCAAAACGAGCCTTTAATTCAACCATAACCGTAACTTGCTTTCCATCATTAGCGGCGTCCATTAAAGCCTTAATAATTTGCGAGTTTTTTTCTAAGCGATATAGGGTCATTCTAATTGATATTACTTTTGAATCCTTACTAGCTTCTTTGATAAAACTTGCAACTGGGTCAAAACTCTCATAAGGCTGATAACATAAAATATCTTGCTTATCAATTACTTCAAATACACTTACATTCTCATCAAATGGTGGCAAAATCTTAGGCACATAAGAAGCATTACATAAATGACTTAATTGCTTATTATTTACAATTTGTAGCATTGATGATAGGGCTAATGGGGTTTTGTATTCGTAAATATCTTTATTAAATACTTTTAAATGTATGCTTAAAAAGTTTTTAATCTCTTCACTAGCACCACTTTCAATTTGAATTCTAACATAAGCACCTTTTCTTCTAAGTTTTAAGCCTTGCTCAAGTAGCATCATAAAATCATCTGCTTCTTCTTCCTCAATTATAATATCAGCATTTCTAGTTACTCTAAAAGCTGCACTTTCTACCATAGTAAAACCTGGGAAAATATCTTCTAAATGCTCTTTTACCACGCTTTCAATAGGAACGAAAAGCCCCCTATCAGCTTCAAAAAATCTAGGCAATACTCTAGGAATTCTAACCATAGCGAATTTATCGTGCTTTTCATCTTCGCTTTTTAACTTAACAGCTAGTGAGAAAGATAGATTATTAAGTGGCGGAAATGGGTGCGTTGAATCTACTGCAATAGGAACAATTACTGGCATTATGGTGCTAAAGAAATATTCTTTAGCTTTGCCTTTTTGATTTCTTGTTAAATCATTATAAGTTTTAAGCTCCACACCCACTTTTGCTAATTCGCTCATTATAGAAAAATAATTTTGTTCTAAAGTGTCTTTTTCTGCGTGTAAATATTCACGAATAGCGTTTAATTGCTCTAATGGTGGTAGTTCATTTTGTGGCACTACTCCTGCTGCAAAAAGTTGCTTAAGTCCAGCAACTCTAATCATATAAAACTCATCTAAATTCGTGCAATATATACTAATAAATCTTAATTTTTCTAATAAGGGTATTTTTTTATTGCACTGATCAAGCACCCTTGAATTAAACTTAAGCCACGATAATTCTCTATTAAAAACCAATTCCTTCTTCATTAATTATCCTTAATTTATAAAACCACTTGCTACTACTAAATCACCTTGATAAAATACTGCTAATTGTCCTTTTGCTAAAGCATATACGCTTTCTTCTAATAAAACCTTTTTTTCATTTTTTAGCAATTTACAAGGCACTTCTTTAGTGTTATATCTGATTTTTACCTTGCAATCAATCTCATCAAAATCACAAAAAGCATTTACATTTTTTAATTGAAATTCTTTTACAAATAATTCTTCTTTTGAACCTACTATTATTACATTTTCTTTCGCATCAATTTCTAATACATAATGTGGAGTTAATGCACCTTTTACACTAAAACCACGCCTTTTACCGATAGTATAGTGCATATAGCCTTCGTGTTCTCCTACAACTTCGCCCTTAGTATTTTTTACTAAGCCTTTTTGATTAACTTTTACATAATCTTTTAAAATATCGGTATAATTTGTGGTTACAAAACATATTTCAGAGCTTTCTTTTTGTTCGCTGATTGATTTTAACATAGGGATTTTTAGTGCTTGTTCTTTTATGTCTTTTTTAAATTTATCCCCTAGTGGAAAAAGCACATCATTTAAGCTTTCTTTATTTACATTTGCTAGAAAATATGTTTGGTCTTTGCTTAAATCTACGGCTTTTTTAAGCATATTGTTTTCTATTTGAGCGTAATGTCCTGTAGCTAACTTTGCATTTTTGCTTTTAGCATAGTCTAACAATGCTCCTAGTTTTATTTTTTGATTGCATAAAGCACAAGGATTTGGAGTAAGTCCATCTTCATAAGTCTTAATAAATGGATTAAAAACTGCTTTGCTAAATTCATCAGTAAAATCAATAATATCATAAGAAATTCCTAAAAAATCAGCCACTCTTTGTCCATTTTCTATATTTTTTTCGTGATAGTTTAAACGATTGTGTAATTTCATATAAACACCACTTACATTAAAACCTTTTTCTTTAAGCATAAGAGCTGTATAAGAGCTATCAACCCCACCACTCATTGCTAAAACTACATTCATATAATTTCCTTTCCATCTAAATACATATTTTTTATTTTATTCGTTCTTAAAATTATTTGAGCTAATACATTATCCTTATCATAACCAAAATCATCTAGCAAGATAAAATCTGCCTTAGCACCATTACTTAAAGGCTTTAAGCCATTTAAAAATAAATGAGAATTATCAAAACAAGCCGCCTTATAAATTATGTAAGCTAATTCGTTTAATTCAAATTCATTATGAGTAAATATAAAAGCTCTTAACTCATCAAACATATTTAAACTATTATTTGAGCTAAGCCCATCTGTGCCTATGCTAAGATTTAAATCATTTGCTAAAAGATTTTTAAGCTTAATTGCACGAGAGCCTAAAAATCTATTTGATTTAGGACAAGTCGTGATTATATGATGAGATTTAAAAATACTAAAATCATCAACATAATTACAATGAGTAAAAATAGCTCTTAAATCATCAAATCCACTTAAAAAATCCTTAGTAATTAAACTAGGATTAAATCTAGCTAAGTAATTGCTTAAAGCATTACTTTTGCCTTGCAAATACTCCTTTTCATAAGCACTTTCTAAAAAATGTGTGCTGATTAATAAATCATTTTTCTTAGCAAAATTAAGTGCGTATTCATAAGTCTTATCGCAAATTGAATAAGGACTATGCAATGATATATGGTTATTAAGGTTTGAAAATCTTGAAAATCTCTCTTCAAAACTCTTAATATTGTTTTTTAAAGTTTCATCATTAGCACCTAAAATCTCGTGAAAAATAATGCTTTTTATCTTGCTATTTGATAGGATTTCTAGGTTTGCTCCAAAACTTGAAATTTCGCCTAGATACCCTACCCCGCTTTGCATTAGAATTTCAATTTGTCTATTAATCTCTTTACTTAATAAATCTTTATTTATCGCTTCACGATTTTTGATAATGCTCTCAAGCCATTTTGCAAAATCTCCATAATAAAGCTTAGATAGACAAAACTCTAAATGTGAATGCAAATTGCACAATACTGGGCTTAAAATATATTCGCTTTTATCAATTATTTGAGCGTTTTTGTATTCACTTAAAGCCTTGTTAAAATCACATATTTTAATAATCTCTTCATTAAATACTAAAGCTTTATTGGTTTGTAAAAATTCATCTTGGCTAAAGTCTAAAATAGCCTTAGTTTTCATAATTTTAATCATTTTTTTCCTTTATGAAATATTACGAAACTTTTTTTAATAAATGTTGTTAAAAATAGCAAATCGGATAATAAAAATCCTTTTTAGATAAAAATTTAATCCATAATTTAAATTCTTTTGATTAAAAATATGTATTAAAGCTTGATAAAATCACCAATTTTAAAGTATTGCTCATAATATTCAGATAATTTTAAAACCCCTTCATTACCCATTACTAAGGCACTATCATTATGAATTTTAAGAGCAGAACCATATGGCAGAGCAAAAACAGAAGAATTTTGATTTAGCTTAAAATATTCATAAAGCTTCATTGAATATTCCCTATCTTGAGGGATATATTCAGTGATTATTTGGTATTTTAAAATACCTAAAGCTTGCAAATTACTAGGATATAATATAGGTAAATCATTACAAGTTTTAATATCTTCTGATAATACACTAGCCCCAGCACCCCAACCAGCATAGGTTATAGAATTTTCTATTTTATCTTTTAAAATATCTAATAAATTTAGCTTTTGTAATCTATGTAAAAGAACAAATAAATTACCACCACTTACTAATATCCCATCGCTATCGTTTAATATATTAATAGGGTCATTGTGTATAGAAACTATTTTTGAGTTTATTTTATTTTTAAGAGTTTTTTCGTATTCATCAAATCCATCAATTACTTGAGCATAAGGAACTAGAGCTATTTGTTTAGTTTTAGCAAAAAAATCATTTAATATACTAGCACACCAATCAAAAGAATCTAAGTTTTTATATCTATCACTGCTTAATAATAAAATATTTCTCATACTATTTTCCTTTTAAAACTCATATCTATAATTAATCATACTTGTATAATTTAAACTATCATAAAAATTATGATTTGAATTTTGCTTATCATAAATCAAAGCGAAACTCAAAGATTGATTATAATCTAATTTATAATCAAAAATACTAGAAATAACTATTTCATTATCTTTTCTTTTTGAATAATAAGATGAATCAACCTTTTTATAAATTGTATGATTATAACCAAAACTTGGCTTAAAACTAACTTTATTTAATATAGGAATAATAGCCCCGATTTTTATACCATAATTTTTAAAATCAGAATTAGCACTAAAACTATCTTTTGCATTTTCTAAATCATAATTTAAATTAAAATAATAAATATTATCATTATATGCAAAAACATTATTAAGACCTAAAGAATGATGAATAAAATTAGAATCTTTATCCATACTATCAGCAAATATTCCTTTAGATAAATCATAAGAAATTAAATATAAATAATTATCATTTACATTATTTTCATAATTAATACCCATATTTAAGCTATGCAAAAACGCAGCTCTTCTAAGTAATACAAAATCATAACTAGCATTTAGAGTAATTTTATGATTATCCCTTACATAGCTTGGATTAATTGCTAATGTTAATACATTTAAATCAGGATAATTTTCGCTTTTATTTTTTAAATATTTTTTATTATTTAAACTCGCATAAAGCTCTGCAAAATAATTATTTCCTAAATCTAAATTATAAGCACCATCTATATTAAAATTAAAACTTAAAGAACCACTTGCTTGTTCATTTTTAAAATTTCTAATCTTCTCACCAACAAAATCAGTGAAATTATCATTGCCATAAAGCGGGTTTGTATCATAAGCAAAACCCAAATTAAGCCCTATAAAATAAGGCTTAGCAACTTCTTTTGTCAAATTATCTAAATTATTTAGCATATTATTAATTCTAACTTTTTGAGTAGAACTTAAATCCAAATTATTTAGCATATAATTTAATTCATCTCTCATAAGTTCAGGATTATTATTTTCATAATACAAATTAGCTATTGAAAATCTAGCTTCAATATTGTTTTCATTAATAATTAAAACCCTATCGTAAGCTGCAATTGCTTCTTTTGTATCTTTTAATTTTTCAGCACTTTTTGCCAAAATTAGGTTAAGTTTTTCGTCACTACAATCAATCTCACATTGAGCTTTAGCTAATTCTAAAGCTTTTTTATAATTTTTCTTATTAAACTCATCTATATAATTAGCAAAAGCAAGAGAGCTTATTAAAAATGATAAAATAATCTTTTTTATCATTTTTGAACTCCGTAAGTAGAATTTCTTTGCCTATTGTTTTGATAGTCTTTACCATTTAAATATCCCTTATTTGCATAATTTATTTTATTTTGTATGCAATAAGTATTGCCATTACATATTTTAATAATATCTTTAGATATTGAATTGGTATCTAAATCCCTTATTCTTTCATTATTGTATTTATAATTATTTTTATAATCTTGATAATTTTTATTTTGATAATATTCTTGTTTTGCTTTTATCATTTCTTCTTTAGAATTTAAAAACTCATTAAAACTTTCGCTATTTTTATAAGATTGTTTAGTATTTACTTGACTTTCTTTACCTGTATTAATAGTTTCAAATTCCTTAGGCACTATCTTTTCAATCTTAATAACCTTATCATTATCAAATCTTAATTGATTTCCTGCTTGAACTAAAGAAGTTTTATTACCTACTTTAACATCTATTGCACCTTCTAAACAACCTACTTTATCAACTTTTCCAAGACTTCCAACAAACACGGTTCCTCTAATTCCAATCGTTGCTGTTTTTGCTTGAAATTCAAAATTCTTTCTAGCTATTTTTGAAATATTTCCCGATATTACCTTAAAATGCCCATTATTTACTTCAAGACTTACTTTTGATTTTTTACCATCAATTACATAATCTTTAATATTTAAAGTTGTATTTTTACCTAGCGTAACTATTGTATTATCTATGAATTTAATTTGTAATTTTGCATTATTTTTTGTGATTATTTTGTCATTTTCTTCTAAAATATCATTTGTTTTTGCAATTCTTTCTTTGTTGTCACTTAAAATTACAACATCTCCTCTTAATGTAACTATTTTTCCAATATTTGCGAAAAGTGAGCTTGCTAAAAACACAATTAAAGCTATTTTGTTCATATTTTCTCCTATTTTTATAATTTGATTACATTAAAACTACTTGGTTTTAATTTTTCTAATTTGATAATTCCTAAATTTTTATAGTGTAATCTCTCTCCTTTTTTTAAATTATATTTTTTACCGCCTACTCCAACTTCAATTTCTCCTGAAATACAATTAACAAAACCATTATTAACATCTCCACTAAATCTAGTTCCACGAATGCCAATGGTCGCTGTATTTGCTTGGAAAGTAAAGTTTTGTCTAGCTAGCTTAGAAATCTCTCCACTTACTAAATCGTAGCTTCCTTTTTTAGCTTTCAAGTTCACTTTAGAATTTGCTCCATTAATTAAATATTTATTGATTTGTAAAGTTGAGTTTTTACCTAAAGTAAGAGTAGTATTATCTATAAATTTTATTTGAACTTTTGCATTATTTTTAGTAAGAATAATATCGTTTTCTAATAGCTCATAATTTTTATGATTTACATTAATTGTTGATTGATTTCTTAAAACCTCAACATCTCCTACATAATTTACAATACTTCCAACATTAGCAACTAATGAAATTGAAAAAAACACCAATAAAAGCAAAATACGCATAATAAGTCCTTTTTTAAGATTTAATCAGTGATTTTATGATATTAACTTTAATTATAAATTAAAAATATATTAAATAAAAAATATAATCAAAAGTAAATTTTATTTATAAAATAATAAATTTATAAATAATTCATCACAATAATTTTTATCTTATTGTGATGAAAGAAGATTAGAAGTTATATCTATATACTAGGTTAAAGCTATAATCTATGTTTAGATTACCACCGAATGTTTTTTCAAATTCTAAGCCTATATTTGAACGATTATTTAGCTTATAAGAGCTTGATAAATTAACAAATACTCTTGAATCTCTTTTACCATTATTAATACTTATAGTATCTAAATCTTTTATAGTTTTCTTAGAATTATTTACCAAATCGCTAGCAAGTCCAACGCCTGCTCTAAGTGATAAATCATTTTTATTAAAACCTGTAAAAATAGCTGTTTTTAAATTAAGTGGGATAAAAGAATCTGATTGTAAATATAATTTTTTATCACTGCTTGTTAATTCTTGCTTACTTACATAACCTGTTATTAATTCAATTTGTGGTTCTAAATAAAAATTATTAAAATCTTTTCTATATCCAATCTCAGCACTAGCTAAAAAAGTATAAGAATTATTTGGTTTTAAAGAATTTGTAACTTCGTTTTGATTTTTAACATATAAATTAAAATCATTTTTATAATTTATATATTTTGCTATTACATCAAAATACAATCCATTATCATATATAGTGCTAGAGTATGCTCCAAAACCATAACCTTTTATACTGCCATCTAAATTATCACTTAAACTATATTTACTAGCATTAAAAATAAGCCCTGTGTAATTTACATAATTATTGCCTTGATTTAATTTATCAGCACCTAATTGCATTTCATAAAACTTAGTCTTGTTTGCGTGTTCGTAAGAGCTTTGACCTGTATAAGCTCTAAACCAAATTCCAGCATTTGCATCTGTGTTATTTCTTAATTCTCCCATTCTTTTTTGCAAGTTATTCCATTCTAATACATAGCTAAAAAATACTTGATTTAACGAACTATCAATCATTTGTGTAACTTCTTTATTTTCTTGAACGAAGAAATAATCTTTAACACTAGGCTTATTTAAATCATCGTTAGGTTTAGGTTCTGGTTTAGGTTCTGGCTTTGTTTCTGGCACAATAGGAGTTGTATTTTCAATATCTTCTTTATTTACTTTTACTAAATACCAATTAGCTTTGCCATTTTCATTAACAAACTCAACATTAGGTGTATAAATACTGATATTTTCTTTATAATCAAGTGCTTTTAAATAATCATTATTAATAGTATTATTAGTATTTACAAGACTTGCTAATAAAAACTTATTAGCATTAGCTAAATCAGGTTTAATCATAAAAGTATTTTGCCCACCTAGTGTGCTTATACTTGATATTAGAGTATTGTTTAAACTAAACATAAAATTAGTCTTGCTAGCATTTAAATTAGCTACATTTATATTTGCATCAATATTTGCATTATTTAGCTTTAAAGTAGAATTATTATCTTCTGTGATTATAGAACCACTAAAATTAGAATTATTCATAATGCTAAGAGTTGAATTATTTTTTAATTTCACATTTGCAGTCACTTCAATATCTTTTGCAATTGAATTAAATTCATTAGCAAAAGAAGTAAATACTAAAGAGCTATTTATATGATTTGCATCGTATTTATCAAGATAAATCAAATTCTCTCCTATGCTAAGATTTGATTTATCTAAAGTAATATTATCTGATGTTAAATTGCTATGTTTTAATATTTTAAAGGTTGAATTACTTAGATTTATATTATTTATTTTGCTTGTTCTATTTTCGTATTCATCTTGAGTATTTGTATTAGGAGCAGTATTTACACCTAAAGAATTAGCTAAAGATTGATTTAGAAAATAAGAATGCTCTAAAGGATGACCTTGTAATATCGTAGTTCCACCATTTACACTTAATTCATCAGCTTTTATTTCTCCATCAAATACAAAAGTCTTAGAATTATTCAGTTTTAAATTAATATTATCGCTAATTTGTCCATGATAAATACCTATATCATTAGTGTTATTTATACTTAGAGTTGATTTTTTAGAATTTGAATTAATAATCTTAGTTCTAAAATCATTTGCTTGAATTTTATCAAAACTTAAATCAACTCCATTTAAATCCAAATATCCACCATTAAAAACTAAATTAGCATTATTAATTTGATTTGCATTAGTTATTTTTAGCCCTGCATTGTTTAGAAGATAAATTGAACTAAACGCTTTATTGCTTGTATTTAAAATCGTTAGCCCTTCGCCACTTCTTAATCCACCTGCACTTTCTTTGCTAATTTCTAGCGTTCCTTTTCCCATTTTATGCAAATTATCATTAGCTGCTGTTTTTGCATTAAAATTAAGTGTCTTACCATCATCTATCACAACTCCACCCAATAAAACTTCTTCGCCATTTAAAGTAGAATTATCTTTAAAATAAAACACACTTGAGCCAAAATTTTCATTATTGTTTAAAGCAATACTTGCAGCTTTACTAAATACTAAATCTTTATTATTTTCATTATATTTATCTTTAATATTTGAATATATATCATTTGAATTATAAGAATTACCACTTAAAGTAGCAGTAAAATCATTCTTAAAATCATTAATTATAAAACTATTTATAAGGGCATATTTTGTATAAGAGCAAGTTGTATTATCATCACCACAATCGCTTCTACTAACTACTCCAATTACTAGCCATTCTTTTTTCAGATTATCCCATACATAAATAGCACTTCCACTATCTCCTGGAGCTGAAGTATTTGAAAAATCAAGCCTTATATCTTTATAATAATCCTTTGCACTTAAATGTAAATATCCTGTTTCTGTTTTGCTTTTATCTTCATCTACATATAAAATTCCGCCGGTTAAAAACTCTGAAGGATCAGCTACTTTTTTAGGAAAAATATTTGTATTAATATTACCAATTTTTTGAATTCCACTACCAGTTCTTGCATATACGCTAAATCTTTCTGGATTATTTAAAATTTCACCTTTTCCTATATTATTATCATCTTTTTCACCGCTTGTTTTAATATATTCTTTATAAGCATCAATATCCCACTTACTAGAACTATTTTTATTAAAATACTTATCTTGATATATTACATTTTGGTCATTTTTTAAATTTTCACTAACATTTGTGTTTTTAAAATAAAATTCTTTATCAATTAGCTTTGCACTTTCATTGATATTTAATTTACTCATTTTAATTACCGCAAAATCTTTTAAATCATCAACTTGAACTAATTCACTACAAGATTTGTTCCATTTAAGATAATCTTTAAAATTTGTATCACTTGCTACTACTTTTGATTTTACTAAGCCAAATTCATATTCTTTATCTTTTTGTATTAAATAAGGTCTATATGTAGGACTAATCATATGAGCTGCAGTGATTGCAAAAGAGCCACCTATATTAGTAAGCTCGCCCATCAAATCTCCTGTAGTATTTGCTGCATTAAAACTTGGCATAGGAACTTTAAAATCAATAGTTTTTCCATAAATATCTGTAACTTCTATATTATTACCTACTTTAAATTTGCCTTTGTTATTTCCAAAATCTAAATAATCTTGATAAGCAAAATTAGGATTTACAACACCTGCAAATAAATTAACACTAAGTAAAATGGCACTATATTTGATTTTCATAGTGGCTCCTTATATTAAAATTATGTTTTATAATAATATCAATATACTTTAAATTCTCTTTAAAGAATAATTTTTATTAAAGGAAAAAATATGAAATTATTAAGCATAGCTTTAGAAAATTCTGCAAATTCTCATCTAAAACATATATTAAAAAAATTAGATAATATAGAATTATACGGGATTTATGATATTAATTTAAAAAATGAAATTCCTATTTTAAATTCTAATAATTATTGTGATTTTACAGAATTTAATGCTATGGGTTTTGTGCAGATTTTGCCACTTATTTTAAAAGCAAAAAAAGCTATAAAAGATTTGGTTCAAATAGCACTTAATGACAAAATTGAAAAGATTTTATTAATTGATTCTCCTGCTTTTAATATACCATTTGCAAAAGCCTTAAGAAAAGCAGGTTTTAAAGGCAAAATTATTTATTTTATCTTACCACAAGTTTGGGCTTGGAAAAAAGGTAGGATTAAGGTAGTTGAGAGTTTATGTGATGAGCTAATTGGGATTTTGCCTTTTGAAAATCAGTATTTTAAAAAATCTCATTATTTTGGAAATCCAAGCAATGAAGCATTGAAAGATTATTTTAAAGAAAACTCAAATTCTAAAAAATTAATAGCCTTTTTACCAGGTTCAAGAAAAAGCGAAATCAAATCTTTAATGCCGATTTTTAGGAATTTAAAACAAGATTTTAAAGACTATGAATGCGTAGTTTGTGTGCCAAATTTTTTAAAAGATAGATTAGATTTATATGGGGATTTAAGCGGCTTTACTATCTCATATGATACTAAGGCTACCTTAAAAGAATGCGAGTTCGCTTATATTTGCAGCGGGACTGCAAGTCTTGAAGCAGGGCTTATTGGAAATGCTTTTTGTTTATGTTATAAGGCTAAAATGATTGATTATTTCATAGCAAAAACTTTAGTAAAAATCAAATTTATTGGACTTTGTAATATTATTTTTGATAAGCTTAATTTGGGCGAATTTCATAAAGAATTCATTCAAAATTTAGATAAGACAGAGTTGTTAAAAGCATTTGAAAATGCGAATAAAGATGAATTTTTAGAAAAATCAAAAAAATTAAGAGAATTAACTAAAGGTGAAATAGCAAATAATTTAGCAAAATTAATCAAGGAGTAATAATATGGAAATGATGACACAAAAAGGATATGAAAAATTATTTAAAGAATTAGAGCATTTAAAGGTCGTTGAGCGTCCTAATGTGGTAAAAGAAATTGATATTGCAAGGTCTCACGGAGATTTAAAAGAAAATGCTGAATATCACGCAGCGAGAGAAAAACAAAGCTTTTTAGAAGGCAAAATTGCAGAACTTAGCGAAATTTTAGCAAATGCTAAGATAGTAAATCCAGCAGAATTTAATCACGATAAAGTAAGATTTGGTAGCACGGTTTTGATAATGGATTTAAATACAGAAGAAGAAAAAACATTTAGCATAGTAGGAAATAGTGAAAGCGATTTAGATAAAGGCTATATCAGTATAAACTCACCTATAGCAAAAGCTATGATAGGTAAAGTTGAAGGCGATGAGTTTAATGTAGTATTACCTAAAGGTAAAGCTAGTTATGAAATACTTGAAATTTATTATAAAGAGCTTGATATTTAATGCTTGTATTAAAAGAAGGAGCAATTTTTATAGCCGATGTGCATTATGATAGCACTAGGCTTGATTTTGTAGATTTTATAGATTTTTTAAAAAAGACTAATCCACCACAAGTAATACTTCTAGGAGATATTTTTAATCTTTTAATAGGTGGAATTTCAAGTTGTAAAAACGATAATTTAGATATTATAAAAGCATTAGATGATTTAGCTTTAAAAATAGAAATTATTTATTTTGAAGGAAATCATGATTTTAATTTAACTAAGCTTTTTAACAATGTAAAAATAATTAAAAATCAACCAATTTTAGCAACTTATAACAATAAGATTTTTGCTATATCTCACGGAGATATATTCTTGCCAATCATCACTCAAATAGCTTTAAGATTTTTAAGATTTAACTTTGTAATTTTTATATTAAATTTATTAAATATTTTAAGTTTTGATAAAATTTATCAAAAGATTTGCAATCAACAAAAGGTAAAAAAGCTATATAAAAAATTAGATTTTTTTAAAAAATTAATGGAATTTAGAATTAAAAAATATAAAAGTTTTTTTATAAAAAAAGGCGTAAATATTGATTATATAATAGAAGGGCACTTTCATCAAGGAGATGAGTATTGCTTAGAAAATATAAAATACAAGAATTTAGAAGCTTTTGCAAATGACCGAAGTTTTTTTATACTAGAATATGGCTTTATAAAAAAATATAACTTACCCAGAAAGGAGTAAATATGGCAGAAGATAAAGTCTTAAAGGCTGATTCTAATGAAATGGAACTTGTAGATTTTCGTATCTATAAACAAGGACAACATAAAGTCTATGAAGGAATTTATGGAGTTAATGTTGCTAAAGTTAAAGAAATCATAAAAATACCTGCACTTACAGAATTACCAGGTGTTCCTGAATATATTGAAGGAGTATTTGATTTAAGAGGAGTTGTAATTCCTGTAATAAATTTAGCTAAATGGATGAATATAATTGAGCCAAAAGATATGGTATTAAAACCTAGAATTATTATTGCTGAATTTTCAAATATTATGATAGGTTTTATAGTTCATGAAGCAAAAAGAATTAGAAGAATTAATGCAAGTGATATTAGAGGTTCTGATTTTTCAACAAATACAGGCGGATTTGATAAAAGTCAAATAACAGGAATTGCTAAGATTGAAAATGATGAAGTTTTATTAATCTTAGACCTTGAAAGAATTGTTGAAGAGCTTGGAATTTACTCTCCAAAAATTGATATAGAAGAAAAAGAAATCAAAAAAATGACAGGAACAGCAGTTGTATTAGATGATAGCTCAACTGCTAGAAAATTAGTTCGCGATGCACTTGATAAAATGGGCTTTAAAGTAATTGAAGCAAAAGATGGTGTAGATGGACTTAATAAAATGAATGAACTTTATGAAGCATACAAAGGTGATATTGCTAATCAAGTAAAAGTTATTATTAGTGATGTTGAAATGCCACAAATGGACGGATTTCACTTCGCTTCAAGAGTTAGAGAAGATATTAGATTTAAAGGTATTCCAATTATCTTCAACTCATCTTTAAGTAATGAATTTTCAACTCTTAAGAGTAAAGATGTAGGTGGAGATGCCTTTTTAACCAAATTTGATGCTAATGTATTTTACAAAGAAGTATCAAGAGTAATTGAATCATATATTAAAAAGTAAGGAGCGTAGATATGGAAGATATGCAAGAGATATTAGAAGACTTCTTAGTAGAAGCTTTTGAATTAATTGAACAAATAGATCACGATTTAGTTGAGCTTGAGAGTAATCCTGAAGATTTAGAATTGCTAAACCGCATTTTCCGTGTTGCTCACACTGTTAAAGGAAGTTCAAGCTTTTTAAACTTTGATGTTTTAACAAAACTAACTCATCATATGGAAGATGTTTTAAACAAAGCTCGTCACGGCGAATTACTAATAACTCCTGATATTATGGATGTTGTGCTTGAATCAATTGATATGATGAAAGACTTATTACATTGTATTAAAGATAATGGCAATGATACAGCAATAAATATGGATATTAGCTCGATTTGTAGCCGTCTAACTGCAATTAGCGAGGGTAAAATTTTAAGCGAAGTTAAGGCTGAGCCAAAAAGTTTAGATGAGAAAATTGAAGAATTAATTGAAAAAGATTCAAATAGTAATGAAGAAGAAGTAGATGTAAATTCTTTAAGTGCTGATGAAGTAGAAGCTGAAATTGAAAGATTATTAAAACAAAGAAAAGCTGAAGATAAAGCAAGAAGAGAAGAGAAAAAACAACAAGAAGCAGTGGTAGAAACTAAAAAAGTTGAAAAAGTAGTTGAAACACCTGTTGAAAAACCAGTAGAAAAAATCTCTGAAAGAGCTAGTGAAAAACAAGATACAAAAGAAGCTAGAAATGCAAAACAAGCACCTGTAGCTGCTGATAAAGGCAACTCATCAAATATGGAGCAAACTATTAGGGTTGAAGTAAAAAGACTTGATAACCTAATGAACTTAATAGGCGAACTTGTATTGGGTAAAAATAGACTTTTAAAAATCTATGATGATGTTGAAGAAAGATATGAAGGCGAAAAATTCATAGAAGAATTAAATCAAGTTGTAAATCAATTAAGCGTAGTAACAACTGATATTCAACTAGCTGTAATGAAAACAAGAATGCAACCAATTGCAAAAGTATTTAACAAATTCCCAAGGGTTGTTAGAGATTTAAGCCGTGATTTAGGAAAACAAATTGAGCTTGAACTTGAAGGTGAAGAAACAGAACTTGATAAATCAATCGTAGAAGAAATAGGCGATCCTATTATGCATATGATTAGAAATTCTTGTGATCACGGAGTTGAATCAGCAGAAGATAGAATTGCAGCAGGCAAACCAGAAAGAGGAACGGTTCAGCTAAAAGCATACAATGAAGGAAATCACATAGTAATTGAAATAGCTGATGATGGTAAAGGACTTAATGCTGAAGTATTAAAAACTAAAGGTATTGAAAAAGGAATTATTAGCGAAAGAGAAGCTGATAATATGAGCGATAAAGAAGCTTATGGTCTTATATTTAAACCAGGATTTTCAACTGCTAAACAAGTAACAAATGTAAGTGGTCGTGGTGTTGGAATGGATGTTGTTAAAACAAACATTGATAAGCTAAATGGTATTATTGAAGTGGATAGCGAATTAGGAAAAGGAACGGTTATAAAACTAAAAATCCCATTAACACTAGCTATCATTCAATCACTACTTGTAAAAACTCAAGAAGAATTCTATGCAATTCCACTTGCTAGTGTTCTTGAAACGGTAAGAGTTGCTATTGATGATATTTATACAATTGAAGGTAAAAATGTTTTAAGACTTAGAGATGAAGTTTTATCACTTGTAAGACTTAGTGATTTATTTGGAGTAAAACAAGTACTTGAAAATAGCGAACAAGCTTATGTAGTTGTTGTTGGTGCAGCAGCTTCTAAACTTGGAATTATAGTAGATACTTTAATAGGTCAAGAAGAAGTTGTAATTAAATCTATGGGATATTATTTACAAAATATCACAGGAATTGCAGGCTCAACCATTCGTGGAGATGGTAATGTTACATTAATAGTTGATGTTGGTGCAATGATGGATATGGCAAAAGATGTTAAAGTAGATATTAAAGCTAATAACGACACAGGTTCAAAAGTTTCAAAAGATAAGCCAAGTGATTATGTAGTTTTAGCGGTTGATGATTCTCAAATTGATAGAGGAATTATGAAAAAAGCATTAGAGCCGCTTGGAATTAAAGTAATTGAAGCAAGCAATGGTGTAGAAGCTTTAAATATAATTAAAAGCGGAGAGCATTCAATAGATGGAATGCTAATTGATATTGAAATGCCAAGAATGGATGGTTACACACTAGCAGCAGAAATTAGAAAATATGCAAAATATAGAAATCTACCACTAATTGCTGTTACAAGTAGAACTAGCAAGAGTGATAGACTAAGAGGCGTAGAAGTAGGAATGACTGAGTATATTACAAAGCCTTATTCTTATGAATATTTAGAAAATGTAGTAAGAAAGAATTTAAAATTAGGATAATGTAATGGAAAGATTAAATCAAGTTTTAAATAGACAACAAGAACAAGTTAAAGGTGCTTCTGGTAGAGATGTAAAAGAAGAACAAATTAGACAATTAGTAGGATTTATGATTGATGAAGAAGAGTATGCAATTCCAATTCTAAGCATACAAGAAATCATAAAGCCTATTGAATACACTAGAGTTCCTAGCGTTCCTGATTATGTATTAGGAGTATTCAATATGCGTGGTAATGTAATTCCATTAATTGACCTTGCAAAGCGTTTTGGCTTGGGTAGTTCAAAACATACTCAACATACAAGATATATAGTTTTAAAAGGTGAAGAAGGAAATATTGGTTTTGTTATTGATAAATTAACAGAAGCTATCAAAATTAAAGAAAGTAATATTGACCAACCACCTGAAACTTTACTTAAAGAAAAAGGTATGATTGATGGAATTGGCAAGCAAGAAAATAGTATTTTAACTATATTAAAAGTTGAAGCTTTAATGAAAAGGGATTTTTAATGAGTGGATATAGCATTTGGTGTGATTTTATTGAAAATAGTTTTTTAGATAATGAATTTTTACAAATGCTAGCTAGTGGCACTATAAATGGTGCTACTAGTAATCCTAGTATATTTAAAAATGCAATTACTACTTCAGCATATTATAAAGAAAGAATTAAGCAATTAAATATAAAAAATAAAGAAGAATTATTTTTAACTCTAGCCTTAGAAGATATTAAAAAAGCAGCTATTAAAATGAGCCATTTATATGCAAAAGATAGCAATAATGGTTTTATTAGTTTTGAAATAAATCCACTAAATAGCAATAATGCAGGTCTTAGTATTGCAGAAGGTTTAAAGATTGCTAATTTAATAAATATGCCAAATTTAATGATAAAAGTGCCGGCAACTAATGCAGGATATGAAGTTATGAATACATTGGCAAGTTATGGAATTAGCATAAATGCTACACTGATTTTTTCTTACGAACAAGCAAAAAAATGTAATGATGCAATAGCACAAGGTATGAAAAAGTATAAAGCAAAAAATCCTAATGGAATAATTAATAAAGGTGTAGTTAGTATTTTTGTAAGCAGAGTTGATAGCTTATTAAATAATAGATTTAGCGTTAAAAACCAAATAGGAATTCAAAACGCAATTTATTCAGCATCTAAAGTTGGTAGTGAAAATATAAGAGCTTTATTTGCAAGTACAGGAACAAAAAGTAATGATTTAAGTAAAGATTATTATTTAAAAGAACTAGAATTTAATAACACTATAAATACAGCTCCAATTAATGCTATAAATGCCTATAAACCTAGTAAAACTATAAAGAATTTAAATCAAGAAATAATTTCAAATTCAAAAGATTTTATATTCTCAACTATAAACGAAATTGAGTATAATGCCGCTTGCAAAAAACTTTTAGAAGATGGATTAATCCAATTTGAAAAAGCATATATAGATATTTTAGAAAGTCTTTAAAGGTTATTAATGGAAATAGATTTAGAAAATATTCGTTGGGAATTAAGAGATAATTTAGATGGTTGGTTAAATACCTTAATTGAAGTTGGTGGAAGTGATTTACACCTTAGCTCAAACCTAAATCCAAAAGGTAGAGTAAATGGAGAAATTAGCGAAATAGCACCTGATATTATATCAAGAGAAGATATGTTAGATTTATGTAAAGCCCTAACAAGAGGAGATTTTACAAGATTTGTAGATAATAAAAATATAGACTTCTCTTATGAGCCTAAAAATAAAGATAAATTTAAATATAAAGGCTCTTTTCGTGTGAATTTATTTTTTACAATGAATGGACCTAGTGCTGTTTTTAGAACAATCCCTGATACTATGCCAAGTTTTGAAGCATTAAAACTGCCAGAAGTTATTAAAGATATAACAACAACAGAAACAAGGGGATTAATATTAGTTACTGGACCAACTGGTAGTGGTAAAACGACTACACTTGCTTCAATCATTGAATATATTAATCAAAACTACCATAGACATATTATCACTATTGAAGACCCAATTGAATTTAAATATAAACCTGCAAAATCAATAGTAAATCAAAGAGCTATAGGACAAGATGCTTTAAGTTTTCAAGATGCACTAAGAGCAGCTTTAAGGGAAGACCCTGATATTATTCTAGTAGGTGAGATGAGAGATTTAGAAACCATTGAAGTAGCAATGCACGCAGCAGAAACAGGACACTTAGTTTTAAGCACACTTCACACAATTAATGCACAAGAAACATTAAATAGGGTTTTAGGAATGTTCCCTAAAGAAGAGCAAAACAGAATTAGAAGTTCATTTTCTGGAGTATTAAAGGCTGTTATTTCTCAAAGATTATGTAAAACCACAGATGGAAAAAGAACAGCTGCTATTGAAGTTTTAAGAGGAAATGAGCGTATAAAAAGACTTATTTTAGAAGGTAGGGAAAACTCAATAGGCGATGTATTAAAAGAAGGCACAATGAAAATGCAAAGTTTTGACCAACATTTGCTAATGCTATATAAATCAGGAAGAATTACAGAAGAAGAAGCGTATGATAAAGCAAGTAATGCAAATGACTTGAAAGTATTAATTGATGGTTATAAATTTGGAGAAGCTAAAAAATCATCATCTAATGTAAGCACTGGTTTTCAATTTAAACTTGCTTCTCAAGAAGAATAATATTTTTATTAAACTTTTTATAGTATTATTCACACTTATTTTTTTTGAAAGGACATTTTATGTTAGAAGGACAAATTAGACAGAGTATTGGTAGAAAGTCAGCTAAAGCTGCTAGACAAGATGGTATGCTAATTGCTAATATCTATGGCAAAGGCGTTGAAAATATCCATGCGGTATTTAAAACAAACGAATTCATTAAAGAAGTTCGTAAAAAAGACGGATTAATTTTCCCTGTTAGTGTTGATGGTAAAACTTATGAAGTTGTAATTGTTGATTATCAACACCATCCAGTAACTAGCGAAATTAAGCACGTTGATTTAAAAATAGCACTAAAAGGTGTTGAGAGCTTTTATATGGTTCCAGTAAAAGTTGTAGGAACTGCAAAAGGTCTTAAAAATAAAGGTGTATTAATTCAATCAAAACGCCGCTTAAAAGTAAAATGTAAAGCAGAAAATTTACCTAACTTCTTTGAATTAGATGTAACTGATTTAGATGTTGGTGATGCTTTATTAGTAAGAGATATTAAAGTTGCTGATAATGTAAAAATTATTGACGCTGGTCGTGTAGCTGTTGTTGGAGTTGAAAAAGCTAGATGATTTTAGTAATAGGCTTAGGAAATCCTGGCGAGAAATATGCAAATACTCGCCACAACCTAGGCTTTATGTTAATTGATAAATTACTTAACTCTTCTTACACTAAACAAAGTTTAAACTGCAATGGAGAACTTTATAAAAAACAAAATATATTACTACTCAAACCACTAACCTACATGAATAATTCAGGGGAAAGTGTAAAGAAAGTCGTAGATTTTTATAAACCAGAAAGAATAATTGTATGCCACGATGAAATGGATATAAATTTTTCTAAGCTAAAAATTAAAAAAGGTGGTAGTTCTGGTGGTCATAATGGATTAAAATCCATAGATAACTTTATAGGTAATGATTATGAAAGAATTAGATTAGGAATTGGAAAACCTGATTTAAAATATGAAGTTATTAATTATGTTCTTGACAATTTTAATGAAAATGAAAAAAAAGAATTAGAAAACTTCTTAAATTATTCAAAAGACGCTTTAGAATATCTTTTGGACAATGATATATTAAAGACTCAAAATAAATTTCATAATTAAACACTTTCAAATAATTAATAAAATCATTATTCTTAAATAATTAATAATACAAATATGTATTTAAATAGCCTAATATTTTAGCTATTGCAATTTTGCCAAACTCATAAATAAATTACAATTTATAATAATCGTGATATAGACTTAAAATAAATCATACTTAAAGCCTATTTAAAATGTTTATTTAAAAACAAAATTTTTCAAAATAAGATAAATTAAATTACAAATATAAAATTATTTATCAATTAATTCCATTAACAAAATACTCATTAAATATTTATAAATGTTTAAAAAGTTAATTTTATGAATTTAAAAATATACTTATATGATTAAATCACAACAATAGAATTTATAAAAAACTTAATATATTCAAAATCTACATATATTTCTAAAAATATAAAAGTAAAAATTAACAAATTCTCTAATTTGAACTATTTATAAAATACTTAGAAAATAATTAATTTAGCTAATTGATTATATCTAATAAGTTACTTTAATAACCTATAATCGCGACATTTTTTTAAAAAAAGGATTAAAGTGGCAGAGATAAAACTACAAGGACATACACTAAAATCATTTGACTTAAAAACAAAACCAATTATGCAAGAATACTTAAAGGATTTTGATGTTAATGTCAGTGATTATTCATTTTGTGCGAACTATATTTGGCTTTCTAAAGCTAGTGGATTTTATTCAATAATCAATAATACATTTTGCTTATTTGTTATGAATGGTGGAGAATTATCTATGTTATTGCCACCACTAGGAAAACCTCAAGATTGTTATGATAGCATACCAGAATGCTTTAAGATTATGAATGAAAACAATACTTCTACATATTACTCTAAAATTGAATATGTTTGTGATAACTTCTTAGAAGGATTTATTACCCATACAAATGAAGGTGAAGTTATGTTTAGCTCACTAGATAATTATATAATAGAAAAAAAAATTAGCAGATTATATATATGTAAGCGATGATTTAATAGAGCTTAGGGGTAATGCTTATCACACTAAAAGAACCGAAATTAATAAATTTAAAAGAGTATATCCAAATTATTTTTTACAGACATTAGATTGCAAAAAACATAGCGATGATATAAAAATGCTTTTTGATAAATGGGTAAGCGATAGGATTAAATATGTTCCAAAAGCAGAAGTAGATGCGTTTTTAGATGGAATTTATCAAGAAAGATTAGCGATTAAAAAATGCTTACAAGATTACGAGACATTAGGACTAGATGGCTTAGTAATTTATATTGATGATGAATTAAAAGGCTTTACAATAGGCGAAAAAATATGTAGTGATACAGCAAGTGTATTGATTGAAAAAACTGATTTTGAAACTTTAGGTTGTGCTCAATTTATATTTAGAGAGTTTTCAAAAGTTTTAAAAGAAAAATATGATTGTAAATACATAAATGTAGGAGATGATATGGGTTTTGAAAACCTAAAAAAAGTTAAAATGTCATATCGTCCAGAAAAAATCATACCAAAATACACAATATATCAAAAACTATGATTATAAAAGCTACTAAAACTCATTTAAAAGACCTTTTGCTAATTGAAGAAGAATGTTTTAAAAATGATTGTTTTAAGTTAGGTAAAAATAATTTCTTATATCACATAAAAAAAGAAAACATATTTATTTTTTTATGTGATAAAAAAGTAGCTGGATATATTATGAAGCTTACTTATAAAAATAGTATTAGAATATATTCTTTAGCGATAAAAGATGAATTTAAGGGTTTAAAAATAGGCACAAAATTATGCGAAGAACTAATTAATAATGCTAAAGTATTAAATAAAGAAAAGATATTTTTAGAAGTAAGAGTAAGCAATATAAATGCTATTAATTTATACAAAAAATTTCAATTTAAAGAAGAAAAAATCTTAAAAAATTATTATAGCAATGAAGATGGTATTAAAATGACGCTTATATTAAAGCCTAAAAATTAGGCTTTAAGTTTATTTTCTAATATGGGCGTTTCCTATGATTTGATATTTTGTAGTTGTTAATTCATTTAATCCCATAGGACCTCTTGCGTGAAGTTTTTGAGTGCTTATTCCTATTTCAGCCGCATAGCCAAATTCCGCACCATCGCTAAATCTAGTGCTAGCATTTACATATAAAACTGCTGAATCAATCTCATCTAAGAACTTATTAATATTAGTATAATCTTGAGAAATTATCGCTTCTGAATGATTTGTGCTGTATTTTTGAATGTGAAGTATAGCTTCATTAATATCATCTACGATTTTAATAGCTAGTATTAAATCTTCAAATTCTTCTTCCCAATCACTATCATTTGCCTTTTTATAATTTTTTAAAAATTTCTCACACTTAGCACAAACCCTAAGCTCTACATTAGGCATTTTGCTTTCTAATAAAGGCAAAATTTCGCTAGCTATATTTTTATTAATGAGTAAAGTCTCTACACTATTACATACCCCTGGTCTTTGCGTTTTAGCATTATTTATAATATTTATAGCATCATCTATTTTCGCATTATAATCAACATAAATATGGCAATTCCCTACTCCTGTTTGAATACAAGGAATTAGACTATTATTTTTAATTTCATTAATCAAACTAGCACTACCCCTTGGAATTACAACATCTATATAATCATTCGCCCTTAAAAGCTCTTTTACTAAATCCCTGTTAGTATCACTTACAATCTGAACGAAATTCTCATCTAAATCAAATCTTTTTAATACCTTTTGAAAAATTGAAACTAAAAATAAATTAGTATTTAAAGCTTCCTTTCCACCCCTTAAAATCACTACATTAGAACTCTTAAAACATAGTGCAAAAGCATCTACGCAAACATTAGGACGAGATTCAAAAATAATAGCAACTACTCCTAAAGGCACCTTAATTTGCTGCATTTTTAGACCATTTTCTAGAGTCTTTCCAAATACCACCCTACCCACTACATCATCAAGTAAAGCGACATTTCTTAAAGTGCTTATCATATTATTTATTCTATTTTCATTAAGTCTTAACCTATCTACAAAAGCACTTTTTAGATTTGAATTATCATTAATATCTTTAAGGTTTGCTTTTAATAAACCATCAATATTTGCAAGTATTTCATCAGCACAAGAATTTAAAACTTCTTTTTTAATACTTGAATTAAGCTTAGCTAATTTAGTCTTTGCATTTTTTGCATTCTTGCATAAAATATCAATCATTTTTACTCCTTATCAAAAATAGTCCCTATATCAGCACCACTAATTAACTCGCTAATATTCATAGGATTAGAGCCATTTAAAATAGCCATTCTTACACCATTTTTAGCACAATTACTTGCAGCTTGTAATTTTGTCTTCATACCACCTATACTAAACTCACTACCTTTATCTCCGCCCATTTGCATAATCTCATCTGTGATTTTTTCTACATAAGAAATTCTTTTTGCATTAGGATTGTTCTTAGGATTTGATGTATAAAATGCGTCTATATCACTTAAAATTATTAGCAAATCAGCCTTGATTAAACAAGCAACACTAGCTGAAAGGCTATCATTATCACTAAATTCAATCTCATAAGTTGAAATAGTATCATTAGCATTAATTATCGGGATAATTTCGTATTTTAATAAAGTATTTAAAGTATTTTCAGTATTTTGTTTTCTTTGTTCTATTTCAAAATCATCTTTAGTTAGTAAAACTTGTGCTACAAATGAACTAAAATTAGCAAATGCGTTTTGATAAATATGCATAAGCTCTGCTTGACCTATTGCTGCTGCTGCTTGTTTTTCCATAGTAATTGTAGGTCTTTGCTTAAAGCCAAGTTTTTTTGAGCCAACCCCAATCGCACCTGAAGTAACCAATACAACTTCTTTTCCTTGATTTTTCAAATCAGCTAAAACCCAAGCTAACTTATTAATTAATCCTAAGTTTAAATTACCATTTTCATAAGTTAGAGTTGATGTGCCAACTTTGATTACAATTCTTTTGCTATCTTTTAAATTAATTTTTAAATTCTCATTCATATTTTCCCCTTATTTAGAAGAATATTAAATACTTTAAATTAATGCTTAAATATAAAAATTACAAATGAGAATTTAAAATGATTAGAATATAAAATAATAATATTTTACCCCTAATATTAGGGGTAAATTTTAGTAAAATATTATATGAACTTTTTGACTTCCATGAACTCCAAAAACGGTTACAAGCTCAATATCAGATGTTCTACTAGGACCTGCAATATATAAAATATTAGTAGGTAAAATCTCATTTTCAGCCTTTATTCTAGCAAGACCACTAGCAAGTGAAGGCTCAATTTTTGTTTTATCAAGTAGCATAATGCAAAGCATTGGAGCAAGGCTTAACATTCTTGGTTGATTTGCACTTGATTTTACACAAGCAACCCCATGTGAGCTAATAGCAAATTCTACATCAATCACTGAAAAATCACTATGAAAAACTTCACTTCTTAATTCTTCTACGCTTTTATCAAAACAAACTTTTTTACTTGCATTTATTTTTTCTACATCAGCACTTAGGCTTTTTGGATAAATTAAAGATGAATATCCATAAGAGCTTGTGATTTTGTTTATTTCATCATAAACATTCTCTAAGCCACTAACTTCATGAACTTCAAATTTGTTTTCACTCATTTTGGTTTTAGTTTCTTCTAAAGGATTATCGCTTTGTTTTATATGCACACTTGGGTCTATACTTTTATCATTTAACTCATGTCTTACACCACATTCAATTGCGTTTAAAATCTGATTTCTTGAGCGATTGCTTATCTCTTCAATTCTCTTATTCATAAGAAACTCCTTCTAAGTTTTCTAATTCTTTATAAATATTTCCTTTAAGTTCAGGTAAGTCTTTATAAGTAGCCCAATTTTTAAGCACAGGTAGGCTTGTTCCTAGACTTTGTAATAGCCAGTTAAACTTACTTGCGTTACCAATAGCAACTCTCCACATTTTTGGACTTGTAGCAATATCAGCAAACTTAGCAAATCCATAGCTTTCCATTGCACTATGCTCTAATTCATTTGCACCTAGTGGAGCATTGTCCCCAGCTTCGCCTATCTTATCACGGCGTAATTTTCTAATCATACTATCAAGTGGGATTTTTACAGGGCAAACTTCAGAGCAACGACCACATAAAGAACATAAACTTAAAATATCTCCATGCTCTTTCATACCGAATAATTGCGGAGATATAACTTCTCCAATTGGCCCAGGATAAACAGCATCATAACTATGACCGCCGATTTTATCATATACAGGACAAAAGTTCATACAAGCACCACATCTAATGCAGCGTAATGCTTCATAATAATCTTCGTTACTTAAAATATTTGTTCTATGGTTGTTAAATAATATTATATGCACTTCTTTAGGACCATCTAGCTCATCAGCTTTTCTAGGGCCTGTAATAATATTATTATACGCAGGGATAAATTGTCCTGTAGCAGATGGAGTTAATAATGTATCAGTTGTAGCTGCATCAGTAAAACTCTCTACTATTTTTTCAATTCCACAAATTGCTACATGAATAGTTGGAGCAGTTGTACACATTCTACCATTGCCTTCGTTTTCAATCAGCCAAATAGCACCTTCACTTGAAATTGCAAAATTTACCCCGCTAATTCCCATCTCTAAACCTTCAAATTCATTTCTTAAATGAGTTCTAGCAATTGCATTTAATTTTTCAGGCTCACTTTCTTTAGCTACGCCTAATTTTTCGCTAAATAATTCTCCTATTTCATAACGATTTTTATGAATTGCAGGAACAACTATATGAACAGGAGTTTCATTACCTAATTGTAAAATCAGCTCTCCTAAATCAGTCTCAATTGCATTTAAGCCTTTGTGTTCTAAATAGTGATTTAAGCCTATTTCTTCACTAGCCATTGATTTGCCTTTTAAGACTTTACTGATTTTCTTTTCCATCATTAGCTCATAAATTATCTCACAAGCATCTTCTTTAGTATTTGCAAAATGCACTTTCATTCCATTTTTTGTGGCATTTTTTTCAAATTCTAATACCCTATCTTTTAAGGTATATAAAGCATTATTTTTAGCTTTTTGTGCTTTTGTTCTAAGCCCTTGCCAATCTTGAAATTTTGCATTTATTAGGTTTTTTCTTCTATCTTGTAAGGCGTGCATTGCAGAGCTTACATTTTCTCTCATTTGTTTATCAGCTAATTTAGTTTTAATTAATTCACTATGATTTTTCATATCTTTTCTCCTTGCATTCTAGCAGCTAAAAAGTCATATAAATGATAAGTTTTGATATCAAGACCCATTTTTGCAATAGTTCCACGAATGTTTAATAAACACCCACCATCAGCTGAAATTATAACCTTTGCTCCACTTTCAACTATATCATTTACTTTTGCAGTTGCCATAGCGTTTGAGATTTCAGGCTCTTTTACACTAAAAGTCCCACCAAATCCGCAACATTCTTCTTCATATTTAAGCTCAACTAATTCAACATTTTTAAGACTTCTTAATAAATTTTTAGAAGCTTCAATGCTTTTTTGCACTCTTAAAGCATGGCAATTGCTATGCCAAGTAACCTTAATAGGCTCTCCTTTATCTTCTATCTTAAATCCGATTTGTTCTAAATATTGACTAAGTTCTATTACTTTTGAGCTAAATTTTTTAATTTTTTCATAATTTGCGTCATCTTTAAAAAGCTCAACATAATCATGGCTCATCATACCACCGCAACTTCCACTAGGAATTACTACTGGTAAATCTTCACTAAATAATTCGGCATTATATAAAGCTACTTTTTTAGTATCTTTAAAATATCCTGTGTTATAACTTGGCTGACCGCAACAGGTTTGATCTTTTTTAAAAATCACTTCAACTCCAGCACTTCTTAAAAGCTTAATAGAGTTTAAAATAGTATTCTGCATAGCAGCACTTGCTAGACAGGTCGCATAAAAATATACTTTTTTTTGCATTTTTAACCCTTTTTAATAAAATGATAATTTATTATATAACTTTAAAAATATTAAAGGGTTAAAATGGTTTTTTATGCGATTATTTTTTTAAATGTGTTGATTTATTTACTTGAATTTTTATTTGGTAAATCTGTATTTATAAATAACTTTGCACTTTATTATGGAAGTGATTTTTATACATTTTTTACCTACTCGTTTTTGCACGGAGATTTTGAGCATATTTTTATGAATATGGTAATGCTTTTTATGCTATCTCAAATTCTTAGATTTTTAAATATCAAACACTTACTAATTGTATATTTTGTAGGTGCAATTATTTCATCTTTGGGGTATTATTATTTAATGATAAATATGGGATATTATAATTTCATTTTACTTGGAGCTAGTGGAGCTATTAGTGCTTTGATGGGTTATGCTGCAATTATTTTAAGACAAAATGGATTTTTAATAGCTATTGTAGTAACTAGTATAATTTCTGCTGTGATTTTTCAAAATATTGCTTGGCAGGCTCATATTTTTGGTGCTATTTTTGGCATAATCTATGCTTATGGAATTTATTTTTTTAAGGAGATAGAATGAAAAATTTTTTAAAAGGTTTTAGCTTATGCTTTAGTTTATTTATATTCTTTATATTAGGATTAATATCTACTAAAATTTATGAGTATTTAATAAATAAAGATGAAATTGTTATTGAGCAAACAATAGAAGTAGAAAAAAGATTAAATTATGATTCTTATATTTCAAATCCAAAATTTACTATGACAAAACAACTTAGTGTAAAAGAAAATCTAAATGAAAATGAAAAGAATGAAATAGAAGAATTATTCTCTAAGGTATTAGAAAGAGTAAAAGAAAGTAATTTATGTGAAGGTGGAAGCTATATATTACAACCTAATATAGCCTATCAAGATGGAATGAATATTCCAAATGGTTATAAATTTGATTCTGCTTTAAGATGCGAGTTTAAAAAAGAAGAATATCAAAACTATAAGAATTTATTAAAAGATATAGATAACATACTAGCTAATAATGAGTATATTACAATTAATTCTCCTGCCTTAAATCTATCAGTTAGTAAAGAAGAAATAAGCATAATAAAACAAGAATTGTATGATGAAATATTTAAAAAAGCTATAAGTATAAAAGATAAATATTCTAATCTTACAAATAAAATTTGTGAAATAAAATCAATAAAACATTATGAATTAGCACAAAATCAAATATTAGGTGCTGATTATAAATACGATGATACACCAATAGAAAAAGATAGTGATTTTAAATTAAACGCTACTTTAGAATTAACTTGCAAATAAGGAAAAAATATGAGTGAAATTATAACTAAAGGCTTTGCAGCTTATGACGAAAATGCTAATTTTAAGCCAATTACTTTTAAAAGAAGTGCTTTAAGAGATGATGAGATATTGATTAAAACTATGTATTGTGGGATTTGCCATAGTGATATTCACGCTGCTAAAAACGAATGGAAAGCTACAAAATATCCTATAGTTCCAGGTCATGAAATAGTTGGCTTAGTAGTTGAAATCGGTAAAAATGTAAAAGAATTTGAAATAGGAAATTACGCAGGAATTGGTTGTTTGATTAATTCTTGTGGTGAATGTGATGCTTGTTTAAACTCAAATGAGCAATTTTGTCAAAAAGGTGCTGTTTGGACTTATAATAGCGTTGATTATTTTAATAATTCAGAAATTACTAAAGGCGGATATTCAAATTATATAAAAGTTCATAAAAACTATGCAATTAAAGTTCCTAATAATGCTCCACTAAAACTAATTGCTCCACTTTTTTGTGCAGGAATTACTACTTATTCTCCACTTAAATTCTCTAAAGTTAGTAAAGGTATGGATGTAGCAATCGCAGGATTTGGAGGCTTGGGTGTAATGGCTTTTAAATACGCAAAAGCAATGGGTGCAAATGTTAGTGTAATAGCTAGAAACGATACTAAAAAAGAAGCAGCTATTAAACTTGGAGCAAGTAATTATTATAATGATATTAATAAGGTTGATAAAAAATTTGATGTAATAATTAGCACAATTCCAAGTAAATACGATGTCTTAGCGTATGCAAGAACTTTAAAATACGGCGGAGAAATGGCAATCGTTGGCTTACCACCAATAAACGAGCAAGTATCAATTAGTCTAAATGCCTTAATTAGAGTAAGTCATAAGAAAATTTATGGCTCATTAATAGGTGGCATTAAAGAAACTAAAGAAATGCTTGAATTTTCATTAAAACACTCAATTTATCCAGAAGTTAAAATTATAAAACCTAATGAAATCAATAAAGCTTATGATGATTTATTGAATAATTCAAATTCTTTTAGATATGTAATTGATTTTAATGAATAAAAATCTAATTTTAAGCCTAATATCTTTAGGCTTAATATCATTTTTAAGCGTATTAATTGAAACTTCTTTAAATGTTACTTTTGCTTATTTAATACAAACTTTTAATATTGATATTAATAAAGCTTCTTTACTTACTTCTATGTTTTTACTAGCAATCACACTTACAATGCCACTAAGCTCATATTTAGTAAATCAAATAAATACTAAAAAACTTTTTATTTTTACTAATTTATTATTTTTAATAAGCCTAATAATTTGCTCAAGTGCAGGTAAGTTTTATATTTTAGTTTTTGCTAGATTTTTACAAGGAATTGCTGCAGGTATTGCTCTACCACTTATGTTTAATATGGTAATTTTTAAAGCTAGTGAAAAATACTTCGGATTTTTGATGGGATTTTGTATATTTTTAGTAGCGACTGCACCTGGTTTTGGACCAATTTATGGTGGATTTATTATGAAATATTTTAAGTTTAAAGATATTTTTATATTTTTAATACCTTTTTTGGTTTTTGCCTTTGTTTTAGGAATTAAAAATATTCCAAATCTTGCTACAAAATACAAATTAAACTTAAAAGAATATATATTAATTGTATTGCTAGTAATTAGTGTTTCTATAAGTATTAAATATATTTATATTGTATTTTTTAGTATTTTAATTATTTTTATGCTAAATAAAAGCAAAATTATTGCAAGTGCTAAGAATTTACAATTTTTCTCATCTACTTTAATTGTATTTTTAATGCAGTTTTTTGCTTTAAGCTACTCATTAATACTACCGAATTATTTAATTATGAGTAAAAATTATGATAATTTTGAAGCTAGTAAAGTAATGCTTTTAGGCTCATTAATTGCTGCTATTTTATCTCCAATAAGCGGATATTTAAGCGATAAATTTGGCTCTTTTAAATTAAGTTTGCTAGGTATTTTTATCATAATAATTGCAAATATTTTATTATTAAATATTGAAGAAAAAACTTTATTAAATCTTTCAATATGTTATTTAATTTATGCTTTCGCACAAGGCTTATCTATGAGTGCTTTAATTTCTTACTCTATAAAAATTTCTAAAGATAAAACAAATGCAAATAATTATATAAATACTTTTCAACAAAGTTTTGGAAGCTATGCTGTGATGATAATATCTATAATTTTTAATAATAATTACGAAATTGGCTTTTTAAATTCTATAAAATTAATATTATTTTTAGCATTTTTACAATTAATCTTAATTTATTTTGCTTTTAGAAAAAAAATCTAGCAATGGGTTTTTAATCATTGCTAGATTTTTTATTATATAAACTTATATAAAGAATGTAAGTGATATAAAATAAGTTGAAAGCTTTATGTGCTCGTTATTTAAGCTTGATTTTTGTAAAATGTAAGTGCTTTACAAAGTGCATAAAATAAGAGTTTTTGCTTTACATTTTATAAAATACTTTCAAAAAACCTTTACAACATACTTTACAAAATCTTTATAAAAGCCCATTAAATCGGCTTTAAAATACTTTATAAAATCTTTTTAAATAAATATATGCAAAAAATATTGCGGGGACATTTGGGGGATATTTTGTCCCCCATAAATAAAATTATAGCAACATTTTAAGCCAATTTTTTATATTAATCTTGACCATTTCTAACGAATGCAGGTTCGTTAAAATCTCTAGTTTTATAATCTACTTTTATTGTTCCACCACTTACTTTTTGCATTTCAGGTTGAACTATTTTATAGCTTAACTCTTCTTCACGCTTTTTGCTCTCTTGCTCAATTTTAGCTTTTTGTGCTCTTGTTTCATCAAAACCTGTAGCTATAATAGTAACTTCAACAGCATCAGCTGGCAAGCTAGTATCTAATACATGTCCGCAGAATACATTTAAATCTTCGTTACTAGAATTTGAAATCTCTTCCATTGTCTCAACAAGTTGGAAGAAAGGAATATTTTCACCATAGCTAAAAAATACTATCATAGCTTTAGCATCTTGTAGGTTAGTTGTATAATTTTCTAATAATGGAGAATCAATTGCATTTGCATACGCTTCTTTAATAGCATTTTCACCTTCAGCTCTTCCCATTCCCATAAGTGCTGTTCCACGATGGCTCATAACAGAAGTAACATCTGCAAAATCTATATTAGTATCAGCTTCAATTAATAACATTTTAATTATGCCGGTTACAGCATTTACTAAAACATCATTAGCAAATTTGTTAGCTTCTCTAGTATTTAAAGTTTTTGGAACTACTAATTTTAACTTATCATTTTGGATTAATATAACGCAATCGCTTTCTTTTTTTAGCTCTTCTAATCCTTTTTCAGCAGCTTTAATTCTAGCTTTTTCATAGCTAAATGGGAATGTAGCAACAGAAACAACAAGTATGCCTAAAGATTTTGCAATTTTAGCAATTACTGGACCTGCACCAGTGCCAGTTCCACCACCTAGACCTTCGGCGATAAATAATAATTCTGTTCCTGCTAAGCGTTCTTTAATTTCATCTTCAACTTCTTCAGCTGAAATTCTACCTATTTCAGGATTTGCACCAGCTCCACGACCATTTGTCTTCTTTGGTCCTAATTGTATTTTAATGTTTGCTTTTGACCTATTTATATCTTGAATATCAGTATTTGCAATCATAATATCTACATTAGAAATATCAACTTTTAAAGAACTAGCACAAGTTTCTACAATATGATTTATCATATTTCCACCTGCTCCACCAACACCAATTACTTTTATCTTAACGCCGCAATCCATTTCACTCTCCATTACTTTAAAATCTATATTATCACCTAAAATATCAAAATCCATTTCTTAAAATATCCTTTCTATATAAGCACAAACTTTCTTCCAAGATTTAGCAAAAACGCCTTCAGATTTTTCTTCATTAGAACTAATCTTTAATGACTCTAATACTTCATCTTTGTCATTTTTTTCAACCTTAAGCAATTTTTGTTCCTTAACATCTATATTTGTGTAATAAGAAGTATTATTTTTAGTTTCTATTTCTTTATCTACCGAAAAATCTATGATTTTTTCTAATTCTGTGGTTTTTTGTCTAGTTAATAAAACACCACTAGAATTAAGCTCATATTTAGTATGAAAACCACAAGAATACATACATAGGCCTAATAAACATGTATATTCAGGCATAGTAAAAATCTCATTATCCCCATAAAATACGCTATTTTTTTCTATAACGGTTCTTACGGCTTTATTGTTAAATTTAGGAGTTGCTCTTTCAGCCATATTGTCTATTTTAAAACAACCTCCAGTTAAAACTACTCTTGAGAAAAATTTCTCATAAGGACTATCATCTATGCTAGCATATATACATTCAAGCATTTCTGTAAGTCTCATATTTACACACTTTGAAACTGATTCAACAGATACTCTATCAAGAGTTTGAGAACCGGTTTTGTAATATTCTACATGGGTGCTATTTTCTTCATCTTTAAATAAAGAAAATTGTAATTTAATCTTATCTGCAACCTCATTGCTAGCGGTAAGATATTTAGCAATATCGCTTGTAATATGCCAAGAACCAAAAGGAAAATAATACATCCATATAATTGAATTATAAGCATATATTGCAATATCGCATACTTGCGAACCACAATCAATGATAGCAACACCATTTTCTCTTTCATCGTTATTTAAACAATAAATTGAATTAGCATATATAGAAGATACTAAAACATAGTTTTTTATATCAGCATTTGATAATATTTGCTTTATATTTTCATAATCATTTTTATTCATAGTAATAATATTAGCTTCCAATCTAAAGCTTGAAGCCATCATACCAAGTGGATCTTCAATATTATCAGTATTATTCGCTCTAAATCTATAAGGTAGTATATGAATTGGAATTTGATCGCTATGAATATCTGCAGATGTTCTAGCAGCATTAATTGCTTTTTCTATATCCTTAATCGTAATTGCCGAGCCATTAGCATCTAGCCTTATGTCAGCATATCCAGTTACAGAATTTGTATAAGCCCCACTAACAGAAACAGCAATTTTATCTATATTAATACTTAAATTTTCCTTAACCTTATTTACTGCTTTTTTAATGGAATTACTTGCGTCATTAATGCTTGTAATTTTTCCAGATTTAATTCCGTAAGTTTGTGCATTAGCAACACTAACTACTTTGATACCTTCCCCATCAAAACTAACAATAGCTACTTTTATTAAACTAGAACCAAGATCAATAGCTAAAATATTCAAAATTCACTACCTTTATAATAATTTTTAATTTCATAACGCTTATCTAATTCTTTTATTAAATCATCAAGCATAAGAGTAAAATTAATATTTTTCAACTCATTACTTAAATCAGTATTATTCTTTTCACTTGTATTATCAACTAATTTTTGAGAAAGTATTTCATATACTAATACTTTATCATTTAAAAGCACATAAGATTTTTTAGTATTTTTTAAAAATAACTCGCTCACAAATGTAAAAAATTCTGTATCTGTTAAATCGGTATTATTTTTAGAAACTTTAGATATAAAACCTATATTTTTTCCATTAATTTTATCTTTTTTTAATTCTTCTTCACCTGTATTTGACAATAATTCTTTAAATTTTAATTCTCTTAAATCTTCTTCTACCATCATTTTAGCTTTTTCAAATTCTAAAGCAGTTGGCTGATTTATTTTATCAAGTCTTACTATGTAATATTTATTATCCATAATAAAAGGCTTACTCATTTCACCTATTTTTAAATCTTTATTTTGTAAAACTAATTCAGAATAAGCATTTTGATTTGTAGTTGATTGGAATTTAATTTCATTATTTTTTAACTTAATGTAATCAAGTTTAGCTTCTTTTTCTAACAAACTTAAAGCAAAATCTATCTTAACATCATTTAATGCTAGTTCATATTCTTTAATTTTGCCTTCTTCATCTTTATAATTAAATTTATTATTTTCCCAATAAGCTTTCATATCACTTTCAATTAAATTGTCTAAATTAGGATTTAATGTATATACAGAATAATCATATGATAGTTCAGTTTTGTATTCATCTTTATGTTCTTGCCAATAAGACTTTAATTCATCTTCGCTTAATTTGATTTTATCTTCTTCTTTAGACAAATCTATAATTTTTAAATTTATCTCATCTTGCATATTTAAACTAGCATTTGCGATTTCTAATTCTTCTTTATTTGCTGGAACTGCTAGCAATTTTAATAATTTAGAAATTTCTAATTTATTTTTGATTTGATTAGCAAAATCTGCTTCACTCATTCTTAAATTTTTCAAATATGTTAAATATTTACTTTTATCAAATGTTTTATCTTCTTCACTTTTATTAAATAACTCATAGCTAGCTATTGTTTTTACAACTTCTTCTTCACTAGCATAAAATCCCAAATCATAAGCATAATTTAATAATAATTTTTCTCTTATTAATTCCACTAATGCTTGTTTATCCAGTCCTAATTTTAACGCTTGTTCTTCTGTTAATTCACCATTAGATAATTGATTTTGAATATAAAATAATTCGCTATATTTATCATTAAATTCTTTATGTGTTACGCCTAAATTTCCTACTTTTGCTACATATTTGCTTCTTGAACTATTTAAATCTACACTACCCCAACCAACAGTTCCTGCACCAACAAATGCTATAACGCTAATCCAAATTGTAACAACTAAATATTTTTTATGACGCTGCATCCAAGTAATCATTATTTATCCTAATTTCAAGTGTTTTTAAAGAAAAATCCTATCTTATAAGCATTAACAAAGATTTAATTTATAAAGAAATTTTAGCCTGTAAATCTATGTCAAAAATTTTAGAAAATAAACCATTAAAATCTCTATCAAAAATCAATAATCCAAAATTCTTTATCATTAAAAAATTAGATTTATTTTTTCTTAATTTATCTATTAAAACATTCATATCTTGCAAAATTAATTCATTTTCTATAAAAATATTTTGATTTTGATATTTCAAACTTGAACCATTGCATATTTTCATTATATCTTTAGTGCAAACTACAGCTATAACTTTAGCTTGTGAAAAAGAATTATATATTTTTGAATGTAATTTTGCATATTTGCAAGCATTATATTGTTTATAATTTTCATTTAATAATAATTTAATAAAGAATGAATTATCATCATTAAATATTGTATTTTTGTTTATTAAAAACGCATTATCTTCAAATCTTGAAGATATAGAACCATTAAGTCCATATATAAAATCTTTTTCATACATTATTTTTGCATATTTTTTGATTTCAGCAAACATTATTATATCCTTGTTAAAAAGTTTTATTTATTATATATACAATATTAAATTACAAGGTAAGCATTTGCAAATTCATATTCCCGTTTTAAAAGATGAAGTAGTTAAATTATTTAAAGATTTAGATAATGGTTATTATCTTGACGCGACTTTGGGCTATGCAGGACATGCTAGTGCTATATTAAAAAATAATAATAAACTAAATCTAATAGCGTGCGACCAAGATATAGAAGCCATCAATTATTCTAAAGAAAAATTAAAAGAATTTAATGTAGATATTCAAATTCATAAAACAAATTATGAAAATATATTTTCTTTCATTAATAACAAAAATGAAATTAGAGGTGTATTAGCAGATATTGGAGTATCTAGTTTGCAACTAGATAAAGATGATAGGGGTTTTTCTTTTGATTCTAGTGAATTAGATATGAGAATGGATAAAAATAAAGATTTTGATGCAAAAACTCTAATTAATACCTATACTAATAAACAACTAAGTGAAATTTTAAAAAATTACGCAGAATTACCAGAAAAACTAGCTTCTGATATAGCTTCAAATATTATCAAAAATAGACCTATTAACTCTTGCAAAGAACTTAGTAAAATAATAGGAAATGCAAAGTTAAACAATCGTAGTGTAAGCCTAAAAACTTTAATATTTCAAGCAATTAGAATTGAAGTAAATGATGAATTAGGAGTGCTTAAAAGATTTTTAGAGCAACTGAAAGAATTTAAAAATTGTCTAATTTGTATAATTACTTTTCATTCTTTAGAAGATAAAATAGTAAAAGACACTTTTAAAAAATGGGCAAACAATTGCATTTGTGATGAATTTGCAATTAGATGTGAATGTGGTAATAACCATTCCTTAGGAAAAATTATTACTAAAAAACCAATTGAACCTAGCAAAGAAGAAATAAAATATAATTCTAGGTCAAGTTGTGCAAAACTTAGAGCGTTTTATTTAAAATAATGAAAAACATAAGAACAAGTACAGAAGAAAAAGAAGAATTACTAATAAATAAATACCAAGATTATTCTATTTTAAGTTTTAACAAAAGGCTAATATTATTATTTTTTATAATAATGATTATATCAATTAGCTTAGTTTGGGTTAGACTTCAACTCTATGAATCAAGTAAAGTTTATGCTCAATTAAAAGATAAAAGAGAAGTATTAAGCGAAGAAAATAAAGAGCTTAAAAGAAAAATAGAAGCTTTACAATTTAAAAATAAAATTACAAATTATTTTGAAGTGCAATATGGAACTAAATAAACAATATTTTATTAATTCGTATCAAAAATTAAAAGTGTATTTTCATAAATACGACCCTAGTAATTTTTCATTACTATACGCTATGAAAGCTTGCGTTGGACTTGCTATTTGCTTAATCATAAGCTATTTTACAATTCACGAAAACTATACTATTTTTAGTGTTTTATCTTGTGTTTTTATATTTTATATGAACAATTTTAATGCAGTTGGAACTAAGAAAATATTATATTTGCTAGCTTTTACTTTTTTTGGTTGTTTTTTTGCTCTAGTAGTTCCTTATTTAATAAAACTTGATTTTTTTATGGCAATTCCTAGTTTTATTTGGATTTTCGCTGTTATTTTTGCAGGTGCAATTTCACAAGACGCACTAAAAGTTGGCATATATGCAACCTTACTTGTTATGGCTATGTTAATTAGTGCTAGTCTAAATAATTTTGATTCTTTAGAAGTATTTTATGCGACATTAATTGGCTCTTGCGTAGCAACTATTTTTAGAACTTTTGCATTTTATACTTATGGTGGATTTACTAGAAGAAGTTTTATAATGCTTTTAAATGATTTGATTTATATGAGTGAAAATATGACAAATAGCAAATATGAAATGTGGCAAAATTTATTCGTAACAAGGATAAATGAATTTAAAAGACTTTTTGAAAGTAAATCAGTAAATATAAAAGACTCAAGCCTTATAAGACACCAAGAAATGGCTATGTTTTATTTGCTAAAGTGTGAAGAAATAGCACTTGCTTTATTTTCACTAAGGACATTTTTTAAACAAAATTCAAAAAATGCTCATATAAAAAATATTCAAAATGAAATTATTTTTAATCTTGAAGAATTAAAAAAGATATTTAAAGATGAAAAAGTCAATCTCAAATCATTTTGTCTTGATAGATTAAAACAATTAAATACCTTACCAATATTATGCACCTTAGTAGAGGTTCTTTATTACAAGCTTGAATTATTTAAACAAGGTGGAGCAAAACAATTAACCTTAAAACCAAAAGATAAAAAAATCACAATTAAAACTATTTTAGAAAAGTTTCATTTTGATAATAAGTATTTTAAATTCTCAATAAAAGTTGCATTAGCAACTTCGTTTTCATTATTTTTAGCATTATTTTTCAAAATTGACCACGGAATTTGGATAGCGATGGGTGTTTTTACAATGTTTAAAGAAACCATCAATTCAACTACAATTAATAATAAAGAAACCATTTATGCAGCACTCATAGGCTTTGCATTAGGACTTTTAATTATTTTTTCAATACATTCAAAATTAATTTTTGTAGTGCTATTTTTATCATATTTTGCTTGTATATATTTTAAGCATTTTCCATATTTTATAGCAACTATTTTTATTATGTTAAATCTTGCTATTTTATTTGCGAGTTTAGGACTTGATTATGAAAGATTACTTGTATATAGATTGATTGATTTTATTGTAGCATTTTTTATAGTTTATACCTTTTCGTATCTTTGGCCTAGCAAAAGCGAAGATGATATAAAACCTACTTTAAAAGACGCAATAAATAATCTTAAAAACTTCTTAAGTGCTGTTATTAAAAAAGAAGATTATTTAAATTATGAAAATAAAATTTTATTAAATATTAAAAGCCTTAAAAACCTTTTATACGAAAGCAGAAACAAACATAATAAAATTGAGCAAATTAGACTACTAGAAGCAGTTTTGGAAATGAATAACTTATGTATATCATTAAATGAGTATTTATATTCAAAATATAATAAAATTCAATTAAAAGAACAATCAGATATTGGAATTTTAATCACTAGATTTAAAATGATGGAAAATATAAGCAATGACTTGCCTTATTATTTTTATGATGAAATAGATGATAAAATTCTAACAAACGATGAGAGAATTAAGTATTTTATAAACCAAATCTCAAAACGCCAAGATATAGTATATAAATATCTAATTGATAACTAAAATCACTCTAATTCAACTTGCTCTAATAATAATTCATCGCCACTTTTAATCTCAACATTATTGCTAGAGCAATTTTTGCAACAAAACTCATTTTTATTTTGAATAAAACTACAATTACAATCTTTGCAAAAAAGTTCAAGTTCTTTTAAAACTACTTCTAATTTAGCATTGAAATAGCTTGAATTATTATCGCTAGTAAAAGCATTGAAAGCTTCTTTAAAATAATGCTCTTCAACCCCACTAAGCCTACCTATACTAACTCTTACTCTAGTAATTTTTGTAGCTTTATTATTGATTCTAATTCTTTCACACTCATCTAAAAGATTATTAACAATTGCCATTTCATGCATTAGCAAATCCTTGGCAATAATTCGCCTTTTGGCATTTGTAAAATCCTACTTCCACCATAGCTATTATTAAGCTTTACTGATGGGCTTTTTGACTTATGCACTACACCTATTATATTTGCAAAATCATTGTATTTTTTTAATTCTTTTAATACATTTTGTGCATCTTCTTTAGAACAAATACAAACAAATGTTCCTTCATTAGCTAATTCTAAAGCATCAAATCCTAATAATTCACAAAGCCCTAAAACCCCATCGCTTATACTAATATCACTTTCATTGATTATAAATTCCAAGCCACTTGATTTTGCTAATTCATTTAACACGCTAGATAAACCACCACGAGTAGCGTCTCTTAGACATTTTATATCGTATTTTAAAATATCTCTTACTTCACTATATAAACATTTCGCATCACTCATAATATCGTAGTTAAAACCAAATCTAGCAGCCATTACACAAGCTCCATGCCTTCCTAAATCACCACTTACTATAATAGCGTCGCCTTCTTTAATACTTTTTGTGCTAATTTTATTATTATTAATAAATCCATTTGCATCGCCTATACAAGTTGTATTTATATATATCTTATCAGCCTTACCTTTAGGAACTACCTTCAAATCCCCACACTTAATTCCTACTTCAAATTCTTTTGCAGTATTTGATAAATCATTTAATATTTTTGCTAAATCATCAAGTAAAAAACCTTCTTCTAAAATAAGACCTAAAGTAAGATATTTAGGCTTTGCTCCCATCATCAAAACATCATTTATAGAACCACAAGCTGCGATTTTACCTATATTTGCACCATTGATAAAAATTGGGTCAAGCACAAAAGAATCAGTTGAAAAAGCGATTTTAGAAAAACCATCACAAACAGCAGCATCTTCGCTAAGTCCTTGAGAATTATCAGCTTGAATATGTTTTAAAATAAAATTATTTAAAAACTCATTCATCTCATCTCCGCCACCACCATAGCTTAATAAAACTTGCTTTTGCATAATACTTCCTTTAATTTCCTATTGTGTAATCTCTTACTAATCTAATTTTTGCTACTTTTGATAAAGCTTCTCCTGTCTCAACACTAATTCTTGCTAAAACGGTGTTTTTATCAAATTTTAACGCTTTAGAACTATCAACTTTTGTATATTCTATTGTGATTAAATATTTTCTATCACTATTACTAGGGTAATAGTAATTCTCGGTTATTTTTGCGTTTGACATAATACCTGAATTAACTATAGGATCGCCTGATTCAAACCATCTACTTAATGCCTTTGCTCTAGCCCCGTCCATTATAAGTTCAACCTGCTCTTTAAGATAAGCTCTAGCTGCAAATGACACGGTGCTTTTTGATGATTGTAGGGTTAAAACTCCAACAACGCTTACTAAAATAATAAATATAATAGCAGTTATCATACTAAAACCTGATTTTTTCATATTATTACCCCACTTTTGCAAACTTTAAGGCTTGTCTTTTTAGTAATAAAACTACCTGGCAAATCATTTACTTCTAAGCATAATTTAATTTTAGTAACGCCGTTATTATTACTAATAATAAAATCACTAACATTATTTACAAGTGTTACTTTATCAATGGTATTTGTTGCGAAATTTGGTTTTTTATCTTTAAAATCATAACTATAATATTTTAATTCACTATCTTCAAACTTAATACCTTCAATCTTATCAACTAATACATATACATTACTAATTGTAAAAATCTTATCACTTAGTTTTAGTTCAATTTTTGCATAATCTTCTTTCTTACCACTACCAACATTTCTTTCAGCTATTTCTAAATCATACAAATCTTTTTCCATAAAAGAAGTTGAAGTTGCTATATTATCCCCTAAAAAATATACGCCTAACTTATCTCCTAAAGAATACGAATTAATAATTTTAGTATTAATACCTTTTTGCTTATGAGAAAAACAATTAAAATAATTTGTTCCATCATAGCAACTTGCTTTATCATTTACAGCTGCATGAACAACACTTTTAGTTTCGTTAAGCCCGTCCCATTTATTATGCTTTTTATCAATAATAGCAATCCTAGCCCATTCAAAAATCTTAAAATCATTCTTTAAAGAATCATCTTCAATATTAAAAACAAACTTACAATCAGTTACAGAATTTACACATTCAGAATTTTCAGCTTTTTTAAGTCTAAAGCTATTTTTAATGGCATTGTTTAGGTGTGTTGTTAAAAAGTCCATAGTAGCTTGAGATTTAAGCTCAAGTTCATTTAATGCTCTAACTCTTTGTTCGTTATCGTAAGAAAATTTAATAATCTCTATTCCAAGCCCTGCAATTATTCCTAAAATAACAATAACAACAATTAATTCTATTATCGTAAAAGCCTTTTTCATCTACTTCCTTATAAACTTAAATAATTTTTTAATTTTGCTTCATTAGTGCTATCCCAAGTGGTATCACTAGTCTTCATTGCATATTGGCTATAAATACTATCTAATCTTCCAAATTTATTAAAAAATACATCAAATGATACAACAGGATTAGCTCCATCTAAAATCTGCATTTGACCTACATACATTGTGCTAGTCCCGCCTATATCTCCACATATACTATTTGTTGATATAGCACAATCAGTAGGGATTTTAAAACCAAATTTATAAGATGAATCTATTTTTGAATACTTACCATATATATAATTTATCTTTTGACCTAAAACATTAGAAAAGCTTACATTTTTTTGATTATTTATAGAAATATTATTGATATTTGCAGCACTTCCTGATGGAGTAGCATAATATCTTGAATTAATATTAATTTGATTTAGCTCATCAACTTTATAAGTTATCTTACCTTGTAAAGCAGGAGTTAATATATATTGAGATAATAAGCTATTGATTTTGTATTCATCATAAGCTATATTAGAATTATCATAAGGTAGATTTCTAATAAGTCCATAAAGTTCTTTTACTACATAAAAATATTCTTGTTTATAACCTACCTCATCGCCTTCTAAACTAGCATTAACTATTTTTGGAATAGCTGCTAAGCTAATTCCAATTACAACCATAGAAAATATAAGCTCAATTAATGAAAAGCCTTTTTTCATCCACGAACCCTTTCGTATTCTTTCATATATTCGCCTAAAATTTTAACTTTTTCTAAACTAGCACTATTGTAAATACTAGCTCTTAATCCGCCAAGTTTTTTATGACCTTTTAAACCTAGCATATTGTGTTCTTTAGCAGCTTTACTCCAAAATTCTAAGTCTAATTCATCATTTCCTGTAGTAAAGCAAACATTCATAACTGATCTATCATCATTATTTACATAAGCTTTGTAAAAATTACTATTATCAATAATATCATAAAGATATTTAGCTTTTATTTCATTTTCTTGATTAATTGCATCAAGTCCGCCTTTAGCTTTAATCCATTTCATAATTTTTGCATATACATAAATAGCAAATGTAGGCGGAGTATTAAATAAAGAATTATTATCTGCATAAGTGTTGTAATTAAACATTTTAGGCATAGTTTTATTTTTACTACGTTCTAATAAGTCTTTTCTAATAATCAAACACGCAAATCCTGCTATACCAGCATTTTTTTGAACTCCACCATATAAAACACCTATATTTGAAAAGTCTAATTTCTTAGAAAAAAAGTCCGAACTAGCATCAACAATCAAAGGAGAATTTGAAATAGGAAGTTGCTTATATTGAGTTCCATGCACCGTGTTATTTGAACAAATATAAGTATAAGAACTATCATTATTTAAAGCAATTTTTGGAATATAATTATATTTACTATCTTTTGAACTAGCTACGATTTTTGCATTTACTCCAGCTAAGATAGCTTCTTCGCAAGCTTTTTGCGTCCATACATCAGTATCAATGTATTCACAAGGCTTATTATCTAGGCTAAAATTCATAGCCAATAAGCTAAATTGCATAGTAGCACCACCTTGAACGAAAATTACTTCATAATCATCATTTATTCCATAAAGCTCTTTTGCATCTTTAATAGCGTCATTGTGCATTTGCTCATAATAACTTGAGCGATGACTAATTTCCATAATAGAAAAGCCGTTATTTTTATAACTTAATAATTCTTCTTGAATTTCTTTTAAAACCTCTAATGGTAATTCAGATGGTCCTGCACTAAAATTGTATTGTCTCATTTTTACTCCTTTATAATCTTTGCTATTTTTACACAATCAATTGATTTTAGCGTGATTTCATCACCTTCTTTTAAAGCACTAAGTTTTATGCCTTTATTATCTTTCATAACTCTAGCATACTCTTTAATGCTTTCTAAGAATGATTGATGAGTGCTTAAAATCTTTTGATAATTGTTTATTTTTACATATTTTTCTTTAAATTTAGGTTTAAAGCTGTTATTTAATAATATTTTTTGATTTTCTAGTTTGTCTTTTGCTAGTTTTATTTTAAAATCAATGATGTTTTTACTCTTTATAAAATCATTTAAAGATTGATTTTTATTTAAAATAGCCTTACTAAATGATTGCTTTGCTAGTTTTTCATATTGATTTAGACTAAATTGCATACTTGAAATATTGCTTTTAAGCTTTGTGATATTTATCTTATTTTCATAAATATTATAAAGCCTTTCTTTATTTTCTAAGGCTTTATGAAAATTATTATTTAAAATAGTTTTTTGATTATTTAAAATTAGCTCATTTTGTTTTAAGATATTTTTTAGCTTATTTTGAAATAAAGTCTTTTTATTTAAAAGATTATTTTTATATGAATTAAATTTAAAATTCACTTCTTTTTTAGAAAATTTACTTGCTAAATATAAATAATTTTGCTCTTTTTTATCCAAATGTTTTTTAATAGTTGAATTAAAATAATTTTGCAAATTATCTAAATCTAGCATTCTATCAAACTTATTATAAACCAAGCTTTGCATAGCCGCAGTTGGGGTTGCATAATACTTACTAGCTGCTAAATCGCTTAAATGAGTATCTATTTCGTGTCCTAAACCTGTAATTATTGGGATTTTAGATGCTACGATTTGTCTTACTAAAGCTTCATCGTTAAAGCAAAATAAATCTTCTTTACTACCACCGCCACGAGCTATTAATATAATATCAAAATCAAATTCATTAGCCTTTTTAATACACTCAATTACTCTTTTACTAGCATTTTCTCCTTGCATTAAACTATCAAAAAACACTAATTTTATTAAATAAGCTTCGTTGTTTTCATAAACTCTTAAAATATCTTTAGCAGCAGCTGAATTAATAGCTGTAATTACTGCAATTTTTTTAATATTTTTTGGAATTTGTTTTTTATAAATATCTAAAAACAAGCCTTCATCTTTTAATTTCTTATAAAGCTCATTAAAAGCTGCTTGTAATTTACCCAATCCATCGGCTAATTCATAATCAGTGCAGTTTAGTTGATACTTTCCACTAGCAGGATATATGGTAAGTTTTCCAATGGCTATTATTTTATTGCCTACTATTAAATTAGCCTTACCTTTGTTATAGCTTGAAAACATAGTGCAATCAAGGCTTGATAACTCATCTTTAATAGTAAAATACCAATGCCCTGAAGTATGATTTGTAATCTTGCTAACTTCTCCTTGAATTGCGATATTTAAAAAAGTGCTTTCTAAATTATTTTTAGCAAGATTATTGATTTCGCTTACACTAAAATATGTTTTTTCTAGTTTATTTGCTAACATTTTTACTCGCTATAAACAATGAACTAACTCCAAAACTATAAGTTTTGAAAAGTTTTAAATCAAAATTATGCTCTTTTAATTTATCTTTAAATTCATCATTTGAGTAAAAATCATCAATAGAATTAGGTAAATATTCATAAGCTGCTTTGTTTTTGCTTAAAATTCCACCTATTATAGGTAATATTTTTTTTAGATAAAAATCACGGAAAAATCCTATTATACCACCCTTTTCTCTTTTGAAAAACTCTAATACCAAAAGCGTTCCATTAGGCTTTAGCACTCTTTTAAATTCTTCCAATGCTTCATCTTTTTCAACCACATTTCTAAAACCATAACTAATAGTAATTAAATCTACGCTTTCATTATCTAATGGTAAATTATTTGCATAGCCTAATTTAAAGTCAATTTCTAAATGACGCTTTTTAGCCACTTCTAGCATTCCACTGCTTGGGTCAATCCCTACAACCTTTGCATTTGGAATTTTACTTAGCAAAACACACATATCGCCTGTCCCACAAGCAATATCAGCTATATTTAAATTAGAATTTAAATTAAGAAAATCTTTAACCTTACTAATCGCATCAAATCTCCATTTTGCATCGATACCAAAACTTAAAACCTTATTAGCTTTATCATAGCTTGGAGCTATTTCATTAAACATTTCTACTATTTTTTCTTGTTTTTGCATATTTATCCTAAATAATAAGTTCTAGCTATTTTACTAATTTTTCTAGCTATTTTTTTAACGCTTTTATTTTTTGCTAATTTTTCTTGAAAATCTAATTTTTTATGAGTTTTAAAAAAGCTTAAAAATTCAAGCAATATTATTAATTTTTCGCAACTTTCATTAAATCTTAATACTTTTATAGCTTCTTTTCTTAAAACTTTTGAAAAGATTTTTACAAAATTGACCTTAGCACAATTTGTGGTATAAAAATTATTTTCATCTAAAATAATACAAGATAAATTATCATAAAAATTATCATTTTTATTGATAGTTTTTATTATATTTTCTTCGTAAATAAAAGAGAATAAATTAAGAATTTCTTTTATTATCTCTTGCTTAGAATTAATACTCAAATAAAACAAATATATCCTTAAAGCAAGTCCTATGCTAATGCTTAAATCCCTTGATTTAAGCCCATAAGTTAAAAATATTTTTAATCTTTCATATTCACTAAAACTAAGTCCATCTTGAGAATTTTCATCAAATAAAGTGCAGATATAAAAATTATTAAATTGCTCTATCATCTTGCCTTGAGTGATGGCTCTTTTGTATTTTAAACTTTTGCTTTTTACTTCATTTAAACTAAGCTCACTCGTATGATATTCTATGTCAGCTCTTGATAAATTAGCTTTTAAAAAATGTAAATTGCTATCAATTATATCAAGTTTATAAAGACTATTTTCAAATAAACAAAAACTATCTTTAAGCTTTTTAAACTCTAAATTACTCTCTAAGGTAAAAAAGAGAAAGTGTTTTAAAATACTCACCTAAACTCCTTTTTTATCTTATTTTAACTTATATTATTTGCAATTTGAACAAGTAGCCAAAAACGCTGTAATTTTAATACTTTCTATAGGATTATCTAACTTAGTTTGTAAAGTTTGTTGATATTTATCAAGCCCAGCCTTAACTTTATCTAAATCAAAAACACTTTTACAATTATTACAAACCAAATGAATATGTTCGTATTCATATATATCGTATTTTGATTTATCATTAGGGATTGAAATCTCAACTACTAAACCCTCATCAATCATAGTGCTAAGATTTTTATAAACAGTAGCAAGTGAAATTGCAGGATATTCAACCTTTATTTGCTCGTATAATTCATCAATACTAGGGTGTTCGTGTTTTGATAAAACTTTTAAAATGCTTATTCTTTGTGGAGTTGCTTTTAGCTTTCTATCCTTTAAAATCTCTAAAAACTTCATATTTACCTTTACCAAATAATATTTTTTATTAAATGCGAAAGAATACTATAAATAACTTAATATTTCTAGTCATTAATTAAGTTATTTTAAATTTGTAATATTTTTGTAAGGAGAAAAAATGAAAGCGAAAATCATTTATTGTAATGCTTGAAAATATGAACCACAAGCTGCAAGGGTTGCAGATGAATTAATTGGTGAATTTCAAGGAATAGAAGTAGAATTTGAAATAGGAAGTAAAGGCGATTTTATAGTTATTTGTGATAATGAGAAAATATATTCAAAAAATGAATTAATAGGTTGTGATAGCAAAAGATTTCCACATATTAATGAGATTAATTCACTTATTAAAGCCTATAGATAATTAAAGAATTTAATTTTAAATTCTTTAATTACAAATCAATTCTTACTAATTTATAATCAGGGTCAAACCTAAATGATAATAAATTTTCATATATTCCAAAAAGTATCATAAAGGTTACAAAAGAGCTTCCACCATAGCTAAAAAACGGCAGTGGCACTCCAACAACAGGAGCAAACCCTATAGTCATAGATACATTAACCCCAACATAAATAAATATTAATATGGATAGAGCTGATGTAAAAGTTTTAGCAAAATAATCTTTTTTAAGCTTTTTATTAAAACTTAGCAAATGCAAAATCAGTAATAAATATAATCCTAAAAGCAAGCAAGCACCTAAAAATCCGTATCTTTCAATAGTATATGCAAAAATAAAATCACTCGTGCTAATTGGTAAGAATTTAAAATGAGTTTGAGTAGCATCATCTTTGCTTTTACCATTTATTCCACCACTTCCTATTGCTATCATACTTTGTCTTACTTGATAACTTGGTTTTTCACTTAAAAAATCAGTAATTCTTTTTTTTTGGTAATCATTTAAATTATCATAGACAATAGGAGCTATTGGCATACAAATTCCAAGCAATAATGCCCCTGTTAGAATAATTTTATGATGAATGCCCACTAAAAACAATGTAACATAGCCAACTATTAAAATAATTAAAGCAGAACCTAAATCAGGCTCACTTTTAATAAGAACAAAAGGTAAAATTATATAAAAACTAATTTTGCAAAAATCTTTAAATCTATATCCATCATCAGGTGGAGGATTGTGTCTAATTAAATAAGCAAGCATTAATAAAAATGCAGGTTTAAAAATCTCACTAGGCTGAATCGTAAATCTTGTAAAAGGAATTTCAAGCCATCTAGTAGCTCCTAATTTAGTAGCCCCTAAAACATCAACTAATAATAATAAACCTATGCAAAACCAGTAAAAAAAAGGAATAAGCCATTCAATTTTTTTAATGGGTAATAAAAAAAATATAAAAAAAGCAAAAAACCCTACAATCACATATATAATTTGTTTATGCGCTAAAACTTCATTCGCCTCATTCATTAATAAAAATGAAAAAATTATTATTGGAAATACGAGCAATGGCAATATAAAATCAAAGTGGGTTAAAATTTTACCATCTAGTTTTATCAATTTACAACCTTTTGCTAAATTTGTTTATGAATATGATTTAAAAAGGTTAATATTGAGTAAGATTGTAGCAAGTGAAATTGAAAGAATTGATATATATTTAGCTAAAGTTTTAGGACAAAGTCGCTCACAAATTTCTAATCTAATAAAAAATCAAAATGTATTAGTAAATAATAAAGTAATTAAAAGCTCATATAAACTAAATATAAATGATGAAATAGAGATTAATTACCCTGATATAAAAGATATAAATATTAAATATGAAGCTAATTTTGATGTAGAAATTCTGTATGAAGATGAGTATATGCTAGTAGTAAATAAGCCAAATAATGTAGCAACTCACGGCTGCTCTTCTTTAAAAGAAGCATCACTAGTAGAATGGCTACTTGAGAGAAATTATAAACTAGCTGATATCAACGGCAAAATAAGAGCAGGAATAGTGCATAGACTTGATAAAGATACTAGCGGAGTTATGCTAGTAGCTAAAAGCAATGAAGCATATTTTAGCTTAGCAAATCAGATTAAAAATAGAGAAGTAAATAGAATTTATCTAGCAGTTACAAACCACGCAATAAATCAAAATCATATAGAAAAATATATAAAAAGAAATGAGAATAATAGATTAAAAATGCAATCTTTAAGCAAAGATGAATGTATTAAAAAATACGGCTTAAATGAAGATAGATGGGGCAAATGGGCTAGAACTCATTTTATAAATCTTGCAAATACAAATGATAAAGCTTTAATTTCAGCAAAATTAGAAAGCGGTAGAACTCATCAAATAAGAACCCATCTAGCAAGTGTAAATAGATATATTTTAGGAGATAGTATTTATGCTGATGAGAGCAGTAAAAATAAAGCAAATAGATTAATGCTACATTCATTTTATATAAATTACACTCATCCAATAACAAATAATTTTATGGAATTTTATTCAAGTAATTGTTTGAGTTTTAATGAAGCTATTAAAGATTTTAAAGATATAAAACTTGACTTAAATCTAGCTCATAATTTATTAAATCAATTTAGTAATAATTTGGAATAGGATATGCTTATAAATCATTATTCATACTTAGTATAATTAAATCTTTACACGAAAGGCAAAATATGAAGAAAATTATTAAAATAAGTTTATTTACAGCTTTTATTATAGGTTTTAATGCGTGCTCTAGCACAACAAGTCTTAGTGAAATTGCTCCGATTGATAATCTTACTATGGTAAATAATATAAGAACTCTTCAAGGTATGAGAGAAATAGGATTTGAGTGGGACCCTATATATGATCAAAATATAGATGGTTATAAGATTTATAGAAAAGAGCTAAATGATGAAAATGCAAAAGACAAACTAATCGCTACTATAAATGATAGATATGCAACTCATTATTCTGATAATAATTTAAATCCTGATACTAGCTATGCTTATACTTTCGTAACTTTTAATAAAGAAGGTAATTCAAAACTATCTACTATAAATGTAAAAACTATAGGAAAAATTGAACCAGTTACATTCATTCAAGCAATAGCAGGACTTCCTAATAAAATCAAAATAATTTGGAGACCGCATACTGATTCAAGAGTTGTAAAATATAATATTTATAAACAAGACGCTAATTCTGATAAGTGGTATAAAGTAGCAACTATTAATAATCGCTTAAGTGCTGAATATTTAGACGAAGTTAAAGCAAATCTATATGCTAAATACAAAGTAACTGCACTAACTTATAACGGAGTTGAAAGTGATGCTAGTGCTGAAGTTGAAGCAATTAGTAAAGTTTTACCACCACAAATTGTAAATATCAATGTAACTACAAACCTACCTAAAAAAATAATTCTTACTTGGGACGCTCCTAAATATGAAGATTTTTCTCATTATAAAATATATTATTCAAAAGCATCTTTATTACCATTTTTTGAGCTAGCTACAACTACAGAAAATAGCTATGAGGATAATATAGGAGATGATGGAGTAAGCAGATATTATTATGTAACTATGATAGATAAAGACGGACTTGAGAGTGCAAAAACTGGCGTAAATGTAGTTGGAATGAGCCTTGATAAACCTAAAACTCCTGCTCTTACAGGATTTGAATTACAAAATGAAAATACACTAAAAATAAAATGGATTAGCACGGATAATCGTATAAGAACCTATAAACTTATTAAAAATTCAACAGAAGTTGCAAACGGAATACAAAATGATTATTATGTAGATACTACATATGTGCCTGGAGATGTTTATCAAATAATTGGCGTTGATGAATTTGGAATAGAATCAAAACCTAGTTCAAAATTGAGTGTTAAATAATGCCAAATTTTAAAGCAAAATATATAAAGAATTTAACCTTGCCAATTTGTGTTGGGGAGGTTGAATTTAAATTTAAAACAAAAACACAATTAGGCAAAACTTTAGTTTATACTAATATTAATAATTCTAGTTTTTTTATAGAACTTAACGAAAAAAATAACGAATTTGTAGTAAAAATTGATAAATTAACAAAAATTACCGACTTAGCCTTAATGCAAAAAGCCTTAGAAGCATTTGAAAAAACATTTTGTGATGAAATCATATCAAAAGCATATCATTATAATAAATTTAAAGAATTAGCAAGTAATGTCATATCATCTCCTAAGGACTTTAAAGAATTAATTAATTCATTAGATAATGCTTACTTAGAGATAGGTTTTGGTTCAGGAAGACATTTGCTATATCAAGCAAAAAATAATCCTCAAAATACTTATATTGGAATAGAAATTCATAAACCTAGTCTTATTCAAGTAAGTAAATTAGCTAAAGATTTAAAGAATATATATTTATTAGATTTTGATGCAAGAATAGCTATAAAAGAATTAAATAATAGTTGTTTAAATGGAATATATTTGCATTTTCCTGTGCCTTGGGACGACGCTCCTTATAGAAGAGTTGTATCAAATGAATTTAAAAACGAGTGCGAAAGAGTATTAAAAGAAAATGGATTTTTTGAATTAAGAAGCGATAGTTTAATGTATGCAGAATATACAAAAAATATTTTTTCTGATTTAGACTATGATTATTTTAAAAATAAAGACGCAAGGATAATAAGCAAATACGAAAGCCGTTGGCTTAAGATGAATAAAGATATATATGATTTTGTTTGCTATGTGAGAAATAAAAAGAATTTAAATCAAGAAATCATAAATCAAAAAATTAATTTCAAAATTGATTTTAATAAACTTAATTTTATAAAACATATTGATGAAGATTTTTTCTTAAAAATATCAAGAATTTATGAATGTGATAATGCAAAAATCATTCAAATAGCTTATGGTGGATTTGACACACCAAGTAGCTCTTATTTATTATGTAAAGAAAATGAAGAATTTGAGTTTTTGTTTCACGACTTTTGCCCAAATACTTTAAATTTAAAAGCATTTATTAAATTAAAAGAGTTTTTACAATGAAAAGCAATGCTACTTTAATAAATGCCAATAATTTAACTCTAGCCTACAATAATGAAATAGTATTGCATAATATAAATTTTAGTGCTAATGAAGGTGATTTTATATTTATCACCGGTAAAAGTGGTAGCGGGAAAACAACATTGCTTAAAAGTTTTTTTGGAGAATTTAGCGAATTTAGTGGGGATTTGCATGTTTTGTTTAAAAATATGGGAAATATTAGCAATGCTGAATTGTTAAAACTTAGAAGAAAATTAGGAATAATTTTTCAAGATTATAAGCTAATTAACGAGCTAAATGTAAGCGATAATATAGCATTACCTTTAAAAATAGCTGGCGTTAAAAATGAACAAATCAGCAAGCATGTAGATGTGTTATTAAAATACACAAAACTTCAGCATAAAGCTAAAAAAATGCCTTTAGAATTAAGTGGCGGAGAGCAGCAAAGAATAGCCCTTGCAAGAGCAATCATACACAATCCTAAAATAATAATTTGTGATGAGCCAACAGGAAATCTTGATATTCATTCAGCTGATATTATTTGGCAATTACTAAACGCTGCTAGAAATACATTCAATGCTTGCATTATCGCAGTAACTCATCAAATTCCACCTAGAATTGATTTTAATTATAGGCATTTAAATATAGAAAATGGGGTTTTGAATGAATTTATTTAAAACACATATTAGTTTTATTTTTCCACTTTTTATTATATGTTTTTGTTTTCAATTTGCCTTTTTTATTGATGAATTGATAAAAGATTATGAAACCAAATTAAATAAAGATTACAGCGTAGTATTAGTAAGCGAGCTAGAAATTCAAGCAGTTGATTTAGCTAATATTGAGTATTTTTCAAGTATTAATGAATTAGACCCTAGTGAAATTCTTAATAAATTAAAAAAAGATATAACAAATGCTAATTTAAATACCTTAAAATCAAAACTCCCAAAATTTTATAATATTAGCTTTACTAAATTTATTAATGAAAACGAAATAAATCAAATCAAAAAACAACTATTAAAAATACCGAATGTTTTAAAAGTAGAAACATTCTCAAAAACACACATTAAAATATATAAATTATTAAATATTATAAAACTAATCTCTTATATATGTTTAATTTGCATAAGCATATTATCTATTGCTTTATTTATAAAACAAATAAAAATTTTTAAATACGAGCACGAAAATAGAATTTATATTCTTAATTTATTTGGGGCAAATTTCTTCCAAAGAGCTGCACCAATGCTTAAGATTGTATTTGTAGATAATATAATTTGTTTTGCTTTATTATTTGCGTTTTTTATTAATTTTAATAATATCTCTTATATAAAAGAATTTTTAGCAAAACTTGATATAGATTTACCGCAAATTGATTTTTTACCTAGCTTAATTGAAGTAAGCTCTTATTCTTTACTAGCTTCATTACTATGTATAATGATTGTAATGTTTAAGGTAAAAAGACAATGAAAAAACTTCTAATAGTTTTGTTTAGCTTAAGTTTATTTGCAAATCAAATAGAAAACAACACAAAAAAACTAGAGCAAACTCAAAATGAAAAAGAACAAATATCAAAAAAATTAGAAGATTTGGCAAGTGAAATAATTGAAGGGGAACAAAAATTAAAAGAAATAAATGAAAAAGTTAAAAAAACTTCAAATATAACGGCAGAATTACAAGAACTTGTAAATGCTCAAAATGGAGAATTAAATACATTTATCACACAAAATAAAGAGCTAATGAAAGATAAAGAGAAATTAGGTGCTAAATTAGTTGAAATAATTGCTAAGGATTTTTCGTATGATTTAATAGCACCAAAAGATTTAATTGATAGCTCAATGAGTATAGTTTCTATTGAAGTATTAAACACACTTTCTGAAGTTTTGAATAATGAGCTTTATAAAATTTCAAAAGATTATGCAAGAACGCAACAGCAAATTGATTATAAGCAAAAAAAAATTAGTGAAATGAATGTAAATATTGATAATTATAAAAAACAAGCAAAAGAATTAAGCGAACTTAAAAAACGCCAAGAGAATTTAATTTCTAAACAAAAACAAGATGAAAAAATATATAAACAACGCCTAACAAATTTACAAAAACAACAAGATGAAATTAGAGCAACTTTGGCTAAGTTAAAAATCATAGAAAATGAAAAATCAAATAAAAAATCAAGTCAAACTACACAAGTAAAACATTCTGATACCTTAAGTTATGATGGAAAGGTAGCAAAATATACAGGAGCAAAAACTATAGCACCTTTGGTTGATTTTAGTGTAAAACAAAAATTTGGAGATTACATAGACCCTATATATAAATTAAAAATATTTAATGAAAATGTAGTGCTACGCTCAAATACGCCTGATGCCAATGTAAGAGTAGTATTTGATGGAAAAGTAGTTTTTGCAAATGATACTGCAGTCCTTGATAAGGTTGTAATTGTTGAACACGCAAATGGAATTCACACAATATACGCTCACTTATCAAAATTTAGCAAACTTGCAAAGGTTGGAGAAGTATTAAAAAAAGGAAACATTGTTGGAAAAGTTGAAAGGGATTTAACTTTTGAAGTTACACAAAAAAACTACCACATAAATCCGTTAGAACTAATCAACAATTAAATTATAGTTATACTTTTAAGTATTTATACGCAAATAACATTAGTAATGCTAAAAATAATACAAAAAATCCTTGCATACTAAAATACAATTCATAACTAATATTATCAATATATTTTACGATAATTCCTTCAATTCCTTGTGCGGCACCAGAACATAAAAACCAAATTCCCATAGTGCTTGAATTAAATCCACTTGGAGTTAATTTTGATACTATGCTAAGTCCTAAAACCCCTATACTTGTTTGAGAAATACCCAACATAAAATAAGTAATTAATATATAAAATGGATTAATAAAATCATCTTTGCTAAGCATTCCTAAAACAATAAATGAACTAGCAGCAATAATCATAGCAGCTGGTATAATTAATGCTTCATTAATTGAGCTTTTTTTACTTATAAAACTTAAAAGCATACTTGTAAAAATACTGACTAAAAACATAAAAGCTAAATACCAACTAGCTGGAATTTGATAATTTAAAATGCTAAAAGAAACCTTACTTTTAATTAAAATATTTAAAGTATTAAAGCTTTGAAAAATCAACATATAAAAAAACACAGCAGCTATTAAATAAAAAGCTAATTTTTTAAAATTATTTTTTGTTGGTATTTTTCTATAAATAAAAATATAAAAAATTATTAAAATTAAAATTGAAAAAATACTTATAATTTTACTAACCACCAAAAGTTCTTGAGTAGCTAAGAATGCAATAAATAAAAATATCAACATAAGCATAGCTATATTATTTTTAAAAAAATCATATTTTATAGGTTCGCTAGATATATATTTTGAATTATAAAAAAATACTAAAATAGCACAAAATACACTAAAAAATGATATGAAAAATGCTAAATTATAAGAATGTAGTATTAAAAGACCAGCACTAATTTGACCCAAAAAACATCCTATATTTACAAAAATATAAAACATACTAAATACATACTCGCTATCATTAGGATAACTTTTAGATAACAAACTTGTAATATTTGACTTGATTAATACACTACCAAAAATAATGCAAAAAAGAGATATTGTTAATAAATCAAAAGTTAAACATAAATACCCTAAAGTAAGAAAAATAATTCCTAAAATTACACATCTTTTTGCACCTAAGCAAAAATCACTTAAATATGCTCCAAATATACCAAAAGCATAAATGGCAGCACCCAAACTTGCACTTATTGCACTTGCTTCACCTTTAGAAAAAGAAAATGTATCCATTAAATAAAATACAAAAATACCTAAAAAGCCTAAAAAGGCAAATCTTTCTAGGGCTTCTATGTAACATATTGGTAATAGTGGTTTTAACTTATTTTTTGACATCGTTTTCTCCTAAAGAAAATCTTGAAGCCTAAGAAAGATTTAATTCTATTAAATTTAAAGGAGGTGGTGGATTTACCAGGACTCGAACCTGGGACCAACCGGTTATGAGCCGGTTGCTCTAACCAACTGAGCTATAAATCCTCCGTGATTAAAAGCTGTTATTATATATTTAAAAACTTAAAAATTACTTAAACAATAAAATTTTTATCTTTTTTATAGGCTTTTATTGAATATTACAAAATAACCCATAAAAACCTATAGGCATTTATAAAAAATATAAATGCCTAATCATATTACATAGCAATGAAATTCTTAGGATTAAAATACTCAAGATTAAAGGCATTTGCCACACCTTCGTGAGTGCAGTGTCCTTTATGTGTATTTAAACCATATCTTAAACTTTCAAAACAAGTTATAGCACCAATTACTCCAAGGTTTGCTATTTTAATTCCATAAGGAGTTGTAGCGTTTAATAGTGCTAAAGTAGCTGTTTTTGCAACTGCTCCTGGCATATTACCAACTGCATAATGAATTATCCCATCAACTTCATAAATAGGGTTTGTATGAGTTGTTGCACGACTTGTCTCAAAACAACCGCCTTGATCAATCGCAACATCAACTATAACAGCACCTTTTTTCATATGCTTTAAATGTTTTCTAGATAATAATTTAGGAGTTTTTGCTCCTGGAACTAACGCAGCTCCAATTACTACATCAGCATCTTTTATACTATCTAATATATTTGAAATATTACTATATAAAGTAGTAATCTTACCATTAAATACATGGTCAATATAATCTAGTCTATTAGCATCACGACCTAAAATCACAACTTCAGCTCCCATACCAAAAGCAAGTTGAGCAGCATTAAGCCCTACCATACCACTACCTAAAATTACAACTTTTCCTTTTTTAACACCAGTTAGACCACTAAGCAGCATTCCATTACCACCATAAGTTTTTTCCAAATACTTACAACCTTGAATTACCGCTAAACGACCAGCAATAGCACTCATAGGAGCTAAACAAGGAAGATTTTTACCTTCTTGAATTGTCTCATAAGCAAATGCTGATATTTCTTTATCTATTAACATTTTTGTAAGTTTTTCATCTGCTGCTAAATGTAAATATGTATATAAAATCTGTCCTTTTTTAAAATACTTATATTCACTTTCAATTGGTTCTTTTACTTTGATAATCATTCCAGCTTTTTCAAAAATTTCTTCTTTAGTTAAAATCTTTGCTCCGGCTTTTATATATTCTTCATCACTTATATCAATACCAGCACCGGCTTTACTTTCTACTAAAACTTCATGTCCATGATTTATATATTCAATAACATCTAAAGGCGTTAAGCCAACTCTATATTCTTGGTCTTTAATTTCTTTTAAACAACCTATAATCATTTATACTCCTTTTGTGATAAAGGAGTATGATATAAAAAAAATAAAAACTTCAAAAGATTTTTTTGAAAAAATTATAAAAAGTGTTACGAATTTACAAGTTATATGTTTTCTAACATATGAACTATTACAATTTTAAACGCCAAAAATAAAAGTAGCAAGCTTCCTATTGGTTGTAAAATTTTTTTATTAACTTTCATTTTACTTATAAATAAACTAGAAAAACACATAAAAAATGTAATTAAAGCTATTAATAAAGAAGAAATAAATAAATTATATTCCAAAGAAAATATCATAAGTCCTGCACCTAGTGCATCAATACTAGTCGCTATGCTAAGCAAAAATAATGAACCATAACTTATATTAATATTCTCATTTTCATTATCTAAGAATTCCTTAAATAATTTATATGCTAAAAATACAAAAATTGCAAAAATCACATAATGATCAATTGCTTGAATTAACTTCATATACCTTACATTTAATAAATAAGTTACATAATATCCTAAAATAGGCATTAAAACTTGAAAACAAGCAGATAATGCACTAAAAACCAATAACTTTTTTAAAGATTGTTTTTGTAGCACTAAGCAAATACTTAATGCTACAAAAAATGCGTCAATTGCTAAAGAGAAAGCTAAAATAACAATATCAATTATCATCAAATAAGCCATTCTCTTCTTCTAAATTTTCTTCTTCGTCTTCTTCCTTAGGGCATTTTGCAATGCTTACAACCTCATCGCTACCAACATTTACAACAATTACTCCACTTGTATTTCTACCAGCTTTTCTAATGCTTTGCATATCAGTTCTAATCATCTTGCCACTACTTGTAAGTGCCATTAAATCCATAGTATCATCAACAATTACAATGCCTACTAAATCTTTTGTCTTTTGAGTAAGTTTCATACAAATTACGCCCTTACCACCACGACTTTGTAAGCGATATTCTCCTGCATCAGTTCTTTTTGCGATACCTTTTTGGCTAACACTTAAAATTTCTTGCTCATTACTTTCAATAACCACTGCACCTATTACATAATCTTGCTCTTCTTTAAAGCGAATAGCAGTTACTCCACGAGCTACACGACCAATTTGACGAACTTTTGTAAGTGGGAATTTAATACACATACCCTTTTTAGTAGCTACAAAAATCATAGTTCCACTAACTTGCTCTTCTTGATTATCTTGGTTTTCATCTAAAGAATTTTCTTCTTCAACAATTTGAATATTATCATCTTCAATAATTTCACTATTTTCATCAACCAAATCAATATTTTCACTATCATCATTTTGTGCTATTAAAACACTTACTAATTCATCGTTTTCATCAAGATTAATAGCTCTTACACCAACTGAACGGATATTACTATATTCACTTAAATTCGTGCGTTTAATAAGACCATTTTTAGTAAAGAATGCAAGTGATTTTGTCTTAGCAAAATCAGTTGTTGGAATTATTGCCATAATTTTTTCATCTGGTAAAAGATTGATTAGATTTACAACAGCTTTTCCTTTAGCAGTTCTGCTACCTTCAGGAATTTTATAAACTTTTAACCAATATAGTTGTCCTTTATTAGTAACAAACATTAGCGTATCGTGAGAATTTGCAGTAAAGAAACTCTCTATAAAATCATCATCATAAGTAGTAACTGCAACTTTACCTTTACCACCACGCTTTTGTTTTTCATATGATTTTGTAGGAACTCTTTTGATATATCCACGATGAGTAATTGTAATTACCATTGGCTCATTTGGTATTAAATCTTCTACATCAATTTCATCATAATCATCTACTATTTCAGTAATTCTTGGAACTTTAAATTTATTTTTAATTTCTAATAATTCATCGTGAATTATTTCTTCTATTTTTTCTTCGCTTTTTAAAATTGCATTTAGTTCTTCAATTTTTGCTAAAAGCTCTCTTAATTCATCTTCTAATTTATCTCTTTCAAGTCCTGTAAGACGGCTAAGTCTCATTTCTAAAATAGCATTAGCTTGTAATTCAGTTAAGCTAAATTTTTCTACTAAAGCATCTCTTGCACTTGCAGTATCTGCACTTGATTTAATTAATGCAATTACTTCATCTATATTATCTAGTGCAATTTTAAGACCTTCTAAGATATGTGCTCTTGCTTTTGCTTTTTCAAGTTCAAAAATAGTTCTTCTAATAATTACGGTTTTTCTATGATTTAAGAATAAATCTAATAGCTCAATTAAAGAAAATACCTTAGGTTCTTTATTGTGAATTGCTAACATTATCACACCAAATGTTGTCTCCATTGTGGTGCTTTTAAATAAATTATTTAGCACAATTTCACTCATAGCATCACGCTTAAGCTCAATTACAAGGCGAATTCCATCTCTATCACTCTCATCTCTTGTCTCGCTTATACCTTCTATTTGCTTTTCTTTTACAAGCTCTGCAATTTGCTCGTGAAGTCTTGCTTTATTTACTTGATAAGGCAACTCATCAATTACTATTAGCTCTTTATTTCCTTTTTGTTCTATATGAGTTTTTGCTCTTACTTTAATTCTACCGCGACCTGTTTTATAAGCTTCTATAATGCCTTTTTTACCAAAAATTATCCCACCAGTTGGAAAATCAGGACCTTTTATAAACTGCATTATTTCTTCTAAACTAGCGTTTTTATTCTCAAGTAAATATAAAAGTCCATCTACTAATTCATCTAAACTATGTGGCGGAATATTAGTTGCCATACCAACAGCAATACCACTTGAGCCGTTTAACAATAAATTAGGCACTCTTGAAGGTAAAACATCAGGCTCACTCATACTATCATCATAGTTTGGAACAAAATCAACGGTGTCTTTATCTAAATCTTTTAACAATTCTTCAGCCAAAATTGTCATTCTAGCTTCAGTATAACGCATAGCTGCAGCACCATCTCCATCAACTGAGCCAAAGTTTCCTTGACCATCAATACTTGGGTATCTCATTGAAAAGCTTTGTGCCATTCTTACTAAAGCATCATAAACAGCAGTATCTCCGTGCGGATGGTATTTACCGATTACATCACCCACTATACGAGCTGATTTTTTATAAGCACTTTTTGAACCTACTCCTAAATCATTCATTGCATAAAGAATTCTTCTATGAACCGGCTTTAATCCATCTCTTGCATCAGGTAAGGCACGGCCTATAATTACTGACATAGAATAATCAAGATAGCTTGTTTTTATACTATCTTCAATATCTACAATAGTAATTTCACTATTATCAAATAAATTCATTGTTTTCCTTTAAGTAAAGATTTTTTTATACTAGCAAACTAAACTTTCGCATCGGCTAATACGACCGCAAAAAGAACCTTAATTTTAGCTTTTTTAAGCACTAAATTCGCTTGTTTTAAAGACTCACCTGAAGTGATAATATCATCTACTAAAATTACAGGTAAATCCAAGGTCTTTTGCAATTCATATTTTCTTTTATTTTTCTTTCTAAATGAAAGGCTTTTACCTTTATAAATAATCTTATTTTTTGCTTTAATTGCGTTATATAATGGGATAATATTTTTTGATTTCATATTTTTAATAAGTATTGCCGTATGAGAATACCCGCTAGAACAATCATCATCTAAGCCTATAGCATAAGCTAATTCATTATCAAAATGAAATCTTTTATAAGAATAAGATGCGAGTTTATTTAATATAAAATATCCACTAATAAAATGCTTGTGATTTAATAGTTTTTTAATTTTAGAATATTTATAAAAGCTAATTACTTCTAAACCATCATCTAAAATTCTTCTTTTACATTCAAGTAATTTAAATTCTTTTTCACAAGTTTTACAAAAAATCTTAAATGTAGGCTTAGAGCAATTATAACATAGCATAAAGATTTTATTCTTTATCTTTTAGACGCTTTTTAACCGATTTTACCTTATATTTTAGATTATCATTTCTACTTTTGTGAATGTCAAATTTGGCTACTAAATAAACTCTATCTTTATTAATTAATTTATTTGCTTTATTTAAAATTTTTAAAGCACTTTTTAAATCATCAGTTTCTACGCTAGTTCCCATTGCACCTAATTTGTGTTTTATATTTTTCTTTCTTAAATACTCAATAATTGGTGCTATTTCTTCACTTTTACTATCATCGCTCATAGAAAAAATACAAAAATCCATTGTAACACTCATTTTTTCTCCTTTAAATAAATTTAATTATTTCTTCATTACTTGCTCTTGTAGTTTTAAAATCATTTACATTATCGCTACTTTTTTTACCTATTGCAATGCCACATATAATTTTGCCTTCAACCCCATTTTCTCTAATAGTATCGCAATATTCAGCAATACTACCTAAAACACAAGTGCTAAATCCTAAATATGTAGCCGCATTCAAAAAATTAGCTAGAAAAATACCACAATCTAACAAAGAGCCTTCGTTTAAACCATTATCAATATGTAAAATTGCTAGATTTTTAGCATTAAAGAATTTAAAATTCTTATGCCATTGCTCTAGCCTTTTTTCTTTCTCATCTCGCTTTATATTAAGTGCTTCATAAAGCCTAATTCCTGTCTGAAATCTTCTGCTCTTATAAGGTTCAAACCAAATATCAGGATATAATTTTATATCTTGGCTTTTTAAATTATTTTTTACAGCATTTAATAAATCATCGCTTAATTTAGCAAGACTTTTACCACTAAAAAAGCTTAGTTTTGCTGGTTGCATATTTGTTGCACTAGGGCTTAATTTTGCAAGTTCTACTATATTAATTAATTCATCTTTACTTAATTCATAGTCAATAAAATCTCTACAAGAAAATCTATTATCCAAACATTCCTTAAAAGTCATAAAATCTCCTTAAAACAAGCATAATCGCAAAATATTCTAAAATAAAAGCAGAAATTATATTAATAATCTTTAGCACTTTTACACTAAATAAATTTGTATATTTATATACAAAAAACGAAAGCGAAAATATCCAAATAAGTATGCTAACGCTAAGTCCTAAAAATAAATATATAGGATTTTGTTTAGTGCTTAGCATAGTTGCAACGCTAAGCCAAAATGTGATTACATAAGGATTTGCTAGATTTAGTAAAAATCCTTTAATAAAATTACTAAATATATTTGTATTTTCTAAATTCTTATGAAGATTTATATCTTTTACTGGCTTTAGCATTAAAAATGCTAAATAACTTAAAAATATAAAGCCAAAAATACTTAAAATATTTAAAAATAAATCATTTTTAATAAATTCTAAAACGCTAAAGCTTAATAATGATAAATAAAGCAAATCAGCAACAAAAGCACCAAAACCTAAAGAAAAAGCATTCTTAAAAGATTTTAGTGCATAACTTAAAATTAGAATATTAACAGGACCAAAAGGAACGCAAACTCCAAGTCCTAATAATATCCCATCAAATAAATCATTCATCTGCTAAACTAAGTCCTACTTTTCCATCTTTAATTTCACTAACTATTACTTCTAGCGTTTCGCCCTCATTAAAGCTTTTACCCTTGATTTTATTAGAATGTAATAATCCATCAATGCCGTCTTGTAAGGTTACAAATACTCCAAAATTAGCTACTTTTTTAACAACGCCACTAAATCTAGTTCCTATTTCAAATTCTACTTTAGGAGCTTGTTTTTTGCCTTTAGATTTTGGTTTTAACACTTCATTTAATATATATTCTTTAGCTTCTTTTACTAATTTTCCACTAATTTTTACTTCATTTTTATCTCTATCTAAATCTATGCTAACGCCAAATTTATCTATGATTTCTTTAATAGTTTTACCACCTTGACCAATAATTTCTGGAATATCATTAGCACTTACGCTAAATATTTCTAATTTAGGTAAAATTTCTTCATTAATAACAATTTTAGAATTTGCTTCTTCCATTAAATTAAGAATATGAATTCTTCCTTTTCTAGCAGCTTCTAAAGCTTGGGTTAATATTTCAGTGCTAACCCCACCTAATTTTATATCCATTTGCATAGCAGTTATTCCATCAACACTACCTGCTACTTTAAAATCCATATCCCCATCGTGATCTTCTAAGCCCATAATATCAGTTAATACAGCATATTCATTATCTTCAATTATAAGTCCCATAGCAACTCCAGCTACTAGTTTTTTACTAGGCACTGCTGCAGCACGAAGAGCTAATGAGCCACCACAAACACTAGCCATTGAGCTACTTCCATTACTTTCTAATATTTCTGAAACTATTCTAATAGTATGAGCATAATCTTTACTAACTGAAGAACTTAAAGCTCTTTTTGCTAGATTTCCGTGTCCTAATTCTCTTCTTGAAGGTGCTTTTAAAGGACTTGCTTCGCCTACACAAAAACCAGGAAAATTATAATTAAACATAAATCTTTCATAGGTAGTTGATTTATTATTTAATAATTCAATTGCTTGAGCGTCATTGTCGCTACCTAAAGTACAAACCACTAATGCTTGAGTTTGACCCCTTGTAAATAAACAAGATCCGTGCGCATTTGGTAAAATATTAGTCAATATACTAATAGGACGAACCTCATCTAAAGCTCTCCCATCAGCTCTTCTTCTTTCTTTTAAGATTTGCTTTCTTACTATGTGTTTTTTAATACGATTTAATTCATAATCAAGTTCAGCTTCACTCCAATTATTATTTATAAATTCTTCATCTAAAACAACTTTTTTTGCAATAGCTTTAAGCTCACTTGCTCTTTCGCTTTTAGCCATTTTATTAATTGCAAATTTTATATCTTCTAAATAGTTTTTTTCTAAATATTCATATACTGCTAGATTTTCACTATCAGCTTTGTAATTAAACTCATAAGATTTTTTATATTCTTTAAAAGTATTATAAAAATCATTACTTATATTTAAAATACTACCTTTTGCAAATTCTAAAGCTTGTAATAACTCACTCTCACTCATCTCATTCATTGAATTATTAGTCTCATTTGCTTTCATTTCTATCATTAATAATTCATCTTTAAGACCACTTACAAACAAATCAAGACTTGAAAGTTCTAAAGAATTTAAATCAGGATTTAGAACAAAACCATTTTCATCCTTAGCAACCCTAACCCCAACTGCTGGATATACAATTTCAATATCACTTAAAAATAAAGCCGCACTTGCTGCATAAAGTGCAAGTGGCTGAATATCAACATTTTCTTCAACCGAAAGAAGCATAACTACAATATGAGTTGGGTGTAAATAACCCTTAGGAAATAATGGGCGTAATGTTCTATCAATTATTCTTGAAGTTAAAGTCTCATAATCACTTGGTTTTGTTTCTCTTTTCACAAAACCGCCTGGAATTTTACCTGCTGCATAAGTTTTTTCTACATAACTAACGGTTAATGGTAAAAAATCTTCACTAACACACTCATCTTCTCTAGCAACACTTGCTAACATAACCGTTTTACCACAAGTCATTAAAACACTTGCATTTGCTTGTTTGGCAACTAAATCAAGTTCAAATACTAATTCTTTATCGTTAATCTTAATTATTTTTTTCATTTATCTCCTTTTGATATGGCAAATAATAATTGCTCGTTTCTAAAATCTCACACGCATATTCACTTGATATTTCAAGTGGTTGCTTGTAGTAATAATCTTTATCTATAAAATGTTCTATTTTTTCTAAATAATAAACTTTATCAAATAAATCATTATAATAATTATAAGCATCAGCAGCTACTAAAGCACTTGCATATTTTATACTTCTAACGCCTAAACCCAATAAACTTTTATGACATACATTAATAGTTAAACCGCTGTTTGAACCTTGGTCTAACAATAAGATATCCTTACCTTTAAGATTGCTAAGTGGTAAAGACTTTCTATATTTTGCAATTTTACCCATAATTGATTCATCATAAAGCACAGTACTCATTGATAAAATATATTCTTGAGTTATGGAAAAAGCTTCAATTAATTCTTGAATACATACTATATCTCTTGTTTCACTAATTTTTGCTATCTGACATTCATTATTTGGGGCATATATGCCTTTGTTAAAAAGCATATCATAATATAAATTAAGTTCACTTGCAATAGTCTCAATAAAAGGAATATTTTTAATACTATTTCCTATAATTATATGCCCTTCTAATTCTTTATATTGCAATAATTTTTCACTAAATTTATTAGCAGCTTGTAAAGGATTGTCAAAAATCATAAGTATCATCACCTCTTAAAGCAAAATTATATCTTACACCGCCTATTGGATAAAGATTGAATTTCAAATAAACCCCCCTATCTCTTACAGATTTTACACCCATTTGAGTAAGTTTAGCTGTTGTGCTTTCTTTAAATTCTAAAGAATAATTTATACATCTTTTTTTATGAGTAAAACCTATACTATAGTTTTCAAATTTCTTACTATTTAAATTAAACCAAGCTTGAGAATATATTATATTATAAGGCATAAATTCATATTGAAATTTACTAGTTAAAAATCTATCATAAGGCTTATTTTTCACAAGAAGCTCATCAATTTTATTATAATAAAATCCAGAACTTATTTTAAATGGCTGGGTTGTATATACTCCTTCTATAAAAAATCTATCAATATTAGAATTTTTAAACGAATACTCCGTAGTATTATTAATATTAAAATTATTATTAAAATAATACTTAAACTGATTGCTTAAAATATTAAACTTAGAATCTTCTGTCCTAAGCGTTAAAGAATGCTTAAGTTTTTTATCATTATCACTAAAAATTATTTGAGATAACTCAATATTAAAGGTTAAATCATCATAAGTATTTGGTATGAAAAATTCATTTTCTATTTCTTTTGAACCAGTCCTAAGACTAGCACCAAAACCAAAATTAATATTATGCAATATATAATCATACTTTCTAAATAAATTAGTATATATAAAAGCACTATGAGTAGAATTAAAATTATAATCATCTCTTCTACTATAATTGTTATAAAAGTTAAGTCCTAATTCAAATTCTTCATTTAAAACAAAGTTAATATAATCATTAAATAAGCTTTTATTAAACTCAATTGGAACATAAAAATGAAATCTATTTAATGTGCTACCTTCTCTTCTATAAAAATTGCTATATGAAAAATCTGCTTTATAGTTAATATGATTATCAAATAAAGTATCATAAAATCTATGATAATGTAGATTTGGAATTTCTTGTAAAGTATAATCTTGATTAATACTTGAAGTGTCTTGATAATATTTAGCATATAAACCGAAATAATCTTTATTATCTGTATAAAAATAATTAAATTTTGAAGTTATTATAGCTTCATCATTATTATCTAAAAAACTAGATAAATTCAAATAATCAATATCACTAATTCTTAAAAAGTCTAAATATAATCCTTCTTGATTTTTGTTATTTGTATTAAAGATTTTATCTCTTTCATAGTGCATATTAAATCCATAATGCTCGCCAAATTTCAATTCTTCTTTATTAAAATAACTATTAAATTCTTTAAAATACCCAACTCCTATATTTCCTTTAGAATAAGGGCTATCAACAAAACGAAAATTAGAATAAATTCCATAACCCCTATTTGTTCTAATTTGTGGTCTTAATTCTAAATCCATTCTATGATTAATCGCCCAAAAAAATGGTTGCTCATAATGAATAGCTTCTTTGCTTTTTATTGATAATTTAGGAACCAAAAAACCAGTTTTTCTACTATCATCTGTATTAATAGCAAAATATGGCATATAAAAAATTGGTATATTTTTAAATCTTAAAACCATACCTTTTAATACTAAATCTTGAGTTTTAGTATTATAAATGCCTTCCTTAAAATCAATACTCCATTCAGGATTTGCAACATCACAAGAACTAACACTTGCATTTTTTACAATAAAATCACCATTTATATAAGAACTATTCTTACTTTTTAACCATACTTCAATAAAAGAATCGCTTATAAAAAAATTATCAAAATTTGCACAAGAATTACCTAAATTAATTTTTGCATAATTTGATATAGTAGTTTGATTATTGTTTATTAAAAATACATCTCCAAATAATTCTAATTCTTTTGTATCTTGATTATATTTACCACTATTTGCTCTTGCAAAATAATTTTCTTTAAACAACAATATATCTTTATTTGAGATTATATAATTATCTTTTTTTATAAACTCATCTGATTGAATTTCAATTTGATTTGAATAAAGTAAGCCAATAAGCAATATCAAATAAGATATTTTTTTAATCAACTTTAATCACCATAGATTTGCTGGCAATATCAGCAAAGTTTCTTCTTGTCTTATTAAAGAATATAGATACAAACAATACCCCATTTATAAAAAATTCACACAATACAAACACTAAAGCTCTATTTAAAGATTCTGTAAAATTAGGAGTATCAAAATGTTCGCAATTTACAATTTTTGTCTTTGTAATCATATTGCCAAAAGTTGCACCATACATATAAAAAAATATAAGAACATAAAAGAATTTAATAATAAAATATGCTTTTACATAGCTAAATAACAATATATTTAAATTGATATAATCTTCGTTATTTATTAAGGTTCTTATTTTAATTATTTCTTCATCGTTTATAAAATATATCATTAAAATAAAGATAAGAATATAGCAAATTATAAAATCAGCCACAAAAGCAATAAACCTAGCAACAATATCGGCTAGTTGTTTATCTTCTTTTTCAAGCTTTTCTAATATTTTATCATCCATTTAAAACCCTAAACATAAATCCCCAAACAAGCGTTAAATTTCAAGGTCTTGTAACCTAAAAAATAGTGGAAGAAAAGCATTAAAGGCTGCAATTCACAATTACTTGCATCACAGAACACGGTTGCTTAAACTTAATCACATAAAAAAATCTGTTAGACCGAATATATTAAACCCGCGTTGTCTAGGGTAGTGTAATTTTACATAAAAAGCTTAATGAATTTTTACTTACCCAAGCAAAACTCAGAAAACATTGCATCAAACAATTCATCGCTTCCTGTTTTTTTACCAAAAAGAGATAGTTTATTTAAACTTTCGTTTAAATAATAAGCACAAATTTCAAGCTCATTAAAATTATCTATAGCTAAATAAATATTCTCACTAGCACTATAAAACGCACTTATTAAATCAGTATTTGTTAAAACCAATTCATTGTCTAATTGAGAATTTAAATAATTTTTTAATTCAAATTCTAAAGCTTTTATATCATTATTTAATGCTGATATTTTAATACCTTCTAAAGTATTTACTTGAGCTAAGTCGCTTTTATTTTGAACTATAAAATATTTTTTACCACTATTTTTAATGTATTCTAAAAGTTTTAATTCATCTTCTAAGCATTCTTTTGATGAATCAATTAAAAACAATACTATATCAGCTTTATTAATAGCCTCATAGCTTCTTTTAATGCCTAATTCTTCTATCAAATCATCACTTTGTCTAATTCCTGCAGTATCAACTAATTTTATTAAATGTCCGTGATAGTTTAAATACTCTTCAATACTATCTCTTGTAGTTCCTGCAATATCACTAACTATTGCTCTATTAAATGATAATAAAGCATTTAATAAAGAGCTTTTACCTACATTTGGTTTTCCAATAATTGCTAGGTTAAATCCTTCTATTAAGCCTCTTTTTTTCTCACTTCTAATTGCAATTGTTTCTAATTCTTTAGCGTTATTAAGTAGTTTTGCTTTAGCATTTTCTAAAATATCTTCAGGCAAATCATCATCAGCATAATCAATTGCGGTTTCTAAATAAGCTAAAGTTTTAATTAACTCATCTTGGGTGTTAGTGATTAATTCTTTAAAAGCTCCATCTATATTCTTAGATATTATTTTTCTTGCATTTTCACTCTTTGCAGCAATTAATTCATTTATTAAAAGTGCTTTTTCTAAACTCATTTTATTGTTTAAACAAGCTCTTTTGCTAAATTCCCCTGCTCTTGCAAATCTAGCACCTAATTTATTTAAAATCATAAGTATATTTTGTGCGTTTGTAAAACCGCCGTGAATTTGAAACTCTACGCAATCTTCACCAGTAAAAGAAAAAGGGGCTTTAAAATAAATTATAATGCCTTCATCAACAAATTCATTTTCGTAAAATAGTTTAAAAAAGTGAGCATAGCGGGGATTATTTTTTAATTTTTCTGCGTTTTTTTGACTTAATAATTTTGATGCTATTTCTAAAGCTTTTTCCCCACTTAATCTAATAATACTAATAGCACCATTTCCACTAGCACTAGCAAGTGCTACTATTGTGCTATTCATTGTTTTTTAAATTCTCCATAAATTGCAATGTATCTTCCTAAAGAACTATCTTTTATAACTATATTTTTATGAGAAAATTCTTTTAGTAATTCTTCATATACTAGATTTAATAAACTTGTTTCTAATGGTCTTGTTTGGGCCTTACCTACTTCATCAATTTTTGTCTTTACTTCGCTTAAATGCTTTTCAAGATTTTCTCTTAACTTAGCAAGAACACCACAAATCTCAACTCTTGCGTGAAGATTGTATTTAATGTTTATTAGATGATTTACAATAGTATCTAGTGCTTTGTATTTATGTGCGTCTTTTCCTATTAAACTTTCATAAGAATTTGCAATAAATTCTACATTTACACTATTTTCATTAGCTGGAGTTACCACAACATCTCTTACATCAAAATATTCACTACAAAATAAATTTTTTAAATCTTTTGCAATATCTTCAATAATATTAATTTCAATTTTTTTCTTAACTTTTACTTCAATTATTGCATCTTTTTTAAAAAAACCTAAAAAACCAGCTTTTGGCAATTGAATTATTTCATACTCTAATTCTCTAATAGAGCAATTAGTTTCCTTAATTGCTCTATCAATAGCACCTTCTAGTGTTTTATCAACTATTTGCATTTTTTCCTTCTTTATTAGCAAAAATTTTATTTACAAACCATTGTTGAGCTAGTGAAAATGTATTATTTACACACCAATACAATGTAAGACCTGCTGGGAAATTTATAAAAAATATCACAAATACTAAAGGTAAGAATTTCATAATCTTAGCTTGTGTAGGGTCTTGTATAGTCATAGGAGTTATAACTTGTTGTAAAAACATAGTAGCACCCATATAAATTGGTAAAATATAATAAGGATCATGTATTGCTAAGTCATTAATCCATAAAGCCCAAGGAGCAGCCTTAAGCTCAATAGCATTTAATAATACCCTATAAATTGCAAAAAATATTGGAATTTGAATTAATATTGGTAAACATCCGCCTAATGGATTTGCCTTATGTTTTTTATAAAGCTCCATCATATGCATTTGCATTTTTTGTGGATTACCTTTATATTTTTCTTGAATTTCTTTAATTTTTGGAGCTAAAACTTTTAATTTTTGCATAGAAACCATACTTTTATAAGTTGGATATGTAAGACAAATTCTAACAACTATCGTAAGAATAACAATAGACCAACCCCAATTGCCTACATGTGAATATATAAAACTTAAAAATGCGAACATTGGTTTAGCAATAAAAGTAAACCAACCATATTCAACCACATTTGTAAGTTTTTCATTAACAGCTTCTAAAATTTTATGCTCTTTTGGACCAATATAAGCATTAAATGTATCATTTCCGCTAGCTACAACATAACCAACTGATAAATCTTTGTGATTTTTAACAACTACCTTAAATGGCTTTTCAAAATTATAAAATGTGCTTGTGTAGTATCTATCAGAAAATGCAGCTATTATAGAATCAGTTTCAACTCTTTCATCATTTGATTTTATATCTCCATCTTCATAATCTACTTTAGTATCATCATTTTTGTAAATCATAGCACCATGAACTGTTAAAGTATCTGCTAAAACATTCGGACGCTCACCTGGAGTAATAACATAATCTCTTAATTTATTATCGCTAAAAGTAATTTTTACTTGATAAAAACCATTTTCTTTGAATGTTATAATTTTATTAACAATTACACCATTTACATCTTTACTTAAAACTAGCTCTTCACCAATATTTACACTACTTTTATTTGCTTTAAAAGTTGTATTATTAAATTCTTTATTAAATTCACTATCATAAAAAACCATAGATAAAGGATATAAAGTAGTATTTTTATCAACTAAATTAATAGCTTCATTTGTTTCATTTAAAAATCTTTCATCTTTTAAAATAAAACTACTAATTTCTCCATTTTCATTGATTTGAACATCAAAATGCTCATTATTAACACTAGCAATAATATTATTTGTTTTTATTGCTTTAATATCTCCAATATTTTGAGTTTTTGTTTGTATATTACTAACTTCTTGCTTTTGAATTTGTTGAGTATTAGTAACAACTGGTTTAGGGATTAAAAAATCATAACCTATAAAAAAAACCATAGATAAAACTACAGCAATTATAATCCTTTTTTGTTGAGACATATTATCAAACATATTTTTCCTTTATTTGAATATTACTTTTACTATATAATAAAATTGTTTATCTTTTGGAACAAAAATCATTTTAAGTTTTTTTATCTTATTTTGATGTGTAAAAAGCATAATAGGTTTATGTTTAATTTTAATTATAGGATAATCAAAACCACCTACAAATAATTGATTACATTTTAAAATTCTTAAAGCTGTTAAAAAAAGTGCTTTAAAAAAATTATTATATTGAAGTTGAATAATCGCATATTGAGAGCAAGTTGGATAATATCTACAAGATTTAGGCTTTAAAGGACTTAAAAAATATCTATAAAATTCAACTAATTTAACAGCTAAATACCTAAACATTTTATTCCTTTAAACACCCCAACCTTTTAAGACTCCACTTAATATTCTTTTCTAATTCAAAATAACCTAAATCACTAAAACCTTTTTTTGCTACAAATATGTAATAACCGCTACTTATATTTGGATAAAGCTGTAAAAAAATAGCTCTTATTAATCTTTTAGTTCTATTTCTTACAACAGCACATCCTACTTTTTTACTTGCGATTACTGCAATTTTTTTAACTTCGCTTGGTTCGTGATAAATAACGCAGTTTTTAGCAAACCATTTTGAACCAATTTTATAAAGTCTAGCAAAATCTTTAGAATCATTTATGCTAGAAAATTCCTTTAGATTGCTAATCTTCTTCTACCTTTTGCGCGTCTTGCATTGATTACTTTACGACCATTTTTAGTCTTCATTCTTACACGAAATCCGTGAGTTCTCTTGCGAGGTGTATTGTGTGGTTGATAAGTTCTTTTTGGCATTTTTCTTCCTTAAATAAAAAAATTAAACGCATATTCTATCACAAATAACTTAATTATTTTTAAGTATTTTTGATATAAAATAAATTTTATGGATAAAAATACATATTTACATTACTTAAAATTATTCGGATTTTCCTTTTACAACGATAAGTTAAGCGTTAATAAAAACTACAATATAAAAGATATAAAAAATTGCAAATTATGCAATTTATACAAAAGTAAAAATAATTTTTATACAAATAAAGTAATTAAATCAAATATTTTCATACTAAGCGATATTGGTTTTAATGACAATGATGCTGAATATTTTAATAGTATTTTAAGCAAGAATTTAAATCTTAATTTAAATAATGTATATATTACAAATATAGTAAAATGCTCAAATCAATATAAACAAGAAAATATTTTAAAGTGCTATCAGTATTTTTTAAATGAACTTTTAGAAAGTGAAGCAAATATTATAATTTTATTAGGAGAAAATTTAAAAAATATATTACAATTATCAAATTTTAATATTGGAGATATTATTTTTTATGACTTTTATGGTAAAAAAAGAAAAGTTTTGCTAAATTACAGCTTTAGCTTTATTAAAAAAAATCCAAGTTATGAAAATGATTTTATAAATAACTTAAAAAAAATAAAGGAATAATTATGAAAAAATTATTAACAACAATGTTAATATGCTCAAATCTTATTGCTGCCAAACAAGAATTAGTCAAAATTGAGCCAGCAAAGGTTTTTTATGTTAATTACGAAAAAGAAAAATGCTCTGATGAATGTCTAAAAGACTTATTATACAAAGGTCTTTACATAAGCTATATAACAAGATTTAATTCTAATGATGAAAAACTAAATAACATTTATGTAAAACTTCTTAATGGAATTGAATATATTGATTTACCTAAAAAACAACAATTAAACACAATTAAAATAGCTTTAGTTATACCAGAAAAAGTTGTAAAATCTTATTCTAGTAATATAATTTCTCCTGCACTTGCATATCTTATGAAACAAAATGATAATGTATATATGAAAGTATATTTTACAGGAGATGAAAGTGAAGCTAATATAGCTCCTATCATAAGCCAATTACACGATTATTCACTAATTATTACAGGATTTCAAAAAAACGGCATTAATGTATTAAACAAAAGCATTACAAATATTGCAGTATTTAATCCATTAGCAAAATCTAGTGATTTTGATAATGTAAATTCTAATTTTACATTTGGTAGCATAGATTATCAAGAGCAAGTTGCAAAACTAATAAATATTTCAAATAATAAAATAGCTGTATTTAAAGATGATAGTTTACTAGCAAGTAAAATAACTGATAATATAAGAGAACAAAGCAATATAATTTCTCTTAAAACTATTGAAAAGAAAAATCTAAATGTAAATTCGGCTTTAAGTGATGCTTGGAAATTAAATAATTCTAGCGTATTTTTTAATATACCATTAGTGAAAACAACTCTTTTGGCAACACAAATAAGAGCTTTAAGTATTAGACCAAATAAATATTTAAGCACTCAAATTAATTATCATCCAATGTTTTTAAACCTAAGCCAAGAAAACGAAAGGTCTATGTTTTATTTTGCTAATTCAATAGGCGAAATTGATGAAGAAATAGAGTATATAAATGATTTATTAGGGCAAAAAATAGCTTATAACTGGATAGCTTATTCAACTAGCGTTGGATTAGATTACTACTATCACGAGCTATATTCAAACAAAAAAGATAGATTATTTAAAGATAATTTTATAGGTAATTCAATACATTTTAATGTAAGAATTATGAATGCTAAACAATCAAAATTTAGCGAACAAAAATAAAACTAAGAATTTAAATTCTTAGTTTTAAGTAATTTTATAAAGATAATAAAGCAATTCTTACTGCGTTAGTTGCTGCTCCAACACGAATTTGATCAGCTACACACCATAAATGTAAAATCTTAGGATTATTTAAATCAACTCTAATTCTACCAACATAAGTTTCATTTGTATTGCTTGTAAATAAAGGCATTGGATAGCGTAACTCTTCATTTTCACTATCTTCATTATGTGCTTTTGTATTTGGATTATCCATCAATACAACGCTTGGAGCTTTACTTAAAATCTCTCTTACTTTTGTTAAATCTACATTATTTTTAAAAGTAATTGTAATACTTTCGCTATGACTTCTAAGTACTGGCACTCTAACGCAAGTAGCACTAATTTGCATTTTTTTATTCATAATTTTTTGAGTTTCATTTACCATTTTTAGCTCTTCTTTTGTATAACCACTATCAGTAAATACATCAATTTGTGGAATTAGATTTAATGCTAGTTGATAAGTAAATTTTGATGGTTTAATTTCTTCAAAAGCAAATACTTTTTGAAGACCTTCCATAAGCTCACTCATACCTAAATTCCCTGCTCCACTTGCCGCTTGATAAGTGCTAACATCAACTCTTTCTATATCAAATACATCATCAAGTGGTTTTAATACTTGCACCATTTGAATGGTTGAGCAATTTGGATTTGCAATTATTCCTTTATGTTTTTCAAAATCACCAGGATTACATTCAGGCACTATTAAAGGTACATCATTCATCATTCTAAAATAACTTGTATTATCAATAACCAAAGCACCTTTATTTGCTGCAATTTTTGCATATTTTTCACTTATACTTCCACCCGCACAAAAGAATGCTATATCAACATCTTCTTCATCAAAACTATGCTCATCTAATTCTTCTATAACATAAGTTTCATCACGCCATACAATCTCTTTACCAGCACTATTTTTACTAGCTAATAATCTTAGTTCTTTTACTGGAAAATTGTATTCATTTAATACATTTAATATTTCTTCGCCTACAGCACCTGTTGCACCAATGATTGCAATATTTTTCATTTCACTCTCCTAAATTGTATTTTTGCATTTTTTCTCTAAAAACTTTTTCGCTCATTGAAATTAATTTAGAAGCTGCTTTTATATCCTTTTCTTGCTTTAAAGCTTCTTTAATTAATTCAAATTCTAAGTCATTTATATTATTTTTATTATTATTAGTAAAATTAAGCCTTAAATCACTATCTTTTACTATATTTTCATCGCTTAAAATTGCAGCACTTTCAACAATAGAAATCAATTCTCTTATATTTCCAGGATAATTATAATCATTTAATACTTTTATAGCTTCTTTGCTAAAAGTTTTTTCCCCTAAATCATACTCATTACAAATTCTATTTAAAGTAGCATTAGCAATTTCTATTATTTCATCTTTTCTTTGTCTTAAAGGCAAAATATCTAGCATAATTGTATTTAATCTATAAAATAAATCTGCTCTAAATTTATTATTTTTAATATTATCTTGTATGTTTATATTACTAGCACTTATAATTCTTACATCTATATTAATTAATTTTGTGCCACCTAATCTTTGTATAGTTTTTTCTTGTAAAACTCTTAATAACTTAGCTTGAATACTAGCACTCATTTCACCTATTTCATCAAGAAATAAAGTGCCTTCATTAGCTAACTCAAATAAGCCTAATTTATTAGAATTAGCGTCTGTAAAAGCTCCTTTTTCATATCCAAACAATTCACTCTCTATTAAATTTTCAGGAATAGCAGCCATATTAATAGCTATAAAAGGCTTATTTGCTCTTTTACTATTTTCGTGAATAAATTTTGCAAATACTTCCTTACCAACTCCACTTTCACCGCTTAAAAATACACTGACATTTGTTTTAGCTGCTTTTAAAGCTATTGTTTTTAAATTCTCAAGTTCTTTTGATGAACCTAAAAATCCATTTTGTTTTACTGGAATTTCTTTTTTAATTTTATTAGCTTTTTTTTCTCTAATAATTTTTGCTCTATTTATTGCTTCATATAATTTATCCAAATCAAATGGCTTTGTTAAAAAATCTTTTACTCCAAGTCTTAGTGCTTCAATTGCTTTATTTAAAGTTGCATTTCCTGTAATAATTATAAACTCAGCACTAATTTTTTGTTCTAAAGCTGTTTTTACAAACTCAAGCCCGTCCATTTTAGGCATATTAATATCACTTATTATTAAGTCAAAACTATCATCTAATTCTTTTAAAGCATCAATTGGATTTTTATAAGTTTTTAATTCATAATCATCACTTAATGATAATTCTAAGGATTTTCTCATATTAATATCATCTTCAACTATGGCTATTTTCATACCTTATCCTTTGTGTAAATCAATATTTTACCTTGAGCAAGTTCTGCTTTAAAATAAATTGGCAATAATCTTAAATGAGTTTTTATACTTGCTTTAAAATTATTGACATCAACATATTCACTCACTATCGCTTTATTAACACAATCTATTAAATTTGTTTGTTGGTCTTTTAAACTATCATAAATATTAGACTTTGTAGCATTAATCTCACAAACATAAGTATATCTTGCTTTTTTATCAATACTCATTGCTCTACTTAAGTGAAATTCTTCGTTAGTTAGGACTAGATTAGTAGTACTTAATCTAGCCCAGAATATATAATCAGGATTTGTAGCGTTTAATAATCCTAAAAAGCTAATTAATATGAGAACAATTCGTTCCATTTATATTTATCAATTTTTAGTTCTAACTCAACCGTATAAAGACCATCTTTAAATCCTTCTCCGGTAATGTTTGCATTTTTAATAAGTCCATTAACATATGTTGTAATTAACGAGCTTCTAAGCATTGCATCTTTTACATTTTCTCTAGAATTTACTCTAACCCCATAAAGTTTGCCAGCTAATTGACGATAAGCATCAGCTAATGCTGCTCTTTTTGCAAGTGCTAATGCTTGAGCTTGCGAAACTGTGTTTTGAGGTGGAATTCCCTCTCCTACCGAACTAAAAATCATAAGTCTTACTGCTTCTTCTTCAGGACTTAAAACAGGCTCTTGATAACTTGCTTTTTTATAAGCTGTTTTTTGAGTGTTATTTTCTACTTGAACTGTTGTTTCTTTTTTTTGTGGAACACAAGCACAAATAAATATAGCTAAAGCGATGGTGCCTAATCTTTTCACGATTTTTCCTTTAAATAATTATTTAATTGCTTCAAAGCAATTATTATTCCTTTTCTTTAAATAGCTTGTTATAATATGAAAAATAATCTGTTGTTTTGCTTAATTGCTTAGAAATATTTGAATAAAAATTTATTTCATCAATTTGATTATATTCTAAATTATTATCCAATTCAGCTATTTTCTTTAAAGAAGAACATTCATATAAATATAAGTTATTTTTTAATACAACCATCACACTACCAATAGCCCAAGTTCTACAAAATTCTCTTAAATCATTTCTATTTGGAGTTAGTTGTTTTTTAGCGTATAAATTCGCTGCTAAAACATTAGTATCAAAATATATAAAATTGTTATATTTATTTTTAATACTATCATATATTTTTTGACTAGGAGCTATTAATAATGTATGCTCAATATAATTATTAAAAATTACTCTATCGCCTATTTGTGGAGTTAATATAGGTAATGGTAAAGCATCTTGTTTTAAATCAGAAAATGTATATAGCTCTAATTTAATATTATTGTTCTCATTATTTACAAAACTAGCTCTAGCAACAATTATAGAATATTCTCCGATATCTTTAATAACAATAGCGCCATTTTTTAAATTATTTTCATCATATTTTGCATCAACTATATGAGCATAAGCATAGCCATTATCAATCTTATCAATAACAGCATTTATAAATTGATTAGCAAATGCAAAAACCGAAAAGCATATTAAAATAAAAGTTTTCTTAAACATATTATCCCTTTAAAATTAAATTACTAAATTATAAGCAAAAAAAAGTAAAATGTCTGCCTTATTTTGGAAATTTTATCATATTTTAAAGGAAAATAATGCGAAAAATCATATTAGTTTTATCTATTTTTTTAAGTTTAAATTTATTCTCAAAAGAATTAAAAATGGAAGAATTAATATGGGAAAGAGGCGAGAGTTTTTTATTTTTCTTACAAAAAAATCAAATTCCATTAAGCATATATCATAATCTTGATAAAGAAGATAAAGAACTAACAGCAGAAATCATAGCTGGGGTTAAATATCAAATATTAAGAGATGAAAATGATAATATAGAGCAAATTTTAATACCAATAAGCGAAACTTTACAAATACAAATATATAAGGATTTAGAAGATAAATATGCTATAACATTTACTCCCATTACTTATAAAGTTGAAGAAACAAGTTTAACATTTAAAATAAATAAATCAGTATATCAAGATATTATAGACAACACTCAAAACTCTAGATTAGCAAGCGCTCTACTTAGAGCATATGCAGGAACGATTAATTATACAGGAATGAAAAAAGATGATAGAGTAGTAATCGTTTATTCTCAAAAAAGAAGATTAGGTAGAATTTATGGAGATGCAAATATAAAATCAGCTATGATTGAAGTTAATAAAAAACCTTATTATATATTTAAATATGGAGATAATGACTTTTACGATGAAAACGGAAAACAATTAGAAACATATACTTTTATATTGCCTGTTGGAAATGTTAGAATTAGTTCTCCATTTAACCCAGGAAGATTTCATCCTATTTTAAAAAAATATAGAGCCCATCTAGGAATAGATTATGCAGCACCAACAGGAACGCCAGTAAAAGCAGCAGGTGCTGGAAAAATAATGTTTAGAGGAGTAAAAGGCGGATATGGAAATGTAGTTCAAGTAAATCACTCAAGTGGCTATATGACTTTATACGCACATTTAAGCAAATTTGGTAAATATAAAATAGGAGATAGTGTAAAACAAGGTCAAGTAATTGGCTATGTAGGAACCACAGGTCTTAGCACAGGGCCGCACTTACATTTTGGTATGTATAAAAACAATGCAGCAATTAACCCAGCAACAGTTGTTAGAGTTGCAAAAGATGGTCTAGTAGGCAAAGAAAAACAAAAATTTGATTTAACAACTAAAGAATATATAAGTGAAATTAAGCATATATTAGAAAGTAAAATAACTCCTATAAAAGAAGAGAATTTTGAAAATATTGTGGAGCTTAATTAAAATATGAAAAATACAGCAGTAGCTTTTGAAATAATACAAGATTTTTTAGATGAAAAAGATGTTAGCTATGCTGAATTATTAGAAGCTCTAAAAATAATAAAAAATGATGATTATGAAGCTTATGAAAACATAATTAAAAGTCTTGATGATGAAGACTTAGGAAATATCGCAACACTAATGCCTGAACATATGTTAAGCGATGTTTTGAAATTATCTTCAAGCAAAAAATTAGCTTTAGCATTAGGCGAATTAGAAAGCGATGATGCAACTGATTTAATGCAAAGCATTGAAGAAATTGATGATGAAAAAGCAAATAGAATTTTTTCAAATCTTAGTAAAGACGAACAAGATGATATTTTATTCTTAAAACGCTACGATGATGAAAAAGCTGGTGCTTATATGCAAACAGAGATTTTTACCGCAAAGCTTAGTGATACTCTAGAAAGTGCTATTAGCAAATATAAAGAGCTTAAAAAAAGCGAAGAAATAGAACATATAATCCAACTTTTTATAACCGATGAGAATGAAAAATTAATTTATAGTTTGCATGTAGGAGATTTAATTTTATATGAATTTAAAGATACTTTTCAGCAAATTCTAGATAAAAATGAAGATTTAGCAAAAGATTTACATTTTATTAGAGATTACGACACTATAAATGATGCTATCTCTATGGTTCAAGACTATGATTTAAGCGTAATTGCTGTAGTTGATAATAATAATAAATTATTAGGAAGAATAACTTATGATGATATACACGACTTAATCCAAGACTATGCAACAGAGCAAATGTATAACTTTGCAGGGGTTGGAGATATTGATAGCGAAGATGAAAATACCATAAAAGCAGCTAAAAGTAGAGCTAAATGGCTTATTGTAAATCTAATTACTTCGTTAATTTCAGCCCATGTTATCGCAATGTTTTCTGATGCAATAGAAAAGTTAGTAGCACTTGCAGCTTTAATGCCAATAGTTGCATCAATGGGTGGAAATACTGGCTCACAAGCACTTGCCGTAACTATTAGAAAACTTGCTTTAGGTGAATTAAGTTATGAGAATTCAAAACATATATTATTAAGAGAAATTGCTATTTCGTTTTCAAACGCAACGATTTTTGCCATTGTTTTAGGAGTTGTTGCGTATTTTTGGTTTTCAATCCCAATGTTAAGCCTTGTGATATTTATATCAATGATTTTAAATTTAGGTTTTGCAGGTTTAATTGGCTCATTAATACCTTTGGTATTAAAAAAATGTGGATTTGACCCTGCACTAGGTAGTGCAGTTTTACTAACAGCAACCACCGATGCTTTAGGGTTTTTTAGCTTTTTATTACTTGCTAAGGTAATATTGTTATAATTTAATCTACTTTTAACAAAATTATGTTTAAATTAATGATTTAATTTTCAATGAAAAAGGAGATGAAATGAAAATTTCAACAAAACTTTCGTTATGTATACTGATTAGTTTGTGTATCTTAGGCATTAGCCTAATATTTATTTCTAACAAAGGAATGCAAGAAATTGACGATGTAACAACTAAAACGGTAGAAGAATTAGCAGTAAAAGATGCTAGAAGTGCTGCAAAAAGCATTGTATTTGGATTTTATAATTTTTCTGAAAAATTATATAAAGACTTTGTAAAAGCTGGAGATGGACCTGAAGATGCACTTGAAAGCACAATTGAATATCTTCAAGGTATGAATTTAGATAGCACAAATATTAGATTTTTTGCTGTTAATTCAGATGGAACTTATTTAGTTCATTATCAACCAGAAAAAATAGGAAAGAATTTAAAAGCAGATTTAGATGTTAAAGGCGAAAGCTATGTAGAAAAATTTGTTAAGAATGGCTTAGCAGGCGGTGGTTTTACAGAGGTTACATTCTTTGATAAGGTAACTAGTAAAGATAGAAATATCATTACCTATACTAAAAAAGATAAAAATATGGATATTATCTATGGTTGCACAATAGATATGGATATAACAAATCAAGAAATCGCTGAAGTAGGTAAAATAATTGATGAAGTTATTAGTAGCTCAAATTACAAATTTACATTAGCAGCAGTTGTTATAGCGGCTATAATTTTAATATTAATGATTATCTTCGTAAAATTCCAAATCACTCGCCCACTAAACAACCTAACAGCTAAATCAAACGAACTTAGCAGTGGAGATGGAGATTTAACTAAAAAGCTAGATGATAAAGGTAATGATGAAATAGCTCAAGCTTGTAAAGCTATTAATATATTCTTAGAAAAAGTAAGAATTCTAATAGCACAAGCAAAAGATATCTCAAATGAAAACGCTTCAATAGCAAATGAATTAAGCCACACAAGTCTTCAAACAGGTAAGCGTGCAGAAGAAGGTAGCGTAATAGTTACAGAAGTAGCTAATAAAGGAACTAATACTAAAGCAAACCTTGATAAAGGTGTAATTGGTGCAGCTAAAGGTAAAGATGAATTAAGTAATGCAAGTAAGTTTATAAAATCAGCAAACGATGCTATTAATTCATTAACTAATCAAATAAATCATAGTGCTGATATAGAAAGTGCTTTAGCTAGTAAGATTGAGCAATTAAGCCGTGATGCTGATAATGTTAAATCTATTTTAGAAATAATTAATGATGTAGCAGACCAGACTAACTTACTTGCACTAAATGCTGCAATAGAAGCAGCACGTGCAGGAGAGCATGGTAGAGGATTTGCCGTAGTAGCTGATGAAGTAAGAAGCCTAGCAGAAAGAACTCAAAAAAGCCTTAGTGAAATAAATGCAACAATAAGCGTTATAGTTCAAGGTATTAAAGATGCAAGCGAACAAATGAGCACTAATTCAGCAGAAATTAGTAAATTAACTCAAGTAGCAAGTAATACCCAAGATACAATTAATGAAATGGGTAAAGTAATGAGTGAAGCTGTAAAAATTAGTGAAGCAACTGTAAATGATTATATAAGCACAAGCAAAGATATGAGCGAGATATTAAGTGGAGTAAATAATATGAATACTATCACTAATGAAAACGCAAGAAGCGTAGAAGAAATAGCAGGAGCAGCAAATCATCTAAGTGAGATGACAGAACAACTAAACAAAAAGCTAAATGAATTTAGAACTTGATTTATTAGCTTAAAAATAAACTTATTATTAGGAATTAGTATGCTAGTTCCTAATAATATTTTAAAATATTTAAATAATTTAAATTCACTACTAGTTTTTCCACTTTATATTTTTTTACTTAATCGTATTTGTTTTGTATTACTATGTTACATCATTACTTTCTAGCATTATTGTGTTAGAAATTAGGTTTGCAATTCTAAACCATCATCGTTTAAGTCGTTTAGTTCTTGGTTTCAAACCATGTTGTGATAGAATTAGGTTTGCAATTAAAAGAAATGACAAAGCTAAACAAACTAGCTTGATGTTTCAAACCATGTTGTGATAGAATTAGGTTTGCAATATTGTTCTAAATATTTGTTCTATTATTTTACTTTGGTTTCAAACCGTGTTGTGGTAGAATTAGGTTTGCAATAAAATATCAATTATGGCTCATTGAGAAATTATATTACGTTTCAAACCGTGTTGTGGTAGAATTAGGTTTGCAATTTATGATTGGTTTTTCTACTATCTGTATAAAAATTATGTTTCAAACCGTGTTGTGATAGAATTAGGTTTGCAATATCACAAGCAACGCCAACAGAATTTCCTAAGTTACTGTTTCAAACCGTGTTGTGATAGAATTAGGTTTGCAATCAGCCACACACAAAAGCAATTTTTAACGAGTTTGGGTTTCAAACCGTGTTGTGATAGAATTAGGTTTGCAATAAGAAATTGATATAGATGCAGGAGAAGCAGTAAAGTTTCAAACCGTGTTGTGATAGAATTAGGTTTGCAATATTCATTACCATTTGCAAGGTTTGACATTGTTTCAAAGTTTCAAACCGTGTTGTGATAGAATTAGGTTTGCAATGTATAGAAGACAAAAAGCCACCAAGAGAAAAACTTGTTTCAAACCATGTTGTGATAGAATTAGGTTTGCAATCCAAACAAACAAAACATACAACCCGTTCTCTCGCATTGTTTCAAACCATGTTGTGATAGAATTAGGTTTGCAATTTCGTTCTAGCGGTAGTGGAATAATCCAACAAACGTTTCAAACCATGTTGTGATAGAATTAGGTTTGCAATTTAACGAATGATAACCTTCGACACCCGATAATAAGTTTCAAACCATGTTGTGATAGAATTAGGTTTGCAATTTAAGAGATAATTAAGAAATATCTAATATATTAAAAGTTTCAAACCATGTTGTGATAGAATTAGGTTTGCAATAGCAAGGAAAACTTGCTTATATATCAAGTATTTGAGAGTTTTTAAAAAGTAGTGATTTTTCCACTTTTAAAATTCTTTCAAATTTTAGCACTTTAGTGGAAAAATTAAACCTGTGTTTAGTTTGTATCACTAAAATTAAAAAGCAAATCTAATTCTATCACAACGAGCGTTTGAAATCATAATTAGGTAGAAATACCGAAAAGTTAGTAAAATATCGGGCAACTGGCTTAGCCACCCCGATAAACTTTAACACAAACATACTAAATTTATTCCCTATCATCACAATAGTTAAAAAATTCACATTGATTACAAGCATTAAGACTAGCGCTACTATTTGGAAAAACTCCATTATCTAAAAGATTTTTCATATCTTTTACAACTCTTTTTAGCCTAGCAAAATCATTCGGAAAAATATTAAAAACCTTATGTTTTAGATGATTTGATGAGCATAAAATCACTCTTTTGCAAGGCTTAGCATAAATTTTACTAGCCATTTTTGCGTATGCTATTAGTTGCATTTTCGCCCCGTTACTAAGATTTAGATTATTACTTTGTTTAAACTCAAGTACCACCACCACATCAACCCCAACAAATAGCATATCACAAACCCCACACAGCTCATCATCTTCTAAATATTGATTTTTATAGGCTTTATATTCGCTTAGCCCAAGTTTAACAAATGTGCGACTTTTGAAAAGCTCATCTTGCTTTTTATGAAAATCATTGCCAAAATCTACATGCTTAGGATACTTTGGTGTAATATCACAAAAATTATAAAAATAAAATATCCTAGGACAAAACACAAACTGCCTAATCAAACTCGCCTTCAAAAGTTCCATGAAATTCCTATTTCAAATTATTTAAAATTCTCATTGTTTTGGTTAAAATATACACAAGTTACTAAATACTATCAAAACTAAGTTGCTCTAAATCAGCCTTTTTATAGCCGTGCGTATAGTCTAAATCTATCTCACACCTACACAAAAACGCCTTATCCCCATCACCACAAAGCTTTTTAAAAAGCTCTTTTACCACCTTTATCTCGCTTTTGCTAAGCTCTCCATAAAAGACTGATTTTTGGATATTTAAAAGTCCTAAATCCTTTAGCTCTTCAAAAAGCTTTATTCGTGATTTGTTATCTTCTATATCGTAGCTTACAATATACACGCTCACCACCTAAACACATAAGAATGATAATTATTCGCACCGCACAAAAACCCACTAAGCTTATAAACTTGTCTTTGTATGATGCTTTCAAGACTTAGTTTAGAGTGATTATATGGCAACTTTTTAGCAAGTGAGCTAAAAATCTCATTTGAAATTAGCTTTTTACACTCATTAAAATCGCCCTTTAGCTGATGCCTTAGCTTGATAATATTTCTATCAACTAAAAAACTTCTATACTCCTCCATAATGTCCAAAACTAACGATGGCTTAGCACTTCTTAAGCTATGAAGCACTCCAAAATATGGGTTTAACCCTGCGTTTATCACGCTTTTATAAATTATGTTTAAAAGTATTGCGTAGCCGTAATTTAGGGCTTTATTTACATTATCATCTGCAAATCTGCCCGTGCGATTTACAAACTCATCCCCTAAAAGCCTTGTTTGTTTAAGATAATCAAAATAAACTTTTGCCGCACTTCCTTCAATGCCAAAAATGCTATCTTTTGTCATTTTATAAGTTTTTAGCTCGTTAATAAATGTTTTTAATTGCTCGGTGGTTTTTTGTTTTAGCAAATCATCTTGCAAATACCTTGAAAAGTATAAAATCGTGGAGCGTTGGTTTTTGATTTTACCTATGATTAGCTCTTTTGCTAAGGCTAGGTCTTTGCCGTTTTGTTCGCTTAAAATCTGATGTTTTATCACATTTACGCTTTTATGCTCGTGTAAAGTGTGTAAAGCTAAATGAGATTTAAAATCATTAAAAAATATCTTAACCCCACGCACTCCACAAGCATAGGCTAAGTCACTACTTAGTCCTACACCACGAGATTTTATACTTATGGTTTTTAGGTTTTTAAGTGGATATTCTTTGATTAACTCTCCATCTTTTTTAACTACTAATCTAGCCGATTTTAGCCCCAAATACACCCCGTAAGAATTCACTACGAGATGTTTTAGCATATATTATCTTTCATAATTTGTCTATTTGCTTTTGAGGTTTGATTTGTTGTGTATTTTAGCCCTAAAACTTCAAAATTATCACAAATTATACTAGCTTTATAATCCCTTGGCTTACCTAAAAACTCAACTAATTCAACATTTAAACACTCATCACAAAACTTCACCCATTTATCATTTTTATCATTTAATGCACCCTTAAAAATACCTAAATCATATCCTAATTTTGCCTTGTTAAAATGCACTTGCACCGTATGTCTAGCAGCTTCACCAACTATAAAATCAAGCTTTGAGATTTTTTCTGGTAAGTTGTTTTTAATGCTTATTTTATAAATTTCTTTAGCATTTTCGCTAAGGTTTAAAATATCTAAAATATCAGCTATTTTAAGTGGTAAAACATTCTTGCTATGATATTTTATACCTACAATTCTATCTTTATCAAAATAATTTTTTGTAGCTATGTTTTCATTTGCTAAACCTTCATAGCCAGTATTTCTACGCACCACAAAACTAGCTGCACTTACAACACTTAGCGAGTATGTAACACGGCGTTTATTTCTAGCTCTTTTTATATCTTTTTGATTACCTGTGTAGAAATTATTTATATAAAGCTTATGGATTTTTTCTACTTCGTTTTTAGTTTTTACTTCATTTTTTACTAGGATTGCATAGAACTTTTCTATATTTGCACCATTATCTTTAGGCTTGATTAACTCGTTACTTTTAGTATCAAAAAATATATCTAAAACATCTTTTCTCACACTTGATACCAAAAACTTATCTAAAAATTTAATTTTTTCTAGTGTTTTTATATCTTTTGCCTCAAAACTTGCAAAGATTAAATCAAAAACTTTTTTGGTATCTATATGAAATCTTACCGATTTAAGTTTTTTAACTTCCATTAATAAATCAAATTCTTTTAAAATATTTAAATGCTTATCACTTAAATTTTTAGCATTTTCATATCTAAGTGAGTAAATCGTATCTTTAAATAATTGCTTTCTTGAAATTTTATCTTGACTTAATTCTAAGTACTTTTGGCTTTGTATATTTTTTATCTCACTTTCTTTTAGATAAATCTTACTGAATTTAAACTTTGGTTCAAACTTCACATTCTCATTTATAGATACCACCTTTTTATCATTAATAGCACTAGCTATATAAAATACAACACTAGCATCTATACAATGGCTATGGCTTGATTGAATTTTTTCTTTTGCTATTTCTGGTAAATCAAGACTTAGCTCACGCCTAATAGCACTTGTTAGCTTACTATCAATAAAATTTACATTAATATCTAAATCTTTATTCTTTGTTAGAGCTTTTTGAACTATTAGTTTAGCAAGGCGTTTTTGAGTGCCGTTTGTTGTGGTTTTTAATTTATCTTGTTCTAATAATTCCAATGCTTTAGCATAAAAGTTTTCTTTAGGCATAAAAAGTGCATGTCTAAAGGCAATTTGCTCATGATATTTTAGATTTTTATAATTTGTATATTTATCGGTATCAATACCTTTTAAAGTATTATTTATAAAGATTTTTAACTCATTTTCGTTTGCTACACCACACTTTTTGTATATATCATTTTTATATTCTTCTTTTAAATCAGTAAAATAAATATACCCATCACTTTTTCTAAGATTTTCGTATGATTTTACGGGAATTAAATTCGCTTCTGAGTTATACTTACATTTACTTCTTGGCAAGATATGATCATACTCAGCATTTTTGAGATTTAAAGACTCCCCACTATAAGGGCATATTACAAAATGCTCTTTAGGCTTTCTTTTTACTTTAGTTTTTGTAAGCTCTTTTGCTGCTGTTTCAAAAGCAAAGGCATTTTGCTCTATATTTATACTTAATTCTTTAGTATTACTTAAATCCAAATCTTTTATAATCTCATAAGCAAGTCTATCAATATACATTTCAACCCTACCATTTATAAGCCTTGCACTATCAGAGCCAAATACCGAACACATAGCTTTTTCACCACTTGTTCTTAGTAAAGTTTGCAATGAGTGTTCCTTGCAAAGTTTATTAAAACCCTTAGTATCATCTAAGATTATATTTGCACTCTGAAGCAGCTGATTTATCATAGTTTTTAGCTTGTCGCTCTTAGCTACATTTATAAATATTTCTTGGCTAGTTATTAACTCATAGGCTTTTTTATATTGCTCTAAAATCTTTTTTAATTCCTTATCATTTGTAGCCTTGTTATCTAATAAAGCCTTTTCGTCTTCTAAAGCTTTGTAAAAGGCGTTTTGATAAGATTTAGCCATTTCGCTAAGATTAGTTAAAAAACCATTTAAGGTAGTATTACCCTTAACTTTATTTTCTTTTTTATTTATAAATTCCATAAAAATATTGACATCATTTTCACTAAATCCATCAGGCTTAGCCCATAAAATACTAAGATGAGTATGTTTAAGGTTATTTTTATAAGGAGTATGACACCCACAAGGCTTTAAAAGTTTATTTGATAATACACCTTTTTTAGCCAGCAGCAATTCATCATAATATTTATTTGCAAAGTCTTGTAAGGCATCAAAATCACTATCATTTAAACATATCGTATCTTTAAAATATTTTGCATATTTATCAAAACTTCTAGGATAAAGCTTGGTATCTTCTAAATACCCATTAGATATATCTAAAAATCTTTGAAAAACCACTTTTAACTCATTTTCATCTAATTCATCGTATTCTTTTATAACGCCGTTCTCGTCTATAGTAAGGCTTGAAAAATTAGGATTTTCTAAAATATGTTTTAGGCAAGTTTTTAGCTTATTACCAAGCTTGTCTTTTAAGACTAATACATTGCAAGTTTGTGGGTTTTTATTATTCATTCTCTCATAAGGTGGAATGCTTATTATTGGGTCATTTTTACATAGATATTCATAGCTTGAATTTTCTAGGTTTTCTAACATTGTGCGTTTATTTTCTAACTCTTTTTCGCCTTGAAAGGTAAGAAATTTTATATTTCTTATGCTTTGTTTTCTTAATTTTTCATCATCAAAAACATCATCAAATTTGTTATTAAAATACCTTCTTAAAACCCTTGTTTGATAATTTGAAATATTACCAATAAGGTTGGCTAACTCATCGGCATTTATATTTAATTTTGAAATTACGCTTTCAAATTCCACACTTTTGCAAAGTTCTTTTATATCTTTTATATATTTTTCTCTATGCTTGTTATTTTTAAGCATTTCATTTCTAAGGGCTTCAAACATATCTGTAATAGCATTTCTATCACTTGCTTTTATATTATAAACAAATTTATCATTATCATATTTTTGCATTATTAGGCTAGTTTGCTTAGCTAAAAACTCGCAGAATTCATCAGTATCATACTCGTTTGCAAATTTTGAAAGCCTTAATTCATAGTCGTTTTTACTAATGCAGTTTTTAAACTCATAGCTATCAATTTCGTTTAATATTTCTAAACTCTCATCGCTAATGTCATTTTCAAATTCTATATTTATATAATTAAACCCACGATTTTTAAGTAGTCCATATATTAGCTCAAGTTCGCTTTGGCTTAAATCTTTGATTTTGATTTTATTTAACAATTCATCTAAAAGCCTTCTAGCAAATTTTGACCTTTTTATACCCCTTTTTTGGTGTCTTTTGGAAGTTCTATCTTTTTTCAAAAAATTTATAAAAGATGGGTCAAAAATATAGTTCATAGCCGTTTTATATACAATCTTTCCATCTTTTGTATGTGTTATAAATACTCCATTATTTTTTGCTCCCATATCTATGCCAATATAAGTTTTCATTCGTGTTCCTTTAAATTCATTTGTGTGAGTATATATAAAATATTATAATTTATAAATGTTATGGAATAAATAATAAAATATCGGAGTTATAAAATAATTATCCGATATTTTTCTACTCTTATTAGTGATTTTAAAATCAAAAGTTTTAAAACTAACATTTACCTATACATAAAATATCATGAGTTGAATTAATTTTACTGAAGGGTTATCGGGGTGGCTAAGCCAGTTGCCCGATATTTTACTAACTTTAAAATGATTTCAAACTCTAATATATTGTGATAGAATTAGATTTGCTTTTTAATTTTAGTGATACAAACTAAACACAGGTTTAATTTTTCCACTAAAGTGCTAAAATTTGAAAGAATTTTAAAAGTGGAAAAATCACTACTTTTTAAAAACTCTCAAATACTTAACATACAAACAAGTTTTCCTTGCTCAATTGCAAACCTAATTCTATCACAACACGGTTTGAAACTTAGAATTAAAAAGTGAAAAACAAACTAAAATAGGCAAAATTGCAAACCTAATTCTATCACAACACGGTTTGAAACCCAAACTCGTTAAAAATTGCTTTTATGTGTGGCTGATTGCAAACCTAATTCTATCACAACTAGAATTTATAACTCTGTTTTTTTACATGTTTAGAGCTAAAATGCCTATTTTTTCTAGCAATTTAATATTTATTGATTGCTAGAAGTTTTTTTAGTAAAATGTATTTTTTTATTATTTTAAGGACAAAAAAAGGGACAAAATGCTGTATGATAAAAAAATCAAATTGCTAAAACCTGGTGCGAAGAGAATTCGCAAATGCGATGGCGATGGTTTGTATATTATTATAGAACCTTCTGGAAGAAAATATTTTGTTTATGAATATAAATATGAAAATAAAATCAAGCGTAAAACTTTAGGTGATTTTTTAATTGATTTAAATGTTAAAGAAGCAAGAGAAGTTGCAAATAATTTTAAAAAAACAATTTTAGAAAACGAAAAACAATATTATAGCTTTGATTTTTTAGTAGATAAATACTTAAAATATCAAAGTAAAATTCTAAAACCATTAACTTTTCATTTAAAAGAAAATTTTACCAAAAAGTATATATTACAATATTTTAAAAATAAATATATTCATGAAATTAATAGACAAGATATATTAAATTTTTTAAAAAGTATCGAATCTCTTAATACTAAAACATATGTTAAAAAAGCATATAATATATTAAATCAAATTTTTAATTTTTGTTATATGGAATGTGAAATAAATCCTTGCTCTTCAATAAAAATTAGTTTTATTGCTAAAAAATATAAAGTAGAACATCATCCGGTAATCTCTAAAGATAGTGATATTGCAAAATTAATTCAAGATATAAATAATGCAAAAGAAAATAATATAATTTTACATTATGCTATAAAATTTATGTTACTTACTGCTTTACGCAGCAATAATGTATGTAAGTTGGAATGGAGAGAAATTGATTTAGATGATAATACTATTGAAATCAAAGCATTTAAAATGAAAAATAATAGAGATTTTAAACTGCCTTTATCAAAACAAGCAAAAAATATTTTATTAGAAATAAAGCAATTAAAAAATTATAATTCTGATAAATTTGTTTTTTATAGAATTAAATCTACAACTCCTATATATACACAAGATGTAAGTAGATTTTTGCAACGATTAGGATATACAAATATTATGCGACCACACTCGTTTAGAACATTATTTAGCACTATATGTAATGAAAATAGAAGAGAACATAAAATATTTTATGATGTAATAGAAAAATGCTTAGCACATTATAAACATGATATTAGAGCTGTATATAATAGAGCTGATAATTTTGAAGATATGCGTTTTTTAACGCAGTGGTATGCTGATTACTTAGACAAAATTGAAAATTTTTATAATGAATGAAGGGTTTTTAAAAAAACATGATATTATCTAATTATATTTTTTTAAAATAAAAGAAAACATTATAGGTTATAGTGTAATCCTACTTGCAACTAAAAGTTGCAAAAAAGTTTTCGCTAACTATTTAATGATATTTAGTTAGAAAAAACACTACAATTAAATAAACAAAGCCATCTCCAATTACTTTTAAGGAGTTTCAAATGGCTGAAAAAAAAGTTAGTTATCTTGAAAATATGATAGCAAACAAAAAAGATTTTATTGAGCGTAATCCAAACGCTCAAATAGTAGCATTATCTTCTAATGCTATTTCTAGTATCTTAGATGATTTAAGATACCTTGATGCTCAAGATAGCACAATTAAATCTCATCTCGGTGTTGAAGTTGAGTTTAAAGATGCTGAAATTTGGGTATCAGAACTAGAAAAAATAAAAGAAAATATAACAAAAATAAAGAATAAAGGCAATGAAATAATTGCCAAAAAAATTAAGACAAGAAATATTTCTTATCGCCTACTAAGGCAAGATATTTCTAAATTAAAAAACAAAACACAAGCATAAAAATATAATTTTTGCGAGATGGCTTTGTTTATTTAATACCTCCTAAAAACAATCACAATATAAGTTTAAATAAGCCAAACAAAGGGCTAGTAGTAATATTTTGCCCTATGTGGCGTATTCTCTACTTTGCTTGTGTTTTGTCTTATTTAAACTTATAAAAAGTTTAAATAAAAAATTAAAAGGAGAAAGATATGAGTAATTTAATCACTACTCAACAACCCCAAAATGGGGATTTAATTACTTTTAGTGAGGCTGATTTAGACCTCATTAAGAGGCAATTCTTCCCACAAGGGGGAAATGAAACAGATATGGCTTATTGCTTATCTGTGGCAAGAAAAATGGGGCTTGACCCCATAAAAAAGGAGATTTTTTTCATCCCAAGAGCCACACAGATAAATGGGCAATGGGTTGAGAAAATTGAACCACTAGCGGGAAGAGATTCCTTTTTGAAAATGGCGAGAGCCAGTGGGAAGCTAGACGGATTTAAAACCACTTATGAGTTTAAATCCGTTCCTGTTAGGAGGAATGGAAAGTGGGAAAAAATAGAAGATGTGGTAGCAAAATGTTCTGTCTATCACAAGGACTATAGATATCCCATTGAAGTAGAGGTGGCTTACAATGAATATGTAGGCTTAAAAAAAGATGGCACACCAACAAAGTTTTGGGCTGAAAAGCCTATAACGATGATAGAAAAGGTGGCAGAAAGCCAAGCTTTAAGAAAAGCTTTTGGTTATTTTGCACTTTATACTTTTGAAGAGTTGGGTGCTGATGAAGTAAACAACTTCGCTGAAGTTAGCCATACAGGTGGCGTAGCTTTAAGTGAAGTTGAAGCAATAGAAGAAGCTCAGATTATTGAAGAGCCAATAAGTCGTGAAGACTTAATAGATGCTCTTGATGATTTAGGTTTAGGGTTAGAGATTAAACCTAATGCTCAAGGCGTTGAATTTGGCAAAGTTGTGGGTAATACTTACAACAAAACCGACACGCTCAAGGCTTTAGGTTTTAAGTATAAACCAGATACACAAGTTTGGTTTATACAACTTTAAACACTCTAAAGGTTGGAAATTAAAAAATTGCCAAAAGAAACGGCAATCCTACATTGTGTTTTGTATTTTTGTTCTAGTTGCCTCTAGGGGCTAAAGAACTCGCAAGAGTATTTTAACCCCTTTTTTGGGGTAATTAAAAATTAAAAAAAGGATAAGATATGAATAAAGTTATTTTAATTGGTCGTTTAGTAAGAGATGTTGAGATAAAAACCATTAGCAATACCGGAAATGCAGTAGTAAATAATGCAATAGCTGTTAGTAGATATAAAACTTCAAACACTGGCGAAAGAATAGAAGAAACTTTATTTTTAGATGTAGTTTTTTACAATAGATTAGCAGAAGTTGTAGGGCAATATTTAAGAAAAGGTTCAAAATTGATGGCTGAGGGTTATTTACAACAACAAACTTGGGTAGATACAGCAACCAATCAAAATCGTTCAAAAATTCAACTTGTAGTTGAAAATATGGAAATGTTAGACAACAAACCTGATGAAATGCAAAACAATAACGCACCTAAAAATAATTCACAAGAATATTCTTGTGAGGATAGTGATATTCCCTTTTAATTTCTAAACAAAACCCACAAGGGTAGCTCTTATACCCTTTGTGGGTGTAATCTATCCTTTTGTGGGTTTGATTTAGCAATTAGCTAAATAAATTAAACAAGCTCTTTACATAGACAAGCCTAAGTTTGTGTAAATATAGAGCAAGAAAGGATTTAAAATGGCACAAGTTAAATTTATCATTGAGGATAATTTAGAGAATATTGTTGAAAAAAATTTCAATACATTAAAAGATACCCAAAGTGGTATTAATAGGGGCTATACTAAAGAAAGTAAAGAGAACATTGTTAAATATTTAACAATGTATTATACTGAAAGGTATTGTAAAAAAGAACCATACGAAGAGAATATTCCTATGAGTATTCTTGATGATATGGAGTATGGTTTTGACTTTGCTTTAGGCTTTGAAAAAGCCAAAGAAATTATGAGTAATTATTTTCACTCAGAATTATGGAAGTATCTTGAAGATATAGCTTTAGATGAGCTAGAGAATAAAGGTATTTCAATAACAGAAGAAAACATAGAAAAAACCATAGAGGAATATATTCAAGCAGGAGCTTCATTAGATGAAGACTTCATTGAGTATATCAACGGGTTTTCTACTGAACATGTGGAAATTATTAATTACGATAAAGACAAAAAAGAAGAAGTTTTTGTCGTAATTAGAACTTCTTATTAAAAACAAATTATTCTCCAAACGGAGTAGTTTCTCCGTTAGTGGGGAATACTACCCTTTGGAGTTTTATTATTAAAATTTACAAAGGAAAAAAATGAAAATTATAAAGACAATGATTTTAGATGATGATTGTAAAAAAGAATTAAAAGAGCTAGGGTTTGAATTAAGTAACTTTCATTTAGAAAATGAAGAATTAGAAATTATTTTTTTTAATAAGGCTAATGATACTAAAAAAAGTGAAGCATTGATTTTTTTTAATGCTAATTATTTATATGAAAGAGTTATTTATCAAACAAGGGCTGTATTTGGAAGTGAGAACAAAAAAGAAATTAAAAAACAATCTATAAGCTTAAGAAGTGAGCTAAAAGATTTTAGACAATACAAAGAGCTGAGTTTTTATAAATTTAGAAAAAATTTAAACGAGGCGAAAAAAGACTTGCTAGAACTAGCAAGAGCTTATAGTAAAGTATTTTTAAAAACAAAAATCAAAAATATAGGAGTTTCTAATGCAAGTAACTAAAAAAGAATTTTGTAATTTTTATAAAATGTATGAGAAACAAATCATCAATATAACCGAATTAAGTTTTGATGAAATAAAACAAATTGGAATACTAGATGAAAACGGGTTTCACTCAAGTAATTTAATAAAAATTTGTTTTGTCTATAACAAAACAAATGGGTCAGTAACCCATAGGTTGTATCAATTGAGTGGAAAATTATATGCCATACAAAAAGTAAGACACGATTTTCTTTATTAAAATAAATGTTCTCCATAGGAGCAAATACTCCTATGGGGTATATTGTCCTTTGGAGTTTTATTATTAAAATTTACAAAGGAAAAAAATGAAAACAACAAATAAATTTCAAAATTTTTTAAGCAATAATTTTTTTTATTGTTTAGAAGAAAAAAATAATTTTTTATATTATAAAAAAAATAATATAAAAATTGTTTTGAATTGTTTTGAAAATGAATTTTTTGCAATCTTCGTTAAAGATGCAAAATTACAAAACAATTTATTAATAAATAAAAAAAATACACTCAAAAATTATACTTTTGAGTGTATGGGTAAAAGCTACTATGTAGCTGTATTTGCCAATCTTGAAGATGCCGAAATATATCTTCAAAACATGTTTGAAAAAAATAAGGAAGTGGCATAATGCTCACTTTAAATTTTTTGGTTACATAATTTATGGCGATAGCCACGAATTATATGCTTACAGATTAAACTAAAAAGAGAGTGGCTTTGCCCTCTCCCCTTAAATTTACTTATGACAAGAGTAATGTTTTTACAAATGATTACTTATTAAGTAAGTATTTTTTAAGAATGGGAGCAAGTCATTCTACTATTGTTAAAAAAAGCCCACTTAGGGGATATGAAACAAGTATATTCCCTAATGGGGCTAATACTACTCTTTTTATATCTCCTTTTTACTTTTACAAGTGGGTTTTTTCTAGCAATAGCTAAATAAAATTTTAAGGAGAACTCATGGAAAGAGTTATAAAGATTAATGCTTGGTTTGAAGAAAACCTTGCAAAAGTTATGGCAGAAGATACCACTTCAAGCTTAGGCGATAGAAGTAAGTATATAGGTGCTTCAGACATCGGTGGGTGTCTGAGAGCTAGTTACCTCAACAAGATAGAACCCAAAGAAATAGACACTAAGCAAAACTTAGTGTTCTTAAGGGGACATTTGGCTGAGGGGATTTTAAAAAAAGCTTTCAGTGGTTTAAATCTTCAACCACAAGTTGAAGTGGAGTATGAGCCATTAAGCTTGAAAGCACATATTGACTATGTGTTAGAGAGCCCAAAAGAGGCAATAATCTTTGAGTGTAAGTCAGTTAATGGCTTACCTGAAAACCCATACGAAAGCTGGATACTTCAAGTTCAGCTACAAATGTGGCTTTTGGCTCAAAAAATAAATAAGCCAATTTCTGCTTTTGTGTTTTGCATTGATGTCAATAATGGAGAGTATCGTTTCTTTGAAATAAAAGAAAACAAAGCTCTCTTGAAATTGGCACTTGACAGAGTGCAAGAGTTGAAAGGTGCTTTAGAAAACAAAGTTGAGCCACACCCTACACTACAAGGGTATTGTGGTAAGTGTCCTCATAAAAACACTTGCCCACTTGTAAATAGCGGGGACACAAGTTTAGTAGGTAATGAGCTTATGCTCAGAGCTGAAAAACTTGTGGCTCAAGTGAAGAGCCTAAAAGAGCAAGAAAAAGCTCTTGATGGCGAAAAAGAAGAGCTTAAGAACGCTCTTGAAACGCTAGGTGTTAAAAAACTTAGTGTGGAGAGCGGTAATCTTTTAGTTACGGCTGAAAGCACACGAAAATCTTTTGATAGTAAGAGTTTTGGCAATGATTACCCAGAACTTTTAGAAAAATATCAAAAAGAAAGTGTTGTAAAAGGTTCTTTGAAAATAAGCTAAATTAGTAATTACTCCCTATGGGAATAATATTCCCATTATGGGTGTTATTTTTCCTTTTGGGGTTGGTTTTTAATGTTTTAATTAATTTTAAAAAGGATATAATATGAAGAAGAGAACTGCAGAAAATGCCTCTAAAACCTTTTGGGATATAGGAAAGCTTTCTTTTGTAGGAGGTATAATTGCACCTACTTTTTTTCAAAAAGAAGAGGTTCAATGGGGTTTAGTATTAGGTGCAACAATAGTTGCTATAATATTCTTTGCTTTAGCTTATTATCTTGATGAGCTATACGATTAAAGGGGAAAATTATGGAAAACTTATTAATATTTACTCCACACATTATAGGAGTAAGTTGTGCTGTAGGTTTTGTATTATTTGCAAAATATAGCAAAATGAAAGAAGACCAAAAACAAAAATGAAACTACGCACCCCTAAGTTGGGAGTAAATAATATTCCTAACTTTAGGATACTTATTTATTCCTTTTGTTATTTATTTTTTATCAAAAAGGATTTTAATGCTTACTTTAATTTTAGGAACTATGCGTTCCGGTAAATCAACAGAATTAGTTAGAAGAATGGTGCAACTACACCAAAATAATTCTAACTATCTTTTTGTTAGAAATAGCATTGATAATAGAAAATTTATAGCTAGAGGGCTTAAATTAGAGCTTGATAGTTATAAAATAGTAAGTGAATCTGAACTTTTAAAAGATTATAAGGGTTATACTTTATTAATTGATGAGGTTCAGTTTTTAGATGAAAGCCTAGTGCAAAGAGTTATTGAGCTATCGCTTGATAACGAAATAATTTGTGCTGGGCTTTCTAGTATGGCAGGATCAAACAAATTATGGGATAGTGTAGCAACGCTTATTCCTTTCGCAGATAGTATAACAAAATTAAATGCTATGTGTGAATGCTGTGGTAAAACTGCCGTAATTCATAAACACTTAGGTGGAGCAATAGTTGGCGACAACTATAAGGTTCTTTGTCTTAAGTGTTTTAGTGTTGAAAAGGAATTATAAATGAACTTAGAAAAAATGATTGAAATCAAAAAAAGGCTAAATGAATGGTCTAATAAAAACAAATTAGATATAGTTTGGCAAAGGCAAACATATTTAACCGATATGCTAGATAAGATACATAAATACTATTTGAATAACGGCGAATATGAGCAAATAAATAGTTTATGTGAAATGGCTATTTTAACCCTATGTGTGATTGAAGATAGGGATATAAATGAAGAGTTAGTAGAAAACTACGAACATAGCTTTATTTTTAAAGTTAATGGTGTTTTAGGAAATCTACAAGCTATTGCATTTTATAACCAAAAAAATACTAATTATTCTTGCTATTTAAATGAATATCGTTCAATACTAATATCAGTATTAAACGAGTTAGATAGTTTGAATATGGATTACATTAAATGCCTAGAAGAAAGAATAAAATGAAAATAATTTATTCAAAGAAACGCAAAAAAATAATGGAAAATTATTTAATAAACTTCCATTATTCAAAATATATAAATAAATAATAATATTCCCTTTTAATTTAATTTCTAAACAAAACCCATTTGGGGGTAATCTCTACCCCTTATGGGTATTGTATTACTCCTTTCTAGTGGGTTTGATTTAGCAATTAGCTAAATAAATTAAACAAGCTTACTTGCAGTTGCCAAGCAAGACCAAGCGAGAAAGGACAAATTATGGCAATTTTTAATTTATTTTCAAAAAATATAGTGCAAAGGCAACAAGCTAAAGTTGATTTAGCTAAAAGTCTTTGTAGGCTAGTAGGTTGGGAAATTGAAACTCCAACTAAACTTCAAAAGCTAGTATTTTTAATAGCTGCTCCATATATCGTGAAAAACGACACTTGGAGCTTTGTATCGTTTTTCCCAAGTCATTGCACTAAGTTTTTAATTAGTCGTAATGACTATATAAAAAGTGAATACTATAAATTCACTGACTTCATGGATTCTCAAATCCAAGAAGATGAACTTACGATAATTACAATAAATGAGAACTTATAAACCACTTTACTTTATTGTCTAGTGTTATATAAATAAAACAGTGTAGTGGCGTATATTGTTTTGTTTATGGGTTCTCTAGTGCCATTTTTATTACCTAATGCTTTAAGGAGGCGAAAATGGGTAAATATGACCTTAGGTCAATAAAAAATATACCTATCGCTGAGGTTATTGAAGCGTTAGGTGGTATAAACGCTAAAGGTGGTCGTATGTTTCACTGCCCTAATCATAAATTCCACAATAATAGCGATAACAACGCTAGTATGGGAATTAAGCAAAATACTAACACTTGTAAGTGTTTTGCTTGTGGTTTAGGTGGAGATAGCATAGACCTAGCTAAAGAAATTCTAGGCACTGATTTTAAAGGTGCTGTGGAATGGCTAGGCTCTACCTTTGGTATTTTAGAAAAAAGTTGCTCAGTGGCATTTATAAAGCCGCAAAGAGTTAAAAAAGCTGTAAAGCTAATGACTTTTAACTATAAAAAGTCATTTATAAACATATTGTTAAAAGACTATATTAGTCAATATGACAAGATGGAAAAAAGCCAAAAGTATAGATTTATTTTAACCTTTATTTATAGGTTTAGTTTGACTACAAATCAAGCTATGAAAAATGACTATTATAAAGGTCGTGGGATTGATAACCCTATGATAAATCAAATTGGCTTTATAGGTAAAAAAGATAAACCTCAACTAATCAAATTGTTGAGTAGGTATTTTCCGAAAGATGATTTGATAGAGTTTAAGATTTTAAACTCAAAAGGCGAATTTGTTCATTATCACAATGTTTGTGTAGTGCCATTTTTTGGTTTATATACAAATATTATAGATGGGCTTATGTTTAGAGCAACGCATAAAGGAGCTAAGATTAAGGAAATGAACCTTAGTAATAGCGACTTAGCGTTAGCTTTGCCTTTTGGATTAAATAGAAACCTTATTACTAAGGCTAAAGAGGTATTTATTTGTGAGGGGCATATTGACGCTCTTTGTTTAAAAGATAAATACGCAATCGGTCTTAGCGGTTGTTGGGGTTTTAAAGAAAGTTTTATTGGGCTTTTAAAAGGCAAAAAGGTTTATTTATGTCTTGATGAAGATGATGCTGGTCGCAAGGCTAGTGATAATCTTTATGACATGCTTAGAAAACACGGCGTATTTGTAAAAATCGTTCGTTGGAATGCTGAGTATGGCAAGGATATAAATGATATTATGCTTAATGGTAAGCTTGATGAAGTTTTAGGAGCTTTATAGCTTTAAAAAAACAAATTGTTCTCCAAACGGAGTAGTTTAATCTCCGTTTGGAGAACTACCCTTTGGAGTTTAAAAAAATTACAAAGGATAAATTATGAAAAAAATAACTTTTACAATAGAAGAATATGTAGAATTAGCAATAAGAGAATATAAGCAACATAACGCATATATTCCTGAAAATGAAGTGCTAAAGCACTTCTTTACAACATTGATTAGCAAGTTGCAAAAAGATAAAAAATTTAACCCATTAGAATTTATTCAATGTATCGAATTTAACGACTTTATTACTTTCAATGGGCATAAAAAATTTAGAAATTTTTTAGAAGAATATAGACAAGAAGAAGCAAAATATGACTATAAGCTATTGCAACATTATACAGGCGTATTAGAAAATCAAAAAAAATCAATCACATATCTAAAAAAAATACTCAATGATTTTCGGAAAGAATATCCTACTAAATATGTAGGATATACAATTAGAGAAGAATATGGAATAAAAAAAGAAATAATATTTTATTTATTTCATGGTCCTGTAGATTGATTGTTAAACAAAGCCTATTTTGGGGTAAAACTTTACCCCTTTGTGGGTATTGTATTACTCCTTTCTAGTGGGTTTGATTTAGCAATTAGCTAAATAAATCAAAAAGCTTTTGCAAGAACAAGCCTAAGTTCAAGCATATAAGGGTAGAAAGGATACAAAATGGCACAAGTTAAAATAAATAAAAAAGCAGCAAAAGTTGCAAAAATCATTAAATTAACAAATGGTGTAGAATTAATACCATTTGGCAATATTGATGGCGGTATTGAAAATATTGAAAAATATTTCAACAAAAATACTAAGAGTAATAGTTTGACAGATGAACGATTTATAAATACAACCGAAGACTTTTTTAAGCCTGAGGTAGATTTATATAAAATAAAGGATAATAACAATGAATTATTTAATAATATTGTTGTAATGCCTTTTGGTAGTGGAAATAAATATAAATTTGCTTTCTGCGAAGGTTTGGGTTTAAATAGAAAAATAAAAACCATTTTTGAATTATTTAAAGATGGCTTTAAATATAACTCTATTTTTTACTCAGAGTTAGAAGATATTTTAGCCAAAACTAAGCTCTTAGCTGAACCAAATACTTATGGTTTGGTAATGGATTTAGAAGAAACAATAGCTATTGCTAATCGTAGTGATAGCTATGATAACTTCTTAGACAAAGTTGCCGAAAGGCTAGATGAAAGTAACTATGCAAACATTGAGTTTGACATAGATAACTTAAAAAAAGAAGTAGTTGAAAAACTACAAAAAACCTACGAGCTAAGCGAAGAAGACATAGAATTTATAGAAGAATATGTTCTTGAAAATGCTGAGCATATAGGTATTCAAAAATATCAAGTAGCAGAGGTGTTGTCTTATCAAAATCTCAACTATGAAGATATATTTACAGGCATTCCTAATAAAGAGAATGCCGAGTTTTTAAAAAATGATTATTGCTCTTCCGAGTTAGACCTTGAACTACTAAGATTGATTGTTAGCAAAACAAAACCTGAGCGTTTTGTGGAGCAAATGAAACTCTTAGCTGAATACGGCTTAGGCTTGGGAGAGTTTGAATTTGAAGAATTGTATAAGGATTATTGCTTTGATTCTACCATTCATAAAAACATTTCTTTGCATGATGCCAAAGAGATTATTCTTTACGAAAAATATGTAAGGAATAGTCTTGAATGGTATGGGTGTGGAGAAACAAAAGATTTCTTTTTACTTAGCGATTGTCTAAGTGAAAAGGAAAAAGACCAGATAAGGTCTATGTAAAAAATCTAGGGTGCTTTTAGCCCCTATCTTTTTATTTATTTAAGATACTTTTAAAGTGTTTTTAATAAGTAAAAAAATAAAGGAATTATTAATATTGATAATTCCTTTAATCCTTAAAAATCCATACCAAATTTAAGTTGTTCTTCTGGATTATTTTCCACAATCTTTTCACTTTTCTGTTCTGTTTCAAAATATTCTTCTGCTTTATAAAGATTATTTTGATTGGTTTTTGTCTTTTTATCTACTTTTAAACTTGGCTTTTTTAACAAATCTTCAAGACTATTACAATTTTGAAAAAAAATATCTAATTTACCTTCATTCTCTAAAATTTTAGCATATTCTATAATTGCTTGTTCTATATAAATTCGTTTATGTTTGCCTAATTTTTTTGCTATATTAATAGCGTTTTCACTTTTTAGCGTTATTTGTATTATAATACTCATAGTAACCTCTTACATTTGCAAATTCGTAAGGTAATTCACTAAAATCAGCTGTTTTTACCAATTCTTTTATTAATTCTTTATCTAAAAAATAAGCTCCGCCACCGCTAAAAATCACTAAATTAGCTTCGTATAATATATCTTTTCTTGAAGATAATAAGTTAATTAAATATTCAGTATAATTACTCTTTAATGTTTCAATTTCATCTGCGAAACTTATTTCTTCTCCTGCAATTTCTATTTTTTTAGAATTAAAAATTTCTTTTGCTTTTTGTTCAGTAAAGTTAATTTCATCAAATTTATTTTCTAATATATTTTTCATATCTTGAATGATTTTATTAGCTCCTTGCTCATTTGCAAAGCAATCCGATGGTATAGGTTCTCCATCCTTATAAGCTAAAATATCAAGCGTGTTATATCCTACATCAACTACATAGACTAAACCTTTTTTATTACCTTGATAACTATCAAAAATGCCTCTACCTTGTGGTCTAATTTTTACTCTTCCCTCAAAATCAACAAGTTCATCATTTATATAAAATTTATTAAGTATTTTCCCAAAGTCATTTGTGTATTTAAAATTAAATACAGATAAACCCGTAACTAAGGTTCTTTTCTTGCCATCATTTAAATCAATATTTGCTAGTTTTAGTGCGTGATAGACTAATAAAGGTGCATAACTTAAAAGATATTGTATATTTCTTGTATTCATCGCATTGTTGATTTTTTTATCAACTAAGTATTTTTTTCCATTATAAAGATATTCATTTTTAGGGGGAACATTATCGGATAATAGTTTGTATTTTTCTATCTCAACACCTTTCAAACAAATAGCATTTGGAAACTTAAATTCTTTTCCATTTGCTAAGACTTTTACATCTCCATAGCCAATATCGATTGCAATAATCTCCATCGTTTTAATCCTTTCAATTTTTATTTTTTCTAGCTTTTCTAGATTATGAAGTATTATACAATCATTTTTTAATAAATGCAATACTATTGTATAAACATTGAATAAAAAATGTTAAAAAATTGAATAATTTTATTTTTTACAATAAAACATACTTTTTTATATGTTTATTCAATTAACTATAAATGTTTTATAATTGTTTAATCAATTAATATCAATTTTTTAATAACTATATAAATAAGGAAAATATTAAATCTATTTTATTAGTATTATTTAATTAACAATATTTTTTTAGATTTATTTGTATGTAAATATTGATAAGAATTTTTTAAAATCAAGTGATATTAAAATTCAAATTATATATAACCACTATAAGTTTTCTTTTATCGTTTAATTTAAAAATTTTATATTTAAATTTATTTAATTTGTTTTTTGGCTATATTAGTGTGCTTTTTCTTCCCCCAATAAAAAAACCCACAATCATCTATATATAATATAGATTATATATGTATTTTATCCCTTTATTTTTGTTAAAAAAGGACTTTTACTCCTAGTATATTAGTATATTTTTTCTTCCCCCAATAAAAAAACCCACAATATATTAGTATATTTTTTCTTCCCCTTATACAAAATTAATTATTTAATCAATTGTAAGTATTGCTGATTTTTAAGCTATATTTTTTTTAAAAAAATAGGAGTTTTTATGAATAAAAAATATAATGAAATGGCTTTTAGTTGGTATAAAAAAGCTTATACGAAAAAACTATTAAATAATAAACCTGTTACTAAAAAAGAATTCTCTTCTTTTATGAAAGCTACTATTTTTTCTCAAGTATCAGATGAGTATTCAAATCAAGTTAATGTTATTATCCATAAAACTTTCAATTATGCAAAAGATAGAGTAAAGAAAAAAGTAGCACAAATAGATAAGAGTAATGCTATACAAAAAATAAAAATAGAATTACCAAACCTAGAATTAAATAAAGCCTTAAAATTTGCGATTTTAAATGACTTAATAAGTTGCAATAATACAGATAGTGAAAGAATGACTAATTTTTTAAAAATACTAGATAACGATAACAATCAAAATAAAAAACAAGGGGATAAAAATGAATAAATATAAACTCGTGTTAAGTTTATTTCTTTGCTCTTTTTTAATGGCGAATGATAATTCTGATAAAAATATATTTAATAAAAAATATCAACAAGCAGATAATAATGTAGTAATACTTAAAAATGATACTTATAATATAAATGATTTAAAAAATCAAAATCTAAAAGAAAATATTGATTTAACTATAGACAATAACTTTATAATTCAGAATAAAAACAACGACATTATTAATTCAACACAACAACTCAACAATATTATCAATAATGAAAATTATAAAAACAATTTCATTAATGCAAAAAAAGATTTACTATACGATTTAAATAGTAATGCAAGTAGTGAGTTAATTCAAAAATTGCAAAGTTATAATGACAATACAAACAATCTTTTATTAAAAAACGAGAGAATATTTATTGTTCTTAGCTCTTCTTTATCAAAAGAATTAATTAAAAACTATTTTATTTCAGTAAGCAAATCTCCCCAAGATTTCGCATTTGTTTTGCGAGGCGTTATAGGAAATGATTTAAAAAAACTTGTTCCTACAATAAATTATTTTAAAGATTTAAATACTATCTCAAAGCAAGGTTTTGATTTATCAATAAATCCAAAAATTATTCAAGCATATAACATCACTAAAGTTCCTGCTATTGTGTATATTAAAAACTATAACAATATACTAGAACAACACGAACAATATGAAGATAAGCAAATTAATTCTAGCGATGATAATGTTTTTATTTTTTATGGGGATATGGCTTTAGAATATGCGTTAGAACAAATAAACAAAAAAGCTAATTCCCAATCATTACAAACTTTGATTAAAAAATTGCAAGTAAGCGAGTTTTATAAATGAAGAATATACTATTTCATACAATTATATTAAGCACAATAATATCAAATAGCTTATTTTCATTAGATAATTTTTATGATGATAAAAAGCGTGGTTGGTTTTACTATGAAAAAATGCCTATTCAAAAAGAAAAAAAGAAAAAAGAAGAAAAAAAACCTAAAGAACCTATTGTTTTCACACAAATTAGCCAAATACCTTTAAACTCTTTAAACTCTCTTACAGCACAAGAGTTTAGACAAGCTTTTGAATTAGCTAAAGATACAGCTGTAATGAACCCTACCCAAGAAAATGTATTAGCTGTGCAAATAATGAATAATTTTATGAGTAATAATGCTAGTGAATTTACTTCTAGTTGGCAAAAAAACCTACTTGATAAAAACAATCTCATCATAGCAGATACTCCAACGACAACTTTTGAAAGCAATCAAATCAAAAAAGAAAAAAAAGCTAAAGAAAAAGCATTTTTTGAAAACTCTGAATTAAACTACTTTGTATTCTATGATAAAGTAGATGATAAGTTATTAAATATAAAACGACTAATATCAACTATGCCTTATCAAGTTCCAACTAAATATATCAACATTCTTGAATATCCAAATATGAAAAAAGAATATAATTTAGAACACTTTCCAAGTATATATGCAATTACTCCAACGCAAAAAAAGAGAATATCTAATGGAAATTTGCTAACACAAGACTTAATTATATATTTCACTATGTTTCAGCTAGATAAGGATAAAAAGGAAATTAATAATGAATAAATATTTTTATTTTTAAAGGCTTACAATGAAAAAAACTACAAGTGCTGATATTATTTATGGTAAAGGTAATAACGATGAGTGCTACACACCAGCATACGCCGTATATCCCATACTAGAGTATTTAAAAGGCAATGAAGTAATTTGGTGTCCTTTTGATACAGAAAAAAGCAATTTTGTTAAGATTTTTAAAGATAAAGGACATAAAGTAATATATTCTCATATTTCTAAGGGTCAAGATTTTTTAAGATATGAACCGAAAGAACAATGGGATATTATCATATCTAATCACCATTCACGAATAAAAAACTTATGTTTGAAAGAGCATTAAGCTTTAATAAGCCATTTGCTTTAATTATGTCAAATGCGTGGCTTAATGATTCAGCACCAAAATATCTATTTAAGCATAAAGATTTAGAACTTCTTATGTTTGATAAAAGAATTGAGTTTTTAAATCAAAACTATGAACAAATAGGTAATCGTGTGTCTTTTAGTTCATCTTATTATTGCTACAAGCTTTTACCAAAACAAATAGTTATTAAAAACTTACAAGTAAGCAAAGAACATTTGGTTTATGATGAAAACAATTTGTTTAAAGGACTAATATGATAAAAATACAAAAAAACTTATAGTAAAGGCTTATAATATAATGTTTAAACAACGCTTATGCCAAATAAAAATAAGAAATCAAAAAAAAATATATTTTCTACTCTTTGATAAAGAACTCAGCTTAATTACGCTAAATGAAGATTTTAAACATCCTAAGTGGGAAAAATTTAGCTTGTTGGTATATGACTATAAAAACTATGTTGGTTTTCTTAACATAAAGGATTTTATAGAATTAATTATTGACACAATTAAACACCTACTTAATATCAATATAACAAATAAAGATATTGATTTTATATTTATAAAAAATGAAAAGGAATTTGTAATCAACTTATTTAAAAACAACATACAAATCCAAGAAAAACAATATTCTTTTTTTAGTAGATTTAGACATTTTTTCGCAAGTATTAAAAATAGAGATTTACCTCATCGTTTAATTAATAAAATGAATTATGAAAGATTTGACAATAATCAATATTCCTATGAAAGCAATCTAATAGATACAATTAGCAAAATAAATAAAATAATACTAAAAATATAGTATATTTAATATTAAATTAAGTATTATATACTATAATTTTAGTATAAAATAACAAAAAAGGAAAATTTATGAAAAATAAATCAATTAAAGTATATGGGTCTGATAGAGTTATAGGTAGTGAAGTATTAAAAATTACTGATTTTATAAAATTGCTTGAAAAAGCAAAAGAAGAATTTGGCGAAGATTGTTATATCGTAAGTCAATTTAAAGATGGTGGTGGCGATTATGATGGATATTATGCGATTAATGGATTTGAAATTGTTAAAGAAGATGGTAATACATTATTAAATTTTGATTTTTGTCTAGGCTTGTCTAATTATGACAATACAAGAACATTAAACTCATATCTTGATAAAAAATAATTTTAAGGAGTAAAAATGATTTTAAAAACAATAAAAGATTTTGATAGTTTAGTTGCTAAAAAAGTATTTGAATATATTAAAAAAAATATCAAAGAAAAAGATTTAACCAAACAAACTATGAAGTTTTTTTACGCTTATCAAAACTCTAAAAACCAAATACATTTATATGATTTAGAAATATTAAGTGAGTTTGCATTAAGTAAAGTAATTGAAGAACTTGAGCTTAAAAACAAAGGTTATTATAGAGTATATATTGCATTAGGTTGTTTGACAGACCCTAACGAATATGAATTAGATGATGATTTTTTAAAAGATTACAACTTTATCATTTCTTTTTTAAAGGATAAGGACATTAGGATATTAGAGTTAGAAGAGATACTTAAAGAAAATCAGCTTGAAAAAACCATTCAAGAATATATTGAGCAAAATAAAAACACAAAAAAGGATTTAAGATGAATAAAGAGAATTATTTTGAAAAAGGTGCAGTTGAAAAAGTGCAAGGGTTAAAAAGCTTTTTGTTTAATTATAGAATATATCTACATAGCGAACAAGTAGAACAGACTTATTATAGTGGCTGCAGTTGTATAAATTCCACTATTACAGAATATAGGGGAGATTTATTTGGCAAAATGGGAAACATTAGATTTTCAACAAATTATCACGATAAAAAATTCAATGCAAGTTCAATACATATAATATATAAGCGTAATGTTAGCGATATTACAAAAAGAAAACTAGAGCTAGTTTTGAATGATTTAGGAAAAAAGCTAACTGAAAATCTAACAGAAGAAGATAAAAAATGGAGCAATGCTTATGCTAAAAAAGGTGCAGGTTATCTTGATTATTTAGAAATTAAGTTTTTTACACGCTACCACGATATAAACGAATTAGGGCAGATGTTTATGGAAACATTTAGCAAGTTTTTTAGATTAAACGATAAAAAGGATAAAAGATGAGTAAAAAGTATTATTTTGAAAAAGGTTCGCTAGATACAATAGGACTAACTGATTTTTTAAAAAAATACGGACTAGAGTTACATAAAGAAACACAAGGGCAAAGATATGAAAAAAGGATTTCTAAAGAGTTTGTTAATTTTATTGAAACAAGCGTTGTTTATGCAAACCTTGATACCTTAGGCTATACTGAAAAAATAGAGTTTATAAGTATTTATAGTAATGATTTTGATGATTGTGATTGTAGCAAAATACAAGTAACGCTTTCATACAATATTGACGCAAATAAAAAGGCGAAATACAACTATCTTTTACAAGAGTTATATCAAACATTATACAAACAAAAACCAAACAATTATGGAAAAATTAACCGCAAAGAAGAGCGTATTATAAAAAATTGTTATGTTATAAATGATGAAATCAGTGTATTTTCTGAACATCACAGAATAGATGAAATAATTAATGTTTTTATGGATTTATTTAAAAAATATTTTAATTAAGGAGCATAAAGAGTATAAATGATTTATATGTTATTTACATTGAAGAAAAAGAATATTAAGGAGTAAAAAATGAGAAGACAAGTTGTAGAACTAATAAAAAAAGAGCGTATAGAAAAAGTAATAAGACACGCAGTAGAAAGACTAGACATTTACAAAGATAAATATCAACAATTTAGCATACTTGAAAGTGGAGAATATGATTTTGTTTTAGGGAACTTAGCCTTTAATAGATTGTATAAAATGAGTTCTAGTGGTAGGGTGAGTGGAAAAGTTGAATTTTATTTTTATTTAAATAAAGAAAATAAGAAAATTAAAATTAAGCTATCTTATGAAGATGAAAGTGAAAAGAAATATTGTGATTGCAATATTATAAGTTTTAATAAAAATGAAAACTATATGCAAAAAGCAGTAGAAGAAGTGATTAAATCAGTAGAAGAAATTAACAAAAATCAAGATTTAGTAGAACTAAGGTGGAAAGGAAATAAAAATGAAAGATAGTATAGAGCTTATCCAAAAACAAATAAACTTAATTATTAAAGCTCAAGGCAAATTATTATCTAATTCAATATCAAGCAATACTAAATTAGATTTTCTTGTAATACTTAATAAAATGGTGTTTTTACTAAAAGATAAAAATATTAATGGCTTTATAAAATACTTTGAAGAAAGCAAAAAAGAATTTATGGATTGTAATGATGAGGTGGTAAGTGCATTTTTTATATCTTTAGAAGTTAGTGTATATTTATTAAAAACTCTAATAAGCAATGAAAACACTAAAGAAGAAAACTCACAAACAATAAAAACTAATTTTAGCAATGCTTGATATTAAAGATATGTGCTTTGTAATGAATGCTTTTGCAAATGGAGAAAATATCGCGTATAGACTAAGAAGTGAAAAAGAAAAAGAAATATTGGTAGTTTTGGGATAAGGAGATTTTAATGGGATTAATAGATAGTATTAGTTTTTTATGGGCTAACAATGGTAGCTTTTTAGTATTACTTTTTTATGGGGCTTTATTCTTAATAATTGTATTTATTGCTTTTTCTTTGATATCTACTGAACCTGCTTTTTTGGTTTTTAGTTTGCTTTCTAGTCTTGCTGCTTTTTTGTTTAGTCTTCTAATAACTAAGGAAGCAAATCTGATAATTGAAAAGCAAGAAAAAGAAAAGCAAGAACAAATTGAAAAAAATAAGCAACTTGAAATAAGTAAAATGTGTTTTAAGCTTGATACAAGCATTGAGTCAGACTTAAAAAAAGATGAACTACAAGAAAAACCAATATATGCTTTATATGAATTATCTAATAATTATTATTTTGATTTAGAAAAAATGCAAAATGCTTATTACGAAAAAAATCAGAATTCAAATGGCTTTAGTGATAATAAAGAGCTAATTAAAAAATATTCATTCGGCTATAAAAATCTCTTAGAAATACAAAAAGAAATAGGCACTCGTAGAGTGTATTGTTTTAAAAACTATTGTGGGGATATATATTATAAAAGTGAGCTAGATAATATCGATTCTATGTTGAAATATTATATAAAATTAAAATGTAAAAAGGAGTTATAAAATGAATTTAGAAAAAATGCTAGAGATTAAAAAAAGACTAAATGCGTGGTCTTGTAAGAATAAGTTATATGTGATCAAACAAAGGCAAACATATATAGCTGATGTTTTAGATAAAGTCCATAAATGCTATTCAACAAATAATGACTATGAGCTTATTAGTAATTTATGTGATATTGCTATTTATACACTAAATATTTTAGAAGATGCAGATATTAGCAAAGAATCAGAATATAATTTGTTTTTCTATACTGACTGTGAATGCAATTACAACAACGACAATACTGAAACTCTTCTGCAAAAGATTACAACATACGAATTTTTTGATGACAGATTAAACTTTAAAGATAAAACCATAACAGCTCAAAGATTAATTTCTTTGTGTATGTTAAAAATTAAACTTTTAGGTAAAGACCCTTTCAAATGCCTAGAAGAGAAAATAAAAGAATATGAAACATACTCATATAATAGCATATCAAAACAAAGGGAGTTAGGTGCATATACTTTAAGTGAAGCTAAGCAACAAGCAAGAATATATTTTTCTAATGATAATTGGACTAAGTTATATACTGATGATGTTAAAGAAACCGAAGAATACTATATATTTAATGTAACTTATGAAACTGCTGATTACAAATTAATACCTTTTTATATGCGTGGAGATTTGGAACAATATACAAATAGCGAGTTTAAAGTCAAAAAATGGTATTTCGCTAGGCTTTTAAATTGTGAGCCAAAGGATTAAAATAATGTTAGAAACATTAGCCTTGATATTTTTTTCTTCACTTGTAGTAGGAATTGGCTTTATAGTGTTTTATAAATTATACGAATTTTTATGGTGGTTAGAAATTTATCAATATCGTAAAATCAAATATAAACACTATATAAGATTAAGTGATGATCAGAAAAAAGAATTAAATTTAATGGTGGTTCTTAAAAAAAATGAAGAAGAGCAAAAAGAGAGAAAAAAAAGAAAAAACAAATGGGGATTTTAAGTAAGGAGAAATTAATGAAATTAGAAAACATAAAAATCGGAGCTAGTCCAATAAGTAATCGTATTTATGTAGGAGAATTGAATAAAAATCAAACTGAATGGAAAAACAAAGTAGATGTTACAGATGATGTGGTTTTAGCAATGATTACCTATTTAAAAAACAACAATAACAATATTAAAGGCTCATTTTGCAGTGGCAATACTAAAGTTGATTTTAAATTAACTTTAGATTTAAAAGAAAGCGAAATTAAATAATGAATATGTTAGAAATAATCAAATTTATAGATGAGCTTATTAGAAAAGAATATAAAGGAAATGAAGAAATATCTTCTTTTTACTTAATATCGCTTATTACAAAAGCTGTTATGAATGATAATGAAAAAAATAAAACAGATTTACATAATTATATTATTAAAAAATTTGATTATTTAGAACAAAAGACATGTAGCTATATGATTTCCATTATAGACATATATATTACATTAGCTACGATGTATTTTAAAAAAGAGTGTGAAAACTTAAAAAATACTAACAACTAAAAAACTAATAGGAGTAAAAATGAAAAAAGAAAGCTTATTAGAACAATTGTTCTTTAGACAAGATTATATGTTAGATTTACTACAAGAACTTACGCCATATTTTAAATCCAAAAAAATCAAAATTATTGATGATATAGATGAGGTAAAGAATAAACTTAGCTACTTAAAAAATAAAAATGATTTGCAAAGCTTAGTGGTTAGCTTTGATATAACCATTAAAAATCAAAACGACCTTAGCATTAAATTTAAAAAGAGCTATGAACAAATAATTGAAACAGATATTTTTAATGATAGTATATTGCAAAAAGTAATTGTTTTAAAATTTGAAACTTTAAATCCTATTGAAATTGAAAATATCAATATTGAGAACCAAAGTATTTTTATTCAATATGTTAAAAAATCAACTTATGATTGTGGCATTTCATATTCGTATTCTTTTTACAATGTTGCTTTGAATGATATTAAAAAGGTTGTTGAATATTTATTATTATAATAATTATTACTTTTTATTATATATTTAAGTAAATATTTAGGTTAAAACTATATAATTTTGGTGTAAATTAAATAGATAAGGATTTATTATGATTATAAAAAACCAAAATGAAATTCAAACATTTATAGATTTAATGTCAGAAAAAAATGATGTTAATGTAGTTAGTTTTCAAGATATAAAAAACCCATATCACATTAATTATGAAATTGATTTTTATGACCTTGATTTAGGGAATATTTGTGAAAACAAAGACCTAGTTAAGAGTTTAGAAAATTCTAATTTGCCAATACTAAATTTTGGCGATGAGTTATTAAAAGCAATGTATAAATATGATGTTGATATTGAAAAACTTAAACTTACAGAGTGTGCAAAATCTAGCTTATTCCAAACAGAAGTTTTAACCCCAAAAGAAAAATATCATTTTTTCAAGAAAATAAAAAGTTTTGATGATTTTAGCTATATTGTATCAAGCATATATATGAATGAAGAAGATGGTAGTAATGAAGTTTTTGATTTATCAATGGTTGAACTTAGCGATACTAAATTTCAAAACTTTGCTAGGTGGGAAACTACTTTTTGTTTTTCTATGTCAGAAAATCTAAAAACATTTTACGAATTGTTTGAAAATATATCTGAAGAAAGATTAGAAAAAATATTTAATATTTGGAATAGTTTCTTTAGTATCTTTACAGTGTATCAGCTAACTGAATATTATAAAGCAATTCATTATTTAGAAAATCCACACTTGTTACCAAAGCAGCTACAACCAAATTTCTTAAAAAGTGCGGCTATGAATCAAGAGTTTTCTTTTTTAAAGGAAGAATTTAATAAGGAAAGCGAACATAAAATGGGCTTTTTCCTAGAAAAAATAGAAACAGATTTTGATGAAAAAAAGCAAGAGCAATATAAAAAAATATATTATGCTTTTGAAATGCAATATGCAATAGATAATTGTTTTTAAAGGAGTAGATATGGTTTATAAATGAATTGAGTATAAAGCTATAAAATGTGATTGTGGTTATGAATATATAAAGCATTTTTGCAAGACTATATTAGATAGATTAATACAAACAAATTGATAGATTGTTTTTGGAGTGTTAGTATATGTATATAAAGAAAAAAATAGCTCTTGCGATTATTATAGCTAGTATCATTATGAATATTACTTGCATAATTATTTTATCATTACCAAATGTTTTTCCAAAAGCAAGTGATCCACAATTTCAGCAAGAGTATATTGTAGGTATTTTTTACCTAGCTTTGTAGGTATATTTTTGCTTTTAAGTATGAAAAAATATTGGAGATAATTTATGAATGAAATTATGAATATTACAAACTTTAAAATACCAAACAAAACAAGAAACATTATAGTATTTCTTATGTTTTTAAGTGGAATTTGGTTTTGGTTTGATAAAACTTTTGGGTGGGTTGGTGTTGTTTTTTTAGGTTTATCGGCATGGTATTTTGCTTATTGTTTTGACCCTAGTGGTCCTCTATTTAATTACAGAATAGAAGAAGAATATAAGCAAAAGACTTTGCTTATAATTGAAAATTTTTTAGTTTTTGTCAAAAATAATAAAGATTTTTTACCTCAACAAACTTATGAAGAAATTATGCAAAAAACTACTAATTTTTTTGCAATAGACTATAAAACAGAACAAGATAAGAGCGATAGTGAGATAAGCCTAACAAAAAAAGAGTTTAAAAATGAATATAACAATTTCATATTCAGAATAAATGCTACAGCTAGATTTAGTCCTATTTTCTTTAATAAACAATCGTTAGATAGCTTAATAAATAGACTTTTAGAACTTGAAAAAACAATAGTTATTGAAGAAGAAAGGTGTTGATTTTGGTTTATAATGGCTTTGAATATCAAATAAAATTAGTGCAAAAAGAGAAACTTTTATTTTATAGAGTTTATGTTGCTACTTATTTTTATCCACATTTATTCAATGTGAAAAGCTTTTTAAAACTTAGACTGAGTATGCTAAAGAAAAAATCACGCAATGTTGTAGATATTTACTATAGTAGCTTTATAAAAGATGATGTTTTGTTTATATCTTCTTTAGAACTTAAATTAAATAACCACGCTAATTTTATTTATAGCTTTGATATAAAATCTACGAGAAAAGATAACATGATGGATAAAATAGAAGAATTGATAAAATATCTTATTGATAATGTAGAAGTAAAACAAATTAAGCCTTTAGAAGAAAAATATCTTCGTTTAAGCGATATTCTTAGCGAAGAGGATATTAACAAGAAGATTAATGCTGTTACCAGTGTTTTGCCTATTACAAAAAAAGCTTTGGTTGAGCATTTGGGTTATACTGAGAATTTTTTATATCAATCTAGTGCAAAAGAAAAATATTCTGATAAATTTATTAAGGCTCTAAATGGATATATTGAACTAGAAAAAATTAAGCATAAATATTAGAGTTATTATTCATAAATATTCATATTTAAGTAAATATTTAGGTTAAAACTATATAATTTTGGTGTAAATTAAATAGATAAGGATTTATTATGAAAAATATTTTTGAAGATTTTTTAAATAATATGGAATTAGATTTTGAGTATTCAATAGCTAAGCATAATGATAATGAGATAAGTTTATTTATAAATAACGAATATGAAGAAGATAGCTTTTGCTTAGATTTAGATTTTAAAAATAAAAAAGCTGTAGTTTATCCCTACGGACACCCAGATAGTTCTTTTAATGAAGATTTTTTTAATCGTATTAAACCACTTGTGAGTTACTTTGATGGGAGAAATATTGAATGCTTTGATTATTATGTGATTTGTTCAGTAATTAATCAAATAGTATTTCATATCAATAATGGAGTTTATTATCCTAAAGAGATACAAAAACAAGGAAAAAAGCGTATTAAAGATGAGGTAGATAATCTAAACGATGCTTTTGAAAAAGCTAAAACTCAATTAGAGTCTAGCGAATATATTTATAGTGTTAATGAGTATGAAAATGAATATGCTTTTACAATAAAAGATAAAATTGCTTGTGGCGAAAGATATATTGTTGTAAAAAGAATGGTAGATACTCACAATTAAAAGAATACTAAATGATTTTAGAAAGTATTCTATACCACGCTATTTATAAGTTCAATCTCAATAATAAAGACCAAGAAATATATAATTATTATATTTATGATGATGAGGTTATTTTATATCATAAACATTTTTATAATAAATATTCAAGCTACTATATATGTAGAAGTTTAGAAGATATAGATGATATTTTGCGTGGTTGCTTAAGTTTTGCATATTATTATAAATAAAAATAGGATTAGTATGACTACTCAAGATATAGAAAAAGCAGTAGAATTAACTTTGAAAAATCTATCTTTAGATAAAACAAACAATATTGATACTATTTACATAGCTAATCAATTAGGTTATTGTGTTTACGAGGCTAATTTTAGTAGCAAAGAAGAGATTTTAAGTATTTTAAATAAAAATAAAAAAAACTATTCATATTAATAAATATGAAAATATTATCACAAAACGCTTTTTAATAGCTCGTAGTATAGCACATATCATATTGCATGATAAAATAGAGCATATATATTTTAAAAATAACTATAAAAATGATAGTAAAGATTATGAAGCAGATGTTTTTGCATCTATATTGCTTATTCCTAAAAAAAGAATTGAACAAGCTTGGCAACTTGCAGACTATAATATAGAAAAACTAGCTCAAATTTTAAATAATTTTCCCAAAAAAGTGATTTTAATGCGATTGTTATCATTGGAAATAATAGTTTAAACAATAAACCATTTAGTAATATTTTTTATTCATATTGTAAGGATTATTAAAAAAAGGTGTATAGTTTTATCACACATATAAATTAACCTTAATATGTGTAGTTAAAGATATTAACTCTTGACAAACATACTCCTTTCATACAAAAAAGTATGTAGATAAACATTTGTTTCTCATGTTTACAAAAAACTAAACTTTCTTAATTATACTATTTTTTTAGTATAATTAAGTTTATTTTCATTTTAATATACTATAATATTAGAATAAAAAACAGGAATTAAAGGAATTATATGGGAAATAGATGTTATGTAGCACAAGTAGATAAAGAAAACAAAAAAATTGAAATGTTTTACAATCATTGGAATGGTGCGTGGGATAGCATAGAACCTACGCTTGATTTAGCAAGACATTTAAATACTGATTTTAAAGGCTTAGCTAAGATTAATGAATTAGCTTTTAATTATGGCAAATTGCGTGAAGAACCATATTTAATTGAAGATAGTTTCAATATTGCTAATTTTTGTAAAGATTTCGATCTAGGAGATAATGGTGTTTATTTTATAAATAAAAACTTTGAACTAAAATATCACTATCAAAAAATTGGTCTTACTGAAGATATTGTGCACGATTATGATGGAATACTAGAGCATATCATAAAAGAAAACAAGTTAAATATAAATATAAAAGATGTAAAAAGACATAATCTTTTTGAAAATAAAACTAATATTGATGAGGTAACAAGTAAAATCCTTAAAGCTTTAGAAAAGCAATATGGCAAATTAGAGCTATATTTTACAAATGCTATGAGCGAACTTATCCAAAAAGAATTATCTAATATAAATCAAAACAAAATATACATATCTAATACCCAAAATATAGATTTTAATATTAGTTGTGAAACTGATTATGATAGCGTGGATACTGAGTTTTGGTTTTATTTAGAAGAGTCTGAAATGATTGATAATCTAAGAAAAAGATTAGGTTATTTTAAAAAAAGAAATATTTATTTTAAATTAAATCCAATTGATACTAAAACATTTTTAGAGTTATTTTAATAAATTAAAAAGGTATAAATTATGGCAAAAAGTAACATTAAAACTATCTATATGATTAGTGTAATCGCTACGGCGTTTGTTGTTTTAATTTTGAGTGGTTATACAATGGGTGCAGGTAATATTGTTCTTGCTTGGTTGAAATCAAAAGAGGCATTTTGGGTAGCTGCTATTGGATTATGTGTCGTAAGCTTTTATTGTTATTTAACCGAAAAGTTTGCTTGGGCTTTTGGCTCACTAATAGTAATTGTGCTATTGGCATTTAATTGCTTTGTTTTTGTAGGTGCATAAATGAGTCATTATGTTTCTATTTCAAATATTAGGTAAGGATAAACAATGTCGGTAAGTATAAATTTATTACCATTGGTGGAAATACTATTGCATATTTTAATATCTTTTGCTTTATTGTTTAATTATTTGATAATTTTTATAATTTTATTTGACATGAAAACAAGCAAATATTTTTATTTCTTTAAAAAAAGCTGTTTAATGTGTGTTGGTATTGTGGTATATACTATATTAGAACTCTATATATCTAATAATCCTACATTTTTAGTAATTTTTTTAGCTTGTTTCTTTATTAGTGGTGATATATTTGATGGATTATTTGTTTTTGTGCTTGAAAAATCAAAATATCCTAGTAGAATTTTTTTGCTTATATATACAATTATCCCATTTTGCTTATTTGCTACTCTTCTAATTTTAGACCCTACTTTATTGGAAGATAAAATTGTGTTTAGCATGTGTGTAATTTTATTTATCATAACTATATATCAAATATCTCATTGTGAGGACATTTTTGAATATATTTGTGGAACAAAGGAAACAAGCAATGAAGAAAAATAAAATATTACTGATAATTATTGTGTTTAGCATGGTGGCAATTTATTCTATTTACAAGTTATTTTCTAATCATATTAATAATTCAATACAAAATGGCATTTTAACTAAAAAAATACAAGATGTGAAAGAAAAGTCTTGTGTTGATGTTGTAGGTTATCAATTAGATAACAAAACCTTAACAAAAATTAAAAACAGCTCACAATACTCATTAGGCTCTATGTTTGATAATATACAAGAAAAAGCAAGAAAAGAACTGAAACAAAAATATATAGAGTTATCTAAAAAATCAGATTCATATTTCATTATTGAAGATGAAAATCTAATTAGCGATATTAGAACGCTTGAAGAAATCAAAGAGGAGATGAAGACTAGATTTAGTGCTTGTTGCGAACACATAGATGATGGTAACGGGTTTAGTCATCTTGAAAATAATTGTAGCTTTTTTTATTTTTTTAATTGTGGAGAAAGTATTCGTAGTTCTAGTTATAGTAATTATGAAATGGAAATTTATAAAGATTACTACTATTGTGGCAAAAATACCACAAGGAGAAAGCAATGAAAAACGCAATGTTTTATGCTAAACAAGTGATTAAATATTGCCATGAAAATAATCATAAAATCACTAATTTGCAACTACAGAAAATTTTATATTTTCTACAAGCTCAAAATATAAAATTTCATAATGAGCCATTATTTGAAGATGATTTTGAAGCTTTTCAATATGGGGCAATTATATATGAAGTATATAACAATTATAGTCGCTATGCTGCTCATGCGATAGCAGATGACATTACGGATAGACTAGAATTGTCATATAAGCAAAAATCACTGATTGAAAATTGTATGAACTTAAACCCATTTAAATTAGTGGATATAAATACTCAAGTTGGTGGGGCTTGGTATAAAACTTTTAATAATGGTGTAGGAATAGGAGAAATAATTCCTAAAAAGCATATTCTTTTAGAGGTTAAGGAGCTTATTAATGAGTAATCAAATTAAGTTTAAGAATAATTATGAAGTTTTAGAGCCAAACAAAACACATATCTTAGAAGTAATTACATTAGAAAATCGTTGCGATAGCAGATATTATATAGATGATAAATATTATAATAGCTATCTATTGACTTTAAAAAGAAGTATTGCGAAAGGTATGTTATATACAACTTTAGATTTAAAAAATCAATATGATATGAAGTGTGTAAATCAAAAAGAATATGAAAAATTAAAAGAAGAATATAATCAAGAGAATAACGATAATGTATTATTTACAAATGAAGCTATAGAAAATGCCAATGTATTATTTGCAAATGAAATATATAAAAAAACCTCAAAGTTTTATTTTGGTAAAATTTATGAAAAACTTGATTATGCCCAACAATATCATAAATATTATAATATCATTAATACACAAAATAAAAGTAGTTTTGATATTATCAAATATATCAAACAATGCAAAAAAATTATAGTTCATTTTTTAGAAAATAGCGAAAAAGAACAAAACAAATCCTATGGATTAAAAAATAAAGAGCTAAGATTTTATATAGTTCTTGATGATGAATGCAAGGATAAGTATGAAAAATACCTATTAAGTAGAAATCTTGCAGGAGATTTTAACGCAAAACAAGTATCTGAATATTTTATATCTACTTTTAAAGATACTTTTAAAAAGTATGATTTTATGGTTTCGGAAGATAAGCTAAAAAATACTACTAAAGAATATTTACAAGAAGATAATTATTTAGTTGGATATTTTTTTAGGATTGTTGTTATGCCTGATATAAGTTATGCACCTAAAGACATTCAAGAAATATACAAAGGTATTCCACAAGAAGAAGTAATTTCAAAAAAATATAATAAGAAAGTTGGTTTTTTAATATGTGAGTTTGGTTATTATCAATCTAATAATATTGTAACTGATTATTACACAAATATAGAAGTTTTAAAAAGTAATATGCCTATTACTAATCAAGAATATTATACTTTTGATAATGTTGATTTTGTGAGTATTAAGAACAATTATACTATTGAAAAAATATTAGGCACTAAATCTGATAATACTAAAAAAACAATACCAAGCAAAAAAAATAATTTATTTGCTCATATAATATGTGCATTAGGGATATTATGGTTTTTTTGGGTTCTTTTTATATTTTTTAAACAATAAGGATTATTAATGGAAAACACAAGAAAAAAACCAATTAGCTTATGGTGGATTATAATCGCACTTATTTTGTTAGATTATATGGTTGATGAGGTTATATTAAGTGAAAGCTTTTTAGTGCATTTAACTAAAATGTTTAATTTTTTAGGTTTAAAAGCTATATTTATTATACCTACCTTGCTTTTAGTGGTATTTTTGGCTATACCATTTTTCTATAAGCCTAAAGGCGTAATGGAATACATTCAGTATTTTGAAGAGAAAGTGCAAAATAGGTTTATTATTTGTTTAGCAGTATTTTTTGGATTGTTTTATTTAGCATCAAAAACAAATGATTATAGGAACATAACTCATATTGTATATTCATATCAAGAAAATAATCAAGATTATGTATGCAGCTACAATATAAAAACCCAAGATTTTGAAAATAAAAACGATAGCAACAAATGTGAAACTGCATTAGTTGATAGTATAAAAAAACTACAAAAAGAAATCAAAAGAACTGATAATACTGATAACTTTTTACATTTGGTTATTGACTATGCAAGACAAGGAAAAATTGAGTTTTTTAGCTATACTGAAAATGATATGGAGTGGGAAAACGATATTTATGTAAAAGACCCTAAAGATTTTTCATGGCTTATTATAAAATCTTTAAGAAAGGATAAAGAATGAAAGAAAATAAACCTAATTTTAACGAAATTGAAAGGATTAAAAAATGACTAAAGAACAATTTGATAAGCTTATAAAAAGCTCAAGAAAACTAAAAGATTTTAAAATATCTACAAGTCTTGGAGAAAACTATACACTAAATGCTTTTAATCAAGCTTATATGTATAGCATATTAAGATATTTAAGCGATTTGGCTTTGGAAAGCAATAATGAAGAAGAAAAAGCTTTGATTTTTGGTTCTATCGCCTTATGTTGCATTTCTTTATATGAAGAAAACACTAAAACAGATATAGTGTATGAGGAATGTATTAATCAATTTGGCGATTTCTTTGCATTAATGGATTTAGTTGCTAAAGTTTTTAGCCCACATAACCTAGAGCCATTTCCGAGCAAATATTTAAACAATAACTTGATAGTTGAAATAGTTAATCAATGTTGCTTTATGGCTAGTCAATATAAAGATGATAATGTTGATAATATTGATTTAGCTGAGTTGGTGGTTAATTATATAGATAGAGTATGTATTAATGCTAATATTGATGAGGTAGCAAAACATACAAATTCACAAAATTTTAATACCAAGTATTTAAAAAATTGCATTTATATAGAAATGCCAAATCAAAATATTGAGCTATGCTTAGAAAATTATTCATTACTCACAATATATTTTATTAAAAGCGTAGTCAATAAGGAATTATGTGGATTAAATGCCTATAAAAAAGAGTATCCTAGTATAATGTCTATATATGAACATATACAAAACCAAAAAGAGCTTGAATTAAAACATACGATAGAACAAAAAAACTATGTGAGTGTTTTTGGTAATTATGCTAGTTCTGACATACACGCTATATCTGTAAATATTAAAGATACTAGCTTTAATCTCAGCTATTTTTTAACATTTTTAGAACAAAAAGATTTAGAGTTTGATATTAAAGGAAAATAAGGATATTTAAAATGGCAAGATATTTAACCCACGCATTTGTTATAGATAAGAAAAAACAAAATGTATTTTGTGCAGTGATTGACTTGCAATATACATTTATAAGACCAAGTTTTGTAGTAAATAGCGAAAAAATGAAATTATTAAATATAAATGAAGAAATAGAAAATAACTTCTTTAATTTTTTAATAGGTGTAAATAAAAATTCACTTGAATGCTATGAAGACTTTTTGGATAAAGATATGAAAATAGCTTTATTTGAAAGACTTATGGTTGATATAGATATGTCAAGTGATAATTTTTTAAAAAGCATTATGCTAGATTATTTAAATAAATCATACGAAAATTATTTAGCTAATGATAGAAGAAAAATGGCTACTATGAGCTATATAATAATAGACCACGCATTTATCTATGAATATGATTCGGATAAAAAAATAATTGCACCTACTCATTATAAGCATTTTGATATAAAAGAGTATATGGAGTTAATCATTGATAAAGGCATAGATAAAATAAATGAAATATTGCTAGAAAAAAGCAAAGATAAAGATAAGGTAAGAGAGAACATAGAGCATAAAAATAACTTTATCTCTCATTGGAAAAATAATATAACAAACAACTTGCAAAATAATCTAGTTCGCTTATATAAAACTAGAGATGCTAAGCAAAATGAAAGCAATGAACAATATGAATATATGAAAAAGAACTTTAAATATAATTATGTAGGTTCAGAAGAAGATATTCAAATATGCAAAGATATTGAAAAATACTATAAAGAAAATCACTTTAAAGATGAAATTATAAAAACTATTGATAAAAATGTCCCAAAAAGTATAGAGGATTATTTATTTAATACTATGCACAATCCGTTTAGAGCTTTTTCAAAACCAAAAGATTTACATTATTTAATTAACAAAGCTTACGAAATAACAATTGAAAATATTAAAAATATAAGCGATAAGGATATTATTAAAGAGCGTAAAAGAATATATTCTCAATTTGGTGTTTGTATTAAGCATTTTAGAGAAAGTCTTTATTTTAATAATCAAGATATTTATTTTAGCATGAGAGATGAATTAGACTTTCAAGATAAAAACTATTGGTTTCACTTACGAAATGGCTTTTTAGAAACACTAAATCTTAATGAAGCTAAATCGGAAAAAGACTTTCGCTTTCTTAATGGTTTTATAGATAGCTTTTATGATAATTATTGTGTTGATAAAGAGAATAGGAGTAGTAAATGCTAAATACAATAAAATGAAGTTGCCAATATGTAATATATATCATTATTAAAATTAAGGAAAAACAGAAATGATTATAGATTTAAATAATTTAGATGAACACAGCAAAAAACAAATATCTAGATTAGAACAAATAAAAGATATTGCTGTGATGGAAGTGGCATTAGGCGGATACAATGTTATGATTTGGACTGATGAAGTAAAAGAGCCAAAATATGTAACTATAAAAGATTTAGATATTATAAAAGAATATATTTTAGTATATCCAATTGATCCAGAAAGTTGTGGCGATGTTGATGGTTATTCGTTTTATTCATTAGCATATTTTATAAAAGAATTTAATGAAAAAATACCTAACAATAAAATTGTGCCATTTCTAAAAGAAAAACTAAAGCTTTATAGATTTGAAGATTTAGAAAACGAATATAATTACGGATTAGCAATAATGGTTTTATGTGAAGATTTTATTAGAATTGGACACCCTTTAAAGGAAGAATTAGAAAATTATAAAAAACATTTAAAAGATGAAGACAACAAATGGATAAAGAATAATTTGAAACTATTTTAATAACTATTAGAATTATGCGACTAATAAATAATATGAAAGATGATTTTATAAAAAAAAGATGAGGTATTAATATGAAAAAAATTATATTATCTAGCCTTGTAGCTTTATCACTACAAGCAGCTACTATTGTTCAAATGGGTAATGTGTATGATTTTGCTGAAGAAGATTTATTGGTATTAATAAGCAAAAAAGCACAAGAAAAAAAGAAATTTTTAGAACAAAACCAAGATAAAATTACTGAAGAATTTAAAGAAGCATTAAAGAACTACAGACCAAAAAATCTTGCGAAATTACCACCTGCAAAAAAAACGCAAACTAGACTTGTAGATATTACATACACGCTTGATAAAGATATTATTGCAAATAATAAAATATATTATAAAAAAGGATATAAAATTAATCCACTAAAACACATCCCATTACCAAATAAATATATTGTATTTAATGCAAATGATAAAAATGAGCTGCAATATGTAAAGGATAACTTTAAAGGTAATTTAGAATATGAGTTTATCTTGTCCGACGGAGATTATAATAAAGCAAATAAAGAACTTGATACTTGGGTTTATTATTTACCTCAACTAATGAAAGATAGATTTCAAATAAAAAGCACTATTAGTATAATTAGTCAAGACAACGAATTTATAAAGATAGAAGAAATAAGTATTAATGAAAAAAATATTAAATGAAATTATAAGGAAAAATTTATGGAAATATTAAGGAAAATTAAAGATATACAATCTGAGCAAGATTTACAGATAAAAATAAATAAAGTGCTAGATTATTTTAATCTATCATTAAAAGATTTATCAAGCATAATAAAATACTCGCCTAATTATATTTCTGCTTGTAAGCAAAATCAATTTAAAATAAACGATAGATTTATTGCAGCAATTGATTTATTTGTTAAAACAAAAGAATTAGAACATTTATTAGAAATAGAAAAATTTAAAAATAATTATAAATAGATCCCACGCAAAAGTGGGATTATAATTTAAGCTACTATTTTTTTAAATAAATCTAACTCCACATTTGTATTTTTGTCTAAATCACTAATTGCATTCAATAAATTCTCATCATCATATATTGCAAGTAATTCATTATATTTAATATCTTCTCTTAATAAGATATGTTTTAATAACATATTATTATTCTTTTGAAAATCATAAGCATCAAAATTTTCTTTTCTATATTCTTCAAGAAAAATTTGGGCCTCTAGGCTTAATGTATTATATTGTTTGCCATTTAATTCTTTCGCTATTTCTTTTGAAATAGTGTTTAAAAACTCATTTAGTTTCATGTGTAAATCCTTTCTGATAAAAATACTTATATTTTAGTATAATTTTATTAATTTAAACTTAAATATACTAAAAAATTAGTATATAAAAAATTATATTCATATTGTAAGGATTATTAAAAAAAAGTGTATATTTACACAAGGCTAATTAAAGAAAATATTTTTTGGATATTAAATAAGCTTAAAAAACTCATTTTAAATAACTTGCGGTAATTAGTCTTTTTATTTATAAACAAAAGTAAGACTATGTAACAAACTCTGTGATAAAAATTTTTTTCATTTAATAATAAATAATATCCAAAAAATGCAAGTTATACTAATTTTTTAGTATATTTAAGTTTAAATTAATAAAATTATACTAATATTTTAGAAAAGGATTATTATGTTATGTGTTAATATTGAAAAAATGTATATTAGTTATCAACCAAAAAATAAATACGAAAATATTTATAAAGATTTTTTATTTAACGATATAAGAAATAAAATATCTGATTATGTATCAAATAATAGTTTTGAAAGTATTAGCTCTAATAATAAAATACTTTTTATTGCTTTTCCTTTAAAAAGAGATTGTGATATTCATAAATTAAAAAAAATTATTAGTGAATATAACGAAAAAAGTAAAGAGTTAAGTATAAATGAGTAATAGTTTAGCCGTATCAAAGTATTTTTTACACTTGGCTTATATTGAAAATGCGGGGGAAACTTTTTCTGCACATAGAATGCAAGAGCTTTTATTTATGACTCAAGGTTTTAGTTTTGTGATTAATGATAAACCATTATTTGAAGAAAATTTTATATTTTTATCAAATAAAAAAATTGCTATACTTAGTAACTTCTGTCATTATTTTGAAAAATATGGAGCTAATGGTATTAACTTTAAAGAACTTAGTAATTTTAATATTGATGAGGTTAATATTAAATCAGTAGATGTAATTCAAAAGACTTATGTATTTTATAACTTACTAGATAATTACAATCAAATTAGAAGTATTATTTATAACAAGTTTTTTCAATTTAATAATAGTAAAATAGATGTGCCAATTAATAATCACGATATTAAAATATTTTTTACTGAAATACTACCAAATATAATAAAAAAAGAAAATAAAGAGTATCAAAAATCATTACTACGAAAATATTTAAAAAACCCAAATAAATGCTATCACATTTTTTATAAGGATATTTAAAAATGAGCGAAAATAAAGCTTATCTAAGCGAACAAATTATTACTTATCTAGGAAATAAACGCTCTTTACTTGATTTTATAGCAATGGGCGTTGAGTATGCTAAGATTGAGCTTAAAAAAGATAAATTAAGCTCGGTTGATTTATTTAGTGGAAGTGGAATAGTTGCAAGGTTTTTAAAACAACATTCATCATATCTAATAGCAAATGATTTAGAAAGTTATAGCAAAGCAATTAATGAATGCTATTTATTAAATATAAATGATGATTTTTATAAAGAACTCTTAAATGAATACAATATTTTAAGTCAAGAAATCATAAATAATTTAGATAATGCAGGTTTTATTAAAGAGCTTTACTCTCCTAAAGATGAGCTTAATATAAGCCCTAACGATAGAGTTTTTTATACAAATTATAATGCTAGTTATATTGATACAGCTAGAAAGCTTTTAGAACATAATAAATACAAAAAATATTTTTTAGCTCCACTTTTATATGAAGCTAGTGTTAAAGTTAATACAAGTGGAGTTTTTAAGGGCTTTTATAAAAACAAAAATGGTATTGGTCAATTTGGTGGCGAGGGTCAAAACGCCCTAAGTAGAATAAAAGCAAATATAAACTTACAAATGCCTGTGTTTTCAGCTTATAATGTGCCGTTTGAAGTCTTTAAAATGGACGCAAATAATCTAGCAAAAGAGCTTGATTGTGATTTATGCTATATTGACCCACCTTACAATCAGCACCCTTATGGCTCGAATTATTTTATGCTAAATCTAATTACAAATTATATAAAACCGAGTGATATTTCAAAAGTTTCTGGCATTGCTAAAGGTTGGAATAAAAGTGCTTACAACTATAAAGCAACAGCTTTGGAAAGCTTTACTGAGTTGATTTCTAATTTAAAAGCAAAAATAGTTTTAATTTCTTATAACAATGAGGGCATTATTGAAGAAAATGAACTTATGAATATGTTAAAACAATTTGGTCAAGTGCAAATGTTAGAGCAAAAATATAACACTTTTAGAGCAAGTAGAAATCTAAACAATAGAGCTTTATATGTTAGTGAAAAGCTTTATATTTTAAAAAATAAT